>DASVVO010000070.1:0-84632 GCA_036386515.1 Pyrinomonadaceae bacterium
CCCCCCCCCCCCCCCCCCCCCCGCCGCCTGTTTAGTCTTTTCCGTGGCACCCCTGGAGTTATTGGCCGACCACGCTCGAACGGCTGTGGCTGCGGTTCAGGGCAGAGCCGTGAAGCCCGTCAGCGGGTTGCCGTAGAAGGCTTCGGTCTGCCACGCCGTACGGTTCCACTGGCCGTCCTGATCCCCGATTATCTGCACGGGCACGATGAGGCGGTCGGTGCCGAGTTTGTTGGCGGCCGCGAGGCTGGCGTCGAGCGTGCCGTCGGGTTTGACGGTGAACTTAACGGAGCGCGCCAGCTTGTTGTTCCACAGCACTTTCATCTCGTACTCGCCGGGGTTCTTGACCAACAGGTGCGGGGCGCCGAAGCCCCAACCCGCGTCCGACGTGTCCCAGGCGCGGACGTTGTTGAAGGTGCAGCGCATGCGCGACCACTTCGCCTTCTGCGGCGCGAGCTTCTCGTCCACGAAGTGCGTGGTGTTGTTCTCCACGTCCGAATCGCAACTGGGTTTCCCGACCTGCGTGCCCTCGTACGAGATGCGCCCCACCTCCGCGCCCTTGTAGAAGAGGTGCGGGTCGAGTTTGTACGAATCGCCGCGCACCCAGAAGGTGACGTTGAGCATGGGTCTCTTCATGCCGTTCAGGTCGTCGGGCGTGTAATAGACGTAACCGATGGGCATGTTCCAGTCGTGGTCAACGTAATAGACGAAGTGGTTGGCGAACTTGCCGGTGCTGATCTCGTTGGAATGCACCTTGGCGACCTTGGCCTTCCCCGTGAAGATCGTCTTGTCTGTGCCCGCCAGCTCGTTCCGCAGCTTGATAGCGAACTGGAAGGCGCCGGTGTAGGTGGTCGCTTTCTCCTCGGGGACGCCTTCGCGTCCGCCGCACGTGGTCTTCCACCAGCGGTCGGCGGCCGTCTCCTCGGTGCTGCAATCGAACTTCACGGCGGCGTTGCCGGGAACCGTGTACTCGACGTAGAGTTGGCCGCCGCTCGGGATGGGGCCGTTGACGCGATAGGAGATGAGCGGAACCCAACTCCAGGTGTCGTAGTTCCCCTTGTAGACGTTGTAGGTGAAGGCAGTCAACTGGACGGAATCCTTGGCGATGGTCTGTTCGTTCGACTGTGACGCCGCCGCCGCTGACATCATCGCCGGTTTCGTCTCGTGACGAGTTTCCGGCTGCGCCGGTTGAGCAGTGTCAGACGAGGCAGGTTGCGCTTCCGGCGTCGGCGTCGGTTTCGGCCGTTCGGGTCTGGGAATCCTCGGCAGTCTGGGAAACTGCGCGGAGGCGGTTTGCAAGCTCAACAGGGCGACGATCAAAAACACAAAAGCGGACAACGTACTCCGTTTCATCTTCTCTCTCCTTAACGAGTTGAATTACTGATAATGATGGGGGGCTTCGTGTGTTCCCGCTTGTACCCTTGCGCGCGGCATGCAGTATCCGACTGTCGCTTCACCCTGTCAATGTTTATAATGCGCGGATAAACATGGGAAATCTCAACCTTGATCGTTATCACGCGACGATGGGCGACGCCTCGTATTTAAAGGAGGCAATACGTCGAGACGCATAATGAAAGAGTAATTGAAGTCGAATCTTGCTATAATTCAAGCCATGAGTCAGACCCAACCATATCCTGCTGGTGTTGAATATCGAATGCCGCGCCCCCGCGGAACATGGATGGGCGCGTTGCTTGGCAGTTTGCTTGGTCTGGCAGTTACCAAAGATGCGCGAGGAGCAGTTGTTGGTGGCGCGGTCGGGGGAGCATTAGCCAATCAACCGCCGCCGCTTGAGGTTGCCGTGCGCCAGTTCTTTGCCGAAAAGAATTTGCCGGTTGTCGGATTCTATCGACCGAGTCCCTATGTTGCGCGTGTTGCTTTTATTGTCGAAGGGCGTGGGGGATGGATAATTGAAAGTCGCGCCCCCCGAAATCCGGGTTGGACTGATGAAACATTAGAGGACTGGCTTTACGGGGATTTGACGGCAAAGCAGTTTCCCGAAAAACTCTCTACAATTCAATCTTCAAGACAGCAATGAGCCTGTTCAATAGTTTGCCGCAACTCGAACAGGCTTTCCGCGAGTTACAGGATAACTTCGAGAAATCGGTGTCTGTCTTGCGTGATGCTGAAGCATCCGTATCAATTTTGCAAGAAGCAGTGCAAAGCGTTATCCAAACGGCTTTGACCGATGATAAGACTCCGCTCAAAAGTGCTCTCGCTCTCCAACAAAGATTCAGTTCGACGACTGATGAAAGCTCTTTTGATGTCGTCGTCTTTGGCGACTTGAATCGTTTTAAACGCTTGAACGACAAATTTGGACATGCTGCCGGTGATTATGCAATCGGATATGTCGGGGCAATGATCCAAGAATTATTCGTTGAGAAATGCCGGGCGCAGGCTTTCCGGCAGAGCGGCGATGAGTTTGTTATCCTGCTTCGGCGAGAATTTCTGGAAAGTTTCAAGTCCTTCGCAGGTAATTTTGCCGAGTGCAAATTTGAGTTTGAGGGGCAACAAATCAAAACTGCGGCGAGTTTCGGTTATGCCATTCGCCAAGATGATATTGATTTTGATACTTTGCTGAAAAGAGCAGATACAGCTTGCCAGACAGCCAAAAGACAGGGCGACGGCTCTTACGTCGAATGGACAAACAAGATCGAGCAGGAATCGTTTGTGACCCTGCGTAACGAACCCTGCCCAAATTGCCGAACACTAATTACCTGTGACATACCCCGTCAAAACTCTCAGCAAGTGATAAACATCTGCCCGGTCTGTTCGACTTCAATAACGGAATAACCATCACAGTCATCAACCACCTGGTAAAGTAACGAGCTACGCCGAAGATGGGAAATCTCAACATTGATCGTTATCACGCGACGATGGGCGACGCCTCGTATAAAGACGAGACGCGCCTGCACGGTCGGCCTCTGAGCGAGGCGGAAGCGACCTTCTATGTCACGCAGCGCAAACTTCCCTACGCGCCATGCCTGGGACACGGGCGGCTCGTGCGCCTGATGGCCGAGAGCGGAATTGATCGGCCGCGCCTGCGTTTTCTCGAACAGGATCGTGGAGGTCTGGAGCGGTTTGCGAAGGCTTTGGAAGACATGAGTTTCGTCGGGGCGGTGCGGGCGGTGCGCCCGGCGACGATCATGTTTGCGGGCGAGCCGTTCGCGGACATCACGGGCGGCTTCGGCCTGACGCAGGCGCAGGAGATCAAGTTTGAGCACGCGTTCGACCTGCCGATGACGACCGCCGCCATCGCCATGCAACTGCGGCTCGCGGCGGGCGAGACGCGCTGGCTCTCCGACTTCTCCCTGCGCCGCAACGGCGACATCGAGCGCGCCGTCGAAGTCGCCACCTATGCGTTCATCGGGGGTTTCAACGACACGTCGAACCTGGAGGCGGCGCACCGTCTGGACATCCCGGCCGTCGGCACTTCGGCTCACTACTGGCAGCAGGCTTACATCTCTTACCTCGAAGAGCCGGAGATCGAACCGCGCACGGGCAAGGCCAAGCATTTCGAGCAAGTGGCCTTCGAGCGTTGGCTCGACGCCAACCCGCAGGGGACGACGCTGTTGCTCGACACGATTGACGTGTACACGGGCGCGGCGCACGCCGCGATGGCCGCCACTTCGACGCCCGCGCGCCGCCGCGCCTTCAAAGGCTTCCGCGTGGATTCGGGCGATTTGGCGAAACTCGGCGTGTGGTGCCTGCGCTTCTTCGAGGCGAACGGCCTCCACGGGTTGATGCCCGTCCTGACGGGCGACCTCGACGTGGAAGAGGTGAAACGAATCGTGGCGGAGTTTCCTGAGGCGGCGGGGTTCGGCGTCGGCACCAAGCTCTCCGGCGAGGTGCGACGCGTCGCGGGCGTCATCTTCAAGCAATGCCTGATCGAAGGACGCCCGACGCTCAAGGCTTCCAACACGCCGGAGAAGTCTACGCTGCCCGGCCGCCTGCAAGTGTTTCGCGGCGCGGACAAGGAGGGGATGTACGTCGGCGACATCATCGGCCTCGACGGCGAAGAGATCGACATCCCCGGCGCGGCCACGGTCGAACCGCTCCTCGCGCCCTTCTGGGAGCGCGGCCGACACGATTCCATCCCCTCCATCACCAAGCTGAAAGCCTTCGTCGAAGCGCAACGCACGCGCTTCCGCGACATCGAAAACTACCCGCACGCCCTGAGCGACAAGCTGCGCCGCCTGCGCGACGAACTGACCGCGCGCATGCGCGCCGACGAGTCGAACTGGCAAGCCGTCCTCCGCGTGCCGGAAGAAAGGGATGAGGGATGAGGGATGAGGGCGGAGGGATGAGGGATGAATAAAACACATTCAAGCGAGTTAAGCGTTCCTTTCATCCCTCATCCCTCCGCCCTCATCCCTTAACTTTGCCCATGCCCGAATCGCCGCCCGCGCCCGCGCTCAACTGGTCTCGCGGAAAACTGCGCCTCGTCAAACTGGCGATGCTGCTCGTCGCGCTGCTCTGCGGCGTGCTCATCGCCGAGGTTGCCCTGCGTCTCGCGGGCTACACCTACCCAGTCTTTTACACGCCCGACACGGTGCGCGGCTACGCGCTCAGACCCGGCGTGTCCGGCTGGTATCGCAAGGAGGGCGAGGCCTACATCCGCATCAACAGCGACGGCCTGCGCGACCGCGAGCACGCGAAACGGAAGCCCGCGAACACGCTGCGGATCGCGCTGCTCGGCGATTCTTACGCGGAGGCTCTGCAAGTGCCGCTCGAAGACGCCTTCTGGGTCGTCCTGGAACAAAGGCTGCAAGGCTGCCGGTCTTTCAACGAGGGCAAGCAGGTTGAAGTGATCAACTTCGGCGTCTCCGGCTACGGCACGGGACAGGAACTCTTGACGCTGCGCGAGCGGGTCTGGGACTACGCGCCCGACATCGTGCTCCTCGCCGTCACCACCAACAACGACATTACGGACAACTCGCGCCCCCTCAAGAAGGCCGACGAGATTCCGTATTTCGTCTACCACGACGGCCGACTCACGCTCGATGATTCCTTCCGCGAGACGCGCGTGTTCCGCCTGCGCCACTCGACGCTCAGCCGCGTCGGCCGCTGGCTCAGAGAACACCTGCGCGTCATTCAGGCTCTCCATCAAGGCCAATACGCGTTCAAAAACTATCTCGCCTCACGCCGCGCGCAGGCCGCGCCGAAGCCTCCCGGCAGCGCGCCCGCCCCGACGACGAACGCCCCGCCGCCTCAACCGGACGACAGACGCCCAACCGCCGCCGTCTCCGACGAACTCGGCATCGACAATCTCATCTACCGCGAACCCGCCGACGACCCCACCTGGCAAGAAGCCTGGCGCGTGACGGAAGGACTCCTGCGTCTCATGCGCGACGAGGTGCGCGGGCGGGGCGCGCAGTTTTTGGTCGTCACGCTCAGCAACGGCGTGCAGGTTCATCCTCGCCCAGAGGCGCGTGCGGCCTTCCTCGCCCGCGTCGGCGCGACCGACATCTTCTACCCGGACGCGCGCCTCAAGTCGCTCGGCGAGCGCGAAGGCTTCCCCGTCTTCACGCTCGCGCCGCCGCTCCAACAGTATGCGGAACAGCATCAAGTCTTTCTCCACGGCTTCGGGCGCAACCTCGGCAACGGCCACTGGAACGCCTCCGGCCATCGCCTCGCGGGCGAACTCCTCGCGCAAAAGATTTGCGACCTCGCCGGGAAGGAATAAAGCGCACGCGCGTCGGCGGGGTCGAAGTCGCTGGATAGTCGCTAGACAGTCGCGCGGCGGCCGCGCGTGGAAGCAAGCGCGGGTTATTTCCGAGCGCGCGTTGATGAGGTCTGGAACATGATATTCTCTCCCCAATTTTCCGTTTGAAGAAGGCACACATGAAAACATCTCTAACGACCGACAACACGCGCGACATCACCGACCGGCTCCAACAGGCCAACGCCGATTTCGCGCGTCTCTACCCCGGCGAGACCGGAAGCCGCCAGCCCGTCCACACCGTCTACGGCGGCGCGCACCTCTTCAAGTCCGACACGCCCGCACGCCTCGGCGCGCTCGCCCTGCGCGCCCTCGAAGCCTTCGCCCCCAATACCGACGCCTTCGCCCGCGCCGTTGGCCTCACGGGCGCGGAACCCGCGGCGGGCGCGGAGGAGCAGTTCGCCGCGCTCGCGCCCGTCATCTACGAACGCGTGCGCGAGAAGCTCGGCCGCGAGCCGGTCGAAGATTTCCGCATCGACTTCGAGGACGGCTACGGCAACCGCCCCGACGCCGAAGAGGACGCTCATGCCGAAGCGGCGGCGCGCGAAGTGGGGCAGGGGTTGAAGTCCGGCACGCTCTCGCCCTTCATCGGCATCCGCATCAAACCCTTCAACGAAGAACTGCGCGCCCGCAGCCTCCGCACCCTCGACATCTTCGTCTCCACCCTCGCCGCGGAACTCGGCGGAACGCTGCCGCCCAACTTCGTCGTCACGCTGCCCAAGATCACCATTCCCGAACAGACCGCCGCGCTCGCTCAAGCCTTCGACCTGCTCGAAGCCCAACTCGGCCTCGCAGCGGGCGCGCTCAAGATGGAGATGATGATCGAAACCACCCAATCGATCATCAACCACGACGGCCGGATCAATTTGCCGCTCCTGCTCTCAGCCGCGCGCGGCCGCTGCACCGCCGCGCACTTCGGCACTTACGATTACACCGCCAGTTGCAACATCACCGCCGCGCACCAGCACATGACCCATCCCTCCTGCGACTTCGCCAAGCACATGATGCAGGTCGCCTTCGCGGGCACAGGCGTGTGGCTCTCCGACGGCGCGACGAACATCATGCCCGTCGCCCCGCACCGCGCCGCCGCCGGAGGCGCGCCCCTCACCCCGGCGCAGGAAGACGAGAACCGCCGCACCGTCCACCGCGCCTGGCGCATCCATTACGGCCACGTCCAACACTCGCTCACCGGCGGCTTCTACCAGGGTTGGGATTTACACCCCGCTCAACTCCCCACCCGCTACGCTGCCGTCTATGCCTTCTTCCTTAAAAGTCTCGACGCCGCCTCCGAACGCCTTCGCAACTTCGTCGAAAAGGCCGCCAAGGCCACCCTCGTCGGAGACGTGTTCGACGACGCGGCGACCGGCCAGGGCTTGCTCAACTATTTCCTGCGCGCCATCAACTGCGGCGCGATCACGGAAGCGGAAGCCCTGGAGCGATCCAGCCTCACGCTCGCCGAACTGCGCTCCGGCTCGTTCGTCCAGATTCTCAATAGCAGGCAGAATTCATCGAGCAGTTAAAGCCGCTTCGCTCGCGTGAAACCGAAACTGCCTTGAACGGCAAGCGCACGCTGAACTCGCACCGGCGAACAATATGGACGAAGACGCAACCAACTTCTGGGAGCCGTGCTGGGCTTGCCGCGTGATCGCGGGCGAGCGCGTGGGCTGCATCGTGACCGAGACGGAGCAAGCGCTCGTCTTGATCAATCCATTCTCCGTGGCTCCGGGGCACGCCCTCGTCGTGCCCCGCCGCCACATCGAGAACCTGTACGAGCTACCGGATGAACTCGCCGCCCCCATCCTCTCGACGGCGGCCGTGATTGCGCGCGCGGCCAAGCGTGCGTTCGCGGCCGAAGGCATCACGCTCAGGCAGAACAACGAGGCGGCGAGCGACCAGCACTTGTTCCACTTTCACCTTCACGTGATTCCGCGTTTCGCCGGAGACCTCGAACGATTCAACGCGCCGCCGCCGCGCGCCGCCCGCGCCGAACAGGAAGCGTGGGCGGCGCGCCTGCGCCTTTCCCTGGAGGCGTAGCGTGCGCCTTCAGCTTGACCGGGCGGCCGTTTCCGCGCGTATGCACACGATACGGAACGTCTTGACACCTTATCGTGCGATTCAGCGTCTACGCGTGCGAAAGAAGCGGCGATTTGTAAGGATTTTCGTATTCCGGGCGCGTGGCACGGCGGTTGTAAGTCACTCCGGTGAGAGTTCGCAATGAGGCGAATTTCAGTTGAAAGTAGAGGGGTGATAAAACGATGAGAAGCAATGTTGGAATTAAGACGAGAGCGTTGATGTTTGTGTTGGGAGCGTTGTTGCTTTTGCCGGCGACGACATTCGCGCAAACCTGGGGCTACGGTCAGGACAGGCGTGACCAACGCCGCGAACGGCGTCAGGACAGGCGTGAAGACCGGCGCGAGGATCGCCAGGAGCGACGCGAAGAACGCAGAGCGCGCCGCGGCAACAGCTACGACGGCTATCCCAACTATGGCGGCACGTTCCAGCTTCGCCAGACGGCCTTGAACGCCGGTTATAACGAGGGTATCAAGGAAGGTCGCAAGGATCGTTCGCGCAACGAGCGTTACGACTTCAGCGACGAGAGCGTCTACCGCAGCGGCACGAAGGATTACAGTTCGCGCCTCGGCGACCGCTACCTGTACCAGCGTTACCTCCGCATGGCCTTCGAGAACGGCTACAACGATGGCTACAGCGGTTACTAAAAAGTAGCTGACAACATTCAAAGTCGAACGGGAGTGGGAAGACGCGTGCGTCTTCCCACTCCCGTTCGACTTTGAGGTTTCAAGTTACAGGTTGCAGGTTTCAAGTCTGAAAGTCTTCATTCTTTAACCTGAAACCTGAAACTTGAAACTTGAAACCCACCTCACCCCCGCCTGATGAACTTCGCCGCGACCCAGCCCAGGAGGATCAAGGCCGAGAGGATGAGCCAGTCGTAGCGGCTGCCGTAGGTGGCGGTCGGGAAATGGTTGCTGATCATGGTGAAGACGACGGGCACGACCATGAAGGTGTTCTGCTTGGAGCGGAGCTTGGCCTGCGCGGCGAGCCGCGCGTCGGGCGCGTGCCCCGCGCTGGTCGCGGCGATCATGCGGCGTTGCGCGGGGAGGATGCGCATCCAGACGTTGGCGACCATCAGCGTGCCCAGGAGCGCGCCCATGTGTATGTAGGCCGCGCGCCCGCTGAGCACGTGCGTCAACAGGTATGCGACGCCGACGAGCAACGCGTAGGCGACCACGGCGAACGCCGCCTCGCTTCTGCCGAGCGGCGACAGCATCAACAGATCGTAGACGACCCACCCGACGACGAGCAGGCCGAGGCTGAACCCGACGGCGGCGGGCACGCTGATGTCGCGCACGTCCGGATCGACGAGCGCGCCGCCGAGATAGTAGACGAGCACGAGCAAGACCATGCCGCTCAGCCACGTCAGCGCGGCCTCCCAGCGAAACCAGTGGAGCGTTTCCGTGCCGGGCTGCTTCTGTTTTTCCACCACGTAGAAGCCGCCGCTATGCACCATCCAGACCTGCGGCCGCGCGCCCGCGCCACCCGCGCCGCCTTCGGCCTCGGAGAGGCGCGCATCGAGCCACGTGAAATAGTAGGTCGTGCCGACCCAGAGGATGCCCGCGAAGACGTGGAACCAGCGCGCGAAGAGATTGAGCCATTCGCTCGTGTTGGGGTCGAGTATCATTCATTAACTCCCGCGATAGGTGGAGTAGCCGAAGGGACTGATGAGAAGCGGCACATGATAATGCGCCGCCCCATCCGTGACGACGAAACCGACGACGACTTCCGGGTAAAAACTCTCCGCTCCCTGCGCGGCGAAATAATCCGCCGTGTGAAACGTGAGACGATACACGCCCGC
This sequence comes from Pyrinomonadaceae bacterium, assembly GCA_036386515.1. GTDB lineage: Bacteria > Acidobacteriota > Blastocatellia > Pyrinomonadales > Pyrinomonadaceae > JAIVJZ01. Next base: position 9,588 of record DASVVO010000070.1, read on the forward strand.
CTGTAAGGCGAAATTGGCGGGCAACAAATCCTTCAGCCGCCCGTCGGCATCCGTCCTGCCCTGCCCTAAAATTTCCCACCCTTCACCCTCCCGAGCTTCGAGGATGATCGCAACGCCGCCCGCCGGTCGCCCGCGCGACGTATCGAGAATGTGTGTGGTGATCGCGCTCATAAAAACTTAGGTTTCAAGTTTCAGGTTTCAAGTTTCAGGTTTCAGGTTTTAAGTTTCAAATTTCAAATTTCAAATTTCAAAATTGAGTTTCTTCGATTCTTTAACTTGAAACCCGAAACCTGAAACTTGAAACTTCGCCAACTCACGTCGTCAATAATTTTTCCAATCTAAGCCTGGTGATCTTGCGCTGCTCCTCGGCGGCGGTGCGGAGTTCGGTGTCGGCTTCGTTGGACAGGCGTGCCTGCAAGAGCGCGAGCATCTCTGCGGCCGTCTTGCCGGTGGCGCAGACGATGAAGATGTGGCCGAACTTCTCTTCGTAGGCGCGGTTGGCGGCGGCGAGTTCGTCGAGCGTCGCGGGCGCGGCGCGGCGCGCGCCTGATTGTTCCTGCTCAGACCAGCCTTCCGCCTGCCGGTGCTGCGCTCGCGCCGCCCCCTCGCGCCCGCCGATCCGCGGGTGCGCGGCGAACGCTTCGAGCCAGTCGCGCGCGCTTAAGCCGCGCCAGACCTCGTCGGCCGCCGTCAACAACTCCGCCGCGTCGCCGAACGGACGCCGCGCCAACAGCGACCGCGCCCACCCGGTCGAACCGCAACACTTGAGCAGTTCCGTCTCCGCCTCGGCCGCGCTCAAAGAGTTCAGGCGTGCGAGACCTTCGCGTAAGTCGATCATCATGGTTTCAAGTTTCAGGTTTCAAGTTTCAAGTTAAAGACTGAAGAATCTCAGACCTGAAACTTGAAACTTGAAACTTGAAACCTATTCCTCCGCGACGCTTCCGTAGAGACGGAGGCGACTGACGCCGCCGTCGGGGTAGATGTTGAAACGGACGTGGGTGAGCGCGGCGTCGTGGTTCAACTCGTCTGTGAAATGGTGGCGCGTGTGCGCCTGCAACTTGGTGCGCGGCAGAACCTCCGTCCACACGACGCCGGCCAGTGCAGCCGCGTCGCCGCCCGCTTCCTTCGCGTCGCAGCCTTCGAGCGAACAACTGTCGGGATAGTTGCCCTTGAAGTGAGAGGTGTCAACTTCCACCTGTTGAATCCGCCCGCGCGCGCCGAGCTTGACGACGACCCAATCGTGGCCGGGGCCGCGTCGCCGCTTCGTCTCCCAGCCGTCGCTCATGTTGGCGGCGCGGCCGGGCATGATCAAATTATGACGATGACCAAAAAACATGTCGCTGCAAGCGAGCACGAGTCCGCCCGACTCGACGGCCGCCAGATCGACGCGCGCGCCGTGCGCCCTGAGACGCGGCCAGTCCGGCGCGACCTCGCCGTAGACGCGCAGGCGCGCCACGCCGCCGTCCGGGTAAATCTTGAAACGCAGGTGTGTGGCGCGTTGGCCGTCTGCAATCGAAAACGGGTTTGGCGAATCGCCGCGCAGGTCGGAGACGGGCAGCACCTCGCGCCACCGCACCGTGTCCTCCAACAGTTGCCCGACATCGGGCTGGCCGCCAACGTCGCAGGCTTCGAGCGAACACTGCTCCGGGTAGTTGCCTTTGAAGTGCGCCGTGTCTACGACGACGCCGCGAATGATACCGGGCAGACCCAGCCGGACGATGCACCAATCGAAGCCGGGCGTGCGTCGCCGCCGCGACTCCCAGCCGTCCATCCACTTGCCGCGATCCGTGTACTTGCCTTCGATGAAGACGGGCGCGCCCGGCTTCAACAGGTTCTCCTTCGGCGCAAAGAAATCGTCGTTGGCGTAGAGCGCCGCGCCGCCCACGCGTTCGGCGGCCAGGTCAACGAGTTCGGTGAAATCCGTCATCGTGTGTCACCTCGTGCGAGCAGCGCGCCCGTGGCCGCTTCGCTCTTAAAGTCGCCGCGCTCGTAAATCGGCGCGCCGCGCAAATACGTCGTCTCGACGACGCCGCGCAAAAGTCGTCCCGCATACGGCGTCAACTTGTGCCGGTGGTGCAGCATCGCAGGCTCGACGCGAAACTGCTCGGCGGGGCGGAAGACGACCAGGTCGGCATCGCAGCCCGTTTGAATCGCGCCCTTGCGGCCGTCCAGCCCGACGAGGCGCGCGGGCGCGGCGGCCAACCATTCCACCACGCGCTCGATGGCATGGCCGCGCGCCTGCGCCTCCGTCCACACGACGGGCAAGCGCAATTGGAGCGAGGCGATGCCGCCCCACGCCGCGAGAAAGTCGCCCTCCGCGCGCCGCTTCAACTCCGGCGGGCACGGCGAATGATCGGAGACGATCAGGTCGAGCGCGCCCGTGTCGAGCGCATCCCAGAGTTGCTCGCGGTTCTCGCGTTCGCGCACGGGTGGGCAGCATTTGAACTCGGTCGCGCCGTCGGGCACGTCTTCCGCCGCGAAGGTCAGGTAGTGCGGGCACGTCTCGGCCGTGAACGGCAACCCTTCCGCTTTCGCCGCGCGTAGAAGTTGCAGCGACGACGACGACGAGTGATGCACGATGTGGACGCGCGCGCCCGTCTCGCGGCACAGGCGAACCATCAACGCGACCGCTTCGTCTTCCGCCGCCTTCGGCCGCGACCGGAGAAACGTCTCGTAGCGACGCGCGCTGTCGGCCGTCGCCTGCCCGGCGTCGGCGAGCGCGGCTTCGATCGGCGCGGGCGTCTCGGCGTGAACGATCAAGAGCGCGCCCAGGCGCGCCAGGAGCGGCATCGCCGCGCGCAGATCGGCCTCGGTGACGTGCGCGAACTCGTCCACGCCCGACGGCACGAGGAAGCACTTGAAGCCGAACACGCCGCCCTCGAACATGCGCGGCAACTCCGCCGCGTTGCCCGGCACGACGCCGCCCCAGAAGCCCACGTCAACGTGGCACTTCCCCACGGCCGCCGCGCGCTTCGTCTCCAGATGGTCGCGCGTCGTCGTCGCCGGGATACTGTTGAGCGGCATCTCGACGAGCGTCGTCACGCCCCCGGCGGCGGCCGCGCGCGTCGCCGTCTGAAAGCCTTCCCAATCGGCGCGCCCCGGTTCGTTGATGTGGACGTGCGTATCAACCAGCCCCGGCAACAGAACCGCCGCGTCGTCAACTTCGACGAGCGGGACATCGCGCGCCACCTCTTCAAACGCCCCGACCGCCGCGACGCGCCCGCCGCGCACGCGCACCGCCGCCGCCACGCACCCCTCCGGCGTGACCACGCGACGACCGCGAATGACGAACTCAGGGACACTCATCTTTGCACTCCCGCCATCTTTCAAAGCCCCTTCGGGGACGCTCGCTCGCGGGCGGTTTGACGCCGGGAACCGAGGCGAATTTTCCTTCGAGATGATCTGCGCTCAGTCGTCCCGGCACGCGCACGCGGAACTGTCCGCGCACCCGTCAGGGTTTAAGTTTAACCAAAAAATCCGCGAGCAGGTTCGCGGCGACGCGCGCGCGGTATTGCGCCGTCGAGCGCATGTCGTCGATCGGCGCGATCTCCTCGCGGAGGATGGCGCAGGCGGCTTCGATCGTCGCTTCGTCTGGCGCGCGGTCGCGCAAAGCCTCCTCCGTCCGCGTGCAGCGCAAGACGGTCGGCGCAACGCTGCCGAGGCCGATGCGCGCCTCCTCGATGCGCCCGTCGCCCGCGAGACGCGCGCCCGCCGCGAAGCACACTTTCGAGATGGCCTGCGCTTTGCGCGTCCCGACTTTGCGATAGTAAGTTTTCAGATCGCCGGTCGTGCGCGGCAGGAGAATGCGCCGGAGAAGTTCGTCGGCGCGCATGTCCATCTGCTTGTAGCCAATGTGGAAATCTCGATACGCGAGGCGGCGCGCGCCGCTCGCGGAGACGAATTCGAGTTCAGCGTCGTAGACGAGGAGGGCGGGCGGCGAGTCGGCGGCGGGCGAGGCGTTGACGATGTTGCCGCCGAGCGTGCCGCGATTCTGGATGGCGATGCCGCCCGTCTCGCGCGCCGCCGCGCACAGGAGCGGAAACTCGCGCCGCATCGTCTCATCGCGCTGGATTTGCGTGTAGGTGGTGAGCGCGCCGAGCGCGACGTGCTCGGGCGTAAACTCGATGCCGCCGAGTTCCGGCAGGTGCCGGATGCTCAAAAAATTCCTGTGCTTCAACGCGCCGAATTCGAGGAGCACCATCAAGTCAGTGCCGCCGGCGAAGGCGCGCCACACGCCCGCCTCGCGCGCCAGCAGTTCGAGCGCGTCGCCGAGTGTGCGCGGCGCGCGCAGGTCGTAGTCGGGCAGGTAGGCTCTCACGCCTTGACTCCCGCTCGCGCGCAGGCGCGCACGACGGCGTCGAAGATTTTCATGTAGCCGGTGCAGCGGCAGAGATTGCCTGCGAGGCCGTGGCGAATGTCGGCGTCGGTCGGCTGCGGAGTGTGTTCGAGCAAACTGATGGCGGCCAAGACCATGCCCGGCGTGCAAATGCCGCATTGCGCGCCGCCGCACTCGATGAACGCCTGCTGCACGACGTGGAGTTCAGCATCGCCCGCCGAGACGCCCTCGATGGTTTTGATCTCCGCGCGTTCGACTTGCAGGACGGGCACGAGACAACTGTTGACGAGTTCGCCGTCGATGAACACGGAGCACGCGCCGCACTCGCCCTCGCCGCAGCCCTCCTTCGTGCCGGTCAGCCCTAAATCTTCGCGCAGCACATCGAGCAGGCGCGCCATCGCCGGAACGCGCAAACGACGCGCCGTGCCGTTGACCGTGCAGGCCACGTCGATTCTGGACGTGCCTTCAGTCATCGTTGACTCCCGTTTGCCTGAGGAGAAGTCTCACGCAAAGGCGCAAAGGCGCAAAGAAGGATGGAAGGCAAGCGCATCCTGATTCCGTGGCTTTCCTTTGCGCCTTTGCGCCTTTGCGTGAGATTCATTGTTCGTGATGTGCTCATCCGGTTTCGCCGAGTCCTCGCATCAAGGCTTCGGGCATGAGCGGCACGTGTGTGAACGCGATGCCCGTGGCGTGTTCGATGGCGTTCAGGATGGCGGGCGCGCCGCCGTCGAGCGGGAGTTCGCCGATGCCCTTCGCGCCGCCCGCCGGGCCGTACTGGTAGGGTTGCTCCTCGAAGTGGACGCGGATCGGCGGGAGGTCGGCCGAGGTCGGCATCACGTAATTGGTCATCCCGTTGTTGACCATGCGCCCGTCGCGCCAGACGACGTTCTCGTAGAGCGTGAAGCCGATGGCCTGCGCCACGCCGCCCTCGATCTGGCCGGCGGCGAGGATCGGGTGGACGACCTTTCCCACCTCTTGCACCGCCACGAAATCGTCAACGCGCGTCTCATAGGTCAGCGGGTCAATCGTTACCTCCGCGACGTAGACCGCCCACGCGAAAGCCCCGTAGGCGTCGCCCTCATACTTCTCGTCATCCCAACGCACGCCCGGCGGCGGCTTGTACTGGCTGAACGATTTCAACGTCCCGTATCGTTCGAGGTAGCGGCGACACGCCGCGCGCCATTCGTCCACGGTATATTCATCCGTCAACAATCCCGCGCCTTGCAAAGTTTGACGCAGGCCGAGCGCGGCCGATTCGACGAGGCTGCCGACGATCATGCAGGTGCGCGAAGCGACCGTGGGGCCGCTATCGGGGACGTTGCTTGTGTCGGGCTGCGCCATGTCGATCAGATCGTAGTCGAGCTTCAACGCGGCGGAGGCGATCTGCGCGAAGATGGTGTTTGTGCCCTGCCCGATCTCCGTGCTCGCCGCGAGGATGCGCACGCGCCCCTCCGCATCTGCTTCCGCGCCGACGATTGATTTCAAATAGTCTTCGCCCGAACCCGTGAAGCCCGCGCCATGCATGAAAGAGGCGAAGCCGATGCCGCGCCTCACGCCGCCCGCGCCCGCCGCGTTCTCGCGCGCGAAGCGTTCGCGTTTGGCCTCGTAGTCCGTCAACTCGAAGGCGCGTGCGAGCAAGCCCGCCATGTCCACCGGCTCGCGGATCACCTGCCCGGTCGCCGTCGTTTCGCCCTCGCGGATGAAGTTGCGGCGGCGAAACTCGGCGGGCGAGAGTCCGACGGCCGCGGCCACCTTGTCCATCTGCCGCTCCAGCGCGAAGATCGACTGCGGCGCGCCGAAGCCGCGAAACGCGCCGTGCGGCGGCACGTTCGTGGCGACGGCGCGGCTGCGGATGCGGATGTTCGGGCAGTGGTAAGGCCCCGCCGCGTGAATCGTGCCGCGCGACAGCACCACGGCCGAGAGCGTCGCGTAAGCCCCGCCGTCAACAATGAATTCGATCTCCATGGCGAGCAGCCGCCCGTCGCGCGTGACGGCCGTGCGGTGGCGCGTGAGCGAGGGGTGTCGCTTCGTCGTGGCGACCATGTCCTCGGCGCGGTCGTAGATGATCTTCACGGGTCGCCCGCCCGCCTTCCAGGACAGCAGCGCGGCGTGGCCGCCGATCATGGAAGGGTATTCTTCCTTGCCGCCGAAGCCGCCGCCCGTCTCACACTGCACGACGCGCACGCGCTCCGGCGGCAGCGCGAACAACTTCAACAGAGCCTTGTGAACGTAGTACGGGCACTGCATCGAACCCCAGACGGTGACGCCTTCGTCGGCGTTCGCCACGGCGACGATGCCGTTCGTCTCGATGTAGAGCTGCTCCTGCGCGCCCGTCGAGTATTCGCCTTCGACGATGACATCGGCCTGCGCCCACACGTCGTCAACGTTGCCCTTGTCCACGAGGTACGACTTGAAAATGTTATCCTCGCCCCAGATGATCTCTTTTTGCGCGAGTGAGTCCGCGAGGGTGAAGACGGCGGGAAGCGGTTCGATGTCGATGCTCACGGCGCGGCGCGCGCGTTCGAGCAGGTGCTTGTCTTCGTGCGCGAGCAGCAGGATGGGTTCCTCGGCGTGGTTGACGACCTCCGAGGCGAGATAAGGTTGATCCAACAGGATGAGCGCGACGGCGTTTTCACCCGGAATGTCTTGCGCCGTGACGACGACGAACTCGTCCCACGGGATGCCCTCGCCGAACGTGACGGAACGGATGCGGCCGCGCGCTGTGGGCGACCGCACGGTCGCGCCGTAGAGCATGCCGGGCATGGTCAGGTCGTCCACGTAGCGCGCCGTGCCCGTCACCTTGCTGCGCCCCTCTTTACGCGGGACGGGTTTTCCGACAATCTCTGTTTGCATGTTTCGTGTTTGCGGCATCACCAACGAAGAGTTGAGCTATTCTGCTCGTGCCGCCGGTCGATGTCAATCGTCGTGTTCGACTTGCGCGTTAGGCGGGCGCGGCGTGGGAGAATATCCGGCATGACAAAAACATTGATCGTTTCGGCCGTCAACGCGTTGCTGATGATCGCCGTCGGCGTCTTCTGGATGTTCATGTGGCTGGTGGGGACGAACGGCTACAACGGATCGACGGGCGGGGCGATTCTCGCCGCCAATTTGGCGCTGGTCGTTTTGTCGATCATCTGCTCAAGCGTGGCGAGCGGGTGGCTGGCGCAGAGGTTGGCGGCGAGGCTCGGCTGGCCGATGTGGGCGACCGCCCCGGTCGTCATACTCGGAGTTGTCACGGTCTCCGTCATCTTCCTGTTCGTCGCGAGCCTCATCATCATCGCGGTCGCCGAGAGCGTGCGTTGAGGCTTCGCGGTGGGCGGCGTTTGAGTTTGACCGAACATGATAAGCCATAGGCAACTTGGGTTGAGGCGCAGGCTCGAAACGCTCATCGCCACGGAGGCACAAGGAGCGTGGACGAGGCGCGAGAGTTAAGCCGGAGACGATCTCAAATTTCCGAATTTGAAATGTCAAATTTCCGAATTTGACATGGTCTGCGGTTTAACTCTCCGCGCTCCCTCCGCGCCCCCTCCGCGCCCCCTTCCGCGCTCCCTGTGCCTCCGTGGTTGCGTGCCTGTTAATCCAACCCGGTTACGAAGCGGGCGCGTTCATCTTGAGGGTGCGGACGAGGAAGCCCCAGATGTCGGCGTATTCTTCGATGACCTTCGAGGTGGGTTTGCCCGCGCCGTGCCCCGCTTTGGTCTCGATGCGGATGAGGACGGGCGCGCTGCCCGCTTGCGCCGCCTGCATCGCCGCCGCAAACTTGAAGCTGTGACCAGGCCAGACGCGGTCGTCGTGGTCGGCGGTCGTGATCAAGGTCGGCGGGTAGCTCCGGCCGGTCTGCAAATTGTGCAGCGGCGAGTAGGCGTAAATCGCTTTGAACTCGTCGGGATGTTCGGGCGAGCCGTAGTCGGAAGCCCACGCTGCGCCGATGGTGAACTTGTTGAAACGGAGCATGTCCATCACGCCGACGGCGGGCAGCGCAGCCCCGAAGAGATCGGGTCGCTGCGTGACGACCGCGCCGACGAGCAGGCCGCCGTTCGAGCCGCCCTGAATGGCGAGTTTCGGGGTAGACGTGTACTTGTTCGAGATCAGCCATTCGGCTGCGGCGATGAAATCGTCGAAGACGTTCTGCTTTTTGAGCTTCATCCCCGCCTCGTGCCATTCCTTGCCATACTCGCCGCCGCCGCGCAAATTCGCCATGGCGAAGACGCCGCCCATCTCCATCCAGACGAGGCGGCTGATGGAAAACGCGGGCGTCTCGGAGACGTTGAAACCGCCGTAGCCGTAGAGCAGCGTTGGGTTCGTGCCGTCGAGCTTCAAGCCCTTCCGGTGCGTAATGAACATGGGGACGCGCGTGCCGTCCTTGCTCTTGTAGAAAACCTGCTTCGTCTCGTACTGGCCGGGATCGAAATCAACTTTCGGCTGGCGGAACAGCGTGCTCTTGCCCGTCGTCAGGTCGTAGCGGTAGATGGGATAGGGCGTCGTGAAACTGCCGTAGGCGTAGAACGTCTCCTTATCCGTGCGCTTGCCGCCGAAGCCGGACGTTGAGCCGAGGCCGGGCAGCGCGACCTCGCGGATGAACTTGCCGTCGGTCTGGTGAATCTTCACCTGCGAGTGTGCGTCTTTGAGATAAGAGACGACGAACATGTTGTTGACGACGCTGACGCTCTCGATCGTCTCCGCCGCTTCGGGAATGACGACCTTCCAATTCGCGCGCCCGGGCCGGCGCGTGTCCACGGCGATCAGCTTGTAGCGCGGCGCGTCGCGGTCGGTCATGAACCAGAAGACCGCGCCGTCGTTGTCGATGAAGTTATAGGCGGCGTCGAACTCGTCGAGCAATTTGACGACGGGAGCGTCGGGCGTCTGGAGGTCTTTGTAGTAGATGCGGTTCCTGGCGTCGGTGCCGACCCAGACGTGGATGATGAGGTAGCGGCCGTCTTCGGTCACGTCGCCGCTGAAGCCCCAGTCTTTTTGATCCTTGCGCTCGTAGATGAGCGGGTCGTCGGCTTGCGGCGTGCCGAGGCGATGGTAGTAGAGTTTTTGAAACTCGTTGACGCCCGCCAGTCCGCTCGCGCCCGCCTTCGGCTCGTCGTAGCGGCTGTAGAAGAAGCCTTTGCCGTCGGCCGTCCAGGAGGCGTTGGAGAACTTCACCCACTTGACGAGGTCGGGGAGGTCTTGGCCGGTCTCGACGTTGCGCACACGCCACTCCGACCAATCCGACCCCGAAGCCGACAGCCCGTAAGCCATCAACTTCCCGTCGCGGCTGATGGCCGTGCCGGCGAGCGCGACCGTCCCGTCGGCGGAAAGTTTGTTCGGGTCGAGCAGCACGCGCGGCTCGTCGGCGAGCGAGGCGACGGTGTAGAGCACGCTCTGATTCTGGAGGCCGTCGTTCTTCGTGTAGAAGTAGCGGTTGCCTTCGCGGAAGGGGATGCCGTATCGCTCGAAGTTCCAGAGCTTGGTCAGACGCTCTTTGATCTTCTGGCGCGCGGGAATCTCGGCGAGATAGGCATTGGTGAGTCGGTTCTGCGCTTCGACCCAGGCCTTCGTTTCGGGCGTGTCCAAATCTTCGAGCCAGCGATAAGGGTCTGCGACCTTCGTCCCGTGGTAGTCGTCAACCTGCTCGACTTTCCTGGTCGCCGGGTAGGCCGGGGCTTTGCGCGCCGCGCTTCCCGGCGCGCTATCGGCGTCGGGTTTCTGCTGTGCGAGCGCGGCGGGCTGTGCTTGAGTTAAGAGCATCACGGCTAACAAGAGACGCAGCGCAACCGCGCGCGACATGTCGAGAGCGGACATTTTTATTTCCTTTCCAAGAACAAGTGTGCCAGGCAAACGACGGGGTGGGGAATGCCGGGGAATTTTCTAAGCGAATTCGCGCGCTAAGTCAAACGGGCGAAATTTTCTATCCGCCGAAACTTCTCCTGAATAGGTAAGACATCTTGACGAAGAAGGTGCGACCGTTGCGGCGGAAGCCGGGTTCGAGTCGGCGGCCGAAGGGTGAGAAGGTGTTGATCTGCGCGTCGTCGTTGTAACCGGCGTAGAAGGCCGTGCCGGGGTTGGGCGTGTAGCCGAGCAGGAACTGGCCGCGCGCGCGACGCGGCAGCGACTCGTAATCAATGCGCGCGCGGGCGAAGAGGAAGCGCGTGAACTGGTAGGTGGTGCGCCACGAGACGAGGTTCACGTCGAAGGCGACGAGGCCGGTGTCGTAACGGCGCAGGCGGTTTTTGGTGAAGTCGAGCGTGGAGCGCAGGGCGTTCGTCGGCTGGTAAGCGAACGTGCCGCGAAACTCGAAGAGGCCGCCGCGCCCGGGGTCGAGGGGCGGCGGCGCGGGTTGCTCCGCCGGGTGTTTGGGGTCGGGGTTGGCGAGGCGGCGCAGGTATTCCTGATAGGCGGGGCTGGCGAGATAGTCGAGATAGACGGGGCTGACGCGCGGGAAGCGGCGACCCGCGCCGAAGTCGAAATCGAAATGGCCGTCGCGGTAGACGGCGCGCCAACTGAGCGAATACTTTTTGCTCGGCCGGTAGCCGCCGGAGAAGAAGTAGTGGTTCTTGCGCGACGAACGTTCGGAACTCTCGCCCGCGAACCCGCCCGCCTGCCCGGCCGAGCGGCGCGCGCCGAACTCCTCTTCGATCAGACGCTCGTAGGCGTACTCGTAGCCGCCGCCGAGATTGAATTGCCGCTGGAAGAAGAACTGGACAAACATCTCGCTCTCCCAAGCCTGGCTGCGCCCCTGAAAGTCGTGGCTGATGAAAGAGAAATTGTGGACGTGCCAGTTGATGAGAGTGGCCTTCGGTTTCGGCGTCGTGTCGTAAGAGGTGTAGAGGCTGTGAAAGTTCGTGTTGTTGCGCGAGGTGAAGCCCACGTCGGCGCGGTAGTCGCCGGTGTTGCCGTCGCTGTAATACTCGTAGCCGAAGTTGCGGCCGGTGTGCGAGTAGTCGAACGTGTAGCCGATGCCGCGCCCGGTGCGTAGTTCGTCCGCGTCGCGGTCGGGGTTGTAGAAGGCGCGGTGCGAGGTGGCGCCGACGAGGGAGAAACTGACGGAGGTTTGCGGGTCGAGTTTGAAGCGGCCGTCAACGCCGCCCGTCTGGTTGTGCCGCTCCTTAAACTGCGAGGTGGTGGCGACCGCCCCGAGCGTGTGCTCCTGCCCGATGTTGCGGTTGAGACGGAAGACGCCGATAAAAGCGTTCTTGTCGAGAAAGCGAATCGCGCCCCGCGGCTCGCCGGGCAGCCGACGCTCCTCTTCCTGAACGGCGCGCGTGCGGTCGTCCACGGAGAAGTTGCCGGGGCCGTTGTCGCTCGCCACGAGGATGCCGTAGGTGTTCGCGCCGCGCCTGCCCGTCAGTTTCAAAGCGATGTCGGGATCGACGATAGCGCGCGTGTTGACGACGCCGAGCGGCGTCTGAAAGATTTCGATGCCTTCGAGGAAGAACGGGCGGCGTTCGGGAAAGAAGATCGGGAAACGCTGGTTGGTCGTCACGACCAACTGATCCGCCTCGACCTGCGCGAAGTCAGGGTTCAGGGCGAGGTCGAGCGTCATGGTCGGCGAGATGGCGAACTTGCCGGTGAAGCCGGGGTCTAGTTTGACCGGCTGATTGACGAAGCGTCCCGGCTCGACGAAGCCGAAGGGCGCATCGCGGGGCGCGACGGTGCGGACGCGTCGCCCGTCTTCCGAAAGCGTCAGGCTCGGAATGAGATCGATGGTGCGCTCGGTGGAGATGTTTTCGATGCCCGTGATGCGCCCGGCCTGATTGAGCACGCCGCTGATGTCGCGCGAGATCGGCATCCACGAATCGGTCTCGTTGTTGAACCGCTGAATCTGCCGGAAGATTTGCAAGCCCCATTGCTTATCCTGCCCCGACTCGTACTTGAGCGACTTGAACGGGATCGCCGCCTCGACCACGTAGCCGTCCGGCGCGAGCGCGCCCTTCGACTCCATCACGAGGTCGAAGCTGAAATCCACGCCCTGCCCCTCGGTGCGGATGCCGTCCTGTTGGATGCCGAGCGGGTTGAAGATGAGCACGTAAGCCTTGCGGCGGTCGTTGAACGTGTCGAGCAGGACGCGCACGCTGTCTTCGTTCGTCAACACGTCGTCGCGCTTGGCGACCGTGGCGCGCACCTTGCCCGGCTCGTCGTGCGCGTGGAAGGCGATGTAGAGCGTGCGCGCGTCGTAGGCCATGTAGACTTCGGTGGGGAGCGAGGGCGCGATGTTGTCGCCGGGGCTGATCTGGTAGAAGTCTTTGAGCACGGCGGCCTGCCGCCAGATGTCGTCGTCGAGTTTGCCGTCGAGCACGGGCGGACGCTCCGCGCGCGGGATACGCACGGGCGCGGCCTTTTCCGGCGGCAACGCGACCGAACCTTTGGCAGCCATGAGCGGCACGGCGGCCTCGCTCACGGGCGTCGTGCCGCGTTCGGGCGTGACTGCACCGGCCGACGTGCCGACGGTGGAGAGCGGCCGCGTGCCGGGGTTATCGGCGGGCGCGATGGGCTGCCCGCCCGGCGGCGAAACTTTCCTGCCGTCGGCGGGCGCGCTGGCGGCGGGCGTCGGCGTCGTCGGCGAGGGGACGGTCTGCACGGCCGCTTGCGCGGCGACGGCGAGCGGGCAGAACAAGGCGAGCGCGAACGCCAACAGAGCTTTTATTCTCATAACGTTTCAGGAAAGTGACGGGTGACAGGTGACAGGTGACAAGTTAAAGCACAGAGATTGTCTTCAACTTGTCACCTGTCACCTATCACCTGTCACCTATCACCTGTCACCTATTGCCTGTCACCTGTCACCTGTCACCGCTTCAAAAGCTGCGCCGGAAGAGGTAGGACGCTTTGATGAAGAAGGTGCGGCCGTTGCGGCGCAGGCCGGGTTCGAGTTGCGAGTTGAAGGGGTTGTAGCCGTTGCGCTGCAAGTCGTCGTTGTAGCCGACGTAGAAGGAGGTGCCGGGGTTGGGCGTCCAGCCGAAGAGGAACTGGCCGCGCGCGCTCGTCGAGAGCGTGCCGTAGTCCACGCGCGCGCGGGCGAAGAGGAAGCGCGTGAACTGATAGGTGGAACGCAGGGCGAAGATGTTGTCGTCGAAGGCGACGAGTCCGGTGTCGCGGCGCGTGAGCCGCGCCTTCACATAGCTGAAGGTCGTGCGTAGCGCGCTCGTCGGCTGGAGCGTGACGCCCGCGTCGATGTCGAAGCCGTTGGCCGAGCCGGGGTCGAGGGCGTCGAAGCAGACGGACGGCAGCGGGATGTCGTTCCCGTTCTCGTCCTTCTTCTTGATGCAGAGACCTTCGGCGTGCGCCTGCCGCACGGCGATGGCATAGGGGCTGACGCGCGGGAAATCCGCCCCCGCGCCGAAGTCGTAATCGAAGATGCCGCGCCGCGTGCCGGTGAAGAAGTAGGCGTAGAACTGCTTGTTGAACTGCCGCTCGGCGTAGACGAAGATCGTCTTTTGCCGCGTCTGCCGTTCGGAATCGTCACCCGCGAACGCGCCCCGGCGGAAGGGCACGACCTCTTTGCCGTCCGCACCCAAAATCGCCTCCCCGCGGCGCGCACCGAACTCTTCCTCGATAACGCGCTCGTAGCCGAAGTTCGTGCCGATCTGCACGAAGGTCTGGTGCGCGAAAGTGAAGTTGTAGTTCGTGCCGTCAACCCAACTCTGGCTTCGCCCCTGCCAGTCGTAATCAATGCCCGTGAAATTCTGGAAGCGGAACGAGGTGAGGATCGCCTTCGGGTTCGGCTCGGTGCTCAGGCGGAAGCCGAAATTGACGTTGTTGGTGTTGGTGCGGCGCGTGAAGCCCACGTCGGCGCGATAGTCGCGGGTGCGGCCGTTCGCGCTGAGGGCATAGCCGAAGTAGCGGCCGGTGTAGTCGAGCAGGTAGTTGTAGGCGAAGCCGTTGCGGTTGCGGTAGCTGGTGATGTCGGTGGCGAGATCGCGGAAGTTGTTTTTCGAGTTCGTGCCGACGATCTCGAAGGTGGTGATGGTTTTCGGGTCGAGTTTGAAGCGGCCGTCGAAGCCGAGAAGCTGATTGTGCCGCTCGGTAAAGTTGTAGCTCGTGGCGAACATGCCGAGGCTCGACTCGCGCCCCACGTCGCGCTTCAAGCGCAACACGCCGATGAAGGCGTTCTTATCCACGAAGCGCGCGAAGTTCAACTCGGTGAACTGCGCCTGGTTCAGCCGCGTGTTGTAGGCTTCGACGCTCTCTCCCTCCCTTTGCGGGCGGCGCAGGCGCAGCACTTCGAGCGCGTTGTCTTCGCGTTCCTCGTCGTTGAAGTTGCCGGGGCCGTTGTCGGAGGCAAGGATGAGGCCGAAGGTGTTGCGGCCGCGCTTGCCCGTGAGTTTGACGGCGAGGTCAGGATCGACGATGGCGCGCGTGTGGACGACCTGACTCGACGTGTCGAAAATCTCTTTGCCTTCGAGGAAGAACGGCCGCTTCTCCTGAAAGAAGATCGGGAAGCGTTGGTTGGCCGTGACGACGGTTTGATCCGCTTCGACCTGCGCGAAATCGGGGTTGTAGGCGAGGTCGAGCGTGATGGTCGGCGTCAGCCCGAACTTGCTGGTCACGCCGAAGTCGAACTCGACGGGCTTGTTGAGCATGCGCCCGGGGCCGAGTTGCGGCTCCGCGTCGGCGATGCCGGGAAAGGGCGTGGGCAGGAACGTGCGGACGCGCTTGCCCGTCTCGGAGAGGGTGAAACTCGGAATGACTTCGAGCGTGCGCTCGGTGGAGATGCCTTCGAGGCCGGTGAGTTTCCCGGCCTGATTCAGGAGGCCGCTGACATCGCGCGAGAGCGGCACCCACGAGTTGAACTCGTTGTTGAAGCGTTTGATGCGACGGAAGAAGTGCGCGCCCCAGAGTTTGCCCTTGCCCGCCTCGTAGCGCAGAGACTTAAACGGGATCGCCACCTCCACCGTGTAGCCGTCGCTCGTGACCATGCCCTTCGATTCCATCACGAGGTCGAAGCTGAAATCTTCGCCGTTGCCTTCGGTGTAGATGGCGTCGGCCTGTATGCCGAGCGGGTTGAAATCCATCTCGAAGGCGCGCCGCTGATCGTTGAAGGTGTCGAGGAAGAAGCCGACGTAATCGTCGTCGAAGATGGCGTCGCGCTTGGCGACGTTGGCGCGAACTTTCGAGGGGTCGTCGTAGGCGTGGAAAGCGATGTAGAGAAACTTCGCGTCGTAGCCGATGAAGGCTTCGGTGGGCTGCGAGGGCGTGATGTTGTCGCCGGGTTCCGTCTGGTAGAAGTCTTTCAGGACGCGCGCGTTTTTCCAGACGGCGTCGTCGAGTTTGCCGTCGATCGTGGGCGGCGCGTCGAAGCGCGGCACGACGACGGGCGCGGCCTTCTCCGGCGGCAGGGTGATCGCTTTGCCCTTGCCCGCGGCCACCTTCGCGCGCTCGACCGTCGCGCCGGTGGTGGAACTGTCGCTCGTCGTCGTGGCGGGAGCGATGACGGGCGCGTCGCTAGCGGCGGTGGGCGAGGCGGTGGGCGAGGCGGTGGGCAGCGGCGTGGCGTGCGAGTTCGCACCGCCGCCCGCATTGGTTTTCTGTTGCGGCTCTTGCGCGAAGCGAACTTCGAGACGATTGAAATTCTGCTTGACCGAGGCCGTCGCGCCCGCCTCCAACTTGAAGGAGAGCAAGACATCCGCCCCGCGCCGCTCGACCCGCGCATCTTCAAATCCGCGCCCGCGCAAACTTTCGGCGACGGCCGCGGCCGCTTCCCCCGTTTCGGCCTGCGGCAGGCGCACGTAGAAACGGCCGCCGCTCTCGTAGGTCGTATAGTTCGTCAATTCGGCGTCGGACATGACGGTGACGCGCGCGCCCTCCGTCGTCTCGCGGCTGCGCAGCGAAGCGATGCGGCGCGGGCGCGCATCGGCGGCGGGCGCGCCGGTCGTCGTCGTCGCCACGGAGACAACTTTGGTCTTCGACTTATCGGTCAGCGACGCGACTTGCTGCGCGCGCGACGCGGGCGGAAGCAACGCGACGAACGTCAGACCGGCAAGGCCGGTGGCAAGGATGCGACGCAAGACGGGCGACGCGCCGAAACGCGGAGAGTGTTGGCTGGCTCTTTCACTCATGTATGTTTGACCTCGAACTTGAGCATGGCGCGTGACGCGCTCGCGCCCACGGCGGGCGCAACGGTCGATTGCGGGCGTGAGAGGCGAAGCGGCCGGCGGCTTCGTGAAGATGCGGGCGGGTGCGTGAGACGCGGCTTGAGCCGGCGCGAAGACGCGCAGCAAGCGGAGCGGGGACGAAGCCGACAAAGAGAGTCTCTGATTCATTACATTCCGTCTTAAACTTGTGCGATGCGGAGAACGAGAGACTTGCTCGCCGCGCCGGGGGAAACGCGTCCATCAGGCCGTTCGGCTATTAGACGCGCCACCTTCGTAAAATGTTTCGTCTAAAACTTCAACGCGCGCCGCGCTTACTCGCGCTCGTCGCCCGCGCGCCGCAAAAAGATTTGACCGTCGCCCGTGCGCAGGTTGATCTGGCTGCCCCCTGCGCCCGACCCCACGCGCCAACGCCTGACGCGTCGTTCGGTCGCGTCTCCTTCGCCGTCTTCGGCCACCGCCGACATGTCGTTGACGACGCGCTCGGAATCGGTCTCGATGCGCGCGTTGGCGTCCGCGGGCAAGGCGAGCGAGATCGCGCCGTCGCCGGTGCGCGCCGAGAGTTTGGTGAAACGGCCGTCGAGCGAGATGCGCCCGTCGCCGGTCTGCACGGCCGCGTCGCCGTTGAAGCCCGCGACGCGCACGCGCCCGTCGCCCGTCTCCACGCGCAGACGCCCCTTGCTCTCCGTCACGTCAACCGTGCCGTCGCCCGTGTGCAACTCGATCTCGCCTTCAATGCCGCTCAGGCGCAAACGCCCGTCGCCCGACTTGACGTTCAGGTTCGCGCTCCGCGGAACGTAAACTTCGAGCGTCACCTCCGCGCCCGCGCCGGATTCCTCGCGCCGCTGCGCCGGGTCGAACTCGGCGATGATGTTGATGGTGTTGCCCGTTTGTTCGGCGCGCAGGCGGATGCCGCGCATGGCCTGTTCGTCACGCGCGCGCTTGACGGCCGAGAAGCGCACCGTCGGTTCGTTGGAAGGCTGGATGTTGATCGAGCCGTCGAAGGTGTTGATGACGACCCGCGGCGTGCCCGACACGTTGAAGGATTTCGACTCGCGTTCGACGAGGCGATAAGAATACTCGCCGCCCTCGCCCGCGCCGCGCCCGCCCTCGCCCATCACCTGCTCGATCTCGCGCGCGGCGCGCTCCACTTCCCGCTCGATCTGCACCTGGTTGCGCTCCAGCGTGCGCGCCGCGCGCTCCGTGCTGCGCCGCGCGCGCTCGGTCGCCTGCACCGCATCGCGCGTTGTCCGCGTCATCCGCGCGCTCTCACGCTCGGCCGTGCGCCGCTCGCGCTCCGTCTCGCGCATGGCCTGTTCGATCTCGCGCTCGACGCTTCTGGCGATCTCTTCCTGCGACGCGCCCTCGTTCGAGACGTGGCGCGCGTCCGCGATGAGGTTCGTCACGCTCGTCGGCGTGCGCCCGTCGGCGGCGCGTTGAATCCTGATCTGGCCGCTCACGCTGTTGAGCTTGAGACGCGCGCCGCCGCGGCCGAGTTGACCCGACAGATCGCGGCCGACGTATTCGCCGCGACGGATGGGCAGGCCGAGGTCGTTCGTGATCTGGCCGGAAAGCGTGTTGGCCTTGATGGTGCCGTTGGTGTCGGACGGAATGGTCAGCACGATGTGGCCGCTGACGTTGCCGAGCGAGACGTTGCTCGCGTCGTCCAGGCGGTCGAAGGTCGCTTCGAGGGTGCCGCTGATGTTGGACAACTTCGCCTCGCCCGCCAGGTTGCGCGCCGTCAATCGCCCGCTGATGCACGAGGCCGTCACGCCGCCCGTCATGTTTTCGATGTCGAGCCGCCCGCTGATCACTTCGATTGATTCGAGGCGCGCGCCGCGCGGCACGCTCACCGTGTAATCGACGCTCGCCGGGTTGCGGCGGCCATTGCCGCGTTCAGCCCGGAAGGCGCGTTCCGGGTAGCGCGTCTCGATGTTCACGCTGTCCGCGCTCGCGTCCACCACGATCCGCGCCTCTTCCAGACGCTCGCGCGTCTCGGCGTGTTTGACGGCGTCCACGCGCACCTCCGCGCGATCCCAGGCCGAGATGCGCACCGTGCCGCTGATGTTCTTCAGCGTCAGGCGCCCGCGCGGCGAGAGGGGGTAGCTCTGGTGAAACTCCTCGCGCAACGCGCCGCGCGCCCCGCTCGACGCGCCCTCTTCCTGCGCGAACGCTCCCGCGCTCGCCAGCATCAATGCGCCCACAGCCAACGCCGCGCGCTTCAAGATTCTTCTGCTCATCTTATTCACCTCTTAGTGACAGGTGACGGGTGACGGGTGACAAGTGAAAGCAAAAACTTTGTCTTGAATCCCGTCACCCGTTACCCCTCTTCCTGACTAGCTGCGCGGCGCGAGACGCACGCGACCGTTGACGCCGCTGACGTTGATGGGCGCGCCGCCGGAGCCGATGCGCGCGTTGAAATTGTTGCGGCTGACCGTGCCCTGCACCACCACGTTCGGCATGTCGGCGTTGACCGAGCCGTTGATGCCGGTGACTTTGAGATCGGCGTTGAGGGCGTCGGAGAAGCGCAGTTCGACCGCGCCGTTGATGCCGCTCACGCGAATGCCGCGCTCGCCGAGTTGCGTGATGGTGACGATGACCGCCCCGTTGATGCCTGACAGTTCGGAATAGCCGACGGCCTGCGCCACTTCGACCTTGCCGTTGATGCCGCTGATTTTCACGGGGCCGTCAACTTCGCCCACGGTCGTTCTGCCGTTGATGCCGCTCGCCGTGAAATCGATCTGGCGCGGCAGGCGCAAGGTGACGCGCTGGCGCACCTGCGGGCTATCGCCGCGCGTATAGCGACGCTCGCCGTCGTTTTCGCCGCGCACGACGAGGCTCGCGCCCGTGTGTTCGATGATCACCTTGCGATGTTCGAGGTCGGCGCGGCTGCGCGCCGAGCGCACGATGTGAACTTCGGCGGCGTTGCCGCTCGTCGTCTCCACGTCAACCGCGCCGTTGATGCCCGAAACCCGCACGGTTGCGCCGGGCGTCAGTTGATAGCTCTGGCGCACCTCGTCTTTTTCGGTGAACTCGCTATCGTCGTAATTGCGGTGGTCGCCCCGATGGCCGTCTTTGTGTTTGTCCTTATCTTTGTCTTTGTCCTGCGCGGAGGCGACGAAGCCGTCGGCGCGGTTCGCGTCCAGCGCGACGAGTTGACTGCTGATTTGCGGCGCGGTCACAACCGCGACGACGACGAAAAGTAGCGTCTGAATCCATCCGAATTTCTTCATGATTCTTCTCCTGTGAACGGCAAAATCAATTCCAATATTTCTCCACGGCGCGCAGGCGCACACCTGCCCCCGGCGGAAACTCGCTGCCTCCGCCAATCACCTGCTCCTGCTTGTACGGGAAACTTTTTACCGGGCGCGCTCGCCGCGCTGTCTACACGGCGCGGCCTATTTCTGCTCCGGCTCGGTGTCGCAGTTGAGCGTCCAGGTGGTGCCCGTCGCGCTCGTTGCGATGGGCAGTTCCAGCAACTCAAGCACCGCATCGCCCAAGACCTGCGCGTTCGTCTTCGCGACCGGCGCGGTCGGGAGGACGGGGGCGGCTTCCGGTTTGGTTCTCGGCTTCTCGCAACCGATGCTCGACATGTCCGGCAGCGCGACGCCGCGCGTCACGACGAAGGGAGCGATCACCCTGATGCGTTCCGGGCGTTCGGGACGCGGCGCGACGCGGCGCACCACCCTCAATTCCATGCGGCGATGCAGGGTCTCCGCCTCGCCGAGCGTCTTCGACTTCAAACGCTCAAGCTGCGCTTGCACCGCCACGAGCCGTTCGGTCTCTGCGACGATTTTCGCGGCGTCCAATTCCTTCACGAACATCCTGGCAAGCGCGTCGGCTTCCGTTCTGAACTTGCGCGCCGCGAACGGCTCATGCTTCGCCACCTCTTCGTAGATGCGCGCCGGCTCCGGTTTCGGCGCAGCCTTCGGCGCGGCGAAGTGCGAGGCGATCAGATTCAGCGGCAGCCCGTTCAAGGCCAACTCGGATTTCGCCGCATCCTCAACTTCGCGCGTCGCCGCGAGCGTCGCGGCTGCCGGGTTCGCGGCCGCCGTCTCCGCGCCGTGATTGTTTCCGGCATCGGGTTTGGCGGTCGGCGCGCCGTTGTCGGCCAGTAGGGGCTGCTGCGCGGCGGGCGCGACGGCTGGCTGTTGCGGCGAAGGCATCAGGTAATAGATTTGGGGCGTCGGAAGTTTCCCGTCGCTGACGGGCTGCGCGTAGACGATGAGACCGCTCCATAAACTCGCGCGCGTGAAATTGTTTAAGGACGACTTCAGGCCGTCGAACTGTTGCGCGGCTTCTTGCGTCCCGGCCAACAGGGTGATCCCGATCAAACATAAGATTCCAAATTTTCGTCTCATCACGCTACCTCCTCAACCTCTGCATGCGCGGCGTCGCGCCCTCGTCATCTTTCGTCCCACTTTCGGAAATGTCCGGTCGCGTCTTTCAACTCTCTCAAGCCGCGTCTCATGCAGGTAGACGCGACTTACGACCGAAACGTTTCAAATCGCCGCTTTTTCAAACACTCTCACCGCTTATACTCTGAAAACACCGCCATCGTTGATTTTGTGGCAAGAATTTTTTTCGTTTCTGGTTTCGAGTTTCGAGCGAGCAGCCGTCAACTTTGACGGGCGGCGAGACGGCCGCCCTCACCTCGTCAGGCCAAAGCATCTGCAAATCAAAGGCCACAAACATTAAACGCTCGAACTCGCCAAACATAAACGAAGCCGCCGGCTCAAATTTCATTCCTGAGAAACTTGCAAGCCGCGACTTGAAATTTATTCCTGCCCTTGTCGCTGCAAATGCAGCGTGCCGCTGAAAGACGACAGGATGAGCGTCGCCTCGCGCCGATCGCCCTTGCCCGTCACGCCCGTGAGCCGCCCGTCGCTGAGGAGCGGGCCGCCGACCGTGGCCGGATTGTGCGGGTCGGCGTTGGCCTTCACCGGCACTTGCCGGATCGGGAAGTCGGTAATGATCTCGCCGGAGTGATGCACCTTGGCGTTGAGTTGAAAAGAGGCGTCGGACGGCAGCGACAGGTGTACGCTGCCCGCGTGGCTCTTGAACGTGTAGAGGCCGCCCTCGGCGAGCGCGCCCGAAAAATCAATCGTACTGTTCGAGCTATTGGCTTCGACGTGCGTGTGCTTGAGCTTGGCGAGCGTGATGTCGCCGCTCACGGACTTGGCGGAAAACTCGTCGCCCGCCTCGTCCACCGACACGTCGTTGGCGATGATCTCGCCGCCGATGGTTTCCAGCCGCGCCCGCCCGCTCGAATTTCTCAAGATGATCGTCCCGTTCGCGCTCCACGCCTCGCTCGACTTCGTGATGCGCTGCAATTCGATGTCGCCGCTCAGGGTTTTCATCCGCACGTTCGCCACGTCCGCCACGCTGATGTCGCCCGTGTTGCCTCTGATCTGCACGGTGCTGCCGCGCGGCACGTCGAGTTCCAGATTGCCGGAGTTGCTGCACAGGCCGGGGTGCGCGGGTTCGGCTTGGTCTCTGGCGATGAGCACCTCGATGCGCGTCGCGGGATTGGGGTCGGCCGTCGCGTCGGCGCGGCGCAGTTCGATGCGTGAAGCGTCGTTGGAGCGGGCGCGCACCTCTTTGCGATCCCAGCCGCGCACCACCACGTCGCCCGTCTCCACACACGTCAGAATCGTCACGGTCGCCTCGGCGGGAAGCGTCTGCTCGGCCGTCACGAAGGGCTGGCCGCCTCCCTTTGTGCCCGCGCCAGTCTGGCGCGGCGCGGAGTTTGCCGCCGCGCACAGGCAGGTCAGCAGGCACACGGCCGCCAGCGGCAGGTAATAACTATTCCGTCTCATCCTGAAAAAAGTTCCTTTAATAATCGGACGACGCCGGGTGTCAGGCCCCGCGCCACTTGAAATAATCGGCTCAATCACGGCCGCTGGCGAGTTGGGTTTGATCGGCGACCGCGCTTAACAGCTCGACCTTGTTTTGATAAGCAGCGCGCAGGAATTCCCTGGCGTCTGTGTCTTGCGGGTTGCGCCGCGCCGCCACGCGCGACGACACGATGGCTTGATTGACGACCGCCAGATTGCGCTCGTACTCGGCGCGCAGCGTCGGCGTCATGCTCGCCGCGCCCTCGGCCTCGATGGCGGAAGTGAGCGAGGCGATGGAGCTTAAATAAGTCTTTTCATCCGCCAACAACGGCTCGGCGGGCGTCGCGGCCGTTGTCGCGGCGGCAATGGTCACGCCCGCAACTTCCGTCGCGCCGCCCCGTTCCTCGCGCGCCTGCGGGTTGCGCGGGCGGACGTT
Organism: Pyrinomonadaceae bacterium; assembly: GCA_036386515.1. Lineage (GTDB taxonomy): Bacteria > Acidobacteriota > Blastocatellia > Pyrinomonadales > Pyrinomonadaceae > JAIVJZ01. Next base: position 32,271 of record DASVVO010000070.1, read on the forward strand.
ATATCCGGCCTTCGACGGAGTCGCGCGCACGAGGCCGCCGCCCCGCGCGAGAACAGGCGACGTATCGACCTCCGCGTACGGCGTTTGAATTGCCGCCGCGTCGTCCGGTGCCGGGCTATTCTCAGTTCGTGCGACGGGAAGTGCGGGTGTTTGATTAACTTTGGCGATCTCTTCCCGACGGTACCCGCTCTCCGGCGTCTGCATCAACGCGAAGACGACGGCCAACGCGATGGCGACCAGAAAACCGGCGAAGGCGGTCGCCTGGCGCGGCGTGAAGGTCGTGAGCGAGGCGACGAGGGCGTCGAAGATGGAGCGCGTGCGCGAGGGGGCGGGCGGCGGCGCGAATCGGCGCGGCGGTGCGGCCATCTCCGCGATCGCTTCGTCGAGACGGGCGCGCAATTTTTCCGTGGGCACGCTCGCCGAAAGCGCGGGCGCGAAGGCTGTGGAGAAGAGGGCGAGTTCCTGTTCCGCCGCGCGTGTGGCGGCGGCGCAAGGGACGCACGCGGAGAGGTGCGCCGCCACGCCGTTCGACATGTCGGGAGAGAGTTCGCCGTCTAAGTACGCTTGCAATGTTCCTTCATCGAGACAGGTGTTCATCGGCGTCCTCCGATCTTTCCGTACACTCGCGCAAATTCCTTTCGTCCACGCGCCACGAGGCTGCCCACATAAGTTTCGTTGATCGACAGAGTGGACGCAATCTCGCGATAAGACAAGCCCTGCTGTTTGAGTAACAGACAACTGCGCATCGGCTCCTCGATCTTTTCCAGCGCGCGGCGCGCTTCTTCGATTTCGGTGCGACGTTCGTAATCGGCGTCGAGCGGCGCGGTCAGGCCGTCCGTCCCGACCGTCTGTTTCACAAACTCTTCCTCGCGCGCCACCGAGCGCGTGCGGCTGCGCATCGTGTTGTGCGAGAGGTTGATCGCCACGCGCAGCAGCCACGGGCGCAAAAACTCGTCCGCCGGCGGTTCGGCGTCCAGTTGGCGGTAGAGGCGCAGGAAAACTTCCTGCGTCACGTCTTCCGCCAGCCCGGCGTCGCGCAAAAGCGCGTAGGACGTATTATAGACGGCGCGGTGATGCAACATAAAAGCCTCGTCAAAACCGAGAGCGGTCGCGTCTGCCGCTGTCTGCTGGTGGGCGGGGGTAACCACTGGATTTCTCAGAGCCTCTGCGGCCATATCGCTCATCTTCGACGCTCTCATCCCTGTAAACACCGCCCGCGCTTCGTTTGTGGCAAATAATTTCGCACCCGTCCGTCGCTCCCGAACCGCGAGCCGGCCGCTTCCCGAACATTAAAATGGTTACTATCAGGCCGGAAGCCGCGCGGCGACTCGCGCTCAAGAGGCTTAATATTGTAGTCTGCACTTGTCCGGGCGACCGGATGTATCAGGCAGGGCGTCGCCGTCTCAGGAATTTTGTACGCCCCGCCGCCGCCCCAGGTTTCGCAGAAGTGTGGACTGAAGAACTTGACGACCAACAGCCCGACCCGCGCCACTCATTCAACGAGCGACAATTCGACGACCGACGCGCTGTCTCACAGTCCGTTCATGCGCGCCTGCCGCCGCGAGAGCGTGCCCTACACGCCCGTCTGGCTGATGCGGCAGGCCGGGCGTTACATGCGCGAATACCGCGAGGTGCGCGCCCGCACCACCTTTCTCGAACTCTGCAAAACGCCCGACCTCGCCGCGGAAGTGACCGTCTATGCCGCCGAACGCCTCGGCGTTGACGCCGCCATCATCTTCGCCGACATCCTGCTCATCCTCGAACCGCTCGGACTCGATCTCGAATTCGCCAAAGGCGAAGGCCCCTTGATCCACAATCCCGTACGCACCGCGGCGGACGTGGATCGCCTGCGCGAACTGGAAACAATCGACAGCCTCGACTACGTGATGCAGGCCATCCGCACCACGCGGCGCGCGCTCAAACCCGACCTGCCCCTGATCGGCTTCGCGGGCGCGCCCTTCACTTTGGCCTCTTACATCATCGAAGGCGGTTCCTCGCGAAACTACATTCATACGAAACGCCTGATGCACGCCGACAGCGGCGCGTGGCACGCCTTGATGGCTCGCATCGCACGCGCGCTCCCGCTTTATCTCAACGCGCAAATCGCGGCGGGCGCGCAGGCCGTACAGCTTTTCGACTCGTGGGTGGGCTGTCTCAGCCCCGAAGATTATCGTGAGTTTGTGCTGCCGCATACATTGCAAGCAATTCGCAACATTTCCCCCGGCACGCCCGTGATACACTTCGGGACGGGGACGGCCACGCTCCTCGAACTGTTGCGCGAAGCCGGGGGCGACGTGATCGGCCTCGATTGGCGCATCCCGCTGGACGAAGGTTGGCTGCGCATCGGCTACGACCGCGCCGTCATGGGCAACTTCGATCAAATCCTACTGTTCACCTCTCCTTCGATCATTCGCCGTCACGTCGGGCGCATCCTCGAACAAGCCGCAGGACGCCCCGGCCATATCTTCAACCTCGGGCACGGCATCCTGCCGGAAACGCCCGTCGAGAACGTCGTCGCGCTCGTCGAAGCAGTTCACGAGATGAGCCGGAGATGATTTCAGATTTGAAATTTGAGATTTGAGATTTCAAATTTGAGATTTCAAATGTTTGTGTACGCGGTGCGGTAAACGATGACTGAGAATCTGCTCGATAAAATTCGCTTTTGGGGACGACATCGCTGCCCGCGTTGCCGCATGCCCCTGCACGCCGAAGAGTTGGCCTGCCCGGTCTGCGAACTTCAGATCGTGTTCCTCGGCGAGCACGGCGAAGTGATGGTCGAGATGGTGGCGGTCGCAGACCCCAACGATTTCGAGAGCGCGGAGGTCAGCGAGTATCACCTGACGCTCGCGCTCGAAGAGGCGGGCGACATGCACCTGCCGCGCCTTCACCTCCCGACGCGCCCGCAGCGCGCCGACCTCGTGCCGCTTCCCGGCGGCGCGTTCGGCATCCGCTTTCACAACCGCATCGCCCTGGAAGACATCAGTCGCGGTTGAGCGCGTCCCCGTTCGTGTGCCGGATTGTTTGAAAAGTTTCGCAGCGTTCGACGGGCGTTCCCTCGCCCGCTTGAGCCGAAAATCAACCCCTAAACCCCTGAGGATTTCCCCTGATGCTGACGCAAAACAGAAGAACCCCCTTCGCCCTACTTGTGTGCGCCGGACTGCTGTTCATTTTCGCCGACACGGCCGCCGCGCAAAAAACCTGTAAGCCGCGCGTTGACAAAGGAAACATCGCGGTCGAACTCACCATTCCGAATTTTAACGGCGGACAGCGCACCGTCCTGAGCATGCCCGCGAAGGCCAGAGAGATGCGCGCCTTCGGCGACGCCGCCGCCGCGAATCAATCCGCCAACCACGCCTCGCCCGTCTCTTATTCCGTCGTCATCACCGAGAAGCGCAACGACGGCGTGACGCTCGAATTGAACGTCAGCACGCAGGCGCGCAACGGCTCCTGGCAGGTCACGAAACGAACGATCGTGCTGCCCTACGAAACCATCGTCGAGCAGCGTTACATGACCGGCGTGCAGGTGAAGGCTTACTTCAAACTGCGCCCCTTCAATTGCAAATCCCTCTAAACCGGATGGCGCGCGAGCAATCCGCGCCGACCCCCGCGGACGAGATCGTCATGCTCGTTTTGACGGCAGTAAGGCGACGGGGCGTGCGCCGTGTTTGACGTGGACACGCTCCGTCGCGGCCGCCGCCGCACCGTGCAGCGACTTTCATTGGCAAGGCCGCGCGTGTAAAGTCTATTCACGGCTGGAAGGCCGCCGGAAGATGACGATGCACACGGGGCTGCCCAGCTACGGGCAGCTCTGACAAACGCGCCCTGCCGGGGGCGGCGCGGCGACGATTCAAGGGGGTTAAATTTTGGCGAGCGATTCACGATTGGCGGAACCTTACGACGCGCTCCTCGTCGTCTCCTTCGGCGGCCCCGAAGCGTTGGACGAGGTGATGCCGTTTCTCGAAAACGTTCTCAGGGGTCGCAACGTGCCGCGCGAACGCATGCTTGAGGTCGCGCATCACTACGAGATGTTCGGCGGCGTCAGTCCCATCAACGGGCAGAACCGCGCGCTCATCGCCGCGCTCGAACGCGAGTTGGCCGCGAGCAATCTCAACCTTCCCGTCTACTGGGGCAATCGCAACTGGCATCCGCTCCTGGCCGACACGCTCCGGCAGATGCGTGCCGACGGCCGACGCCGCGCCCTCGCCTTCGTCACCTCCGCCTACAGTTCCTATTCCGGCTGTCGCCAGTATCGCGAAGACATCGAACGCGCGCGCGCCGAAGCGGGAGAGGGCGCGCCGCCGGTCGATAAGCTGCGCGTCTACTACAATCATCCCGGCTTCATCGCGCCGAACGTCGAAAACTTACAAGCCGCGCTCGCGCGGATTCCCGCCGCCCGCCGCGCCGATGCGCGCGTCGCTTTCACGGCGCACAGCATCCCGCTCTCGATGGCCTCGAATTGCGACTACGGGGCGCAACTGCTCGAAACCTGTCGCCTCGTCGCGGAAGGCGCAGGCGGTGCGCGCTGGCAACTCGTCTTTCAGAGCCGCAGCGGTTCGCCCGCGCAGCCGTGGCTCGAACCGGACATCTGCGATCACCTGCGCGAGTTGAAACGCGCGGGCGCGACGGACGCGGTGGTCGCTCCCGTCGGTTTCATCTCCGATCACATGGAGGTCTTGTACGACCTCGACACGGAGGCGCGGCAGGTGGCGCAGGAGATCGGAATCAACCTCGTGCGCGCCGCCACCGTCGGCACGCATCCCGCTTTCGTCAGGATGATCCGCGACCTGATCGTCGAACGCGCGACGAATGACCCGGTGCGACCCGCGCTCGGCACGCGCGGCGCAAAGGAAGATGTCTGCCCCGTCGATTGCTGCCTGATGGGCGCGGGGCGACCCGCCGCCGCAGTAGTAGCGGCCGCCGACTCCGCGCGCCCCGCATTAACGAATGAACGCCCCGCTTGAAGCGCACGGGAGGAGGCCGCGCCGCATCGTCGTTGTCGGCGGCGGCGTCAGCGGGCTGGCGGCGGCGCACGAACTGACACAACAGGCGCGCTCGCAAGGCGTGCCGCTCGAAGTTCTGCTCGTCGAAGCCTCGACGCGCCTCGGCGGCACCATCCGCACCCACCGCCGCGAAGGCTTTCTACTCGAAGGCGGCCCCGACGCCTTCATCTCCGAAAAGCCCGAAGCCCTCGAACTCGCCAAACGACTCGGACTCGAATCTCACCTGCTCGAAACGAACGCGGCACACCGCCGCTCCTTCATCGTCCGGGGCGGGCGGCTGCGTCCCGTGCCCGAAGGCTTTCACCTGCTCGCGCCCTCGCGCTTCCGGCCTTTCCTCACGACGGACATTTTCAGTTGGGCGGGCAAGGCGCGCATGTCGCTCGATCTCTGTTTGCCGCGTCGCGCGGGTTTGCGGACGAATAGCGACGAGGACGACGATGAAAGCCTCGCGGAGTTTGTGCGCCGACGTTTCGGGCGGGAGGCTCTGGAACGCATGGCGCAGCCGATGGTCGGCGGCATCTACACGGCCGACCCGGAACAGTTGAGCCTGCGCGCGACGATGCCGCGTTTCCTCGACATGGAGCGCGCCGACCGCAGCATCATCCTCTCGATGTGGCGCGCGCGCCGCCGCGCCGCGAGCGATACGCGCGGCACGAGCGGCGCGCGCTACAGCCTCTTTCTCTCCTTCGCCGACGGCATGCAGACGCTCACCGACGCCCTTGCCGCCGCGCTCCCGCCCGGCACGGCCAGACTCAACACCACCGTCGCAGCGATTGACTTCAAACACGAAACACGACAATGGAACCTGCGCCTCCGCGCAAGCAACACAAGCGTCGGCGCGCAGCGGACAACGAACTCCGGCGAGACTTTAGGCGAGACGTTCGGCGAGACGATAGGCGAAAGGATAGGCGAGACGTTCGGCGAGACGATCACGGCGGACAGTCTGTGTCTCGCGTTGCCCGCTTACGCGTCGGCGCGTCTCGTCGGCGGCGTTGACGCGGAACTCGCCGCCGAACTGAGCGGCATCCCCTATGCCTCGACCGCGACCGTCAACCTCGCCTTTCGTCGCGCGGACATCCCGCACGCGCTCGACGGCTTCGGCTTCGTCGTTCCCTTCGTCGAGGGGCGCAAGACGCTCGCCTGTACTTTCAGCAGCGTCAAATTCGCGAATCGCGCGCCCGCCGGCCACGCGCTCCTGCGCGCCTTCGTCGGCGGCGCGCTGCAACCGGAGATGTACGCGCTCGACGAAGAACGGATGATCGCCGCCGTGCGCGAAGACCTGCGCGCCCTGCTCGGCATAGAGCGCGCGCCGCTCTTTGCCCACGTCGAAAAATGGCCGCGCTCGATGGCGCAATATCATCTCGGCCATCTCACCCGCGTCGCGCGCATACGCCGACGCTTGCAACAGTTTCCCACCCTCCAACTCGCCGGAAACGCCTACGGCGGCGCGGGCATCCCCGACTGTATTCGCGGCGGGCACACGGCGGCGAAAGAGTTGCTGAACGCGGAACGGTGAATGAGGAGATAGAAGTCAGAAGACAGAAGTCAGAAGTCAGAAGTCAGAAGTCAGAAGTCAGAAGTCAGAAGTCAGAAGGAAGACCGACGCGCTTTTTATTCTGTCTTCTGAATTCTGTCTTCTGGCTCCCGCTTTTAGTTCATCGTTTTACAAATAGATGACGTGTGACATCCGCCAGATGCTGGCGGGAATCGAGCCGGGCGCGGCCGTGGTGAGAAGGATGACGTAGTGCGAGTCGGCGTTGGTGGACGCGGAGGCGAGCGACGACCAGAGGTCGGGCGGCGCGGCGGGCGCACCCGTCGCACCCGTCGTCCCACTCGTCGTCGCGTCCGTCGTCGCACCCGTCGTCGCGTCCATTGTCTCTTGCGGGCGGACGAGGGCGAGGCGGCGCAGGCAGGCGTAGAGGTGTTCGCGCCCCGCGCCGTAGTGTCCAGCCTCCGCGCCGAGCGTGAGGCGGACTTCGGCGCGCTCGTCGAGAAAGTGTGCGACGAGCGAGGCGGCCTGCGTCACGCCGCGTTCAAAACGCGCCTCGAAGAATTTCTCCGCCCCGCCGCCGCCGTCCGTCTCGCTGTTCAACGCGCGCGTGTCGAAGACGATGTGGACGCGCCGCTCGTCTTCGGAGGTGAACTCGCGCACGATCAAACGCGCGGCGCGCGCCGTCGCCTTCCAATCGATGTGCCGCATGTCGTCCTGCGGTTGATAGTCGCGCAAGCTATGCAGGTCGTGTCCCGCGCCGCGTCGGGCGGAGAGCATGCGCCCGGCGTTCATGGGCAGCAGGTGGAGTTCGTCGCTCGCGGCTTCGAGCTTGGGATAGATCACGAGTTCGACGTTGCGCGCGCGCAGGCGACGCCGCAGGCGGAAGAAGCCGAAGGGAAAGCGCGTGGAGAGTTCGAAGCCGGTGACGAGGACGTGGCCGCGCTTGGGAAACAACTGTTCGACGCGCTGCTCGGCCTTTGCGCGGCGCGGCACGTAGATGAAATAGGCGAGCGCGCGGCGCAGGTAGCGCGGACGCTCGCGTCGCGCTCCCCGCGGCTTCTTGTGTCGGCGGCGGCCGTGTGGTGCGTTCGCCGCGTCTTCGGCGAACACCTGGTTGCGCGATTCGATCAGGATCGAGAAGGACGGCAGCAGCCGTTTCGTATTTTGGAGGCTGACGAGGACGGGCGCGGGTTCGCCCGCGAAGATGTGGTCGGGGAAACGCGCCGAGACGACAAGGTCGCGCAAGCTGGCGCGCGCCGCCGTCCACGCGACGAAAAGCGTGGAGGCCAGCACCGAGAAGATCAGAAAGAGCAGATTGTTGCCCGTGTTGTAGGCGGCGAAGGCGACGGAGAGAAAGATGCCGATGAAGATGAGGCCGCCCGTCGTCACCTGAAACGGAGGGTCGAGCCGCCCGACCTCCGCCCGCGCCGAACGCAACAGCGGCGGCACGACGAAGATCGTGATCAACGCGACGAACACGAGCGACGTGATCGCGCCGATACGCGCCAACTCCCAATCGCCGCTCTGCCGCGCCCAGGAGGTAACGATTGCGACCACGAGGCCGCACCCGACGAGCAGCGTCCCCAGGACAGCGTTGCGCCACCCGCCCCAGGCCGGGCGCGGGCGTTTGCCGCCGGGCGGCGCGGTCGCGCCCGGCGAAGGCGGAGCGGCCGAAGTTTCGACGTTTGAGCTAAACGGTGGCGGGCGCAAAACATTCACCCCGACTTGTCGGCATAGACCTCAAACCCACGGCAATCGAGTCGCACGGTCGTGCGCGTCGCCCGACGTTACCGCCCCCCGGACGTAAGCCTTCGCAAGTCTTCGCAAGCCTTCGCAAGCCTTCCGACCGGCGCGTCAACTTCGCGCCTCGCGGCACAACCCGCAGCCGGACATGTCCGCTGCGCCCGCCGAAGTTCATCACAGCGGCACGCTGATCGTCTTCATGATCTCGCGCAGGACGGCCTCGGCCTCTTCGCTGCGCCGGAGGCTGGAGGAGAAGCGCGAGTTGACGACGAGGCGGTGCGCGAAGACGGGCAGGACGAGTCGTTTGATGTCGTCGGGCACGCAGTAGGCGCGGTCTTCGGTGAGGGCGAGAGCCTGCGCGGCGCGAAAGAGCGCGAGCGTGCCGCGCGGGCTGACTCCGAGGTCGAGCATCTCGGAGGCGCGCGTGGCCGAAACGATACGCATCAGGTAATCGACGAGCGCGTCGTCCACGACGACGCTCGCCACGTTTCGTTGCAGCGCGGCGATGTCGGCGGCCGAGAGCACGGCGCGCATCTTCATGAGCGGGTCGCCGCCGGTGCGGTCGCGCAAGATCACCTTCTCCATTTCGGCGTCGGGGTAGCCGATGCGCAGGCGGAGCATGAAGCGGTCGAGTTGCGATTCGGGCAGCGGATAAGTGCCGTGGTGCTCGATGGGGTTCTGCGTGGCGACGACGATGAAGGGCGCGGGCAGTTGATAGGTCGTGCCTTCGACGGTGACGTGGCCTTCGCCCATCGCTTCGAGCAGAGCAGACTGCGTCTTCGGCGTGGTGCGGTTGATCTCGTCGGCGAGCACGACGTTGGCGAAGATGGGGCCGGGCTTGAACTCGAACGCGCCGCTCGGCTCGTTGTAGACCGAGAGGCCGATCACGTCCGAGGGAAGCAAGTCCGAGGTGAACTGGATGCGCTGGAAAGTGCAGTCGAGCGCGCGTGCGAGCGCCTGGGCGAGCGTCGTCTTGCCGACGCCGGGCACGTCTTCGACGAGCAGGTGGCCGCCCGCGAGCAGCGCGACCAGGGTGAGCCGCACCGCTTCGCTCTTGCCCTTGATGACGCCCTCGATGGCCGCGTGAAGTTGCGCGACGCCGTCGGCCGCCGCGGATACCGCTTCCGCCTCCTCCTCGCCGTGCGCCGTCTGTAAACGTCTCATCGATTGCTCCCTCATGTCTCCGGTCGCTGTATTCTACATGAAAGAGCGGTCAAAAGAGCAGAGGTCAGGGGTCGGAGATTCGGAGGCCGGTAAAAGACCAAACTGATTTTCTCCGACCTCTCAACACTCAACCCCTGACCTTCGGCCTCCCGGGTTGCCGAAGTGACTTGCCGCGCGGCGGTGTAGTAGAATCCGTGTCGCCGCATGGACGAAAGACTTCGCGCCGGGCGTGAATAACGGAACCGGCGGCAGTTTCTTTCGTGTACACAGCGGCAGCATTCGAGACCCACCATTTGAGGAAGTGAAGATGTCCCAGGATTTAAAAAGTCGCAAAAATGAACGCGGATTTTCGCTCATCGAGTTGATGATCGTGATCGCAATTATCGGAATTCTCGTCGGCGTCGGCATCCCTGCGTGGCAGTCGAGCGTGCGTTCGGCCAATCAGGCCGCCGCCATCCGCACGCTCCAGGCCATCGCCGTCGAGCAGCGGATTTATTACAACTCGCACAACCGGGCTTCCTACGGCACGTTCGATCAATTGATCGCCGACGGGCAGTTAGACCGCCGTTACGCGGGCGAAGACCCGCTCGTCGAGGGCTACATCTTTCGCCTCAAGACTGCGCCGAAGACCGGCAACCAGCCGCCCCTCTACACCGTCAATGCCGACCCGCAAAAGCCCGACGGCGTGACCGCGACCGGCAAAGAGTTCTACTACACGGACGCCAACTCCAGCACCATCCACGTCAACGGCACGCAGCCCGCCGGCCCGAACGATCCGCCGATGGGCGGGCAGTGAGAGCGCAAGCCGGAAGACTTGCAACGGCACGCGCGGGCGGGGGTAAGCGTCCGCGCGTGCGCCTCGCTTGACGCTTCCCCGCACGCTTTGTTAGCATGCCGCCTCTTCAAACGTTCTCTCGCGCTCGCTTAGCTCAGTTGGTAGAGCACACGCTTCACACGCGTGGGGTCGCAGGTTCGAGTCCTGCAGCGAGCATTTTTTCCCGCCCCAACCAATAATCAATTATAGAAGGACACACACGATGCTTGAGCAGTTGACGTTGGATTCGTTCTCGGCGCAGTTGCACACGAAGTTTCGGCTCGACTTCGAGACGGGGCAGAGTGTCGAATTGGAACTCGTCGAAGTGGAAGCTCACGGAGATGTGGCGGGGCAGACCGAGCGGTTCTCGGCCTTGTTTCGCGGCGCGCTCGATCGTTTCTTACCGCAGAACACCTACCGCATGCAGCACGAACGATTGGGGAATCCGGAGATATTCATCGTCCCGATTCGCAAGGACGACGCGGGCATTTATTACGAGGCGGTCTTTAACCGGCTGAAGTAGGGTCGGCGGCGGGCGGCGCGGCGGGGTCGGGCAGACGCTCCATGTGGATGTACGCGCCCACGTCGTCGATCTGCGTGAAGCCGAATCGTTGATAGAAGCGCAAGGCGGCCGTGTTGAGTTTGAAGACCATGTGGCGCAGCGGCAAGCCGCATCGCGCGGACTCGGCCAGCAGGCTCTTGAGTAAGGCCGCGCCGACCCCCTGATTTTGAAACTCCGGCAGGATGGCGATGTCGAGCAGCCGAATCTCTTCCGGCGTGCGCCCGATCCACAACCTTCCGGCGGGGCGTCCCCGGTAGAGGATGACGCTGTATTCGGCGTCGGGGAAACGCTCGTTGTATTGCGCGAACTGCGCCTCGAATTGCGAACGCACGAAGGCGCGCTTCTGCTCCTCGTCCCACGGCACGAGCGCCAACTCGTCGGCGCGCGAACCGGCATACACCCCTAACAGAAAATCCTCGTCGCCCGGTTCGACCGGCCGCAGACGAACTTCCCCGTCTTCGCTAAGTGGGCGTTCCACCCCGTTCTTCGCCTCCGTCAAAATATTGCGCTCAAATGCGCCCGGTGATCGCGGCGCGGCGTCGCCCGGCTTCACATCTTCGTGGAGCCGTCGGTCGGTCGCATGTGGTTGATGATGGCCGAGTAAGCAACGCCCTTCCCTTTTCCGCTCGCGTCAACCAGAAACAGGGAGAACTTTCCGAGGGCTTCGTGCTGGAGCACGTAGGTCTGTTGGAGGTCGGACAACTGGCCGGAGGCTTCAAACAGGAGCAGGAAGCATTCGCCGTCCGTCCGCAGCAGGCCCTTGCGCGCGCGCGGCCGCTGGTCTTCAACTTTCACGAGCGTCAAACTCACCGTCTTGTACGGCCCTACCGTGACGCTGAACTCACTTCCCACATACGGCTCGAAAGTCGCCCGCGTGAAATGAAAGAGCGGGTCGCCGAGGGCTTGAGCCGGAATTTGAAAGTGGCCTTGAGCATCCTTCAACTTGGTTTTTTGGGCGAAGGTGAAACGGGCTGATTGGGAAATGAGACCGGCGGCGGCGATAGACATCAACGCGGATTTCAGAAAAACGCGGCGGGGGGTTGCCATGAATTTAGACTCCTGATTGTAAACGATTAAACAGATGGTTCTGACGAGGCTGGCGGAGTGGCGGATAGCTTAGGTGCCCTTCGATTCGGGAGTGTAATAGTTTTAATGGAAATTGACAACGATAAATTCGGATATTTAACAATGATGTGTGTTTCTCCTTGAAATTAGCCAGGTCAAGTCTTACAATGACGGCCTCGCGCGGGATCAAGCCTTTCCGAATCCTGTAAACCTTCTGGCTCCACAGTAAATTAAACCGGCGGTACAGGCCGTGCCCCGGTGAATACGAACCCAAGGTCAAGACGAACCATCCGGCAATTCAGCTTCGACCGCCTTTGTCGAAGTGCGCTCTTTAACTTCATTCCAAACTGCTCAGAGGACTGTTCTCTAGAGTCGTGTCAAGTAAGGAGAAATGCATGTCCGAACCGTTTCTCAGTGAGATCAGAATCATGTCCTTCGTTTTCGCGCCGAAGGGGTGGGCTTTGTGCAACGGACAGTTGCTGCCCATCAATCAGAACCAACCGCTCTTTTCGCTCCTCGGCACGACCTTCGGCGGCGACGGGCGGGTCAACTTCGCGCTGCCCGACCTGCGCGGGCGCGCTCCCATCCACGTCGGCAGCGGCCACACCGTCGGCGAAAGGGGCGGCGAGCAGGCGCACACGCTCTCGATTGCCGAACTGCCCACGCACACGCACGTGCTCACCGCCAATACCGGAACCGGACAGAATAATCCGCCGGGCGCGGTCATCGGCAAAGCGGGCACCAACATGTACGGGCCGCCGACCGCATTACAGCCGATGGGAGCCAACTCGGTGCTCAACGTGGGCGGCAGTCAAGCGCACCTCAATATGCAGCCTTTCCTGACCCTGACGTTCTGCATCGCTTTGCAGGGCATCTTCCCCAGCCCGAACTAAGGAGATACATCTATGGCACAACCATACGTCGGTGAAATTAGAATGTTTGCAGGCAATTTCGCTCCTGCCGGTTGGCTGTTTTGCGAGGGTCAATTGCTCCCGATCTCCGAAAACGAAACCCTGTTTCAACTGATCGGCACGACCTACGGAGGCGACGGTGAATCAACTTTCGCCTTGCCCGACCTGCGCGGACGGCTCCCGATTCATCAGGGCAACGGCTTCATCCTGGCCGAGACGGGCGGGGCGGAGGAGATTACCTTAACCGTCAATCAGATTCCGGCACACACGCACCCGCTGCTGTGTTCGTCCGGTTCGGCATCGGCTCAAGACCCGACCAACGCGCTCCCGGCCGTGTCCACGGCGCAGGCCTACTTCAACAATGTCCTGAACCCGACCAACATGTCCGCGCAGTCAATCGCGCCGGTCGGAGGCAGCCAGCCGCACACCAACATGCAGCCGTATCTGTGCATTGACTTCATCATCTCGCTGTTCGGGCTTTTCCCGTCCCCCACATAAGGAGAACAATATGGCAGACCCATTTGTCGCTGAAATTCGTATTTTCCCATTCAACTTCGCACCGAAGGGCTGGGCTTGGTGTGACGGGCAGTTGCTGCCGCTTTCGCAAAACACCGCCCTGTTTTCTCTCCTCGGCACGACCTATGGAGGCGACGGCAAGTCCACCTTCGCGTTGCCTGATTTGCAGGGACGCGCGCCCATGCACCCCGGTCAGGGGTCGGGACTGTCCCTCCACGACCTCGGCGAAACCGGCGGCTCCGAGACCGTCACGCTGCTCGAATCCGAAATGCCCGCGCACAGTCATGCCTTGCGGGCGGTTGAGGACGACGGCGGGTTCCTGACCCCGGTGAACATGTATCTGGCCGCGGGCAATTCCATGTATGTCAATGGCAACCCGAACGCGTCGATGGCGCCCGAATCGCTCGCGCCCGCGGGCGGCGACCAGCCCCACAACAACATGATGCCGTACTTGACCTTCTATTTCTGCATCGCCCTGCAAGGCGTCTTTCCGCCGCGGACTTAAGACGACCGGATCATTCGGCTTGAAGTTACCTTAAGAGAAGTAGCGGCGGACGCAATGTTTTTTGTCACGCACGTTGAAGGGGAGCGGCGGGCGACAGCCGGGCGGGCGAACACGGAACGCCCGCCGCTCTCATAAAGTTGCGCCGCCGGGGTAGTCACCCCGCGCGGGAACGTGCTATAAAGCTTCTGCGGCAATTATTGCCCACGCCGTCCCACTGGCGTTTTTTGAGAACGTCACAACTTAACGCTCGTTATCTCTACGCCCGACATCCGCGAACGCAATTCTCATAGACGGCACATTTCGGACACAGAACATTGCCAAAACAGGCTTGCACGCCGTCGCTCAAACATCAGTTGCATCCCTAACACAAGAGCTATTTCCGCATCCCGTCCTCGCGAATGTCGGAATAAAAACAACCTTGAAGGAGAGTTATGAAGAGTTTGACCCCCACACCCAGCTTTAGCAATTCCAGAGCCTTCCTCGCCAGTCTTCTCACCTGCATCATGCTGGTGGCTCCTCTAACTCCCGTCGGGTTTGCTGCGGCCAGGACGGCCGTCCCGGTTCAGTCGAAATCAAAGAGCGCGGCGAAACAACCGGCCGCCCCGAAGGCCGACGCTCCGGCGACGGCACAGCGGCTAAAAGATCAGCCCGCCGCGCCTCTCGCCGTCGGCATCACGGCGACGAAGACGGACAACCGCACCGCCGCGCAGCCGGTCGGGCCGACCAACACGATCAACTACACCGTCACGATCACCAATAACGGCACGACGGACGCCCTCAATGTTCTCCTGACCGACCAGATTGACTCGAACACGACGCTCATCCCCGGTTCGATCCAATCCACGCCGCTCGCCAACCCCGACACCTTCAACGTCATCGGCAACGTCCGCATCCAGCCGAACGCCGCGCAGGGCTTGCTCGCCAACGACTTCAACCCCGACAACGGCAACAACAGCGGCATCACCGCTTCCGGCGGCACCTCCAGCGCGCAGGGCGGCAACGTCGTGATCAATGCCGACGGCTCCTTCACCTACAACCCCGCGCCCGGTTTCACCGGCACGGACACTTTCTCCTACACCGTCACCAACACGACGACGAGCAAGACCGACACCTCGACCGTGACGCTCAACGTGGGCAACGGCACGAGCACGCCCGGCTCCAGCGTCATCTGGTTCATCAACAATGCGAACGCCGCCACCCCGCGCGACGGGCGCATCACGAATCCCTTCAACAGCATCGCCGAGTTCAACGCGAACGCCGCCGATCAGGTCGGCGACATCATCTTCATCTACACGGGTTCGGGCGCCTACACCGGCCCCGTCGCGCTTCTGAACAACCAGCAGTTGATCGGGCAGGGCGTCGCCCTCACGACGGCCACCGGCTTCACCGTGCAGCCCTACAGCGACGCGCTGCCGGGGGCGGGCGCGGCTCCGACCATCAACAGCGCGGTGGCGGCCGGTTCCAATACCGTCACGCTCAACGGCGCGGCGGGCGCGAACACGATTCGCGGCGTCACGCTCGGCAACGCGTCCGACTCCGACATCGCGGGCGCGAACTTCGGCACGCTCACCGTCTCCGACACGACCATCAACGGCACCGGGCGCGCGCTCAGTCTCTCGAACGGCACGCTCGCCGCGACATTCTTGAGCATCTCCTCGTCCTCCAGCCCCTCGCAGGGCATCACCCTCTCTTCAATCGCCGGCTCGCTCTCGACGCCCGGCACCACCATCTTCGGCAACCCGACGCAGTGCGTCCTCGTCTCCGGCTCGACCTTGAGCGCAGACTTCGGCAACACCTCCTGCACGGGCGGCACGGACGGCATCAGCCTCCAGAACAACTCCGGCGCGAACACGCGCACCTTCGGCACGCTCTCAGTCTCCGGCGGCAGCGGCAACGCTTTCCTGCACGGCGCGGGCGGCGGCAACACGAACGTCACGGGCGCGGCCACGCTCACGAGCAATAACAACCCCATCGAGATTCAGAACGCCGGGAACGGCCAGACGATCAGCTTCTCCGGCGGCGCGACCGTGACGAAGACGACCGCCGCTGGCGCGGGCGTCAACTGGGGCGGCACGAACACGGGCGCAACGCTCAACTTCGCCTCGCTCGGCATCACGACCTCGAACGGCTCCGGCCTCGTCGCCGCGGGCGGCGGCACGATCAACGTCACGACCGGCACGATCAGCGCGACGGGCAGCGCGGGACAGGTCGCCCCCGCGCTCAACGTCAACGGCGTCAACCTCGGCGCGACCTTCTCTTCCGTCTCTTCGACGAACAGCGGCAACAGCGGCAACGGCATCCTCCTGACGAACGTGCTCGGCTCGCTGACGATGAACGCCGGCGCGCTCTCCGGCGCGGCGGGCGACGCCTTCCGCGCCAACGGCGGCACGGCGAGCATCACCTACAACGGCACGATCGGCACGGCGACCGCCCGCCCCGTCAACATCGACAACAAGACTTTCGGCACGGTGGCCTTCGGCGGCGCGGTCAGCAGCACCTCGAACGGCGTCCTCCTGAACAACAACGCGGGCGCGACGATCAACTTCACGGGCGGCCTGAGTCTCACCACCGGGGCGAACGCCGCCTTCACCGTGACGGGCGGCGGCACGATCAACGCGACGCAGAACAACACGTCGATCCTGAACACCATCACCACCACCACGGGCACGGCGGTCAATATTGCCACGCCCTCGCTCATCGGCGGCAGCGGCGTCACCTTCCGCAGCATCAACGTCAACAACGGCGCGTCCAACAGCGCGACGAACGCCATCATCCTCAACGGCACGTCGGGCAATTTCCTGGTCAGCGGCGACGGCTCGCAGACGGGCGGCTTCTTCGACCGCGACGGCTCGGGCGGCACCATCAACCGCACGACGGGTCATTCCGTGTCGCTGATCAATGCCTCGAACGTCACGCTGCGCCAGATGAACATCACGAACACGGCGGCGGGCGGCGCGTGTCCGGGGGCTTGCACGGCGAACGCCGTCAACAGCACGACCGGCGCGAACATCGTGCTCTCGGCCGTCACGTTACAAAATCTGGGCGGCAACGGCTGGCGCGCGGATAACATCACCGGCTTCAACGCCATCAACAACAACAGCCGCATTGACACGTGGAACAGCGCGGCGACGAACGGCGTCACGGTCGCCAACACCACGACCAACTTCTCCGGCGGGTTCACGGTTGACCGCTGCGTCTTCACCACTTCGGCCACGGGCGCGGACGGTTTCCTCTTCGACGTGGACACGAACGGGGGCAGCGGCACGGTCACCGTCACCAACAGCGAGTTCACCGCCATCGATCAAGACGCGGTGCAGATCAACCACGACGGCGCGGGCGTCCTGAACGCCGTCGTCCAGCGGAACAACTTCCACGACGCGGACATGACCGGCGTAGACGGCAACAACACGCTCGTCTTAGTCACCGGCCCCGGCGGCGGTCAGCTTAATTTCACCATCGGCGGCCCGAACGCGGCCGACGGCAACACCTTCACCAACCTGGGCCGTCTCTCGGTTAATTCCGGCGTTCTTCAAGTTCAAGCCTCAGGCGGCGCGGCGGGCAGTTCGACCGGCGCGAAGTTGAACGGCACGATCCAGAACAACACGCTGACCAATCCCGCATACGTCAGCCAGCGGCGCGGCATCATGGCGATTGCCGAAGCGTCCGGCGGCAGTCACGGCGGGCACACGATCTCGATCAAAAACAACAATGTCCAGAACTTTGCCTTGCAGGGTATCTACACGACGCTGACGACCGCGGGCAGCGCGATGGACAATCTCAACAACAATCTCACCATCAGCAATAACACGGTGGGCACGACGGCGGCGGTCGGCCAGAACGGCGGCGATGCCGGTTCGGCCATCGAGTTTGAAACGAATAACGGGACGCCGAACGCCGGTTGCGACATCGGCGCAAACGTGTTGATTCAGAACAACAACGCCGCCAGCAACAATTCCAGCGGCATCGGCACCACGCTCGAAATCGGCAACTTCCCCAATGGCGCAGGCAATTCAAGCACCATGAACTTGACCGTTGTGGGTAATACGCTCACCCAAAACAATGCCGCCGGTGAGACCTTCGAGGCGCGCAACCTGGCCGACACGTCCGCCACCATCTGCCTCGACCTCAACTCCGGCAACACATCACCCAACACCTCTGTCGGCGGAACCGGCGGCTTCAAGCTCACTAACGACGCGGGCGTCTACAACGTCGAGGGATCGCCGGGCGGCAACCCGTCCGCGTTCCTGACCGCGCGCAACGTCGGAGGCGTCACCGCCACCGGCACGTTCGGTTCTTCGGCGGGCTGCGCGGCCTCGTCCGCGCCCATCGCTCCTCCGGCCGTCATCGCCCCCGACGTGAAACTCGCGTCGGCCGCGACGACCACGGCGGACGCTGCCGCCGCGACCGTGAAGTCCAACGACATCACCAGCCGCCCGTTCATCGCCATGCCGCAGGCGCAACCGGCGCAGCAGGTCGTCAACGCCGCGCTGCCCGGCGTGCAGAAAGCAAACGGCAAGACGAAGGACGAGCAACCTGAAACCAGCGCGACGAAAGAGCCGGTCATCACACCGATGGTCGCCAACTTCCCGATGTCTATCGGCACGCTCGGCGCGGGCAAGTCCGTCACCATCACCTTCTCGGTGACGGTCAACAACCCGCTCGCGTCCTCCGTGACGCAAATCTCGAATCAGGGCACGGTCTCCGGTTCTAACTTCTCGAACGTCCTGACGGACGACCCGGATGCGGGCGGCGCAAGCGACCCGACCGTCACGCCGGTGATTCCGCAACCGACGATCACCGTCAATAACGCCAGCGCGCCCGAACCGACATCCGGTTCCGCGCCGATGCCGTTCACCGTGGTCTTGTCGAACGCGTACACCGTGCCCGTCTCGGTCAACTACCAGACCACCGACGGCACGGCCACGCAGCCCGTCGATTACTCCGCCACGGCCGGAACGCTCAACTTCGCCGCGGGCGAGACGTTCCAAACCGTCTCGGTGCCCGTCAATGCCGACGGCGATGCGGGCGAATCCGACGAGGACTTCACGCTCACCCTGAGCGCGCCGGTCAGCGGCACGATCAGCGGCACGGGCATCGCCACGGGCACCATCACCGCCAACAATCCGGCGGGCACGGTGCTCATCTCCGAGGTGCGCACGAGCGGCCCCGGCGGCTCGAACGACGACTTCGTCGAGTTGTACAACAACACCGACGCCACCATCGACATCGGCAACTTCGCCCTCGTCAAGAGCGGCTCGGCCTGCACCGTCTCGCCCATCGTGGTGGCAATCGTTCCGGCGGGCACGATGCTCCCGGCGCGCGGCCACTACCTCATCGCGGGTTCGGCCTACAGTCTCACGACGACGGCCGCCCCCAACCAAACCCTGCTCGCGGCCAACGATATTGAAGACGACCGCAACCTCGCCCTGTTCAACACGGCGACCCCGGCCGCCTTCTCTACCGCCACGCGCCGCGATGCGGTCGGCTTCGCCGGCAACACGGGCGGCAACTGCGGTCTGCTCGCCGAAGGCGCAACCCTCCCGGCGGCGGGCGGCAGCACCTCCGAATACAGCTTCGCACGCAAACTGACCACCGGCTTGCCGAAGGACACGAACGATAGCGCGGCGGACTTCATGCTCGTCTCCACCACGCCCGCCGTGCCCGTCGGCAGCAACACGACGCCGATCCTCGGCGCGCCGGGGACGGAAAATCTGGCGTCGCCCATCCAGCGCAACGCCTTCATCAAGTCGTCGCTCATCGATCCGATGCTGGCCTCGACTGCGCCGCCCAACCGCGTGCGCAGCTCGTTCGGCGCGAATCCGACGAACGCCGCCTTCGGTACGCTCTCCATCCAACGCCGCTTCAAGAACACGCTCTCAGTACCCGTGACGCGGCTCCGCTTCCGCGTCGTTGACCTGACGACGATCAATAACCGCGCGGCCGGAGACTCCGACCTGCGCGTGCTTAGTTCGACGGGCGCGGTCGTCAATTCGGCGGGCACCACCCTGGTGACGGTCAACGGGTTGACGCTCGAAGCGCCGGTGCAACCGAACGGCGGCGGCTTGAACTCCACGCTCACGGTGACGCTGCCGGGCGGCGGTCTTGCTCCGGGCAACACCATCGACGTGCAGTTCCTCCTCGGCGTGCAGCAACAAGGCCAGTTCAGCTTCTTCGTCAACGTGGAAGCTCTGCCCAACCTCGGCACGGTGGCGAACGACGCCACCGGCACGACGAAGGGCGGCATGACGGGCAAGCAGGCCAACAGCAGCGGCGCAGACGCGGGAGGTGAGGCGGCCAAGCCTGAGAAGCAATAACAACGCCACACCCCCTTAACCTTTTCGCTCGCGCCGCAATGCGCCGGGCGAAAAGAAGAGGCCGCCAGTGCAGCGAGGGCACCGGCGGCCTCTTCATTTGTACCGCCCGCCGCGAGATAAAAGCGCGCGGCCGTGAGAGTCCGACCGTCTTCAGTCGCTCCACACGCGCGTGAAAGCCTCCGCCAATTGGTCGCGCCAACTCGTCCAGTTATGACCGGCGGCCGCTTCCCGGTAGGCGACCGGGTAGCCCTTGCCCGCCAGCAGCATGCGCACGCGCCGGTTCACTTTCCAGAGCGGCTCCAGGAGTCCCACGTCGAAATAAAACTTCAGCGGCCGCGCTCGCGGCATCGGCTCCAACCCGGCGAGCGTCGTCACCACGCGCTCGTCGTCGATCTGGAAGGCCGTTGACTGCCCGGCCACGCGCGCGAACACGTCCGGGTGGCGAATCGCCGTCCAGACGGAAATGACGCCGCCGAGGCTCGCGCCCATCAACGCGCGCGCGTCGCGCTCCGGGCGCGTGCGATAGCGCGCGTCGATGAAGGGCACGAGTTCCGTCGCCATGTAGGCCGCGAATTTGTCGTTCGCCCAGTACTCCTTGACGCGGTCAAACGGATCGACGAAGACGATGATGAAGGGCGCGAGTTTGCCCCCGGCGATCAACTCGTCGGCGACGGCGGCCGCGCGGGCGCGCGTCGCGTACTCCGAGCCGTCTTGCAGGTAGAGGACGGGGTAGCGTTCGCCGCCCCCGCGCGCGTAAGAGGGAGGCAGGTAAACTTGCAGTTTGCGCTTCCCGCCTTCGAGCGCGACGGCCGCGGGCGCGTCCGGCCGCTCAATCGTCCCGCGCATCTCCCACCTGGCTTCCGCGTCGGCGGAAGGCCGGTAGGCGGGCATCTTGAAGAAGTTGTTGAAGCCGCCCACGCCGTTATCGAGTTTGTTGTCGTTGAGCGGATCATTGATCCACTCGCCGTCGGCGATGAGCTTGTATTCGACGCGCGCATCACGCGCGAATTTGCGCGTCAGGTACTTTACGTCCGTCCCCGCCAGTTCGCGCAAGACGACGCGGCGCGGACTCCAACTCGTGAAATCCCCCGCCACCTCGACGGCCTTCGCCTTGCCGCGATAGACGAAAGTCACCTGTCCGTCTTCGACGATGGGGCTGCTCGTCGCCTTCTTCAAACGCTCAAGGAGCGCGGGCGCGAGCGACTCGGCGGCCGTCTGGTCGGCGCGCAACTCTTCCCTCGTCCGTCCCCGCAGCACGAGGCGTCGGAATGCGCTTGCGCCCGTCGCCGTATGCCAGCCGAAAACCAACGTGGTCTCACCTTCAGGCACGCGGAAATCCGACTCCGCCAGGCCATCTTTGCTGACCGCCACCTCGCGCGCCTCGCCGTTGACCGACACGTAGACGCGCGTGCCCACCCCGACCGGCGCGTTGAGTTTCAACACCGTGCCCGCCTCCAGGCGTTGCAGGTCTTCGTCGGCATAGGAGCTGCCCGCCGCGTCCGCGTCGGCCGGTGCGGCGCGCTTCGAGGCGTAGCGCGCCGCCACGATGTCGGGCGTGTCGAGGTTGCGCCCCTCCGAGAGGTTCGCGGCGAGGCGGATGAACTGAGCCATCGTCCACGCGAGCGGCGTCGCCGAACCCGTGCCCTCGCCGAAGACAAACTCCGGCCTCGGACTATCGCGCCTGTCCCAGATTTGTTCGGGCAGCATCAAGCCCGCGTTGGCGAAACCGAGCATGTGATCGAGACGCGTGCGCGCCGCCGCCCGCTCGCCGCGCGCGAGTTCATATTGCCCGCGCTCGCCGGAGAGCAAAGCCCACAGGCGGCCTTTGCCCGTGTACTTGCCGTCGAAATTCCACGGACGGCCGTCGTCCATCTCGCCGTAGCCGTCGTGGTTGTAGCGATACCACGCCGCGCCGTTCGGCGTCTCCACTTTCAACACCTTGTCCACCACGGCGAGCGAACGCGCGATCAAAGAATCGTCGGCGCGACGGATGCCGAGACGCACGAGTTCGAGGAAACCCGCGTCCACGTATTCGCGCTCGTCGTAGTCCGCGCCGCCGTTCCCGGCGTTCATGAGGTCGCCGTCGTTCGGGTCGTCGTCGGTGTGCGCGATGCGTATGTAGTAGTTGCCGTCGCCGTGTTTGCCGGTCGAGGTCGCCGTCCAGCGTTCGACGTTGCGCGCCCACTCGTCGGCCGCCGCCAGGTAGATCGCGGCGGCCGGGTGCGCGTCGTTGCGCCGCGCGATCTCGGCCGCGCAGACGAGTCCGGCGATCTCCGCGGCGATGGTCGAAGGCGAGTAGCCCGCCTTCTCCTCCCAACGCTCCTGCGGCGTGCGCGGCCCCGTGCGCAGGATGAAGTCGGCGGCGGGGCGCACGTGCTTCGTCCACGTCTCGTTATCCGTGCGCCCCAGCGTGTAGGCGAGGATGAGCGGGTAGGCCACCTCGTCCATTTGCAGCGACCCCCAGAACGGCCGCCCGTCGAGCCAGGAGTTTTGCGGGAAACTGCCGTCCGCCTTCTGCTGAACTTTGAACAGGTAATTCAACGCGCGATCCGCGCCCGCCTTATCGCCGAGCGCATGGAGCGCGGTCGCCACCTGATAAAGGTCGCGCGACCACACCAGATGATAGCCGCCGACGTTCGGCTCGTTCGCCGTCGCGCCGCCGCCCCACGGCACGGAGAGCGAAGCGATGTTCGCCCCGCGATAGGTCTTGTCCTCGTGCGCCCGCAGGATCATGGCCGCCATGTCGAACTGCGCCTGGTACTTCGCCTCCACGCGCCGGAGCGACGCCAGATATTCGTGCCACCCGCGCTCATACTCCGCGCGCACGCGCGCGAACCCTTTCAGGAGCGACGCGCGCGCGTTTCCCAGAGCCTCTTCCGTCCCCGCTCCGAAACCGAGCGCGAGGGTGAACGGCTGACCGGCATGCACCCGCCCCACCTGCACGACGTTTCCGTCCGCCGCGCGCGCGTATTTATCCGTGATGCGCCCGCCCGCGCGCCGGAGTTGCGTGAGACCGTCGCTCGTGCCGAGATAGCCGTTCGTCGTCTCGATGAAGCCCGTGCTCGACAAAAGCGCGGACGTTTCAGCGGCGTCCGAAGCCAGGAGCGCGTCGCCCTGCGTCCACGCGGAATCGTGGAGGCCGCTATTGTGCAGAGACGGATCGTAATAGACGTAGAGCGCGGCCGTGCCACGGCTCTTGAACTGCACGTCTACGAGGATCGTGTGGCGCGCCGGGTCGGTCGTGTAAGTTTTCGTGATCGTCCACGCGCCGTTTTTCGCCGTGTTGATCTGGCGGAACGAAAGCGCGCGCGGGTCTGTGATCTCGATGCGGTGCGTCGCGTCCGTCGCTTCCGTCTCGACGCGCCCGCCGCCTGCTGAAACGACGATGAACTGCAACTCCTGCGAGTTCGCCACGTCCACGGTCGGGTAATACACTTCCGTCATCACGCCGCCCCGCAGCGTGAACCACACTTTCGATTCGAGCGTGTTCGACGTGCCGACGCCCTGCTTGCCCGCGCCCGGCCAGTGCGCCTCCGCGCCCGGCGCGCCCGGCGCGAGGTTGTCGGCCGTCTGCGCCCGCGCCGCGCACGCGAAGACCGACGCCAAAATAAAAAGGACGCACCACATTGATGCGTCCCGCACAAGTTTAGCTTTCATCGTTCTCTCTTCCGGTTAGTTGTTCGTCAAAAATTCTCATCCTGTCTCCCCTTTGCGCCTTTGCGCCTTTGCGTGAGATTTTTCTTTTCGAGAAAGAAGATAACTCACGCAAAGGCGCAAAGGCGCAAAGAAGAAATTAACTTGTCACCCGTCACCCGTCACTTGTCACTGCCTCAGCTTATCCCTGCTTGCGTCCGAGCATGTCGAGGCCGACCGCCGTGACGAGGATCGCGCCCTTGATGATGTACTGCGAATAAGGCTGCACGTTCAAAAGCGACATGCCGTTGTCCAAGCTCGCCATGAAGAGCGCGCCGAGGCACGCGCCGAAGACCGTGCCGCGCCCGCCCATCAAACTCGTCCCGCCGATGACGCAGGCCGCGATGGCGTCGAGTTCGAGCAGGTTGCCCGCGTCGGGCGATGCGCTGCCCACCCGCGCCGTGTAGATGAGCGAGGCCACGCCCGCCAGCACGCCCATGATGCAGAAGACCGCCCAGATGTGATTGCGCACGTTGATGCCGGAGAGCCGCGCCGCGTCCGGGTTGCCGCCGATGGCGTAGAGGTAGCGGCCGAAGGTCGTGTTCTGCGTGAGGAACGCGCCCGCGAGCGCGACGACGATCAAAATGATGACCGGGATCGGCATCCCCTCGTAGGCGTTCATGCGCAGGACGAACAGCACGACGACGAGCGAGGGCACGACGACGCGGAGCGCGAGATTCAACCCGCTCCCCTTCCCCAACCCGTAACGCGCGCGCGCGCGATGACGCCGCACGTTCATCCACACGATCGCGGCGACGGCCAGAAGCGCGAGCGCGAAACCCACGGGGCGCGTCACGAACTGCTGCCCGATGGCCTTGAAGCCGGGCAGCGTGATCGGGATCGTCTCGCCCCGCGTCATGCCGAGCACGACGCCGCGCCAGGCCAGCAAGCCGCCGAGCGTGACGATGAAGGCCGGGATGTTCGCGTAAGCCACGAGCGCGCCCTGCGCCTGGGCGATCGCCAGGCCGACGATGATCGCCGCCGCGAGCGTCGGCGCGAGTCCCCAGCCGTTCACCCCCTGCGCGACGGCCGCCACGCCGCCGATGAACCCGACGAGCGAGCCGACCGAGAGGTCGATGTTGCCCGTCACGATCACCATCAACATGCCGACGGCGAGCACGCCCGTCACGGCCGTCTGCCGCATCAGGTTCGAGAAGTTGCGCGGGTCGAGAAAGATGCCGTCGGTGGCGTAGTTGAAATAAATCCAGATGACGACGAGCGCAAACAGCATCGTGTAGGCGCGCAGCGCGTCGGTCGGAATCTTGAAGCCGCCGATGCGCGTCTGCCGCGTCAACTCCGCGTCCGCCGCGGCCGCAGCGGGCGCAGCGTCGGCGTTGACCGGCGGGCGATCAACCCCCGGCTCATTTGCTTGTTGGCTCATGGAAACCTCTTAAGAAGCGTCGGACGATGAGAACTACAAACTTAAAACTCAAGCGGCGTCTTGCCGGCGACCCGTCGCGCAGGCCATGACCTTTTCCGGCGTCGCGCTGCTGCGCGTGAACTCGCCCGTCACGCGTCCTTCGTGCAGCACGATCACGCGGTCGGAGAGGCCGAGCACTTCCGGCAGTTCCGAGGAGACGAGCACGATGGCGAGGCCGGACTTCGCCAGTTGATTGATCTGTGCGTAGATTTCCTGCTTCGCGCCCACGTCGATGCCGCGCGTCGGTTCGTCTAGAAAGAGCACGCGCGGGTTCGTCAACAACCACTTGGCGAGCACGACCTTCTGCTGGTTGCCGCCGGAGAGCGTGCCCGCCACGGTGAAGACCGAGTTGGCCTTGACGCGCAACTCCTTCATCGAGCGATTGCCCTCGGCCGCTTCGCGGTCAACGTTCGTCACGAAGCGACCGGAGATGCGCGCCAGCCCGGCGAGCGTCATGTTGTTCAGGATGGTCTGGTCGAGCACGAGGCCGAAGCGTTTGCGATCCTCCGTGACGAAGCCGAGGCCGTGGCGGATGGCGTCCGCCGGACTCTCGATCGCCACGCGCGCGCCCCCGATGCGTACCTCGCCCGACGCGCGCCCGGCGTGCGCGCCGAAGATCGCCATCAACAGATCGCTGCGCCCCGCGCCCATCAAACCCGCCACCCCCAACACCTCGCCGCGCCGCACCGAGAAGCTCACATCGTCAACCAACAGCTTCCCCGCCACCTGCGGGTCTTCGACCGTGATGCCCCGCGCCTCGAACGTGACTTCGCCCTGCTCGTGATCGGGCGTAGGGAAAATGTCTCCGACCTCGCGCCCCACCATCCGCGCGATGACGCCTCGCTCGTCCAGCGCGGCGGCCGCTTCCGTCCCGACCGTGCGGCCGTCGCGCAGCACGGTGATGCGGTCGCTCAGGCGAAACACTTCGTCGAGTTTGTGCGAGATGTAGATCATGCCGACGCCGCGCGTGCGCCGGAGGTCGTCGAGGATGCGAAAGAGCGTTTCGACTTCCGCTCCGGTGAGCGCGGCGGTCGGCTCGTCGAGCACGAGCAGGCGCGCCTCCTGCGAGAGAGCTTTGGCGATTTCGACGAGTTGCTGCTGGCCGATCCCCAGGTTGCGGATGGGCGTGCGCGGGTCGAGTGGGAGGTGGAGGTCGGCGAGCAGGCGGCTCGCGCGCGAGTAGAGTTCGTCCCAGCGGATGACGCCGAAGCGGCGCGGCTCGCGCCCCAAAAAGATGTTCTCGCCGATGGTCATCTCTTTGATGAGCGAGAGTTCCTGATAGATGACGGCGATGCCGGCCGCCGCCGCATCGCGCACGCTGCGAAACCGTCTCGCCGCGCCCTCGATGCGAATCTCGCCGCCGTATTCGGGATGCGGGTAGACGCCCCCGAGTATCTTCATCAGCGTAGACTTGCCCGCGCCGTTTTCGCCGACGAGCGCGTGAAACTCGCCGCGCCGGAGGTCGAAGGTCACGCCGTCGAGCGCGCGCACGCCGGGGAAGGTCTTCGTGATGTCGCGCATCTCCAGGAACGGCGCGGCGTCACTGTCGGCAATAGTTGTCATCTCGCGTTAGGTGGTGGCGGCGACGGTGGTCGCTTTGTTTCGTCAGACGCGTCCGGCGGGCGCGTTCGCGTTCCAGATGTCGGCGTGCAGTTTCCAGGTGTCGCCCTGCCGTTTCCAGAGCACGATGTACTTGCCGGTCTGCGCCGCGCGGACGCCGCCGCCCGGCGCTTGCATGCTGAGCGTGAACTGCCCGATCTCGGTGGCGAGGTCGCCGCCGCTCGTTTCCACTTCCATCGTTTCGAGCGTCGCCTCCTTGATGCCCAGATTCATCGCGCCCTGCCAGAAGGCCGTGATCGCCTCCGCGCCGCGCATCAAGGGCGCGTCGGGCGGCATGAGGCGGGCGTCCGGCGTGTAGAGCGCGGCCACGCCCGCCGCATCACCGTGCTTGAATAGTTCCGCAAACTTCAGATTGGTGCGCTTGATTGCCTCGCGAACTTCTTCCATCAATTAAGCTCCTCAAATTTTATCGAACCCGTCTTGTAAGTAAGTGCGCGCACCAAGCGCGACTTTCCGCTCGCGGCCTGAGTGGACGACTGCCGCCGCGCGGCGTCAACTATCCGCCGCTCCGACCGCGCACAATTTATCGTCCGGCCGCGCTCGCGTTCTCGATCTTCGGACACTGCCCGGCGGGGGCTTTCTCGCAGATTTTCTCCAACGTCTGGTAGCCGTCTTTGACGATGACGCCGAGGTTGTTTTTGTCCACCGCGATCGGTTCGTAGAGCATCGAGGGCACTTTCTTGCGGCCGTTATCAACCGTGTCGTTCGTCTCGACCTGCTGCCCGCGCGCGAGTTTCAGCGCGGCGTCAACCGCGCCGTAGGCGAGCGGCTGAATCGGCTTGTAGATGGTCATCGTCTGCTTGCCCTCGACGATGAGTTGGAGCGAGGCGAGGTCTGCATCCTGGCCGGAGACCAGCACTTTGCCCGCGAGCCGCTGCCCGTCGAGAGCCTGAATCGCGCCGCGCGCCGTGCCGTCGTTGGAAGCGACGACGGCCACGACATCGTTATTGACCTGCGTGAGCGCGTTCTCCACGATGTTCAAAGCCTCGCTCGCCAGCCATTCGCGCGCCGGTTGATCCACGACGATCTTGATGTCGCCGCGATCCACGGCGGGCTTCAAGACGTTCATCTGGCCGTCGTGCAGGAGCCGCGCGTTGTTGTCCGTGGCCGAACCTTGCACGATCACATAGTTGCCTTTCGGGGCGCGCTTGAGAATGTAACCGGCCTGCAACTCGCCGATCTTGACGACCTGATGCGAGACGTAGAGGTCAACGTCAGAGTTCTTGATCAGGCGGTCGTAGCTGATGACGGGCACGCCCTCGCGGTGCGCCATCTCGACGATGGTGGCCGCGATCTCGCCGTTGTGCGGCGCGACGATGAGCACGTCAACTTTCTGCGAGAGCAGATTCTCGGCCTGCTTGATCTGCAAATTGTCGTCGCCGTTCGCCACCTGCACGGAGAGTTGCGCGCCGAGTTCCTGGGCGCGCTTCTCCACCAAATCCTTATCGCGCTGCCAGCGTTCTTCCTTGAGCGTGTCCATCAGGAAGCCGATGAAGATTTTGTCGTTCGGCCCCTTCGGCGTGCGCGTTGCCCGCGTGCCGCCCGCGCTTCCGGCGTTGCCGCCCGTCGTGGTGCCGCCGCCGCCGTCGCCGCTCGTGCAGGCCGAGACGACCGTCAACAACAACACCAACGCCGGCCACAGGAAAAGTTTGCGTCTATACATGAATCAGGCTCCTTCTTTGTTTACCGCGTCGCAGCCGGAAGAATTGAAGGGCGCGCGGGCGCGGGATGCGGTGATCAGCAGGCGGCGGCCGGGAAACCCCAAACTCGATTTCTCGCCGTCCGACGGATCAGTGAAAATAAAACTGTCTGATCGATGGCCTTAGCTTAACAAGGCGGGGCGAAGAATTCCATTGAATTTTTCTCATCCGAGTGATACTTTGCGCTGAACCGTTAGCTTCCCCCGTGTTTATCGGTCATCGCCACGTCAACTTAGGCGAGTCGTCCCCCGGCTCCGACGCGTCTACACACATGCTCCTCAGCAATACTCTGAACTCACGTGCCCGTGCGTCCTCTGTGTCGCCCGCCGACGAATCGCACGCGTGCGTCAACATCCGGTTCCTGGAGGGTTACATGATGGATTCATCGCAGCGCATTTCTCCCCGCACGATCTTCTGGTGCGGACTCTTCCTGTTCCTCGCCGCCGCGACGGCCAACGCGCAGTTCAGAGCCGCCGTGCAAGGCTCCGTGACCGACCCGCAGGGCGGCAACGTCGTTGGCGCGGCCGTCACGCTCACGAACAACGAAACCGGCCGCGTGCAACAGACCACGACCGGCGACGAAGGCTACTATCGTTTCTCCGGCCTGCCGCCCGGCCGCTACACTCTCACGGTCGAGCAGACGGGCTTCGGCAAAAAGACGCTCGAAATCGCCGTCAACGCGGAGGCCACGGAGGGCGTCAACGTCGCGCTCGAAACCGCCGGTCTGTCCGAGACGATCACGGTGACGGACGTGCTCGCGCCGCCGCTCGAAACCGAGAACGCGAATCTCGGCAAATCCATTACCACCCGGGAGATTCGCCAACTGCCGCAATTCGGGCGCGACCCTTACGAGTTGCTCCGGCTGACGCCCGGCGTCTTCGGGCAGGGCGCGCGCAGCGGCACGGGCGGCTCCGTCAACCTCCCCAACCAAACGGGGCCGGGCGGCTCGAACCGCGCCGTCTTCCAGACCGAGAATCAGGTGCAGATCGTGGCTAACGGCCAGCGCGTCTCGGCCAACAATTTTCAGATTGACGGCACGAGCGTCAACAGTTTGACGCACGGCGGCGCGGCCATCATCACGCCGAATCAGGAATCCGTCAAAGAGGTGCGCGTCATCGCCAACAACTACTCGGCGGAGTACGGGCGCAACTCGGGCGCGCAAGTCCTGACCGTCTCGCAGAACGGGACGAACGATTTTCACGGCAGCCTCTTTCTCAAGAACAACAGTCCGGGTCTGAACGCCTTCAACAAGTTCGGCGGCTTCAACAATGCGCCCGTGCAGCGCGTCAACCAGCGGCTCAACCAGTTCGGCGGCTCCATCGGCGGCCCGCTGCCGCTGCCGCGCTTCGGCGAAGGCGCGCCGCCCGCCTTCAAGCTGGCGCGCAACCGCGCCTTCTTCTTCTTCTCCTATGAAGGCTTGCGCAGCAACAACACGGACACCACGAACGCCTACGTCGAGACGCCCGAGTTCAGAAACCTCGTCCAGCAGACGCGCCCCGGCAGCATCGCCGCGCGCATCTTCGGCTCGCCCGGCATCGCCCCGCGTATCGTCAGCGTCGTGCCCTCCACCTGCGCGGCCGCCGGTTTCAATGCCAACAACTGCCGTCAAGTGACGGGCGGCCTCGACATCGGTTCGCCCGCCGGGGCGACCGGGCAATACTTGAGTTTCGGCAACCTGGAGGGCGGCGGCTTCGACAATATCCCCGACCTCCAGTTTGCCCAACTCGCCCTGCCGAGCGTGAGTCGCGGCAATCAATTCAACCCGCGCCTCGATTTCAACTTCACCGACCGCGACACGGTCACGGTCAGTTCTTACCTCTCGCGCTTCAACGGCGTCGGAGCCGATTCGGCCGGTCGCAGCCGGGCGATGGGCGACATCCGCACCGCGCCCGAAAATTCCTTCATCACGCTGTCTTACATGCGCACGATCTCGCCGACCATGCTCAACGAGGCGCGCTTCAATGCCACGCGCTATGCTTACAACGAACTCGAATCTTCGAGCGAGACGCCCTTCAACCTCCCGCGCATCGAGATCGAGACGCTGCCGGGCGACCGCCTGCGCTTCGGCCCGCCGCGCTCGGAGACGACGCCCGGCATCTTCGCCGAAAACACGTTCGAGTTTCGCGATACGCTCCGCTGGGTGCGCGGCACGCACGGCCTCAGTTTCGGCGGCGAACTCCGCAAGGAACAGGACAACAACAACCTTGGCGGCGGCTCGCGTCCCCTCTACACCTTCGCCGGTCTCTTCAACCTCGCCAACGATGCGCCGCTCTTTTATTCCATCAACGCCGACCCGCGCACCGGCGGCCCCGCCGAAGCGCAACGCTACTTCCGCACCGACACCTACGCCTTCTTCGTGCAGGACGACTGGAAGGCGCGTCCCAACCTGACGCTCAATCTCGGCGTGCGCTATGAATACTTCACGCCCCTGCGCGAGAAGCGCGGGCGGCTCAGCAATTTCATCTTCGGCCCGGCCGGGCAGGAGTTGACGGGCGGGCGCATCGCCATCGTGGACAAGCTCTACGAGCCGGATCGCAACAACTTCGCCCCGCGCCTCGGCTTCGCCTGGAGTCCGAACACCATTCTCGGCACTGACTTCACCAACAAGATGGTCGTGCGCGGCGGTTTCGGCGTCGCCTACAATCGCCTGCCCGTGAACGTCTTCGAGAACACGCGCGGCAACCCGCCCTTCTTCGCGCGCTACAACATCTGCTGCGGCACTGCCGCGCCGCAGGATTTCAGCACGCCGTTCGCGGGCGGCCAGATTCTCTACGCCACCGGCGCGAGCAATTCGCCGTTCAGTTACCCGGTGAACCCCCGTCTGGTCTTGCCCTTCAATTCGACGACCGGCATCCCCACCCTCAGTTCAGGCTCGCAGGTGGAGATTTACGGCGCGCCGCAAGACGTTTCCACGCCCTACGTCTATACCTATTCGCTGGAGACGCAGTACAGCTTGCCGGGCAATCTCACGGCCGAAGTCGGCTATCAGGGCAGTTCGAGCCGCAAGCTCGTCCGCATCGTTGATCAACGCTTCCTCTACCCGAACGACCCCGGCAACTTCTTCGCCTCCGGCATCTTCTTTCCGCTCACCGATACGAACGCCAACTACAACGCCATGCTCGCGCGGCTCACGCATCGCTTCTCGCGCGGCTTCCAGTTCGACGCGCACTATCGTTGGAGCAAGAGCATCGACGTGGTTTCCAGCGAACAGGTCGGCGCGCCCAACCCGACCTACCCGCTCGACCCGCGACAGGAGCGCGGCCCTTCGGACTTCGACGTGCGCCACCACTTCGTCGCTTCCGGCCTCTGGGACTTGCCCATCTTCAGGAATCGCCAGGACTTGCTCGGCAAGGTGCTCGGCGGCTGGCAGTTGAGCGGCATCCTGACCAGGCACACGGGCTTTCCCTGGACGCCGCTCTTGTCCGAGTGCGTCAGCACGCTCGGCCCCAACCTCTGCCCGGCGCGCCCGCGCGCCTACTTCGGCGGCTTCGGCACGGACACCTCGAACGAAGCCTTCCTGACCGGCAGCAACAACGCCGACTGCCCGATCCGCGACGCCACCGGCCGCGTCACCGGCAACCGCTGCTTCGACCTCACTTCGCCCGGAAACGCGCTGCCCGGCATCGGGCGCAACGTCTTCCGCGGCCCCCGTTACTTCAACATAGACATGTCGGTCGCCAAGCGGTTCGGGATGCCGGGCTTCCTCGGCGAGGGCGCGGCCTTCGAGTTCAAGGCGAATTTCTTCAACGCCTTCAACATCCTCAACCTCCAGCAGTTCGGCTTCAACAGCCCGAGCACGGTGGTCAACGTCAACAACCCGAACTTCGGACGCGCCGAACGCTCGCTCGCCGGTCGCGTCGTCGAGATACAGGGGCGACTCACCTTCTAACTCTCGCCCCGCGCACCGCGCACACACGCGAGCACACACGCGCGCATGGATGAGCTACGCCCCCGGCGTAACTCATCCATGCGCGCTCTCTTTTTCGGCGCGGCTGAAAACATTCACCGGGGAACGGGCGTGGGAACGGGCGCGGGCGCGGCGGAGGGCGGGTTGTCGATCTCCTCGTCGTCCGCTTGCCCGGCGGCGCGACGACGCGCGCGCGCTTCGTCGAGTTGCTTGAAGACGGCGAGTTCGCGCTCGGCTTCCGCGTTTCGTTTGAGCCGTGAGAGCGCGATGAACTGTTGATAATGAACGCCCGCATGCTCCGGCCTGACCACGGCGGCGCGCCGGAGGACGACGAGCGCATCCTCGTATCGCCGCGTCTTCACGAGCAGTCGCCCGAGATCGTAATGCGCGTAGAAATGCTGTGCGCCGAGAGCCGTCGCGCGGCGCAAAACGTTCTCGGCCGCGTCGAACTCCCCGCGCTCGCCGAGGATGAAACCGAGTTGGGCGAGCGCGTCCGCGCTCTCCGGCCGGAGCGCGAGCGACTTGCGGAAGGCCGCTTCCGCCGCGCCGTAATCAGCCCGCGCACGGGCGGCGATGCCTACGAAATAATGCGCCTCGGCCACGCCGGGGAAACGCTCCGCCGCGCGGCGAAAAACCTCCGACGCCTGCTCGTGCCGAACGAGCAACATGTAGGTTCCGCCAAGCCGCACGTAATAGACCAACTTCGCCGGGTCGCCTCTAAGCGCGCGCTCGTAGAACTCGGCCGCTCCCTCGTAGCGTCGCTGCCGCCTCAACTCTTCCGCGAGCGCGAAGTTGGCCTCCGCGAAATCGGGGCGGAGCCTGAGCGCGGCTTGCCAGAACGCGGCGGCCTCCTCGCTCCGCCCGCGCGCGGCGGCGACGAGGCCGCGA
The DNA here is from genome assembly GCA_036386515.1 of Pyrinomonadaceae bacterium. Lineage (GTDB taxonomy): Bacteria > Acidobacteriota > Blastocatellia > Pyrinomonadales > Pyrinomonadaceae > JAIVJZ01. Next base: position 65,585 of record DASVVO010000070.1, read on the forward strand.
TAGTAGAGCGGTTCGGGGGCGGCGGGCGCGAGCGCGGCGGCGGCTGCAAAGGCGGCGTCGGCCGCTTCGTAACGCTTGAGTTGATGGAGCGCGAGGCCGAGATTGAACGTCGCGGGCTGGTGGCCGGGCGCGTCGCGGAGCACAATCTCGAAGGCCGCGACCGCTTCCGCTTGACGCCCGGTGCGCGCCAGGAGAACGCCGAGGTTGGCGCGCGCCGAAACCGACTTCGGGTTCAGGCCGAGCGCGTCGCGATACTCGCGTTCGGCCTCGCGGCTCATTCCGCGTTGATCCAGGATCACGCCGAGCAGATTACGCGCGTCCGCCTCGCGCGGCGCGTCGGCAATCGCGCGCCGCACAATCGGCTCGGCCTCGTCCAACCTGCCGGAGCGCAACAGCGCGGCGGCTTCGCGAAGTCGCGCCGCGATGTCGCTCGCGCTCGCCTGGCGCGACGGCGCGTTAGCTGACGACGGGCGCGGCGGTTGCGACTGAGAGAAGGACGGCGACGCGGCGAGCGCGAGGAGCGGCAGCAAAAGCGTCAGGGCGAACACCGCACGCGGGCGCGCGGCGGTTGTGCGGCGCGGCGGTCGGCGAGCGAAGTTCGGAGGACTGGCCGGTGATGCGTATGGATGGGACATGTGTCGCTCGACATCTCGGAAGACGTAGGCTGCGGGTGATCGGCGATGTAGTATACTGACCGCCATCGTTTTACGGCAAACAACTCGAACGGCCATCATTTTTCAGTGTCAAGCAAGATGTGGATGCCGGGTTTCATCTCTCTGATTCCAGCGTCGCATCCCCGGCGAGACGGCCGCCCGCCGCGCTTTCCCCGCGCAGACAACTTGCGAAACATCTTAAGGAGATTGCAGATGAAGCCCGCCATCCAGCAGGTGCGACTCTTACTGGCTCTCGCGCTCGTCGTCACCACGACGCCGTTGCCCGCCGCCGCCCAACGCGTGCCGCAGCAGCCCGCCGTCGAACGCAAGATCAACGCCCTCCTCGCACGCATGACGCTCGCCGAAAAACTCGGCCAGCTACAGATGCTCGACGGCGAGGCCAACGGCAACTTTCGCCCCGAGCACCGCGATCTCGTGCGTCGCGGCCTGCTCGGCTCGACCTTGAACGTGCGCGGCGCGGCGCGCGTCAACGAGCTGCAACGCATCGCCATGAACGAATCGCGTCTGAAGATTCCCGTCCTCTTCGCCTTCGACGTGATTCACGGCTACCGCACCATCTTCCCCGTGCCGCTCGGCGAAGCCGCGAGTTTCGACCCGGCGGCCGCCGAAGCGTCGGCCGAGATCGCGGCGGCCGAAGCGTCGGCGGCGGGCGTGCGCTGGACGTTCGCGCCGATGGTTGACATCGCGCGCGACGCGCGCTGGGGGCGCATCGTCGAGGGCGCGGGCGAAGACCCCTATCTCGGCTCGGTGTTCGCGCGCGCCCGCGTGCGCGGCTTTCAGGGCGCGGACTACGGCGCGCCCACGCGCATCGTCGCCTGCGCCAAGCACTGGGTCGCCTACGGCGCGGCCGAAGCCGGGCGCGATTACAACACCGTGGACATGTCGGAAACCAGCTTGCGCGAAGTTTACTTCCCGCCGTTCAAAGCCGCGGTCGAGGCGGGCGTCGGGACGTTTATGAGCGCGTTCAACGATCTCAACGGCGTGCCGACCTCGGCCAACCCGTTCACGCTGACGACAGTGTTGCGCGGCGAGTGGAAGTTCGACGGCGTGGTCGTGAGCGACTACGAATCGGTGCGGGAGTTGATGAACCACGCGTTGGCGGCCGACGAGGGGGAAGCCGCCCGCGCCGCGCTGACGGCGGGCGTGGACATCGAGATGGTCTCGCGGCTCTACAACAAGCACGGCGCGCAACTGCTCGAAGAGCGCAAACTCACGCTCGCCGCCATCGACGAAGCCGTGCGGCGCACGCTGCGCCTCAAGTTCCGGCTCGGCTTATTCGAGCGTCCCTACGCGGACGAGGCGCGCGAGCGCGAGAGCCTGATGCGCGCCGAACACGTCGCCGCCGCGCGCCGCATCGCCGCGCGCTCGCTCGTGCTGTTGAAAAATGAGCGTGGGGCTTTGCCCCTCTCGAAGAGTTTGAAGTCGATCGCCGTGGTCGGCGCGCTCGCCGATTCGCCGAAGGACATGCTCGGCTCGTGGACGGGCGACGGGCGCGCCGCCGATGCCGTGACGCTGCTCGACGGCATCAAGGCGAAGGTTTCGCCGCAGACGAAAGTGGTCTCCGCGAAAGGCGTCGCCGTCGAAGGCCGGGGCGTGACCGGCAACTACGATGCGCCGCCGCCCTCGGCCACGAACGCCGGCGGCACGAACGTTGCGACGACGAGCGACGAGGCCAGAAATTCGACGACGCCCGCCGACCGCGACCGATTTGACGACGCGGTCAAACTCGCGCGCGGGGCGGACGTGACGATCGTCGCCGTCGGCGAATCGGCGGAGATGAGCGGCGAGGCGGCCTCGCGCACGTCGCTCGATCTGCCGGGCAGGCAGTTGGAGTTGATCCGTGCGATTCACGAAACGGGCAAGCCTTACGTCGTCGTGTTGATGAACGGGCGGCCGCTCACGATCAACTGGCTCGCGGAAAACTCGCCCGCGATTCTCGAAACCTGGTTCGCCGGGACGCAGGGCGGGCACGCCATCGCCGACGTGCTGTTCGGCGACGTGAACCCCGGCGGCAAACTGCCCGTCACGTTCCCGCGCGCCGTCGGCCAACTGCCGCTCTACTACAACTACAAGCGCACGGGGCGGCCGCCGACCGATCAGAAGTACACCTCGAAATATTTAGACGTGCCGTGGACGCCACTCTATCCTTTCGGCCACGGCCTCAGCTACACGCAGTTTCGCCTGTCGGATTTACAACTGAGCGCGCAAAGCATCCGGCCGAACGGGCAACTGACGGCGACCGTCATGTTGGAGAACACGGGCGCGCGCGCGGGCGACGAGGTGGTGCAGCTTTACGTGCGCGACGTGGCCGCGAGCGTCACGCGCCCCGTCAAAGAGTTGAAAGGCTTCGAGCGCGTGACGCTCGCGCCCGGCGAGCGGCGGCGCGTCGAGTTCCGGCTCACGCCCGAACACCTCGGATTTTATAATCGCGCGCTCCGCTTCATCGTCGAACCCGGCGAGTTCAAAGTGTTCGCCGGGACGAGTTCCGCCGACGGACTCGAAGCGAGCTTCACGGTCGTCGAGCGATAGCCGATGCGCCGCCGCCGCTCCCGCACTCTCACGTCCACATCTTTGCGCCGCCTGCCGTCGCGCGCGTGCGGCGCGTTTCTCTTCGCCGCGCTCCTTCTCGTCAACGCCCTTCCGAACAGCATCAGCCCGCCGCTCGTCGCTCCGGTCGCGGGCGGCGGCAACGGCGTGGCGCGGGCAAACGGGGCGGCGACGGCGACGATCCGCGCGCGCTCGTCCGCCCGTCTCGACGCGCGCGACGAAGCGTTTCTCGAAGACATGTCGCGTCGCGCCTTTCGCTACTTTTGGGAACAGGCCGACGCCTCGACCGGCCTCGTCCGCGACCGTGCGCGCACCGACGGCTCGCCGCACGACGAGACGCACCGCGACGTGGCGAGCATCGCCGCCACCGGCTTCGGTCTCACCGCCCTGTGCATCGCCGCCGAACGCGGCTGGGTTGCGCCGCGAGAGGCGCGCGAGCGCGTGCGCGCCACGCTCCGCTTTTTCGCCGCCCGCGCCACCCACGAGCACGGCTGGTTTTATCACTGGATGGACGCGGCGACGGGCGCGCGCCGCTGGCAAAGCGAAATCTCCTCGATTGACACCGCGCTCCTGCTCGCCGGTGTGCTCGCGGCGCGGCAGAAGTTTCAGGGCGACGCGGAGATCGCGCGTCTCGCCGCGTTGATCTATGAGCGCGTGGATTTCCCGTGGATGCTCAACGGGCATCCGACGCTGCTCTCGCACGGCTGGCGACCCGAAACCGGCTTCATCAAGTATCGCTGGAACGCCTACAGCGAGCACCTCATTCTCTACCTGCTCGCCACGGGTTCGCCTACGCGCCCCATCACGCCGCGCTCGTGGCTCGCGTGGCAGCGCGAGCGCATCACCTACGCGGGCTACACCTACATCACCGGCGGCCCGCTCTTCATCCATCAATACTCGCACGCCTGGGTTGATCTCCGCGCGCGGCGCGAGAGCCACTACCCTTTCACGAACTACTTTCAAAACTCCGTCGCCGCGACGCGCGCTCATCGAGCCTTCTGCCTCGCGCTCGCGAAAGACTTTCCCGGCTACACGGAGAACGTCTGGGGCATCACCGCCTCCGACAGCGCGCGCGGCTACGTCGCCTGGGGCGGCCCGCCGCGCGACCCCTCGATTGACGGCACGGTCGTGCCCTCGGCCGCCGGCGGCTCGCTCATGTTCACGCCCGACATCTCGCTCCCCGCCCTGCGCGCCATGCACGACAAATACGGCGCGCGCGTCTACGGCCAATACGGTTTCGCCGACGCCTTCAATCCCAACGACGGCTGGGTGAACCCCGACGTGATCGGCATCAATCTCGGCATCATGCTGCTCAGCGCGGAAAATCTACGCACCGGCAACGTCTGGCGTTGGTTCATGCGAAACGGCGAAATGACGGAGGCGTTGCAACGGGTGGGATTGCGAAAACAGGCGTCACCGCGAGTCGGCGACAAGTATGCGCCGCGCGGCGGCCGCGACAAGCCCTGAGAGGCGCGCACGCGCGACCATGATGAGCGACGCCACGCTCGGCGACCGTCAAGCGACGACTGAGCGGCGACCGTGATGCGATGACTGAGCCACGACCACGATGCGATAACAAGCAACGACCGTGACGCGATAACAAGCAACAACCGTGCTGCGACGACAAGCGACTCCGCGCCGCGCGGCGACCAGGATGAGTGGCCGCGCGGCGCGGAGTTGTCTCGCGTCACTTGCCCGCGCGGCGGAAGATGCGATAGCCCCACGCATCGAGGGCGAGCGCGGGGAGGCTGACGGTGCGGGCGCGCGGCTTGTGCGCTGGCGCGGGCGCATCGGGCGGGAGCGGCGGCGCAACGTCCGGTGTCACGTCCGCGAAGGCTGCGCCGCCCGGCGCTTCGACCGTCCCGGCGAACGGGCGGTTCGAGAAGTTGATCACAACAAGCATCTCCTCGTCGCCCGCGCGGCGCAGGTAGGTCAGGACGCGTGCCTCGTCGGAGTTGCGCAGCCACTCGACCGCGCCGCGCCGGAGCGCGGGGCTGGCGCGCCGGAGTTCGATGATCTGTTTGTAGAAGCGCGGAAACTCCGGCCGCCGCTCGGCGATCGGCCAGAAGACCGGGAGACGCTCGAACAGCGCGGGCGCGCCCGACTCGGTCGTGTCGCCAACCTCCATGCCGTTGTAGATGAGCGGCACGCCGTCCAGAGTGAACATCAGGACGGAGGCGGCGAGCGCGGCGCGTTCGCCGAAGCGCGCGATGGCGCGTCGTTCGTCGTGGTTGTCGGAGAAGCGCAGGTGCAAAGCATGGCGCGGCCACTTCGCGTGCTCCTCCGCCCACGCGGCGCGCACACGCGTCGCGGGCGCGGCGCCCATCAACACGTCGGACATGGCGTGGTGCAGCGGCCACGAGTAGTCCACGTCGAAGGCTTTGACGAGCAGTTCGGGTTCGTGCCATTCGGCGAGCAGCAGGATGTCCGGCTTGACGCGTTCGAGTTCGACGCGCGCCGTCTCCCAGAAATCGGTGGGAACCATCCCGGCCACGTCGCAGCGAAAGCCGTCGAGGTCGTATTCGCGCAGCCAGAACTTGAGCATGTCGGTCATGTAGGCGCGCAGCTTCGGGTTGTCGTAGTTGAGGTCGGCCACGTCCGCCCAGTCGGCGACGGGCGGGATGATCTTGCCCGCCTTGTCGCGCGTGTAGAACTCCGGCTGATTCATCAACACGCTGTCCCAGGAGGTGTGATTCGCCACGATGTCGATGATCACTTTCAGGCCGCGCCGGTGCGCCTCCGCGACGAGACGCTTGAAATCCGCGGGCGTGCCGTAGTCGGGGTTGACGGCGTAGTAATCGCGCACGGCGTAGGGGCTGCCGATGGTTCCCTTCGCGCGTTCGCGCCCGACCGGGTGAATCGGCATCAGCCAGAGAATGTTGACGCCGAGTTGCTTGAGGCGGTCGAGTTCGGCGGTGATGCCGTCGAAGTTTCCGCGCGCGGAAAAGTTGCGCGGGAAGATTTCATAGACCACGCCGTCGCGCGCCCACGCGGGCACAGACCGCGCCGTCTCTTTCGAGAAGTCGCGCGCCGCCGGAGTAGCCGTCGCTGCCGCGGTAGGCTCTTCTTGCGCGCGTGCGCCGTTTGCATCGGGCAGAGAGGACATAAAGATCAGGAGCAGCGAAGCTGCGAATTTAAACAACGGACTTCTCATGGGGTTAATATGAACTTCTCAACGATGTTAGTGTGTTTCGGCTAATTCCGTCGATAGTGGGGGCAGTGGTTGCCCGGCTCCGTGATGGTCAGTTTGATCGGTGCCGCGCCTTCCGTCAGAGTGAACTTCACCGGCTCGGCGTGCATCTGCCCGTCCTTGATATCGACGTAGGCGTGCGCCCAGTAGGTGAGGCCGTCGAAGCCCGTCACCTGATAACGCCCTTCCTGCCCGTCAACTTTTTTAACGCGGGTCGGCCTGCCATCCCACCCGTAATCCGGGTGTTCCAGGCGCAGCACAGCGTCGCCCACGGGGCGGCCGTCCGGCCACGTCACGACGAACTCGACGGCGCGGTTGGTGGGAAGCGGCGGCAGTTGCAAATCATAAGCGGGCAGATTCTCACCCTCGACGACGGTAATCACCGTCGCCCGCGCCGCCATCCAGACGCCGGGATAGTAAGTGCGCGGGTAGGGGGGGTGCGCGTCGGGTGCGACGATCCAATTGCTGTTCAAATCAAAGGCCAGCAGGTAGCGTCCCGCCGGGATGGCTGTCAAGTCGTAACGCCCTTCCTGATCCGTGAAAGTGGACAGGTCTTTGAGAGATGTTTCCGCGCCGTCGGCCGCGATCATAGCTACTTTTACTCCCGACAGCGGACGCCCCTCCGCATCGAGCATGCGGCCTTTGAGGCGCACGTTCGAATGGGTGTAGAAATCGAGTTGGGCGCAGCCGCGCGCGCTGACCTCCGTGAGTTCCGAACCGTCGTTTGCGGAGAGATGCGGCGGGTAGGCGGGCGTCACCTGATAACTACCGGGCGGCAAATCCTTCAACTCATACTTGCCCTCAGCATCCGTCAACGCCGCGAATGTTCGTTTGCCGTTGCGAGCCATCACCTTGATGCCGGGGAGCGGCATCATCTCTTGATCGTCGCCCCCCACATTCACGTCGGAGCGCACGAGGTGCCCGAAGATCGTGGCGGTCGGAGCGGCGCGCGGCAGCGCGTTGACGAACTCCAAGTCCGCGGCGGCGTCTTCCAGCTTGCCGGTGCGGTTCATGGGAACGGCGAACGTGCCGTCCTTCTTCGCGCCGGGGTTCGCATAGACGAAATAGGTCTCCCCCGCTTCAAACTTGTAATCGCAGTCCGTATGACCCGTCCCATGATCCAGCATATTTGTTCGCGGCGGTTCGTTGGCGAGCCAGACGGGCGGCCCTATGATCTCCTCCGCGACGACTTCGGCCAGCTTGCCCTTCACTCCCTTATAGGCGGTCTCAACCGAAAAGCGCGTGATGCGGCGGCGCAGGTTCCAACGGCCGTAGCCTTCCCCCCTCTGATAGGTGGCGGAGTAAACCACCTCCTTCACCGTGCCGACGAAGACCGCCTGCGCGCCCCAATACGCCTCGCACGGCGGGGGCGCGGTGGAGTAAAGGCACACGGCGTCGGCGCGCCCGGCGAGCATAAACGTCAGGCCGAACACGGCGAGCGCGGTTGAAAGATGTCGTGACTTCATCGCTGTTATTCCTTACCACCGTCGTCCGCGAACCACTCGTGTTTCAAGAACGCTCTGTCGGCGCGTCGATCAACCCGGTGCTCGGCACGGGCTGCGCGGAGCCTTGCGGGATGAGCGGAATCTGTTCGTCGCCGCGGATCACGGCGCGTTCGGGCACGTCCTCGTCGGCCACGTCCTGCACGCGCGTCACGAGCAGGGCGGCGAGCAGCATGAAGACGCCGCCGATGAGTACGACGTAGAGCGAACTGCGCGGGTTGTTTTCGCCGAAGACGTTGCGAATGATGGGGCCGAAGGTGAGCGCCTGAACGATCTCGGGGATGACGATGAAGAAGTTGAAGACGCCCATGTAGACGCCCATGCGCGCGGCGGGCAGCGAGCCGGACAAGATCGCGTAAGGCATCGAGAGGATCGAAGCCCACGCGATGCCGACCGAGATCATCGAGAGCAGCAGCAGCCACGGTTCGCGGATGAAGTAGATCGAGAGCAGACCGGCCGCGCCGAACAGGAGACAGATCGCGTGGACGGTTTTGCGGCTCGTGGCGGCGGCGAGTTTCGGCAGCAGGAACGCCACCGCGAAACAGGTGATGTTCATAAACGACATGGCGAAGCCGCCCCATTCCGCCCCGCGCGTGTAGGCTTCCGTCTGCGGGTCGAGCGCGCCGAAGACGTGGCGCGCGACGGCCGGAACGTAGAACAGCCACATGCAGAAGAGACCGAGCCAGGTGCAGATTTGCACGGGCGCGAGTTGGCGCATGGTCTTCGGCATCTCGCGCAAGGCCGAGAAGATTTCGGCGAGTCCCGCCCCGAAGCCGCGCCGCTCGCGCTTCATGCGCCGGAAGGCTTCCATGTCTTCCGGCGGGTATTCCTTCGAGGTGAAGACCGTCCACAAGACCGCGACGAGGAAGGCGAGCGCGCCGAGTTGGAAGGCGTATTTGATCGTGAGCGGGATGCCGCTCGGCGTGTTGCCCGTCACGCCGAAGTAACGGAAGGCGAGCGGCAGCCAACCGGCGAAGGTCGCGCCGAGGCCGATGAAGAACGATTGCATGACGAACCCGGCGGTGCGCTGGTCGGTGTTGAGCTTGTCGGCGACGAAGGCGCGAAACGGCTCCATCGAGATGTTGATGCTGGCGTCGAGCATCCAGAGCAACCCGGCGGCCATCCAGAGCGAAGAGGAAGTGGGCATGAAGAACAGCGCGCCGCTGGCGAGGAGCGCGCCGGCGAGAAAATAGGGGCGACGACGACCGAGCGGCCCCCACGTGCGGTCGCTCATCGAGCCGATGATCGGCTGCACGATGAGGCCGGTGAGCGGCGCGGCCAACCAGAGGATGGGCAACTGGTCGGGGTTCGCGCCGAGTTTCTCATAGATCGCGCTCATGTTGCCGAGCTGCAAGCCCCAGCCGAACTGGATGCCGAGGAATCCGAAACTCATGTTCCAGATTTGCCAGAAGCTCAAACGTGGCTTTTGCTGCGTCATCTCTCTTGCTCCTCTCAAAGCAGAGGTCAGAGGCTAGAGGTCAGAGGTTAGTGAAAGACAGGTTTCACTAATCTCTGACCTCCGGCCTCTAGCCTCCGGCGTACAAATTGATGTCTTCGCGTATGCCTTCGCGGTCGAGCGAGAGCGCGAACGGGAACGTGCGCGCCATGTTGTGAACGTGCATTGCGCCAGCGCGGGGTTCCTCGTCGCCGCCCGTGATGAGCGCGACGTGTTCGCTCAAGGGTTTATCACGCAGAGCCATCGAAGTCTCCTCCGCCCGCGCCGCTGTTCGTCAACGCGCGGGAATATTCGTCAGGATGCTCGCGGAACGCGCGGGCAGCGTGAGTTTCAACACGCCGCCCGTGGCGCGCACGTTTGTGAGAGTGTCGAGGCGGTCGTCGAGCCGCGCGTCGTCGGGCAAGCCCGTGGGCGCGAGGCTGAACTCCAACGCGGCGGGCTTCGTGTCGTTGTTGAAGACGACGACGACCGCGCCGCGTTCCGAGACGCGCGCGTAAGCGTATTGCTGCGCGGCGGCGCGCAGGGTGACGAGCGCGCCGCGCCGGAGCGGTTCGAGTTCGGCGCGCAGGCGCGCGACGCGACGCGTGTGGTCGAAGATGTCCTGCTCTTGCGAAGTGCGCCCGGTGCGCGCGAAGGCGTTGCGGCGGTCGCCGGGGAAGCCGCCGGGGAAATCCTGTCTGGTCGTCGGCTCATCCGCGCCCGTCATGGCGATCTCGTCGCCGTAATAAATCTGGGGCACGCCGCGCGTCGTGAGCAAAAACGTGTGCGCCAGTTTCAGCCCCGCGATGGTGGCTCCCGGTTCGCTCATAAAACGCCCGTCGTCGTGGCTGCCCACGAGCGTCACGAGCAGGTCGGGGTTCGTGTAGAGCGCATCCTTCGCCAGCAGTTGCGCCACCTCTTTGAGGGGCTTGCCGGTGGCGAAGGCGTGGCGCGCGGGATAGAACAGCGGGAAGTCGAGCAGCGAATCGAGGCCGGAATCAATGCCGTCGAAGCGCACGCGCCCGCCTTGAAAGAAGGAGACATGCGCCACGTCGCCGTCCTTGACTTCGCCGAAGACGCGCACATTTGGGAACTCGCGCTTGATGGCCGCCGTCCAGTCTCGCCAGAAACTATTGGGCACGTATTGCCAGGTGTCTTCGCGGATGGCGTCGAGTCCGGTGGTGCCGATCCACCAGAGCGTGTTCTGAATGAGGTAACGCTTCGTCTCCTCGTCGTCCTGATTGAAGTCGGGCAGGAAGTCGAGAAACCAGCCTTCCATCGTGGCGCGCTTAATTTCCGGGTCGGCGCGCGGGTCGTGCAACGCCCACGTCTCGAAGACGTTGGCGAGATGACGCTCGCGCGTGCCGTTGAACCACGTCGGCGTCGGCTGATCGGCCACCCACGGGTGATACGGCCCCGTGTGATTGACGACGCTGTCCTGAATGATCTTGATCCCCAGCTTGTGCGCTTCGTCCACGAGTTCGCGCAACTTGGGGAGCGTGCCGAAGTGTTCCTCGACCGTGTAGAAGTCCTGCGCGTTGTAGCCGTGAAAGCCAGTGCTCGGCCGTCCCTCCTTCAACTCGATCTCGTTCGGGCGGTCGTAGTTGTCGTACCACGGGCTGAGCCAGACGGCCGTGACGCCGAGGTCTTTCAAATAGGGCAAGCGGTTGATGACGCCTTGCAGGTCGCCGCCATGATAATAGAACTTGTGGTTGCGGTCGTAGATGCCGCGCGACTGCGCCGGATCGTTGTTCGCGGGGTCGCCGTCGCTGAAGCGGTCAACCATCAACATGTAGATCACATCGTCGGGCGAGAACCCTTGAAAGCGACCGGCTCGATTGAGCGGCGCGAGTATCTCGAACCGCGCCTCGCCCGCACCCGCCGCGGTGGTGACACGCAGGCGGCGCAGGCCGGGCGCGGCCTGCGGGTCGATCACGACATCGACGAAGAGATAACTGCCCGTCGCGTTGATGCGCGTGAGACCCGTCTGCACGCCCGCGCCGACCGCCTCGACCCGCGCGCCCGCCAGATTCCGCCCGCGCAGCATGACGCGCACCGGGTTCAAAGTGCTCCCCGCCCACCAACTCGGCGGCTCCACCTTCGAGACTTCCGGCACGCCCTCCTGCGCGACGGCGAGCGAGGCGGCGGCAAGAGACACGGCGAGGAGAATCGACAGGCGGAGGAAGTTGCGCTTGTGCTTTGTGTTCATACTTAACTTAAAGAGTCCCGCCGATGAGCGTTCCGGCAAATCGAGCCAGCGACTTTACCAACATGGAGCGACAGCCTTACCAATTGGGGCGACGGCCTTACCAACTTAAGGCGACGGCTTTACCAATTTAAGGCGATGGCCTGACCGGTTTAAGGCGACGGCCTGATCAGCCCCGTCAGGGGCGATTGGTAATAGCCCGGCGATTTATCGCCGGGTCGCGCGTCATAATATAAACGGAGTCCCGTAGGGACGATTGAATTCACCCCCACACGTGCCGCTCGTCATATTCGATACCATGCTTGTCCAGGAACGCGCGAAACTCTTCCTCAAAAGTTTTCTTACGATGATGTTCAGCTTGTCTCTGAATGTAAGCGACGGTTTGTTCGACGTGTGACAGGCTGACGCTGAACGCCCCGTAACCTTCCTGCCACGCGAAACCACGCAGACCAGGGAAGGTCTCATGGACGAACTTTGACGAGCCGCCTTTGATCAATTGCATCGCTTTCGCGACCGGCATGGTCGCGGGTAGCGAGAGCAGCACATGAACATGATCGGCAACCCCACCGACGGCAAGCGCTTTGATGCCGTTCTCCTTTGCGATGCCCCCGATGAACGGCCAGAGCCGTTGCTGCATCTCCGGCGTGATGAATTTGTGCCGCTCCTTTGTGCTGAAGACGCAGTGCATCAGATTACTCAGGTAAGAATGCGGCATCGCAGTTTCAACCGTCCCTACGGGACTCAACATGTTTTTGTGGCATTCGATACCCGGCGATAAATCGCCGGGCTATTGTCAACCGTCCCTCCGGGACTTGAAAACGTCTCCGCGTTTAATCCTTGTCCCACACTCAATCCTTGTCCGGCACTCAATACTCGTCCGGCACTCAATCCTCGTCCGGCACTAAATCTTCGTCCGACACTAAATCTTCGTCCGACACTCAATGCTCATCCGATTTGAGGTCGCTGACTTGCGCCTTCGAGTTGCGGCCGTAGAGTTCGGTTAATTCCTTGAGACGGTCGCGCACGTCGTTTGTGAGCGTGCCCGCCGCGTATCGCCAAGACCAGTTGCCGGTGGTGCTGTTGGGGAGATTCATGCGCGCGTCGTTGCCGAGGCCGAGGATGTCCTGGAGAGGGATGATCGCGATGTTGCCGACGGAGGCGAGCACGGTGCGGATGAAGTCCCAGTGAATCTCGCGGCCGTCGGAGTTGAGATAGTCGAGACAGAACTTGCGCTCGCTTTTGATCTGCGCGGCGTCGCGCGTGGAGCCTGCTCCGGCTTCGGATTCGAACCAGCCGACCGTCGTGTCGTTGTCGTGCGTGCCGGTGTAGACGGCGATGTTGCGATGGTAGTTGTGCGGCAGGTCGGTGTTCCGGCTGTCGCCGCCGAAGGCGAATTGGAGGATGCGCATGCCGGGGAAGCCGAAGTCGTCGCGCAAACGCTCCACGTCGGGCGTGATGACGCCGAGGTCTTCGGCGAGGATGGGCAGGTCGCCGAGGGCGCGTTTGATGGCTTCGAAGAGTTCGCGCCCCGGTGCGTTGACCCAGTGGCCGCGCTCGGCGGTCGTATCGCCGCCCGGTATCTCCCAACTCGCGGCGAAGCCCCGGAAGTGATCTATGCGCAGGATGTCCACGGTGTGCAACATCGAACTGACGCGCGCGATCCACCAGCGGAAATCTTCGGCGCGCAGCCGCTCCCAATCGTAGAGCGGGTTGCCCCAGAGTTGCCCGGTCGCGCTGAAGTAATCGGGCGGCACTCCGGCCACGACGCGCGGGCTGCCGTCCGCGTTCAACTTGAAGAGGCGCGGGTGCGTCCACACGTCGGCCGAATCGTGCGCCACGAAGATCGGGATGTCGCCGATGACGGAGACGCCCCGCTCGTTCGCGTAACGCTTGAGCGCGTGCCACTGTTTGAAGAAGAGGAATTGATAGAACTTCTGCGCGCTCACCTGTTCGCGCAAGCCTTCCCGCGCGGCGGCGAGGGCTGGCGCTTCGCGCTTGACCATCGGCGGCTCCCACTTGTTCCACGCCACACCGCCCCGCGCATCTTTCATCGCGCGGTAGAGGGCGTAGTCGTCGAGCCAGGCCGATTCGCGTTGGCTGAAAGTTTCAAACGCGCCGCGCAGGGACGTGTCGGTCGCGTGGCGGAAATTTTCAAAGGCGCGGCGGAGCAGTTTGTTTTTGAACTCGATGGCCGCGCCGAAGTCAACGCGCGCCGGTGGGAACGCGGGCGCGCCCGCGAGGTCGCCTTTATCCAGCAAGCCTTCGGAGACGAGGCGGTCGGGGCTGACGAGCAGGGTGTTGCCGCCAAAGGCCGAGAAGGATTGGTAAGGCGAATCGCCGTAGCCGGTGGGGCCGAGCGGGAGCACCTGCCAGAGCGTCTGCGCGCTCGCGGCGAGAAAATCTATGAAGCGATAAGCCTCTTCGCCCAGATCGCCGACGCCGTAAGACCCCGGCAGGCTGGTCGGGTGCAGCAAGACGCCGCTCGAACGTGAAAAACTCACAGACGAACCCCTTTAGTAATAGAGTTGGACAGACCTGATTTCGTTTATCTCGCTTGCGACTACTTTTACAACAGAGGCCGCGTATCATCAAGCCGCTTGCACGACGACCCGGCGGCTAACCCGAAGAACTTTTAGAGATCAAAAACGTTGAGGACTAGGAAGGCCACCGCGGCGCGGGCAGGCACTTCCAGAGTAATCATTCCATCCTCCATCTTTGCATTCCCACCAGTCATCATCATTGGCCCGATCAAGGCCGGCTCGGCGAGGTTGATAAAAGAAGCGGGGACGGTAATTTTCTTCGGCACGGCGGCGCGGTTGAAGGCGAGGATGATCGTCTCGCCATCAAGCTGGCGCGCGAAGGCGTAAGTGTCTTCGTCGGAGGCGAGATCGATGAGGCGTCCGTGGCGCATGGCCGCGTGCTCGCGCCGGAGTTTCAACCATTCGCGCGTCCATTCGAACATGCGCTGCTCCCGTTCGGTGCGACCGCTCTTTTCAAAAGCGTTGCGCGCGTCGCCGGGGAAGCCGCCGGGAAAGTCGCGTCGATTGTCTGGGTCGTCGCCGCCTTCCATGAAAATCTCGTCGCCGTAGTAGAGCTGCGGGATGCCGCGCACGCTCAAGAGAAACGCGTGGTGCAGCATCGAGCCTTCGAGCGTCATGCCTTCGACGGAGGCGATGCGGCGCACGTCGTGATTGCCGGTCATCGAGACGAGCCGCGCGGCGTCCGGGTAGAGCGAGTCGTTTCTGAGCATCGTGCGGAGCGCGGCGACCGGGGCTTTGCCGGTGAACACGTCGAGCGAGGTTTGCCACAGGGGAAAGTCGAAGAGGGCGTCGAGTTCCGTGTCCGTGCCGTCCCATCCGCGGCGGCCGCCCATGAAGTAAGAGACGTGGATAGGGTCGCGGTCGAGCACCTCGCCGACCATCCACACGCGCGGGTGCTGGCGACGCAGGGCGAGGCTCAGGTCGCGGATGAACGAGCGCGGCATGTACTGGATCGTGTCCTGCCGGACGCCGTCCATGCCGGTGATGCCGACCCACCAGAGCGCGTTCTGGATTTCGTAGCGCGCCACTTCCGGCTCCTCCTGATTCAGGTCGGGGAGATCGTCGGAGAACCAGCCGTCGAGCGTGGGACGGCGCGCGGCGTCGGAGGCGTGGGGCGAGAGCAGGAGGTCGCCGCGGAAAGGGTTCTGCGTGTGGCGTGCGAGCGTGCCGTGAAACCAGTTGTCGAGCGGCGGGTCGCTCACCCAGGGGTGTTGCGAGCCGACGTGATTCGCCACTTGATCCTGAATGATCTTGAGGCCGGAGGCGTGCGCCTTGTCTACCAACTCGCGTAGCGTCGCCAGGTCGCCGAAGCGATCTTCGACGGCGTAATAATCGATGGCGTGATAGCCGTGATAGTAGGTGTTCGGGCACCACGGCTGGTCGCAGGTCTTGATGCCGTTCCAGTTGTCGTACCACGGATTGAGCCAGAGGGCGGTGACGCCCAACTCTTTGAGATAGGGGAGGCGGTTGATGATGCCGCGCAGGTCGCCGCCGTGGAAGGCGCGCGCATTCCGGCGGTCGGTGGCCGCGCGCGGCGCGCCCGGCGGGATGTCGTTCGCGGGGTCGCCGTTGGCGAAACGGTCGGGCATGATCAGGTAGATCACGTCGTCCGTCGAGATGCCTTGAAAGTTCGTCTCAGGGGAGAGCGGCGCGTTCAGGCGAAAGGGGATCGAAGTCTTCCCTTCCTTTGTCTCCAGCGTGAGCGGGTATTCGCCGGGCGCGGCCGTCGCGTCGAGATGAACGTTGACGAAGAGATAACTGCCCGCCGCGTTTGTGACGACCGCGCTCGTGCGCGCGCCCGCGCGCCCGGACGTGACGCGCGCGCCGTGCAAATTCGCGCCGCGCACGAGCAGGCGCACGGGGTTGAGCGTGTGCGCCGCCCACCACGAAGGCGGTTCGACTTTCGAGACGACGGGCGCGGCGGCGTTTTGCGCGCTCGCGCTCGCAGTCCAACAGAGCAGCGCGAGGCCGACGAGGAAGACAGCGCGTGAGAGAGGCTGGGCAAACTTTGTCAGTGGCATAAGCGCGGGCGTCGTTTCTCGAAAAGTTGTGAGCGGGCGGTGTCGGCTTACTTGCCTTTGAACGTGCGCGCGAAAGCGGCGAGCGCGTTGATCTCGGCGGCGGAGAATTGTTGGCCGAAGCCGGGCATCCGGCCGCGCCCGTGGCGCAGCGAAGCGGTCAGGCGTTTATCGTCGGGGCGCGTTTTTTTCCACCACCCGGCATCGGCGAGGTTCGGGGCGGCGAAGGCTCTGCCCATCGCGGTTTGGGCGCGCCCGTCCGCGCCGTGGCAACGCGCGCAGTTGTCCGCGTACAAAACTTTCGCGCGTTCCAGTTGCTTACCCGTCAACTTCTTCTGCGCGGCCGACGCACCCGCGAGGCGACCCCCATAGCCGCCGGCGGAGACTACGCCGAGCAGTAGCAGCAACAGCAGCAGCAACGTCAACCCGGCCGCGCGCTTCCCTCTTCTTCCCATGATCTTTTCTCCGCAAGACGGCGCGCGCACCCGTTCAGCGCGGCGGTTTGACGCCCTCGCCCGACACGGAGGCGGGCAGCGGCGCGGGCGCGGGTTTGTCCTCGTCGTCGCCCGTCGCGGTCGTCGCGGCCTCGCCGCCGAGCGGCGTCGGGGCGTGTTTGCGCGCCTCTTCAAAACGTTTGAAGACGGCGAGTTCTCGATCCGCGTCGGCCTTGCGTTTGAGGCGCGAGTAGGCCGTGAAGAGTTGGTAGTGAACGCCGGGATCGTCGGGGTTCAACGCCGCGCCGCGTTCGAGGAGCGGCACGGCTTCATCGTACCGTTTCAGTTTGACCAGCAGGCGACCGAGGTCGTGATGCGCGGCGAAATTTTTCGCGTCGAGCGCGATGGCCTGCCGGAGCAGACGCTCCGACTCCCCGACCTCGCCGCGCTGGTTGGCGATGTAGCCGAGATTGGTGAGCACGTCCGGGTTGTCGGGTTGCAGCGCGAGCGAACGCTTGAAGGCGGCGATGGCATCGTCGTAACGGCCTTCGGCGCGTGCCGCGTAGCCGAGCAGATAATGAAGGTTGGCGTTGGCGGGGAAACGCTGCAACGCCGCCTCGAACACGGCGCGCGCGCGCTCGTAATGCTTGCTGCGAAAGTTCGCCACGCCGAGCCGGATGTGATAGATGAGCCTGGCGGCGTCCTGTTCGACGGCGCGCTGGTAAAACGGGATCGCCTCGGCGGTCGCGCGCCGCTTGAGCAACTCTTCGCCGATCATGAAATTCGCTTCGGGAAACGACGGGCGCAAGGCGAGCGACTTGCTCCACAGGTCGATGGCCGCCTGCGACTCGTGGCGGGCTGAGGCGATGAGACCGAGACGATAGTAGGGGTCGGCGGCGGCGGGCGACAGTTCGACGGCCGCGCGCAGGGCGCGCTGTGCGTCGTCGAGGCGGTCGAGATTGTAGAGGGCGATGCCGAGATTGTAGAGCACCTCGAAGGTCTGCGGGCGGAGCGCGTTGGTGCGCTCGAAGAGGGGGACGGCGCGTGCGTATTCGTGTACTTCGGCAAGACTGAGCGCGAGCGTGAACAGGACGCGCGGATCGTCGCCCGCCAGTTTCTCGACGCGCGCGGCGAGGCGCGCCGCATCTTCGCCGCGCCCGTCGTGCGCGTAGGCGTTGGCGAGCGTGAGCAGGAGCGCGAGGTCGGCGGACGGCGCGGCGGAATCAATTCCGGCGGCGCGTTCGAGCAGGGGGATGGCGCGCTTGTATTGGCCGCGCGCGGCGTAGAGCGCGCCGAGGTTGAAGACGGCGAAGGCGTTGGCGGGCGCGGCCTTGAGCGCGGCCTCGAAACTTTCGATGGCCTGTTCGACACGGTTCGTGCGCGAGAGCAGCACGCCAAGATTGGCGAGCGAGGCCGCGTGCCGGGGCGAGACGGCGAGCGCGGCGCGGTATTCGCGCTCCGCTTCGGCGGCGCGTCCGCTCTGATCGAGGATGACGCCGAGGAGCGAGCGGGCATCCGCATCGCGCGGCGCGACGCTCACGGCCTGGCGCGCCGCCGCCTCCGCCGCGGCGAGTTTGCCGGACTGCAACAGCGCGGCCGCTTCACGCAATAAGGCGTCGGCCGGTGCAGGGCGGCGCGCCGGGGCGGCCGGTGGTTGGGTCGCGGTGGCGGCAGGCCGCGAGGCCGGGCGTTTTCGTGTGGCTTGAGCGAGAGTTGTGGCCGACGCCGTCGTCAGCGCGCAGCAGATGCAGGCGAGCAGAAGGCACGCGACGAGGCGCGGCGCGGCGGCGCGGAGGCCGCACGGAAAAATGCGCGTGGTGCGTGGGTCAAGCATTGAATTAGCGGCCGGGAGTTCCAGCGCCGCCGCCCGTCATTCCGGCAAATATTCGGCTCGTGGGAAGCGTTTAAGATTAACGTCAGCAGAGCGCGAACTCAAGAGGCGGCGCGCCCGTGGGCGACGGCCTCTAAAGTCAACGAGTGGCGAGCGGTCGTGCCTGCTCGCCACTCGTTGATCATCTCACGGCTGCGGTCGTGGTCGCCGTTTAGAAGAGCAGTTTGAAGGCGAACTCGATTTGACGCCGCCGCTGCTCGCTGATGTCACGGCCGAAATCGGCCGCGTTGTTGATGTCGCCGTTCGGCGAGGAACGGTTGACGCGGTTCAACACGTTGTAGGCCGAGAAGCGGAACTGCGCGTTGAACTCTTCGCTGATCCAACGGACGGGGAAGTTCTTGAAGAGCGAAGCGTCCCAGTAAAACTGCTTCGCGCCGCGGAACACGTTACGACCGAGCGAGCCGAATTTCGGGCCGTTCGGATCGTTTGAGAAGACGGGCGTGGTGGCCGCGCGGAAGGCGAGCGGGTTGAGTTGTCGCCCGAGCGCGCGGTCAACCGCCGTCGGCGTGGGATCGCCGATGATGTCAACGCGCCCGCCGTTGGCGGTGACGTTAAAGACCGGACCGCTCTGGAGCGAGATGTTGTTGTTGAGTTGGAATCCGCCGATCAGG
>DASVVO010000071.1:0-124393 GCA_036386515.1 Pyrinomonadaceae bacterium
AAATGGAAGAGGGAGAGCGGCTATCATCGGCGCTCTCTGGCCGAGACGACCATGTTTCGCGTGAAGATGATCTTTGGTGAGAGAGTCGCCGCGCGCTCCTTTGCCGGGCAGGCAGCGCAGATGTTGGTGCGGTGTGCGACATTGAATCGGATGACGCACCTCGGCATGCCAGACAGCTATGCCGTCTGAGCAATCAGATAGGACTTGGTTGTAGGTGCCTGTGCTCATCTACTATTTATGCAACAACGCCTTTCAAATTTCAGATTTCAAATTTGAAATGGTAGACGCTTAAACGCTGTGCTTACGCTGTGCTTGCGCTGTGGCTGCGCTGTGGTTGCGTTGCTTCGCCGCTGCGCGCGCTCTCCGTGTTCGCTCTGCGAATCCTCGGAAGCTCCGCCGCGTGCAGCTTTAATTTCCTCACGGCTCAAGGTGGAACGTCGCTTGCAATGAAGCCCTGCGAATATCTGCGCGGTCGGGTCGCGGGGCGCGATGGCGAGGGGGCGTGATGAAAAAAGTTTCTCTGAAGTTTCGCGGACTCACATTCTTTTTCCTGTTGGCTCAAATTGGTGGAATGCCGCTCCCGGCGCGAGCCTCCGGCGTCGCGGAGACGAATGAAGCGGCGGCGGTGCGTCACCTGATCATCTGCGTGGACGGCGTCGCCTTCTCGACCATCGAGGAGATGCGCGCCGCGGGTCGCTTCCAACACTTTCGCGCGCCGTCGCGGATGATCGCCCCGTTTCCGAGTCTCACCAATCTCGCGCTCGGTGAGATTTTGCAGCCCGCGGGCGCGAGCGAACCGCTCGGCTATGAAGACAACTACTTCGACACGACGAAGAACAAGATGCGCGGCGGCCTGCTCGACCGTTTTCGCGGCGGGCGTTTCATCAAAGGCACTTTCCGCGAACTCTTCGATTATCATCCTTCGGCCATCAAGAGCGGACTGGGCTACGCCGCGCCGCCCGTCAGCACTTACCTCGAATCCCTGACCGACATCGTGCGTCTGAAGCAGAAGTTTCGCGCCTCGCGCGAGCCGGTCTTTTTCGCCTACACGGGCGCGAGCGATTCGCTGGCGCACCTCGGCGGCGAACGCCTGCTCAAAAGTTTTCTCGTCCGGCTCGACGAGACGGTCGCAGACATCGTCCGCGAGAGCGGCGGCCGCGTGGAGGTCTCGATCTTTTCCGATCACGGCAACGACTTCAAAGGTTATCGCCGCGTCTCCCTGAAATCCGCGCTGCGGCGGGCTAATTTCAAATTGGACGACCGGATCAGGAATGAACGGAGCGTCGTGCTGCCGCAGTTCGGTCTGGTCGGCTGCGCCGTGATGTGGACGCGCGAGAGCAACGAGGAGCCGCTGGCGGCCATCGTCTCGCGCGTGCGCGGAGTTGATTTCGCAGCTTACGAAAAAGACGGCGTCGTCTACGTTCGCAACGAACGGGGAATTGCCGCTTTGGAACGACGCGGCGGACGTTTTCGTTATCGCGCGATGCAGGGCGACCCGCTCGAACTTGCGGCGGTCGTGGAATCTTTGCGGCGACAGGATAAAGTTGACGACGAAAATTTCATCGCGGACGAAGATTGGTTCGCGGCGACGCTTGAGAGCGCGCGCCCCGATGTGGTGCGCCGCGTCTTTGAAGGCGCGAGCGAACGCGTGCGGCATCGTGCCAACGTCCTCGTGAATTTTGCCGACGGCTACTACACCGGCAGCGCGTCGCTCGACGTGTTCGCCTTTCTGCAAGCGACGCACGGCAACCTCGGCGCGCAACAAAGTTTCGGCTTCGTGATGAGCAACGCGCGCGACCTCCCAACGCACCTGCGCGCCCGCGACGTGTGGCGCGCGATAGGTTCTCCCGTCCTCAAAAAGAGCCTCGCACGAACGGAACAGGCGCGGCGATAGTTAAGTTCAAACTTCGCCCACGCCCTCCTTCTTTCCTCACGCCAAAAAATCAAGTGTGCATCGCCCGGAAGAACGCGTGGCCGCGCCGCGCGTTCTTCCGCGCGCCTGTTTGCGCCCGCACGAAGAATACCGTTAGACTTGGCGCGCTCGATCCGAACACTGTTGCTTGCCCGACCCCGAACGAATTATGAAAGCACGTCTCGACGCCATCCTTCAGCGCGAACAAGCCTTGTATCTCGATGAACTTCATCCGGCGAGCGAGGGCCTGCTCGCCGAAATGGAGGCTTACGCGGCGGCGCATCGCGTGCCGATTGCCGACCGCGAGGTGGCGCTGTTCCTGGAGATCACGGCGCGAGCCACGGGCGCGAGAAAAGTTTTGGAGATCGGCATGGCTATCGGTTACGCCGTCCTGCACCTGTTGCGCGGAATGGGGACGGGCGGGCAGGTGGTGACGATTGAGCCGAGCGCGGAGATGATCGCGCGCGCGGGCGACTATTTTCAGCGCGCTGGGGTGTCGGAGCGGGTGCGCGTCGAACGCGGCTACGCCCTCGAAGTGATCCCGAAGCTCGAAGACACGTTCGACCTCGTCTATCTGGACGCGATGAAAGAGGAGTACGAAGACTACCTCGAACTCTCGCTGCCGCTGTTGCGCACGGGCGGCGTCGTCATCGCCGACAACTTGCTCTGGGGCGGGCAGGTGGCCGGAGAGCTTCGCGCGCCCGACCAGCGGAAATCAACCGAAGGATTGCGCCGCTTCAATCAACGTTTCGTGAACCATAA
The DNA here is from genome assembly GCA_036386515.1 of Pyrinomonadaceae bacterium. GTDB lineage: Bacteria > Acidobacteriota > Blastocatellia > Pyrinomonadales > Pyrinomonadaceae > JAIVJZ01. The sequence goes on from DASVVO010000071.1 coordinate 2,675, forward strand.
AAACTTGCGCGGCGTCGTTCTGCCCGTCGGCGACGGACTCGGCTACGGCGTGAAAATCTGATCGCCACGAGTGAGCCGCCGCTGGCCTGACCCGCGCACAAAGGCGCGGCCGCACGCGCACGCGAAGTCTCCCCGGCCTTTAACTGATTTGTCTGCAATGCAAACAATTTCCGCCCCCACAACGCCGCCGTTGCGCGTTGGCGTGCGGCCTGAGATCGAGTTGTTCCTGTGCTGCGCGCGGACGCGTCTCGATGAGCGGCACGCGGCGCGTCTGCGCGCATTGCTCGACGGCGCGCTCGATTGGGATTTCATCCATAGCTTCGGCCAGAATCATGGCTTGCTCCCGCTGCTTTATTCCCACCTGCACGCGCGCGCGCCGGAAAAAGTTCCGCCCGCCGTTTATGAAAAACTGCGCGAACAGTTTCGCCGCATCTCCGCCCTGAACCTCTACCTGAGCGGGGAACTGCTCCGCCTGCTGAAACTCTTCGCCGCGCACGACATCGCCGCCATCCCTTACAAAGGCCCCGCGCTCGCCGCGCACGCCTACGGCAACATCGCGCTCCGCCACTTCGGCGACCTCGACATACTCGTCCGCCCGCGCGACGTGCTGCGCGTGATGCGGTTGCTGGTCGCCGAAGGTTACGCGCTTCATCCGCCTCTGAACGACGTGCAGCAAGCCGTGATGCTGCGCACGCAATGCAATCTGCCTTTCACGCGCGACGCGCATCGCCTGATCGTGGAAGTTCACTGGCGCGTGAGCGCGCGCCTTTTCTCGTCGCCGCTCGAAGAGGACGCTTTGTGGGAGAACTCCCGCCGCGTCGCGTTCGAGAGGACGCAGGTGAACGCGCTCGCGCCGGAGGATTTGTTGCTCTCGCTCTGCGTCCACGGCGCGAAGCACTTGTGGGAGCGGCTTAGTTGGATCGCGGACATCTCACAATTACTCGAAGTCCATCCCGATTTGAACTGGGCGAATCTGCTCGAGCGCGCGCGGCGCACCGGCACGGAGCGAATGCTGCTGCTCGGCCTCTACGTCGCCCACGATCTGCTCGGCGCGCGCGTTCCCGCGCAGGTCGCGGAACGGACGCAGGCCGACCGCGAAATAGTCGGGCTGGCAAATCAGATTTATGCGCGCCTCTTCGCGGGCGGGAACGACGCGGGCGGCATGTCAGGTTATTTCATGTTCCAACTCAAGGCGCGTCGCCGCCTGCGCGACAAGCTCAACTATTGCCGCTTCGTCGTCAGCCCGACGGAGGAAGACCTCACTTTGCTCTCGCTGCCCGCGCCGCTCTCTTTCGTCTACTACCTGCTGCGCCCGCTGCGCATGCTCTGGACGGGAGGGCCGAGCCACCTGCAACATTGAGGCGTTAATTCGTCTCGCTGTATTGATGCCCGCAGACAAATGTGCTACCTTCCGTCTGCCTGCTTGCTTCTTTGACTCATCTGACGGCCGTGAGCCGTCTACTAATCATAAAGCCAGCCTCTTTCCCATGCCGGAGAAAGCGTCCCACGATCATCGTGCGACGTGTGCCGAGGGCATTTCGACTTGAACGTACTTGAGTAGTCTTCTTTGAAGCCCCTTTGCAACTAAATTATCGCAACGACATCGAAGTATGAGCGTGTCAGTCAAGTCGCGTCTGCTTCCTTCAATCATTTAATGGATTAGTAATCAGAGGTTAGGTTAAAATGTCCGACATGATTTCTCAGCGTTTCGTTCTGACTCTCGCGGGAGCGTTGCTCGCGTTGGTGTCGCCCGCGTTCGTCGCGGTCGCCCAACAGCCGAAGCCACCGGCCGCCAGGCCGCCCGCCGAACAATCCGCCCCGGCCGCCAAGCAGACGCCCGCTCCGCGCCCGGCCGCCGCGCCCGCCGCCGCTGCGAACGCCGCCAGGCCGCTGTGGAGCGTTAAGGTTTCGAAGAAGAACCCGATCAGCATTAGCCTCTCGTCGAAGAACGGTTCACTGCCGGAGATCGCCGCCGAGATCGGCAAGCGACTCAAGGTGCCCGTGATCCTGACGCCGCTCATGCAGAAGCAACGCCTCACGCAGGAGTTCGACTCCTTGCCGCTCGAAGGCGCGCTGCGCCTGCTCGCGCCGCAGGTTTACGTTGACTACGAACTCAGCGGCGACGCCAGCGGGCAGCCGAAGCCCATCGGCATCTATTTGCAGGGCATGAACGAACAACCGCCCGCCGAAGCCGCCGTGGTGAAGGGCGATTCGGAGGCGATTCTGATCGAGGGCAACACGGAGGACGGACTCGAAGCGACGAACGTCAAGGATGAAGAGCGTTCGCCGTTGCGCGTCACGGTCGAAAAAAATCAGTTGAGCGTGAAAGCCCGCAAGCAGCCTTTGACGGCCGTGCTCTACGAAATCGCAAGTAAAGTTGACATTCCGTTCGAGATGAAATATGAATCTACCGAACTTGTGGATGTTGACTTCAATAATTTTACGATGGAGCAGGCGGTACGCACGCTTTCGCCGAACATCCGCTTATACCAGCGTACCAATCTCACCAGCTACGAGGTCAGACCGTTGCGCCTCGTCTTAGTGTCGCCCGGCAATAATCAGCAAACTACAAAAATGTGAGGAGACATCGAGCTTTGAATACAAAAAACAGCAATACCGTCAACGAGCAGTTGGAGCAATTGACACCAGGTGAGAGCGCGTCGGCGCAGCCCACGCAGCAGAACAAGAAACCTTTCGTCGAGCCGGTTGTTTCCGTGCCTGTTGACGTGTTGGAGGCGACCGCTTTCTTTCAAGGCCCCACCGTTGACACCATCTCCACGATGACTACGTAATTCCGTCTGCCGCGTTAGTGAAGGTGTACGGGAGACGATGTCTTTCCTCGCAGTGCAGAGCCATGCCGCAGTCGAGAAGTTTTACACGATTGGGGAGCGTTTTCTGGCTTTTCAGTTTAGTGATGAAGTAGCCGCGCGGGTCGCCGGGGAATTTATCGGGGGGATGTATTTCACCCCGTGCCCGCCCCGCGCGGCTCGCTTTGTTCATTGCACCGTTAAAATTTTCTCCGGCGAGCCGCCGCCGCCCCTGCCACCCGGCTGTCAAACCTTTGAAGTCCCGCGCGGGCAATGTCACGCGCACGGCGACGAGCATTTTCTCGACATTGACGAATCGCGGATCGCCGTTTACCCGGCCGCCTCCCGCCTGGTGTGCGTGTGGCTCGGCACCACCGCCCACGCGCGCCACCCCGTCGCTATCGTCAACACGCTCTCCTACGCCGTCCAGGCCGCCTTGCGGCGCGGCGCGCTCTACGTGCTGCACGCGGCGGGCGTCGTCGAGCCGACGACCGGCACGGGCATGATCATCGTCGGCAATTCAAACTGCGGGAAGTCGAGTTTGACGATCCGGCTGGCGGGCGCGGGCTGGCGTTACCTGTCGGACGATATGCTGGTGCTCGCCGAAGAGAACGATCTGATCGAGGCCTGGGCGTTGCGCCGCATCTTCTCCGTCTCCGCGGCATCGCTCGCCAACAGCGGTTTGAGCGGAACGGACGCCGCGCTCGGCGCGCCCGTCAACTCCGACCCCGGCAAACGCAAACTCGAACCGCGCATCATGTTCCCCGAGAGCTTCGTTGAGAGTTGTCGGCCGCATGTGCTACTGTTTTCCACCTTAACGGGAGAGGCCGCGAGCCGGGTCGAGAAACTCAGTTCCGGCGCGGCCATGGCAAGGCTCATCAGGCAATGTCCCTGGGCGAGTTACGACGCCGCCACGGCGCGCGAACATTTGCGCGCGCTCGGCTTGATGGCGAAACAGAGCCGCTCTTATTCACTCCACGCGGGACTTGATCTGCTCGCAGATGCAACGCTCGCGCCGCAACTTCTGGCCTCGTGCCTCGAACATTAATTTATGGCAATTTCTTCGGCGGCGAGCACAGTCCAAACGGAACTCAGGCACATCAGCCTGGAGTTGACGAATATCTGCAACCTGCATTGCAGTTATTGCGCCCGCGACGACGACGCGCTCTATCATTCGCCCGCCAACTTCTTCTCCGTCGAACTCCTGCGCCGCATCATTCGGAGCGCGAAAGAAGCTTCCTGCGGCTTCAACTCCGTCTCGTTCACGGGCGGCGAAGTGACGATTCACCCGCGCTTCAAAGAGATCGTGGAAGTGGTCAGGGAAGAGGGCTGGCAGTTCGGTTTCGTCACTAACGGTTGGCACTTCGACCGCGTCTACCCGACCCTGCTCGCCAACCGCGACGCGCTGCACATGGTCGCGTTCAGCCTCGACGGCCCGACGCGCGAGACGCACGACCGCTGGCGCGGCGAGGGTTCGTTCGTGCGCGTCATGCGCGCCATCACCCGCTGTTACATGAAGGGCATCCCGTTTCTCATCAAGACGGGCATCCGGCGCGACACGATCCCGCTGCTCGAACAGTTTGCCCTGCTCGCCGCCCGGCTCGGCGCGCAGGCCATCCACTTTTCGCACCTGCTCCCCACCTCTTCCGGCGCGGAAACGGAATCGGGTTTGAGTCTCGAAGAGCGCGCGCACGTCGAACAGGAGATCGGTGTGCTCGCCAACATCTTCAAGATGAAGATCGGCGTTGCCACCGGCTATTACAACTTAGACCCCGCCCCGCCGTGTCAGGCTCTGGACGGCGCAAACTGTAATATCGACTATCGCGGCAGGCTGACCCTGTGCTGCAATCTGTCCGGCTATCGCGGCGCAGCGGCCGAGACTGACGTGGCCGCCGACTTGAACGGAGAAGACTTCGCCGCAGGCTTCGCGCGCTTGCGCCGGGTCGCCGCAAACCAACTCGAACGCCGCCGGCTTGCGCTCGCAGAGATCGCGCGGCAGGGCATCGAGCCTGACCTGTATACGGCCTCGCCCTGCCTCTACTGCTTGCAAAGTTTCGGTAAAATTCCCTGGCGTCAGCCCGCCGCCGCCCCGGCAAACTCGCGCTCGCTGCCCGTGCTCTCCATCAGCGCGACGCCCGCGTCGCCCGCGGTATATCTCAAACAGGAATCCATTTAATGTCCGAAAGTATTCCCAGCCCGCACGAGCACATCGTGTTCACGGAGTTCGACGATAGCGAAGGCGTGCTCGTTGACCTGAACTCCAAGCGTTACTACACGCTGAACGAGACGGCCATGATCATCTGGCGCGGACTCGAAGGACAACGCACGCGCGCAGAGATCATACGGGACATTACCGACGCTTACGACGTGACGGCCGAACACGCCGCGCAGTCTCTCGATAAGCTGGTCGCCACGTTGCGGGCGCGCAAACTGCTCCCGGCGGAGGACGGCCAGCCGGTTAACCAGTGAGTTAACTTTTCGTTACCGTCTCTCTCCTTTATTGCCGCCCCCTAATCTAATGTGCTAATTTCGCCTCTCGAAACTTAGAGCAAGGCGAAGGTTTCGGATGATTCCATCGGCTCCGAGGCCGTAGCCAAGACACCCCGTTCAACCATCAACTATTCCAGTGGCACCGGTGCGGGTGATACTGAGTCAGCCCCGACCGGAGGTTCACAGCCGTGATTTCACTTTGATTTGCCGTAGACAACGAAACTTTGACGCCCGCCGAGTTATTCGGTGAAATACCCTGCGCCGCAACATCCAAACCGCGTCTCGCTTCCGTCAACCGGGAAGGACGCACACCTCGTGTCATTCAAGAAAGGATCAGCACCCGTGCTTAATTCGCCCACCGGCAGACGCTGCCGCCGCATTCGGCTTGCGCCCAGTAAATTTTTTACGGCCATCATCACGATTTGCCTGATATTGCAACAGTCCGTGCCCGCGGCCGCGCTCGCGTCGGATCGCGGTCAGGGAATTCGCCCGTCGTTCGCCAATCCCACGTCAACCGTTTTCATTAACGAAATACATTACGACGACTCGACCGCCGCCGGCGACACGAATGAGTTCATAGAAGTTGCCGCGCCCGCCGGCACCGATATGGCGAACTACTCCATCGTCCTGTACAACGGCAACGGCGGCGCATCATACGACACGGATGCGCTGTCGGGCATCATCACCGACCAGCAGGGCGGCTACGGCACCACGTCGATCACATACGCCACCAACGGCATTCAGAACGGCTCACCCGACGGCATCGCCCTCATCAACACCGCCACCAACACGCTCGTGCAGTTTCTCTGCTACGAGGGCACTTTCGCGGCGACCGGCACCGGCCCGGCGAGCGGGGTCACCTGCACCGACATCGGCGTGTCGGAGACCAACTCGACCGCGCCCGGTTCATCGCTTCATCTACAGGGCAGCGGCACCACCTACGGCAACTTCACCTGGGCTGCCACGACCGTCAACACCAAGGGCGCGCCCAACACCGGACAGACTTTCACGGGCGGCCCGCCAGTGGACAACCCGCCGACCGTCCAGTCCACCACGCCGGCCGACAACGCGACCGCCGTGGCCGTGAACTCGAACATCAGCGTCACCTTCAACGAGCCTGTCACGGCGACCGCCAACTCTTTCCAGATCAGTTGCGCCACGAGCGGCACGCATGCCTTCACCCTCAGCGGCGGCACGACGACTTATACGCTCGACCCGACGACTGATTTCACCCAGGGCGAAGTCTGCACCGTCACCGTCGTCGCGGCTCAGGTCACGGATCAGGACGGCACGGCCGACCAGATGGCGGCCGACTACGTTTTCGATTTCACCGTTATCAACACCACGCCCGTCGCCATTCACGACATCCAGGGCAGCGGCACGACCTCGCCCCTCGCCGGTCAGACCGTAACGACGAGCGGCATCGTCACCCTGCTCAAGACGGGCACGAACAACGGCGGCGCGGCCAGCGGCTTCTTCCTGCAAGCCCCGGATGCGAGCGCGGACGCCGACCCCAACACCTCCGAAGGCATCTTCGTCTTCACGAGTTCCGTGCCGGCCGTCAGTGTCGGCGACAACGTGAGCGTCACCGGCACGGCCGTTGAATTCAACGGCATGACCGAGATCAGCCCCGTGTCGAGCGTCTCCGTGAACAGCACGGGCAACTCGCTGCCGACCGCCGTCACGCTGACGACGACCATTCTCGATCCGACCGCTCTGCCCACGCAGCCGCAACTCGAAAAGTATGAGGGCATGCGCCTCGGCGCGGCTTCGATGACGACCGTCGCGCCGAACGATACTTTCTACGACGTGTATGCCGTAATCACCGGCGTGCCGCGCCCGCTGCGCGAGCCGGGCATCGAGATTTCGCAGCCCCTGCCGCCCGACCCGACGACCGGCACGCCCGATTGCTGCATCCCGCGCTGGGACGAAAATCCCGAACGCCTCCTGATCGACACGAACGCGCGCGCCGGCGCGCCGCTCAATCCCTACACGTCGAACGTGGTGTTCACGAACGTCGCAGGCCCGCTTGATTTCGCCTTCAGCCAGTACCGCCTCGTCATTGAAACCACCCCGAACGCTTCCGCCAACATGAGCGCGGTGCCCGTGCCCGCGCGCGACGCGAGCGAGTTCACCGTCGGCCATTTCAACGTCGAGAACTTCAACAACAATGCGACGCAACGCCAGAAGGCCGCGCTCTCCGTCCGTGATGTGATGCGCCTGCCGGACATCATCGGCGTGATCGAAATTTTTGAACTGACCGGCCTGCAAGCTCTCGCCACCGAGATCAACTCCATCTCGCCGGGCGCCACCTATCAGGCCTACCTCGTCGAGGCCGACGGCGCGAGCGGAGACGCCGATCAGGATGTGGGCTATCTCGTCAACACCGCGCGCGTGCAGGTCAACAGCGTCGTGCAGCGCAACGCGACCGAGACTTATACCAACCCGAACAACGGCCAGCAGGAAATTCTCAACGACCGTCCGCCGCTCGTCCTGAGCGCGAACGTGCAACCGTCGGGCGCGAACGTGCCAGTCTTCGTCGTCGTCAATCACCTGCGCTCGTTCATCGACATCGAAGGAGTGGCGGGCGAAGGGCCGCGCGTCCGCGCCAAGCGCAAAGCGCAGGCCGAATCGCTCGCCGCTCTGCTCCAGGAGTTGCAGACCAACAACCCTGCGACCAGCGTGATCTCGGTCGGCGACTACAACGCCTACCAATTCAGCGACGGCTACACAGACCCCATCGCCACCATCAAGGGCAATCCGACCCCCGACGACCAGATCGTCGTGGATCAGAGTCCAGACCTCGTCAATCCCGATTTCTTCAATCTGGTTGACGAACTGCCCGCCGCCGAGCGTTACAGCTTCGTCTTCGAGGGAACGCCGCAGGCTTTAGACCACATCCTCGTCAATAACGTGGCGCACGCGCGCAAAACGCGTTTCGCCTTCGCACGCAACAACGCCGACTTCCCGGAGGTTCCGGCGGCGGCCTACGCCTCGAACGCCGCGCGCCCCGAACGCAACTCCGACCACGACATGCCGGTCGCGTACTTCGCCCTCGCCGGGGCGGTGGCGCAGCCGGGGTCGGTTTTGCTCAGCGAGTTTCGTTTCAACGGCCCGAACGGCACGGCCGACGAGTTCATCGAGCTATATAACAACTCGGACGCACCCATCGACCTGACCGGGTGGTCAATCGTCGCGCCCGCGGGCACGGGCGGCGGCGGCGTCCTCAGCGGGCTTAACGGAAGCATCCCCGCGCGCGGCCATTATCTGGTTGCGCCGGGCGACTACAGCGTCTCCGGTTATCCCGCCGCTTCGGGAACGACCGCCGTGCCCGATGCGACCTACACCGGCGGGGCTTTCCTCGACGACGGCGGTGCCAGGCTCGTCGATCAGAACGCCACGGTGATTGATGCCGTCGGGTTCAGTTCGGCCAACGGGACTGGCTTCCGCGAAGGCGCGGGGCTGTCGCCCGCGACCGGCATCGCCCCCGGCGAAAGCGACCAGTACAGTTTTGTACGCAAACTGACGACCGGATTCCCGCAGGATACCAACGACAACGCCGCCGACTTCGCGCTCGTCTCGACGACTGGCGCGGCGGGCGCGACGCTTGCCATCCTCGGCGCGCCGGGGCCGGAAAATACGCAAAGCCCCATCCAGAGCAACGCCGTCATCAAGGCGTCGCTCATAGACAACTGCGCCACCATCGGCGTCGCCGGTTCCGGCTGCCAGAACCGCATGCGCGACGGCTCGGCCGAGGCGTCCAACCCGACCAACGCGCAGCGCGGCACGCTCTCCTTCCGGCGCAGGTTCACCAACACGACCCAGCAGGAAGTGTATCGCCTGCGCTTCCGCGTAGTTGACATCACGACGCTCAACAGCCCCGGCTACGCGCCGAACAACGGTCAGGCCGATTTACGCCTGCTCAGTTCGACGGACACGACCGTCACGCCGTCAAACCCCTTCGTGCCGGGCGACGTGTCGGTGCGGGGCACGACGCTTGAGCAACCGCCGACGCAACCTCTCGGCGGCGGACTCAATTCAACCGTCACGCTCGAACTGTTGGAGCCTTTGGGCATCGGCGACAGTGTGACCGTGCAGCTACTCGTCGGCGTGCAGCAGAACGGAAACTATCGTTTCTTCGTCAACGTGGAAGCCGCCTTTATGCCGACCCCTGCGCTGACCAAAACTCAGACCTTCGGGAAGGCCAACAAAAAGCGATAACCGCCCGCGCCGATGCGCGTGCGACGTTGAAACGCACCGGATAACAACAGGCTTTGTTTCAAAGCCTCAACCAGAAAGCCCCGAATCGCCGGAAGCGGTTCGGGGCTTTTGCTTTAGCCTTGCCATGTTGAGATCGCGGGTCGGGTTCGCGTCTCCGGCCGCGCGGGCAGGAAAGTTTGCCCGCGCGTTGATTCGAGTTGAATTAAGAATGAGAACTCAGGCAGGGAATGAGTAAGTCGTCGTGTATTGAGGGGGCGAGGCTTCGAGCAGCGGGCGTCCGTCGGCTTCGAGCCACGCGTGACCGGCGAGCAGCAGCGTCTCTTTTTCCTTGCGTACCCCGAAGATGATGCGCGTCTCGATACCGTAGAGGGCGAGGTAGCGATGCAGGACGGGCGCGCGTTTCCAGCACGTCGGCGTAAAGCACAGCACGTTCATCCCCAAAAGCGCGTCAACCAACTGCGCCAAACGCTGCTGGGTCATGCGCGGATGCAGCGGCTTTCGTTTGCGCCCGGTGTCCGCGATGAGAGACAAGACGCGCGGGAGCGGCAGGAGCTTCATCAGAAAAGAGAGCGCGGCGACCCACGCCGCCATGCGCAGCAGCAGGAACGCCTCGCCCGGTTTGCGCCCGATGTAATGTACGGCGCGCCGCACGATCCACGGCTTCGACGGTCTGACGGGTGTGTGCTCGACGGGCATCTTGTCTTCAGAGATAACTCGAACTGTTATAGCTTTTCTTCCTGCAATAACGAAACTTAGGGAGAACCGGCGGTGAACAGGTTATCGCCCGGAAAGGTCGTCCGCTCCGGGAACCCGCCCTGGCTCAGGCGACGCCCTTTGATTTTCCTTGCTTCGCCAGGCGATAGCCGCGTCGCGTGCGCGCTTTAACTTCGGGGCGATCCACCTTCACCTCGATGCTGCGCCAGCGACCGTCCTGCGAACGGTTCGACGGGCGATAACCGATCGTGTATTGATTGCTCAACTCTTCCAGTATCTCGCCGAAAGCTTCGCGCAAAGCCTTCCCGCCAGGCGTGGGCACAAAGCGACCGCCGCTCTTGGCGGCGTAGTCGCGTAAAACGCCGGCCGCCGGAGCCATGTTTCGCACGCCGGAGAGTTTCTCCGCCATGTCCACCGTGTAGATGGTGGCATTGACGCCGAGCGCGGCGGCGAGGGCTTGATCGGAAGAGGCCTGGCTGCGCGTGTCGGCTCCGTCGGAGAGCACGACGATGGCGCGTCTTTTCTCCGGGCGGCTCGCGAGGTCGGCCGCCGCCCGCACGATGGCGTCGTGCAGGGCCGTTTCGCCCTTCGCCGCCAGGTTGAAAGCCATCGGCGAAAGATCGCGGCTTTGAGAAAAACCCTGCACCTGTTCCACTTTATGGTGAAAACTATAGACGGCGGCCGTGTCTTCCGCGCGCAACCCGTCGAGGAAGCGAATCGCGGCCGAGCGCGCCATCGAGACGCGTCCCTCCATGCTTCCCGAAACATCGAGCAGCAGAGCGACGGCGAAGGGCGTCTCTTCACGGCTGAAGTTGGTGATCTGTTGCTCTTGCCCGTCTTCGTACACTTTGAAGTTCGCGCGCTCCAGGCCGTGCGTATATTCGCCGTCGGTGTTCGTCGCCGTGACGTTGAGCACCACCAAGTCCGTCGCCACGCGGACGATCTCATCGTCATCCTGCCGCCCTTCCTGGGCGCGGGCAGGGAAGTCGAAACCGGAGAGGGCGACGGAGGTGCAGATGAACGCGTAGAGCGGCAGCCGCGTGAGACGCGTGCGTGCGGGCGTGTGGCGGGCGGCGGTTTCCACTTGGTTTGATCCCCTCTAGCGATACAGGGTGCGGATATGCTTGACCAGTTCGACAACTTCGTTGGCGCGTTTGATGATCGCCGCTGAAACGACTTGTCTCGGGGTGCTTTCGACTTTCTTCTGTAATTCGGCCGAGAGTTCGACCAGATGCTCTAAGGCCGCCCCGACCTGCGCGGGCGGCTCCTTCAACTCGTCTTTATTCTCTTCGCCCCCGGCGGAGCTTCGTATCTGCCGGGACAGCTTCTCGATGCGGCCCAGTTTCTTTAAGTCCGCGCCCTGGAGAGTCTTCTGCCGCGCGAACGCCTCCTGCACCTCGACGGCCAACTGTGCGTTCTCTTTTGCGCGCGCGAGATGTTCCTTATAGTCGTTCTCCACGCGCTTGAGCAGCATCTCCATGAGCATCTCCCGGCGGGGCGAGTCTTGTTCGGGGTCGCCGGGCACATCGACGGCGGGGTGACTCCGGCGGACATTGTCCGGGAATTTTTGCGTGGTCTGTCCCTGCACGGCGAGGAGGCCGCAGTCGGCGAGCAACAGAGAAAATAATAAGACTCGTAAGCGCATCGGTCTTGACGGCGGCTGAAGGTTGAAGCGGCGCGAATCGGCCGGACTTACGTGTGACGTGAAAAGAGCCGTTGACGGTTGTCTGCCCGGCTGCCCGACGACACTTAAATGCCCGCACGCTCTATCCCGAAAAACCGGCTCTTAATGTTTTACTCTAGATTGGTCGTCGCGCCGACTCGTCAAGTTTTACTTGAGGGCGGGCACGCTACGGGATGCGTGTCGGGTTATCGGGCGTGTTGATAAACTCCTCGCCTTTCGGCTTGGGGCGCGGAACGACGACTACTTTCGGACTCCCCTGCGGAAGCCTCTCGGCGGGTCGGCGCGCCCCGACCGCAGACTTGAACGCCACCGCCTCCGCGCGCCCTCCGCTGTTGAGCTTCGACACGCGCGCCCCGCTCCATTCGGTTGAGGGCAGGCTCAGCGCGTAGCGGCCTTCTTCGCCCGGCGCGAGGTCGGCCGGCTCGACGTTGACCCGCCGTTGCTCGGCCGCCTGCTGATTACCGCGTCGCTTCAATTCCATTTCCAGGCTCAGGGCTTCGAGTCTGCGCTCCGAAATATTGCGGACGGTGCCCGTGATGATCGCCTGGGAGCCTTTGAGCCGGGCTTCGTCCTCGAAGATTTGCGCCTCGGGCGGCGCGGCGATTTTAGCCGCCTGTTCCGTCTGTTGCGCGGCGCGGACGCTTGCGAGATGCCGTGCGCGCAAGAGTCGGTAACCGACGAAGAGAGCCGCGGCCACGGCCAGAGCGCAGGCGACGGCGCCGAGCTTGACCCACTTTGAAGGCGTCGCGCCACCGCCTTCAAACAGATGCGGCTCGGAAGTCGGCTCGTTAATGCTTCGATGACTGCTCATACCATCAGGTCGCTTCTTGAGCTATTACTTTAAGCGCACACGGTTAAACGATTGCCGGTGTTGAAACGCAGCATCGGCGGATTCGGGCGCGGGAAGTTTGTTAAGGTTGCGGCACGGGCGGCGCGCCGGTGAGTTTTTCGACCAGCGCGATAACGAATTCCTGCTCGGCCATACCGGAACTGCGCAGGCTCACCCATTCCGCCCCGGAAGCCCCGTCGCTACGACCTTCGACCCGCGTGTTGACCGCGACGCTCGTCGTCACCCCGTCGAGCGGTTGCACTTCGACGATGAAGGTGTAGCGTCCCTGCGTCCAGCCGCGCGAATTCTCCTCGGTCAACTCCGCGTAATGACTCAACTCCGTCCCGGCGACGACCGCGCCCTTGACGAACCTGAAAGGCTGGCTGATGAGCAACCCCTCGTCCGTTTTGGAGACGGCGGTGTCCATGATCAACTTCCGCTCCGCCATCAATTCCTCGACGGCGCGCAGCACGATGTCGCGCCGGATCGTGAAGCGATAGGGATTGGCGACGGGCGGCGGCGTCGGGGTGCGGCCTTTCCCGAAGTCTATCCCGCGTCCCGTGCCGGTGTTCTGCTTGACGCCGTTGACGCCCGGCGCGCGGTCTGTGCCGCCGTCGCGGATGCGGTCGTTCTGTCGATCCACGCCCTTCTCCTGGGCGGACACGCCGCCGGCAGACAGCAGCAGCAACATCGAGAGGAATAAGACTTTCTTCATCGCTAACCTTTCGGTCTCACACGCGTGAGCCTCTAGTGCAAGTTGTTTCAATTCGACGGGAGACGTGTTGAGGATAAAACAACGTCCGAGTCTTTTCAAGACGGAGTTTCAAACGGAGAAACGCCTGAGCCGCGAAATTCTACACATTCGGGAACTAATTGTTGGCCGTCGGCGGCGCGGCTTTAACGTCACGCTCGCGCTCCCAGGCGCGCAAGGCCTGCACGCCCCTCTGGAAGTCGGCTTCGCTGCTGTAAAAATTATGCGCGCCGTCGTCGCGGGAAGGCTCGCGCACGTAGTAGAGATAATCGGTTTCGGCGGGGCGCAACGCGGCCGCCAGGGAACGCGCGCCGGACGAAGCGATCGGCCCCGGCGGGAGACCGCGCACCTTGCGTGTGTTGTAGGGCGAATCCCGATCGAGATCGCTCTGATAAACTTTTCCGTCGTTCTTCCATTTGCCCGCGAGTTTGGAGGCATAGATGATCGACGAATCAATGCCGAGCGACATCCCGATTTTGAGACGATTGTAAATGACGGACGCCACCACCGGCCTTTCTTCCTTCAACTTGGCTTCGGTCTCGACGAGCGAGGCGACGGTCACGATCTCTCTCAGGGTTCGCCCCGGCGGCAGGGGTTGCTCTCCCAGTTGCTCGCGCCAGACCTGGCGGAAACGTTTGACCATCGCCGCGACCATCGCGCGCGGGGCAGTATCGGGGGGGAAGCTGTAGGTGTCCGGATAGAGGTAGCCTTCGAGGTTAGTGGCTTCGGGGTCGAGGTCGCGGATGTCGCTCGTGTCGTTCATCAACGCGAGGGCTTCATCGGCGTGAGCGAGTTTGAGTTCGGGGATGCGCGCCATGGCCGCGGCAATGTCCCAGCGCGTCCAGCCTTCGATGACCGTGAAGCGCGCCAAACGCTGCTCGCCTTCTTCCAGTTTTCGCAGCACGCCGAGCGGCGAGACGGGGGAAGGGAAACGATACTCACCGGCCTTCAGGCGCGGGGCTGCGCCGCTCAAGCGTATATAAAGTTGCAGCGGCCACGCGCGTCCGATAACGCCGGAGGATGAGAGGCGCGAGATGATTTGGTCGGGGGACGAGCCGCGTGGAATTTCGATGTATTGGGTTGCGTGAGAATGGGCGACGGGGCGGTGTAGTTCGCGGTAGAGCCAGAAGGAAAAGGCCGCGGCGGCACACCCCAGGATGATGGCGAGAATGGCTAAACGGCGAAAAATTTTCATGAATGATTGGTTTAACTGAACGAGCGTAAACTTGGATAAAATGAGAGTTAAGGTCAATCAACATTCGCCCGGCAGCGAGCGGGTGCGAGTTGCGCTTCGGACGGTCTTATTAATATATTTAACCCGCTGCCTCATTGCCGCTCCTCCTGTTGGGCGATGAAATCTCTCAAAATGAGGGCGGCCGCCTCGCTGTCGAGCCGTGCGGTTAGTTCTTCGCCGGTGACGCCCGCTTCGCGCAAAAGTTCCCCGGCGGCGTGTGAAGTGAGCCTCTCATCCTGCAAATGCACCGGGAGGTCTAAGGAAAGGGAGAGATTGCGCGCGATCCGTCGCGCTTCCTGCGCGGCCTCGCCTTCGGTGCCGTCGAGTTTGAGCGGCAAACCAATAACCACCCCTTGAGCGTCAAAGCTGTGTCGCAAATCTGAGATTTGACGGAGCAGTTTTTTCCAATTCGTGCGATGAAGCGGCGGCAGCGGTTGGGTCGTCAGACGCAACTCGTCGCTGACGGCCACGCCGACGCGCTTTGTCCCCAAGTCGAGCGCGAGCAAGCGGCCTTTAAAGGTTTCGGGTCGCGCGCCGCCGTCGATTTCGGGAATTTTTGAATCCGGCAAATTGATTTTATCGTAGACGCTCAAAGTATAACGCAGCCGCCGTGCGCGAGGCCAATTGGCGCAACCGTCTTGCGACGCATCAGAAGGCTACTGTATCATCACTTCCAGCCTGTCGGGCAATGAGGTTCGAGGGTGTTGGAATAATCCGGCGCAAAAGTTTTCCTGAGGTAAAAGATGTCATTTCGCAGTAAGTTTCTCGTAGTGGTTTTCTCCGCCACGCTCGCGCTCTACGCGGTGGTCGGGGGTCTGATTTATACGCGCGCGCAACAGCAGAACGACCCCGGCGCGCAGCTACGAATCTTCGAGAGCGTCCTCCAGCATATTCACGACGATTATGTTGACGAGCCGGATTTGAACAAAGTGCGCGCCGGCGCGCTGCGCGGTCTCGCCTACGGACTCGACCCGTATTCGACTTACCTGACGGTGGATCAGGTGCGCGACTTCCGCGTCGGACTCGATAAGGGTCAGGCGGGGATCGGCGCGGAGCTTTCGCAGGTGGCCTCTTATCTCTACGTCATCGCGCCGGTCAAAGGCGGGGCGGCGGAGCAGGCGGGTGTGCAGGCGGGCGACATCATCGAGTACATAGACAACAAGGCGACGCGCGACATCTCGCTCTACGATGCCAAGCAGCTTCTGAACGGCGCTTCGGGCACGGAAGTTAAAGTTCGCATCTTGCGCGCCGGGACGCGCCCGCTGACGGTGTCGATCAAGCGCGCGCCGGTGCAGGCGCCGGGCGTCGAGACGCGTGTGGAGGCGGCGAAGGTCGGGGTGGTGCGGATCAATAGCCTGACGGAGGGCGAGGCCGCCATCGTGCAGAAGCGCGTGCAGGAATTACAGAAGCAGGGGGCGCAGAAGTTGGTGCTCGACTTGCGCGGCGTGGCGGGCGGTTCGCTCGCGGAGGGCGTCCGCGTGGCGAACTTCTTCATCAAGGAGGGCGCGCTGGCGCAGACCATCGGGCGCGGCAACAAGAGCCTCAAAACTTTCAACGCCGACCCCAAACTCGCGATCTTCGACGGCCCCGTGGCCGTGTTGATCGATAGAGGCACGGCGGGCGCGGCGGAAGTGGTCGCCTCGGCGTTCATCGAGCGCAAGCGCGGCGAGGTCGTCGGGGAAAAGAGTTTCGGCGCGGGCGCGGAGCAGCAGTTGTTCCCGCTGCGCAACGGCGACGGGTTGCTGCTGACGACCGTGAAGTGGGCTTCATCGACGGGCAAGTCGTTCATCGGCGCGGGCGTTTCGCCGACGGTGGAAGTGAAGCGGCCTGAGTTGGCCGCCGCGATCGACCCGGAAGATTTGACCGGCAACGACGACGACGCCATCGCGCAACCGGCGCAGCCGGGCGACCGCAGGGAAGTTGCGCCGGAGACGGCCGCTCCGAAACAGCAGCCGGAAGACACGCAGTTGAAGAAGGCGCTCGAACTGCTCAACAAACCGGCGACGCCGCAAAAGGCTGAGTAAGCGGAAACGTCAACGCACGACCGCGCACACTGACAAGAGGCCGGGGAAGGACATCCTTCCCCGGCCTCTCGCTTTTTTAGCGCGGGTGGTTTAGCGCAGTGGATGTGTTAATCGTGTTTAGAGCGGGATGTTGCCGTGCTTCTTCGGCGGGTTGGAGTCGCGTTTGTTCTCCAGGAGGGCGAGAGCGCGCGCGAGTTTGAGACGCGTCTCGGCCGGTTCGATGATCTCGTCTATGAAGCCGCGCTCGGCGGCGACGTAGGGGTTGGCAAACTTCTCTTCAAACTCGGCGACGCGCGCCTGTCGCGCGCTCTCCTGATCGGCCGCCTCGCTGATCTCGCGTCGATACAGGACGCCGACCGCGCCGCCCGCGCCCATGACGGCGATCTCGGCCGACGGCCAGGCGAGATTGATGTCGGTGCGGATGTGCTTGGAAGCCATCACGCAATACGCGCCGCCGTAAGCCTTGCGCGTGATAACGGTGATCTTCGGGACGGTGGCCTCGGCGAAGGCGTAGAGCAGTTTCGCGCCGTGGCGGATGATGCCGCCGTGCTCCTGCCTGACGCCGGGGAGGAAACCCGGCACGTCTTCAAAGACGACGAGAGGAATGTTGAAGCAATCGCAGAAGCGCACGAAGCGCGCGGCTTTGACGGAGGCGTCGATGTCGAGCACGCCCGCGAGGTAGGCCGGTTGGTTGGCGACGATGCCGATGCTGCGCCCGTCGATGCGCGCGAAGCCGACGACGATGTTCGGCGCGTAAAATTCGTGGACTTCAAAAAAGTAGCCATCGTCGATGACGGCGTGGATCACGTCGCGGATGTCGTAAGGCTGGTTCGAAGC
The DNA here is from genome assembly GCA_036386515.1 of Pyrinomonadaceae bacterium. Taxonomy (GTDB): domain Bacteria; phylum Acidobacteriota; class Blastocatellia; order Pyrinomonadales; family Pyrinomonadaceae; genus JAIVJZ01. The sequence continues at coordinate 20,266 of DASVVO010000071.1, forward strand.
TTCCGGCACGATGGAATTCAGACGCTCGTCGCGGCGTTCGGCCGGGTCTGAGGTGCGCACGCGCGGGGCTTCGTCCATGTTGTTGGAGGGGATGAAGGAGAGGAGTTCGCGCACGAGTTGGAGCGCGTGCTCGTCGGAGTCGGCGTCGAAGTGCGCCACGCCGGAGATGCGGTTGTGCGTGTCCGCCCCGCCGAGTTCTTCCTTCGACACCTCTTCATGCGTAACGGCGCGGATCACTTCGGGGCCGGTGATGAACATGTAGGAGGTGTTCTTGACCATCACGTTGAAGTCCGTGATGGCGGGACTGTAGACCGCGCCGCCCGCGCACGGCCCCATGATGCAACTGATCTGCGGCACGACGCCCGAAGCCAGCGTGTTGCGCAGGAAAATATCCGCGTAGCCACCGAGACTGAGGACGCCTTCCTGGATGCGCGCGCCGCCCGAATCGTTGAGGCCGACGACGGGCGCGCCGACGCGCATCGCCAAGTCCATCACCTTGCAAATCTTTTCCGCGTGAGTTTCGGAGAGCGAGCCGCCGAAGACCGTGAAGTCCTGCGCGAAGACGAAGACGCGTCGATTGTCGATCAGCCCGTAGCCCGTCACGACGCCGTCGCCGGGGTAGAGTTGTTCGTCCAGACCGAAATCGCGCGAGCGATGGACGACGTGTTTGTCGAACTCCTCGAAAGTTCCTTCGTCGAGCAGGAACGCGATGCGCTCGCGCGCGGTCAACTTGCCGGCCGCGTGTTGTCGTTCGATGCGCTCCGCGCCGCCGCCCGCCTCGGCGAGACGTTCGCGCTCGCGCAGGCGATCTATTTTGGAAGGTTGCTGCGACTGTTCAGTTTTCGAGCTGGTAGATGTCATAAGGATTCGCGTCAAACGCAGGTCGGGGAAAATATAGCGCTCACTCAACGCTCTTTGTTGAACTCGACTAAATCCCAGAGATTGCCGTATAAATCCGCGAAAACGGCGACCGTGCCGTATTCCTCGTGTTTCGGTTCTCTGACGAAATTTATCTCTTGCGAGCGCATGTTTCGATAGTCTCTCCAAAAGTCGTCGGTTTTCAGGAACAGGAAAACGCGCCCGCCCGTCTGGTTTCCGATCCGGCTTCGTTGTTCTTCGCCGACCCCGCGTGCCAGCAACAAGCAACATTCTTCAGAGCCTTCCGGCGCCACCAAGACCCAACGTTTGGTGTCGCTTTGGGGAGTGTCTTCGAGCAGGCGGAAGTTTAATTTTTCAGTATAGAATTTGATGGCTTCGTCGTAATCATCCACTACTAAAGCGATATGCGCAATACTTTGTTTCATAGCTTTGTCGTCAACAGGCGAGCGGCGCGCGCCCGTGCGCCCGAATTTTTACGGCGCGGGATCGTAACACGGGCGACACGGCCGGGCAGGCCGCGGCTACGCGCTCCGGTCGAAGGGGAAGTCTCTGCGCTCGATGACCTCGATTAACTCCGCGAGCGCGCGGGGCACGGCATCGCGCACGGCTTCGGGATAAAGGTAGCGCGCCGCGTTGGCCGCGAACTCGTCTTCGTCGAGTATGCGCCGGGAGAAGTCGGGTGCGACGAGCAGGTCGATGTCCAGATCGATGAAGGTCAGGACGCCGTCGGCAAACTCCGCGGGCATATTGATGTTGCAATAGTAGTTGCGTAGTTCGCCGGACGGTTCATGGAAGCGAAAGACGCTGTACCAGCGATCCGTCCAATAGTATTCGACGCTGAGCGTGCCGGGCGCGATGATGCCGAGTTGCGGATGCCGTATTTCATCCGCGAAAATTCCCTCGACGCAGATGAGCGAACCCGCTTGCGACACGAGACGAGCCTGCCACTCGCGATGGAGCCGGCCGTCGAACTTGCGCGCACACACCCGGACGACCTGACCCGGCGCGGCGATTTCCGAACGTTCAACCTCCATGCCGGGACGCCCGTTCACTGGCCTCCGGCGCGCACGGTATTGCGGAGCGTGCCGACGCCTTCGACTTCGATCTCGCACACGTCGCCGTCCAGGAGCGGCGCGACGCCCGCGGGCGTGCCCGTCGAGATCACGTCGCCCGCTTCCAGCGTCATGACGTGCGAGATGTAACGGATAAGATAGGCGACGGGGAAGGCCATGGCGGCGGTGCGGCCGCGCTGCCGCGTCTCGCCGTTGACGCGCGTCTCCACCTGCAAGTCGAAAGGGTCGATGCCGGTCACGATGTAGGGGCCGACGGGGCAGAAGGTGTCGAAAGATTTGGCGCGGGTGAACTGCACGTCACGGCGTTGCAGGTCGCGCGCGGTGACATCGTTGACGCAGGTGTAGCCGAGCACGTAGTCGAGCGAATTTTCGTTGTCGCCGATGTGCCGGGCGCGGCGTTTGATCACCACTCCGAGTTCGCCCTCGTGCTCGACGCGCGACGAGACGGCGGGGAGTTCGACGGCGTCCAGGTGTCCGACCACGGCCGAGGGCGGTTTGAGAAAGAGCAGCGGCTCGTCGGGCATAGGGTTGCCGAGTTCGGCGGCGTGGTCTCTGTAGTTGCGCCCGACGCAGACGATCTTAGAGGGAGCGACGGGGGCGAGCAGTTTCACCTCCGCGAGCGCGAAGGCTTCGACAGACGAGACGGGAGCGGGCGCGGCGTCGAAGATTTGTGCGGGCGTGACGGGATAGACCAGGCCGTCGGCGATCAAGCCGTAGCTCGCTTCGCCCGTCTCGGCAGATAAAAAGCGGCAGATAATTTGGCTCATATCAGGGCACCGTTTCGGAGACGACTTCGGAGGGGCGGCTCGTGTTGCCCGCCGCATCCACGGCCGTCAGGTAGTAATAATATTTGACGCCGGATTCGACCGCGTCGTCCTGATAAGTCGTGCGTTCGAGCAGGCTGCGGTTGAGCTTCGTCCAGGAGTCTTTCGGCGCGTTCGCGTCGGTCGAGCGATAGACGTTGTAGCCCGCCACGTCGCGTTCGGGGTTCGCGGGGAAGAAGAGGGAGAGGCGGCGCGGCGCGGTGGCGATGGAGATGGAGGCCGGCGAGGACGGCGGGAACGTGTCGCGCGGGGCGATGCCGAGCGCGTTTGAATTGAGGCTCTCGACCTGCGCCCCGCCCGTGCCGAGCGAGACGGCGCGCACGAGATAGACGTACTCTTCGCCGAACTTGAAGGTCTGATCGTTGAACTCCGTCGCGGTCAGCACCTGGCTGTTGAGCGGCGTCTGCGCGGGTTCGTTTTGCGAACGATCCGTGCGGTAGATGTTGTAGCCGAGCAGGTTGACGGGCGTGGAGTTGTCCACGTTGGCGGGCGGCGTCTGCCAGCGAATTTTGACGACGTTCTCGCTCTCGTTCGTGACGCCGACGAGCGTCGGCGGCTGACTCACGCGCGTCGCCGGTTCGATGAGCAGGAAATTGGAGAAAGAGGCGCGCTGGCCGGTAGCGTTGACGTAGCGCAGCGCGTAACGCAGCCGCACGGGTTCGTTCAACGTGAGCGTATCCACGTAGGTCAAATCTTCCGTGGCGCGCTCGATGGAAGAGTAGGGAACGGAGCCGATGAGCGTGGCGCGCGAGGCGAATTCCTCTTCCGTCAGCGGCAGCGGGTCGCCCGTGCTCTCTGCGACGCGATAGATGTCTATGCGGCGAATGCTCTGCACGCTGCCGGTGGGGGCGTTGCGGGGCGGCGCAGGCCAGCCGAGGATCACCTGATTGCCGCGTTGCACGCCGGAGAGCAACTCCGTGCGCTGTGGGACGTTCTCGGTGGGCGGTAGCGGCGGGCGGCGTTTGCCGCAAGCGGCCGACAGGCCGACGATGAGCGCGAAGGTGAGCGGCAGGAAGCGCCGGAAGAGAAATTGATGGCGTGAAAATTTCATGCGTGGGTGCCGCGCGCGGCTCACAAGATGTAGCGACTGAGGTCTTGATCCTTGACGATGGCCTGAAGCGTGTTGGAGACGTAGACGGCATCGATCAATTGACGCTTCGGTTCGAGGTCGGGGCCTGCGAAACTGATCTCGTCCAGGACTTTCTCCATGATCGTGTGCAGGCGACGCGCGCCGATGTTCTCCGTCTGCTCGTTGACGCGCCCGGCGAATTGCGCGATGGAGTCGATGGCGTCGTCGGTAAACTCCAGATCGATCCCCTCGGTTTCCAAGAGCGCGATGTACTGTTTGACGAGTGAATTTTTCGGTTCGGTGAGAATCCGCTTGAAGTCCTCGATGGTCAGCGATTCGAGTTCGACGCGGATGGGGAATCTGCCCTGTAGCTCCGGGATCAAGTCCGAAGGCTTCGAGACGTGGAACGCGCCGGCGGCGATAAAGAGGATGTGGTCTGTGCGCACCATGCCGTAGCGCGTGTTGACGGTCGTGCCCTCGACGATCGGGAGGATGTCGCGCTGCACGCCTTCACGCGACACGTCAGGGCCGCCCCCGCCGGACTCGCGCCCGGCGATCTTGTCGATCTCGTCGAGAAAGATGATGCCGGCCGATTCGACGCGTTCGAGCGCGGCGCGCGCCACCGTGTCCATGTCGATGAGCCGCTCCTCCTCTTCCTGCAAGAGGTACTCCATGGCCTCGTCCACGCGCATCCGGCGGCGTTTCGTGCGTCCCTGAAAGAGATTGCCGAGCATGTCCTTCATGTTGATGCCCATCTCTTCGACGCCCTGCGGCCCGGCGACTTCGATGGTCGGGAAATTCTTCTCGCGCACCTCCATCTCGACCATCCGGTTCTCCAACTTCCCGGCGCGAAGCTGCTCGCGGAGCTTTTCACGCGTCCGCTGAAACTGATCATCGCGCGGCGCGGAACCGTGCGCGTCGGAATCGGACGCGGGAGAGTTGTCTTCGTCGAAATTGTAAAAGGTCGGAGAGTTCTTAGGCGGGAGCAGTAGGTCGAGTATGCGTTCTTCGACGTTGAGTTCCGCCTTGTCGGCGATCTCTTCCGCCTTCTCGGCGCGCAGCATCTCGACGGCGATCTCCGTGAGATCGCGGATCATGCTCTCCACGTCGCGGCCGACGTAGCCGACCTCCGTGAATTTCGAGGCCTCGACCTTCAGAAACGGCGAGTTCGACATGCGCGCGAGACGCCGCGCGATCTCCGTCTTGCCGACGCCCGTCGTGCCGATCATGATGATGTTTTTCGGCATCACGTCGGCCGCCATTTCGGGCGCGAGTTTCTGCCGCCGCACGCGATTGCGCAGCGCGATCGCCACCGCGCGTTTCGCCGCATGCTGCCCGACGACGTGCTTGTCCAACTGCGCCACGATTTGCCGCGGCGTCATGTCGTCGAGCCGCGCTTCTTCGTCAACTTCGCCTGAGAGATAAATAACCATAAGTGAGAGGTCAGAGGTCGGAGGTGAGAGGCTAGAGGTTAGAGTTCATGGAAGACAGTTTTTGTTATAACTGGCCTCTGACCTCCGACCTCTGACCTCTGTTTTTCATAATTCCTCGACGATAATATTTTGATTCGTGTAGATACAAATTTCGCCCGCGATATTGAGGGCTTCGTGCGCGATGTCGCGCGCATTCATCTCCGTGTTCTTGAGCAGGGCGCGGGCGGCGGCGAGCGCGAAGGAGCCGCCGGAGCCGATGGCGAGCGCGCCGTCCTGTTCGTCGGGCGCGATGACATCGCCGTTGCCGGACAGCAGGAAAGAACTCTTTTCGTCGGCGACGATGAGCAACGCTTCGAGGTGGCGCAGGATTTTGTCGGTGCGCCATTCCTTGCTGAGTTCGATGGCGGCGCGTTCGAGATTGCCCTGATACTGTTCGAGCTTGCTTTCAAAGCGCGTGAGCAGAGAGAAGGCGTCCGCGCTGGCTCCGGCGAAACCGGCGAGGATGCGCTCGTTGTAGAGACGACGCACCTTGCGCGCGCCGCTCTTCATCACGGTCTCGCCGAGGCTGACCTGCCCGTCGCCCGCCATGGCGACCTTGCCGCCCCTGCGTACCAGCAGGACGGTCGTACTGCGCCAGCGTGGCATTGAAGTTTCTGTGTTCATAGTGGTAACGGAGAAATATAGGGAGTGGCTTGAAGGTAAGTCAAGGAAGGAGGTTTGTCGCGGGCGAATTTATCGCCGGGCGAGGTCTGGAAGATGTGGAATCGGACATCGAAGGATTATGCGTTATGATAACGGAGCCGGGGACGGACAGGCTCAGACGCGACGCGACGCGACTGACCGGCCGGTGCGTTTAAGCATTTTTCGAGGGGAGCGACGGACGAGCAGTGAGACCTCTAATCGGCATTACCATGCGGCACGAACTGGGCACGGAGCGTTTTTATCTCGCGCGCGCCTACAGTGAAGCGGTGGAAGCCGCCGGCGGCGTGCCCGTCCATTTGTCCTTGATTCCGAAGGCCGAATACATAGAAACGATTTCGGATACGTTGGACGGCGTGCTGTTACCCGGCAGCGCATCCGACGTTGACCCTTTGCGATACGGGCGCGAACCGCACCGCAAGCTCGGGGCGGTGCATCCGCTACGCGATGCGACCGACGCGTTCGTGTTGCGGGAGGTCGAACGCCGTGCGCTGCCTCTGTTGGCGATCTGTTTCGGGTTGCAAATATGGAACGTCTACAGAGGTGGGACACTGATCCAGGACATAGAGAGCGAACAGCCGGAAGCCATCCTGCACGAACAGGGCGCGCCGAGGGGACGCCGCTCGCACCGCGTGCGTTTACTGCCGGAGAGCGGTCTCTCCGAATTGGCCTGCGGCGAGAGCGCGCTCGTCAACAGTCATCATCATCAAGCCATCGAAACCGTCGGCGAGGGGCTGCGGGCGACGGCCTGGACGGCGGATGGTTTGATCGAAGCCCTGGAAGACCAGAGAACCGACCGCTGGGCTATGGGCGTCCAGTGGCACCCGGAAATCGAATGGGAAGAGGATAGCTTCTCTGAAAATCTGTTCAAATCGTTCATCGCCGCCGCGCGCCTTTATACGGGGCGACGCGAAAGCGATCGACAATTACTTGAGCCACAAGCGGGATAGCAACTACGCGTCCGATAACGTCTCAGTGAATGGCTTTTCCTGAGCTATCAGGTTAATAAGAAGGGTAAAACATGGGGCAGGCTGTCGCGGGATTGAATTTGGGCGGGCGTGTGGCTGTGGTCACGGGCGGTTCGAGGGGCATCGGGAGAGCCGTCGCGGAGCGTCTGGCTGAGGCGGGGGCGCGCGTGGTTATTAGCTTTAAAAACGATGAATTTGTGGCGTCGGAGACCGTCGCGGCGATCACAGGCCAGTATCAAACGGAAGCGTTGGCCGTCCGAAGCGATGTCAGCGAAGTGTCCGGCGCGGAGCATTTGATAAACACGACCATAGAGAAGTTTGGGCGGCTGGATATTCTGGTCTGCAATGCCGGGATTTGGGAAGGGGCGGCGGTCGAAGAGATCGCGGAAGAACTGTGGGATCGCGTGATCGACGTGAACCTGAAGGGCACTTGGACGGCTTGCCGCGCGGCTGTCCCGTTTCTGAAAGGGCGGGGATGGGGTCGCATCGTCATTATCAGTTCGACCGCAGGGCAGAGGGGCGAAGCGAACGTCTCGAATTATGCGGCGTCGAAGGGCGGTCAGATCGCTTTCACCAAGTCGCTGGCGGTTGAGTTGGCGCAGCACGGGGTGACGGTCAACGCGGTCGCGCCGGGATGGGTCGAAACCGAGATGACTGCGAAAGCGTTTACAGACGAGAGTTTTCGCAGGAGCGTGGAGGCGACGATTCCCGTCGGGAGGATCGCCGCGCCCGACGACGTGGCGTTGCCGGTGCTCTTTTTGTGCAGCGACTGGGCGCGGCACATCACCGGGGAAGTGTTGAACGTCAACGGCGGCTCCGTTTTGTGCGGTTAGAGAGGCGACTAGAGGGAGAGACGCGGCTCGATTGTCGCAGCCGCGTAACTTGTGCGGGAGGGGAATTGTCTTGGGTGTGAATGAAAAGCGAAAGATCAGCCTGGGCATCGAGGAACTGCTCTCGAAACGCGGCGACTTGCTGCGCGGGGCGCGCGTCGGGCTGATTTGCAATCAAGCGTCGGTTGACCATGAACTCGGCCATTCCGCAGACCTCTGCCGTGCTCAGGGCGATTTTAAACTGACCGCGCTTTTCGGGCCGCAACACGGGATTCGCGGCGAAGCGCAGGACAACATGATCGAGTCGCCGCACACTTTCGACGCTGAGACAGGCCTGCCCGTCTACTCGCTCTACAGCGAGACGCGCGAGCCGACCGAAGCGATGCTGGCAGAGATAGACGCCTTCGTATTTGATATGCAGGACATCGGGTGCCGCATTTACACCTTTATTTATACGCTGGCTAATTGTATGCGCGCGGCTCAAAAATACGGGAAGCGGGTGGTGGTTTGCGACCGGCCGAACCCGATCGGCGGCGAGAAGGTGGCCGGAAACGTCCTGGAGCCGGAATACGCCTCGTTCGTGGGGCAATTTCCACTCCCGACGCGCCACGGGATGACGGTCTGCGAGTTGGCGAAAATGTTCAAGGAGCGTTGGGGCATCGATTGTGAGTTGGACTTGGTTTTGATGGACGGCTGGACGCGCGAACTCTGGTTCGACGAGACGGACGCCCCCTGGGTTTTGCCCTCGCCGAACATGCCGACGCTCGACAGCGCGACGGTCTTTCCGGGGACGGTTCACCTGGAAGGGACGCAGATGTCCGAAGGGAGGGGCACGACGAAGCCGTTTGAGTTGATCGGCGCGCCCTACATAGATGCCGCGCGTTACAAACGTGAACTCGATTTACTGGGTTTGACGGGAGTGCATTTTCGCGCCTCCTCGTTTCAACCGACGTTTCAGAAGCACGCCGGGCGCGCTTGCGGCGGCGTCCAGATACACGTCACGGATCGCGAGCAGTTTGAGCCGGTCATCACGGGCGTCGCGACAGTTAAAGTAGCGCGTGAGCTTTATCCAGAGCAGTTCAAATGGAAACAGCCGCCATACGAGTACGTCTACGACCGCAATCCTTTCGACGTGATCGCGGGGACGGCGAGCTTGAGAGAAGCTCTGGAGAGAGGAGACTCTCTGGACGCGTTGCAAAGTTCCTGGGACGAGAAATTGAAGCCGTTCATGGTCGAGCGCGAAGGCTTTCTGCTTTATTAACGATAAGTTATACAAAGTTTACGTTGCTTCGCCGCAAGTGTTGCCTCAATGGTCGCCGCGCCGACAGGTAAGGTGTTGCTTTAACTGAAGATACTTCTATGTTGCCTCCGCTTGATGTCTTATTGCGTGAATGCGAAGCCTTGCACGGCCACATCTGCCCCGGTCAGGTCTTGGGTGCGCGGATGGCTGTGCTCGGTTGCAAGTTGATCGAAGTGGAAGACCCGCGCGGCGCGGACAGGAAAAAATTGATCGTCTGGGTCGAGATTGATCGCTGCATGACGGACGCCTTGAGCGCGGTCACGGGCGTCCGGCTCGGCCGACGCAGCCTTAAATATTTTGATTATGGCAAGGTGGCCGCCACTTTCTTGAATACGGACACGGGGAGGGCTGTCCGTCTCGTTGCCCTGGATTCTTCCAGAGCGTTGGCGGAAGCGCGCTACGCCTCTCTCCCGAGCAAAAAAGAGCGGCAAATGGCGACATATAAAGAAGCGGCGGAGGCGGAACTGTTTAAAACGGAGGCGGTAACCGTAGATTTTAAAGAGACGGATGCTCCGGGGCGGCCACGGACGCGCCACGCTTGTCACAGGTGTCTGGAAGGGGTCAACGATGGCCGAGAGGTCGTCGTTGAAGGCGGCGAAATCTTGTGCCGTCCTTGCGCAAACGGCGGATATTACGAGTTGCGCGCGCTCTGATAGAGGGTGCAGGAACGCAGAGAGTATTGTTACGTCAACGAGCCGAATTGTGGTGTGGAGGAGAGGATTTTGGAAGAGATCAGAAGTTCGATGGAAAAGCCCGGCCTGGAGGCCTGGCTGGCTGGCGGTTTGGCTTGGGTCATTCCCGGCGCGGGGCACTTTTATCAAGGCCACCTGGTGCGGGGGCTATTGTTAGGAGGCTCCGTTCTAGCCATGTATGTTGCCGGTTGGTGGCTCGGCGGGCATTTATACGGTTTGCACAACGTGGCGGAGACGGGATTTCTGGCCTACGTCTTCGGTTTCTGTGATTTGGGAACCGGGTTGCTCTATCTCTTGAGCCTGCTCGCTAATATTGCGGTGGCGGATCATTCACAACTGGCGACCTCCGAATATGGCGATCGATTTTTGATGGTTGCGGGACTCCTGAATTATTTGAGCATGCTGGATGCGTTCGACATCGGTGCCGGGAGGAAGAAGTGAGACATTTCCTGATCATGGTTTTATTCGCGGCTTTCGTGGCGATAATTTTCGGCATCGTCGGGCGTGAGAAATCATCCGAACGTTTTACTTACGGAGTTAAGATATTCGCAGAATTCGTCGGGATCGGGCTGGTTCTAGCCTGGGTTTTGTACGGGCTGCCGATTTAGCTCCTCGCGTCCGATAACGTCGAGCATCTTGGTTGACATGTTTGCTGAAATTTAAGCGGGAGAGAATCGAGTCGGACGTGTGGAGAGGCTTGGTAGGGCAGACATGGGACTTTCTGAAACCGAAGCGATCGTACTGAGAATCTACAAACTCGCGGAGGCCGATAAAATAGCCGTCTTCCTCTCCCAAAATTCCGGGGTGATGCGCGGAGTGGCGCGCGGGGCGCGGCGTTTGAAGAGCAAGTTCGGAGCGGCCCTGGAGCCTTTCACGCTGGTCAGCCTCTCCTACTTTGAGAAGGAAGGGCAGGAGCTTGTCTCCATTCGCCAAGCCGACATCCTGCGTTCATATTTTGAATTAAGTAAACATACGGAAGTCGTTGTCGCGCTTGAATATATTAGCGGCCTGATATTGGATTTCGTCCCGCCTCACGAGCCGAACGAGAAAATCTTTCGGATGGTCAGAGCGTGCGTGGAGGCCATTGCCGCCGCGCCTGAGAACATACGGCATCTCACGCGTTATAGTGAAGTGTGGTTGTTAAAACTATCAGGATTCCTGCCCGACCTGCGCGCTTGCGTCAATTGTAAGCGGCCTCTGGGTGAAAACAGCGCGAAGACATACTTGGGGACGGACGGCGCCCTGCGTTGCGTGGAGTGCGCACACAAGACCGACCTGTCCATCTCCTTCGAAGCCACGGCGCATCTACGTGCGACGCAACGCCTGGCGCCGGGGGATTGGGCGGGGTCTCTCGGTGCCGTTCCAGAGACGGTGCTCAGGGAACTCTCACAGGTGACGCAGAGATTGATTACACGCGCACTCGAAAGGCTCCCCAGAGGGCGCGCCGCCATCGAATAACCGCTATGCCCGGGGTCACGCCTTTGAGGCTCGGATTTTCAGAGGACTCCCTGTAACATTAGAGACATGAAAATATTTGGCGGGCGACTGGTCGAGAGGTACATCATCGCGGCGATCCTGCCCTACCTCGGATTGTCGCTGCTGCTCCTGACCTTCGTTATCCTGGCGCAACAGGCCGGCAAGTTTGTGGAAATTCTCAGTTCCGCAGACCCCTCCTTCGAGGTCGTGACGGACATCGCTCTGGGCTTGATCCCTAACATACTGATCTTTACGCTTCCGATGTCCGTGTTGATCGGCACCGCCACGGGTCTCAGCAAACTTGGCAGCGATAGCGAGCTGATTGCCATGCGGGCGGCAGGGGTGGGAACCTGGCGGTTCATCTCCCCCGTGTTGCTGTTGGGCGGCGTCTTTACTCTGTTGACGCTCTACATAGGTTTCGAGATCGCGCCCAGGGCCTCGTCTCTATTGCGTGACGCCGCGCTCAAAGTTACCCTGTCTAAAATCGAGTCGCCGATACAACCGCACACTTTTAATACGGAGATGCCGGGCAAAGTTGTGTATGTGCGGGACGGCGATCAGGCGCGCGGTCAATGGGGGAGGGTGTTCATCCACTGGCAGGATGGAGGCGGGGAATTGCGTCTGATAACTGCTCGTAGCGGGCGACTCGATGTGACGGGGGAACAGACGGAGTTGGTGTTGACAGACGCTGTCGTCACCACGCTGCCGCCCAGAGAGAGTGTGCAACCCGTTACTTCCGCGCAACTTGTGACGGAAAGCTCCGCGCAATTTCGCTTGCGTCTGAATACGGGGCGGAATGCATTGCTCAAAAAGTTTCAGGAAAGGCGCGTCGAGATTGACGAACTCGACTGGCGTGAACTCTCGGATAAGGCGCAAAGCGCCGCAGGCGCAGAGAAAATCCTGTTACTCACCGCGCTCAACAAGAGATTGGCCTTATGTCTCGCGCCCATGGCCTTCGCGCTGCTCGGCGCCGGATTCGGCGGACGCTTGAAGCGACTCGGCAGGGGGCAGGCGGTGGTGATCTCTATCGGCGCAATGATCTTATATTATTTGGTTTTATTGGGAGGAGAACAATCGAGCCGGAGCGGGCTGCTCCCGCCGCAAGTCGGCAACTGGCTGGCAACCGGGCTGGCGACAGCCGTCGGTCTCGTCTCGCTCTTCATTAACGAGCGAAATGTATCGGGCGGACTGCATGCACGGTGGCTTACCACCGTCCCAGGTTCCACCCCCGCGGCCAAGGCCGGGCGGGCGCGAAACTCCATCATTCTCGGACTCCTGGACAGAAGTTTGCTCTCGGCCGTCTCTTTTAACTTCGTACTGGCTTATGGAGTTCTTTTATTAATCTTTTTGATCTTCACACTATTCGAACTGCTGCGCTTTATTTCAGGCTCGGAATGGCGCCTGGTGTTCCTCTACCTTTTATATTTAATACCGTTGGCCAGCATGAACCTGGTGCCGATCGGTCTGCTCGTCGCAGTTCTTGTAACTTATGCCATCCTCGCACGGCGCAACGAAGTAGTCGTCTGGTGGGGAAGTGGACAAAGCCTGTACCGCTTGTCATTACCGACCATTCTTTTCTCCCTGGTGATCAGCGTCGCATTGGGTCTCTTGCAGGAAAACATCCTTCCACAAGCTAACCGGCGGCAAGAGAGTTACAGAGCGCAGATACGCGGGGGGCTGAACAGGGCGATCACCCCCACGGGCGTGCAATGGCTCGCCGTTCCCGACGCGCAACGGCTCTATTCATATAAATACGGAGGCGACGGACAATCACTGCTGACGCCGGTTATTTACGAATTCGACCCGGAGGGGATTCATTTGAAAAACTTGATTTCGGGCAGAGAAGGTAAATGGAACGAGGTCGAGAAGTTGGAGATTCACGACGCAGAGATCATGCAGGTCGGCCAGACGAAGATGGGGAGCATGAGTCGGGTCGAGAAATACGCCGTGAGCGAATCCACGCCGGCTCAATCCTTTAAGCCACTGCTTAATAAGCCTTCGGAACTTAATTCGCGGGTCTTAAGCGAATACATAAGAACGCTTAAGAACGTCAGGCCCGACGAGATCAACGGCCTGCGCATAGCACTCTACCGACGGAGTGCCGATATTGCCACCCCCGTCATTTTGGCCCTGATAGGGATTCCTTTTGGCGTCTTCTTCGGCCGGCGTTCCGCCTTCTGGGCATTAGGAGCCGCATTAGTTATCGGACTCTTGTTGTGGGGAAGCGCAAGTGCGTTTCAACAACTAGGGAATTATAGGCTCTTACCCGCTGCTCTCGCCGCCTGGGCCACCCCGCTAATCTTTACCGCGCTCGCCCTGCTCTTATTTTCCCGCGCACGCACCTGAATTTTCCGGGGCTTTGCATTTCATGAAATAGAAAAACCGGCTGGGAGACAGCACTGTCTCCCAGCCGGTTTTTCTATTTTGCAGAGACAGAGACGGCTCGCTGTTAAGTGCCCGTCTCCCAACTGTTCATGTACTCGATCTGCTCGGCCGTTAAAGTATCAATGGAGATGCCGAGCGCCCTCAACTTGAGACTGGCAATTTCAGCATCCACTTCGCGCGGCAGGAGGTGTACGCCGGGTTGCAGTTCGCCTTTATGTCTAACCAGATACTCAACCGAGAGGGCCTGGTTGGCAAAACTCATGTCCATCACGCTCGCCGGATGCCCCTCGGCGGCGGCCAAATTAATCAAGCGGCCTTCGCCCAAAACGATGATCCGGTGGCCGCTGGCGCTGACTTGATATTCCTGCACAAACGGGCGGAGCGTCAACGGTTCTGCGTTGGATAATTCTCGCAGTCCGACCAAATTCAGTTCCAAATCGAAATGCCCGCTATTGCAAACAATAGCTCCGTCCTTCATACGCGCGAAGTGCTCTGTATCGATGACGTGACGATTACCCGTCACCGTCACGAAAATGTCGCCGACCGCAGCCGCCTCTCTGATCGGCATCACGCGAAATCCGTCCATCACGGCTTCCACGGCCTTGATGGGGTCAATCTCCGACACGACGACGTTCGCTCCCATCCCGCGGCCGCGCAGCGCGACGCCCTTGCCGCACCAACCGTAGCCGACCACGACCAAATTGCGCCCGGCCAGAAGAATGTTGGTGGCGCGGATAATTCCGTCGAGAGTAGATTGCCCCGTGCCATAGCGATTATCGAAAAGATGCTTGGTTTGCGCATTATTGACGGCCATCGAAGGGAAGGTAAGCACCCCCGCGTTAGCCATGGCTTGCAAACGAACGATTCCGGTGGTCGTCTCCTCGGTCGTCCCGATCACTTCTTTAACTTGGTCTGCGCGCTCCTTGATGAGCGTCGCGACCACGTCGGAGCCGTCGTCGATAATGATTTCCGGGTGGAAGTCCAAAGCGGTGCGCACGTGCCGGTTATATGTCTCGGTCGTTTCGCCTTTGATGGCGTAGACGGGGATGCCCCAGTCCGAGACCAGGGATGCCGCCACATCATCCTGTGTGGAGAGCGGGTTCGAGGCGATCAAGACGGCCTCCGCGCCGCCGGCTTGCAGTGTGCGCGCCAGATTGGCCGTCTCCGTAGTGATATGTGCGCAGGCTATCAGACGTACTCCCGAGAGCGGTTGCTCCGACGCGAAGCGCTCGCGGATGAGACGCAGAACCGGCATTTCACGCTCAGCCCACTCAATTCGACGTTTCCCGTCGGCCGCTAACCCGATATCTTTGACATCATACTCAACTGCTGGTGTTGCAGACATTTATGTTTTCCTTTGTGATCTGTTTTATGAGCCTGTGTGGTGAACACAGCGCTCTGCTACAAGTGTTAAGAGAATGTAGATTTAAACTCCGGCCGCTTCGCGCAGTTTCTCAGCTTTATCCGTGGCCTCCCAGGTGAAACCGTCCAAGCGTCGCCCGAAATGGCCGTAAGCTGCCGTCTTTCTATAGATTGGGGTGCGTAAGTTAAGACTTTGGATGATTCCGTGCGGGGTCAATTCAAAGTTTTCCCGCACCAGGTTAGCCAACGAATCCTCGCTCACACGACCAGTCCCGCTCGTATCCACGAGAACTGAAACCGGATCGGAGACACCGATCGCGTATGCCAGTTGCACCAGGCACCTGTCGGCAAGTCCTGCGGCGACGACGTTTTTCGCGATGTAACGGGCCATGTAGGCGGCCGAACGGTCAACTTTGGTGGGGTCTTTGCCGGAGAATGCGCCGCCTCCGTGAGGGGCATATCCGCCATAGGTGTCCACGATGATTTTACGCCCGGTCAAACCTGCGTCGCCCTGCGGCCCGCCCGTGACGAAGCGTCCCGTAGGGTTGATGTGATACTTCGTGTTCTTGTCTATCAACTCAGGGGAGATGGTAGGCTTGATAACTTGTTCCAGTACTTCATCACGCAGTTGCTTGTTCTCCACCTTCGCATCGTGCTGCGTGGAGATGACGACCGCGTCCACACGAAAAGGGCGGCCGTCCCGGTACTCAATGGTGACCTGAGATTTCCCGTCAGGCCGCAGATAGGGAAGATCGCCTGAACGACGCGTTTCCGCGAGGCGTTCGGCCAGTTGGTGCGCGAGTTGGATCGGGAGGGGCATTAATTCCGGGGTTTCGTTACAGGCGAAACCGAACATCAAACCCTGGTCGCCCGCGCCTCCCGTATCGACCCCCAGAGCGATATCGGGCGATTGCCGCCCCACGGCGTTCAGCACGCTGCAAGTATCGCAATCGAAGCCGTACTTGGCTCTCGTATAACCGATTTCCCTAATTGTTTCACGTGCCACCCGGGAAAAGTCGATTTGCGCTTCCGTCGTGATCTCCCCGGCAATGACAACTAATCCGGTCGTCACCAATGTCTCGCAAGCGACGCGCCCCATCGGGTCTTGGCGCAAAACCTCATCTAAGACCGCGTCCGAAATCTGATCCGAGATTTTATCAGGATGTCCCTCTGTGACGGATTCCGAGGTAAATAGGTAAGTACCGGTGTTGCTCAAAATTCAATGCTCCTTAACGGATGATTCAAACGTGTTTAGACAAAAGACCGCGTACTGTACCAGCGGCTAGATCGTCTGTCAAGATTCGAAGGGGTTTCCCGGCATTCTTTGAGCGTCGCTCATGCGCTAACTGCCCCTAACTGTTCTGCCTGAACCCATGCGAATATCGACTACCTTAACTCTTAAATCGTCCCACGGCATATATACATAATATTCATTATCGGACTCAAGCGATATTATCGACTTTCATCAATTATCGCCTCCCCCATCAGAAAAACCCTTCACGAAAGCCGCCCGCGGGTGATAATTATCATAGGTCTCACGCAAATGCTCTCTGGATAGATGCGTGTAGATTTGTGTGGTAGCCAGGTCGCTATGGCCTAGGAGAGCCTGCACCGAACGCGAATCAGCCCCATGCTGCATGAGATGGGTCGCGAAACTGTGACGCAGGGTGTGTGGCGACACGTTTTTAAATCCGAGTTTCGCGCAATACGACTTTAAAATCTCCGCGAAATTGTGCCGGGTCAAGGGTTTCCCGCCGTCTCTCACAAACAACGCTTTGACGGAAATTCCTCTCAACAATAAATGGCGCGCCCGCTTGTACTCTTCCAGCCAGCTCAACGCGCTTCTGCCGATAGGAATATAACGCTGCTTGCTTCCTTTTCCATGGCATGTCAGCAAACCACGCTCAAAATTAATATCAGTCGCGATGAGACCGATCAACTCCGAGACGCGCAACCCCGTCGCGTATAAAAGTTCTAACATGGCTCGATCGCGAATACCTGTGGAAGTGCCGGTATCAGGAGCATTCAATAAACGCCCGATCTCATCCTCCGTCAGAAAATGTGGGAGATGTTTATCTACTTGCGGCGCCAAAATATTGGCTAGCGGGTCGTCTTTGATAAAACCGTCGCGCAGTAGGAATCTATAAAATCCGCGCGCACCAGAGATCATTCTGGCGATCGAACGCGGTGACAAACCGGACTGTGTCAACCTTCTGAAACAATCCGACAGGTTATGCTTACTGAGGCTCTGTAAGGATACCCCCGCCTCTCGCGCGAATTCCTGCAATTTATTCAAATCATGCGCATAATTCGTGAGCGTATTAGCGGATAAGCCCCTCTCGACTCTCAGGTAAGCAAAATATTCCCCAAGTAAATCACGTTCCATAACCGAGACCTCCACGCGCTTCGACAAAACCGCCGCCTCAAACATCTCGAATCCTCAAGACTTGACGACGCTTCCCTGTCTAGCCTAGAGTTACAAAAAAAGCGATGGCAATTAAAATTGAAAACGCCTCGACGGCGACGCTCCCGCGCAACACCATTGCGCAAATCGAAAGAATTATCGACACGCTCCCGCAGGAACACCTGCGCGGGATTAACCGCTTGCGTCTCGTAGACGCGATCAACGACCCCAGGCTGCGTCTTCCACAAAGCAGCCAACTACCGGGACTCTACCATCCACGCCAGGGCAATCAGGCCGCCTGGCTGGAAGTTTCCATGTCCGTCTTGCTTCCCCGTTCGAAGCCGTTTTTCAAACGCCTGCTCCCCAAGCTCTCTTTCAAAGGTAATCTGGCCTCCGTGATATTTTCTCTGGCGGGTCAGCACTATTACCTCACCCTGCGACACTCCATCAAGAAGGGGCAGATAGAGCCTTCGGTTCGCGCTTACACTGAGAAGTATTTAAAAATTTGGTCGGAAGGACAGCACAGCCTGAGGACGCGAATCTTTAAACCCCTGCAACCTACCTTCGAGCGTTGGGCTAAATCATTACAACGTCAAGCGGCTAAGGAAAGAAAAAGAACTTCGGGCACATAAAAGAAGCCCCCGACACTTAAAGTATCGCTCGAACCTGCGCCAGTTCTCTAATCCGTATTACCCGGCTCCGCATTCACATCGCTTTCAAGAGAATCCAACACCTTTCGCAACGCCCCGGCTATTTGTGGTCGCTGCACTTCAGAACTCTTGAAACGCAGTTCCACCGCAAAATCACCATCCGCGGCCGCATACCGAAAGACATACGGCTCTGATTTTTGTCGCCCAGGCGGCGATTTCTTCCCTTCCTGCTTCAGGCGACGCGCCGCGCGCGCGCCGTCACGATTTAACCCCTGCGAGGTTATCTCGCCCAAAATGTCATGCATCGATTCGATGTCCGGCTGACGGACGACCTGCAACAAGAGAGACTTCGCTCCTATGTCGGCGCGACGACATTTCTCACGTATTACTTCAGGTAATGAGGCGATGGAGAGGGCTTCCGTCACCGTGCTGCGGCTTTTCCCCACCTTTCGCGCAACATCTTCATGCGTATACCCGAAACGCTCACAAAGCGCGGCCAAACCGTCAGCCTCTTCCCAAGCGGTCAGGTCTTTCCTTTGCATGTTTTCGATCAGAGCGATCTCGGCCACTGCCCTGTCGTCCACTTCCATCTCAATGCACGGCACGTCCCTCAGCCCCGCCGCCTTCGAAGCGCGCCAGCGACGCTCGCCCGCAATGATCATCCAACGCCCGGTAACGCGCGAGGGCTTGACGAGCAGCGGTTCCAGGACGCCTTTTTCTTTAATGGAAGCCGTAAGGTCATTCAGGTCGCCGATCTCCACGCGTGGCTGCTCCGGATTCGGGTCAAGCTGGTCTAAGGCTATCAAACGCCCGATCGGCGTGGGATGATGCGTCGCAAGTTCTTCCACATAATGCGCGTCGTGGCGCATCCTGATGCCTGTAGGCAGTCCTCTCTTAGACACGACCGATCACCTCTTCGCAAAGTTTGGCATACTCGTTGGCGCCGGAAGATTGCGGAGCGAAAGTGAAGATAGACTCTTTGTATGCAGGAGCCTCTTCCAAGCGAACGCTCTTAGTTATGACAGTATCAAACATCTGCGCCCCGAACACGTTCCGAATCTGTTCGTGTACCTCTCTCGCTAAAGTCGTCCGCCGGTCATGGAGCGTCACGACGACGCCCAGGACATGGAGTTGCGGGTTGGGGCGAGCTTTAACCTTTTCAATGGTTTCCAGCAAATCGTCCGTCCCTTCGAGAGCGAAATATGAAGACTGGATGGGGATCAAAATGTGTGTCGCGGCAACGAGCGCGTTCACTGTAATCAAACCGAGGGTCGGCGGCGTGTCTATGAGAATCACATCATAGCGGGAACGCAGAGGTTCGAGACGATCTTTGAGCCTGAACGGGGCGTCGAAATCACCCACCAATTTAGATTCGAGCTTTGCCAGACTTATTCGTGCGGGGATGATATGCAGTCCTTCGACGGCTGTTTTATAAATATAGCCATCCGTCGCATCATCGCCATCGAGCATCAATTCATAAGCCGACAACTCGACCGTCGCGGGGTCTAGGAACGAGATAGAGCTATTGCCTTGAGGATCCATGTCGAGGAGTAAGACACGTTGACCCCGGCGAGCAAAGGCCGCCGCCAAATTGATGGCAGTAGTGGTCTTACCCACTCCACCCTTCTGATTTGCAATAGCGATAATTAAGTTCAGATTGAAGCTCCTTCGTCGCAAGTTGGCAACGGCGTAATCCGTTGCAACTCGAAAGAAAACCCCTACATCGGCAAATCGCCCGCCTCGCCGATCACATCCGGCCACTCTTCATCTTCACCGGAAGCGGACTCTTCAGTCTGTTCGCTGGTCAGACTATGCGAGGCCTGTATCACGTCTTCATTAACATAAATCGGACAATCAGCGCGTAAAGCCAGGGCGATGGCGTCGGACGGTCTTGAGTCCAGCATCATAAAATCACCGCTGTTGCTCCGCATCTCGATGACGGCGAAAAATGTATTATCCCTAAGCTCTGTCACCACCACGCGTTCGACGCGTGCGCCCATCTCCACGATCAAATTCCGTAACAAGTCGTGTGTCATGGGACGCTGGGTCGCAATTTTCTCGATTTCGAGGGCAATCGCATTCGCCTCGTAAGCCCCCACCCAGATCGGCAAAAGGGTCTCACTGTTAACATCCTTAAGAATAACGATCGGTGTCCCGCTATTCGGATCCATCATCAAACCTCTAATCTTTACTTCGATTTCCATACGTCAACCTCACCCATAACTTCAATCTCAGGGCGCATGTAGATCAGACCAATTCCCCGTAGAGACTATTCGCCTTCGCTTCCTTAATCCGGACGGAAACGATCTGCCCCTGCAAATCTTCGCCGCACGGAAAATTCACCACCTTATTACAGGTTGTGTGGCCGCTCATATCCAAAGCGGATTTCGCGCTTTTTCGCTCAACCAGGACGGAGACCTCGCGGCCCACATAATCCGCATATATCTCCTTCTGTATATCTTTTTGTAATCCCTCCAAGTCGTGGAACCGAAGCGCCTTTTCGTTATCGGACACGTCGTTGTCCAATCCGGCCGCAGGGGTGCCGTTTCTCTCGGAATATTTGAAGATGTACAGCGCGTCGTAACGACAATATTCGATTAAACGCAGCGTCGCCTCGAAATCCTCCGAAGTCTCACCCGGAAATCCGATGATAATATCGCTGGTCAGAGCGTATCTGCGTTTCGCATGCTTGATTATATCTATGCGTGAAAGATAATCGGAAACCTTATAACCACGACGCATGGCGCGCAGGATGCGGTCGCTGCCCGACTGAACCGGCAGATGTATCCAATTACACAGATTGTCATGTTCATCCATCGCCGCAACGATGTCCGGATGAAAGTCGCGCGGGAAAGAAGTAGTAAACTTGATGCGTGGCATCCGCGTCGCCGCGACCGCGCGCAATAACCTCGAAAAAGGAGTCGCCCCCGGGAAGGCTTCAAGTCCAACCTCAGTTTTAGGCCTGTAACTATTGACGTTCTGGCCTATTAGTTGAACTTCCTGATAACCCGCATCGCGCAGCCTTTTGATTTCATCGACGATCTCGACCGCCGCGCGACTCTGTTCCCGACCACGCGAAAACGGGACGATGCAATACGTGCAGAATTTATTACAGCCTTCGACGATCGGGATGTACGCGACAAAGGGAGAGTGTCGCCCGACGACCGGCACATCCCACTGCTCCGACTCCGAACGCTCACCCAGGTCGAGCACGTGCTTCTCACCGTCGAGCGCGCGTGTGATCAAATCGGGCAGTCGATCGGTCGCGCGCGTTCCGGCCACGATGCGCACGCCGGCTCCGTCGCTAAAGAGCGTCTCCCCTTCCAGTTGCGCGACGCAACCCATAATCCCGATCACGGGTTCAATTGCGCCCAAGCTCTTTTTGATTTCACCGATCCGATTGAAGACTTTTTGTTCCGCACGGGCGCGCACCGAGCAAGTGTTGAAGAGTATCACATCGGCGGTTTCGGCCTCGCCTGAAATTCCATAACCGGCGGCACGCAGATGCGATGTGGCTCTCTCCGTATCGGCTATATTCATCTGACAGCCGAATGTTTCTATATAGACATTGCCCTTCGACATCGCGCTCGCTCCCTTAAGTAAGTGAAGTGTATCAGAAATGCGAAATTGCCGCCGCAATAGTTCCGTGTCAGGCGCGGCCATCAGTATCTTTCTTCTTTCTTCTAGTTCGGGCAGAGGCTTTGGCATGTCCGTGTGTGGAAGTTTCTCTCGCGGTTTCGAGCATCCATTCTGCGGTTTCTCGCGCCGTTGCCACCTCTTGAGATACACCGAGCATTCTCGCGATCTCCGTCACGCGCTCCGGTTGACCCAGTTCCGTGATCCGGGTCAGTGTCCGACCTTCTTCGACATGCTTGGCAATGGCATAATGATGATCCGCAAATCGTGCGATCTGCGGTTGATGCGTGACGCAGAGAACCTGCTGGGAGGCGGCCAGCGACTTGAGTCTGCGACCCACAGCTTCCGACACGTGCCCTCCGATGCCCGTATCAATCTCGTCGAACACGAGCGTCGTGTCCGGTGAAGGTTCTACTTGAACTTTTGGCCTGTTACGGCTGATAGTTCTTAGAGTTAGCATCAGACGGGATAACTCTCCTCCGGAGGCGACGCGTTGAAGAGGGCGCGCGAGTTCTCCTATATTGGCCGACAAATGAAACTCCACGCGATCAGCTCCGGTCGGACTCCAATACGCGGGAGAGGTTGTCGGCGTCGAATCTGAGTCTTCTAACTGTAGATTTTCCGCCTGAGTGTCTGAAACTATGTCGGATGCTTCCCGCGCCGTGTCAATGACCACACTAAAACGAGCGCTCTCCATCGCTACTTGATGCAGGTCTTCCATGACCCGTCTCTCAAAATCAACTCTCGCAGCCTGACGACGGCCGCTTAACTGCCCGGCCAGCATTCGATACTCTTCTCGTACCACTTCCAAATCGGCCAATAGCTCCGCTTGATGTTCTTCCCAATTCGTCAACTGGTCAAGTTGCCTGTATATGCCTTCCCTGATTTCGTTGAGGTCATTATTAACACGCCCGTATTTCCGTTTGAGCCTTTCAAATTCACTTAATCTTTCTTCAATCTCGCTCAAACGCGCCGGTGAGTATTCGATTCGCGCCGCGTAGCTGCGCAGAGTGTCGGCCACGTCGTTCAGCGACAGGGTCGCCTCCTCCAG
Organism: Pyrinomonadaceae bacterium; assembly: GCA_036386515.1. Taxonomy (GTDB): domain Bacteria; phylum Acidobacteriota; class Blastocatellia; order Pyrinomonadales; family Pyrinomonadaceae; genus JAIVJZ01. The sequence goes on from DASVVO010000071.1 coordinate 42,997, forward strand.
CGCATTCAAAAGAGGAGAGAAACGATTATCAATCGTCTCCAGAGCCTGCAAAGCTCTACGGACGGAACCGAGCCGCGCCAGTACGCTCTCTTCACTCTCGTAAAGATCATTGTATGCAGTTGCGTTTAATTCGGAGAGATGTTCCGAATTGGTTAATAACTTTTTCTCTTCGAGCAGTTGTTCATCTTCGCCAGGCTGTGGATTGAGCAAGTCAATTTCCGCAACTTGAAATTTCAGTATATCCAGAAGTCGCTCCCGCTCCACTTTATCCCGGGTCATCGCGTTTAACTCTTCAATCATCTTCCGCCAGCGGGCATATTTTATGGCAACTTGCCGGCGCAAATCACTACAACCGGCGAAGTCATCCAACAATAGGAGGTGTGCATGCGGCGAAAGCAGCGACCGCTGTTCACCTTGCCCGTGTATTTCCACTAGGAACGGATTGAGCTTTTTTAAAGTAGCGAGCGTCACACTTCTGTCATTAATAAAGATGCGATTACGGCCGCCCAATTGAACTTCACGCCGAATCGTTAAATATTCGTCGTCGGCAATCTCGACAGCCAAAGCGCTGAGTTCAGACTTAACTCGCTGTTCATTAATACCATCAAGTTCAAAGATACCTTCAACCAGGGCGACCTTTTCCCCTGTTCGCACCACGTCCGTGAAGGCTCTGGCTCCCAGGAGAAGACTTAAAGCATCCACAATGATTGACTTACCAGCTCCCGTTTCACCTGTCAGGACATTTAGACCGGGGTGAAAGTCTATGTTCAAGTAATGGATGATGGCAAAATTGCTTATGTTAAGGGACTTCAACATAATTCAACGCTTTCACTTACAATTCACTTTTAAAGTAAAACATCAACTTAATACATAGTTATGGCCTTGACCGAACTTACCCATCTAGGTAGTATATGCCATAGAATTTCCCATTTAGCACTTGAGAGAGGGTTATCTAAACATGTCTTTCAACAAAATTATCGTTGTCGGCAATCTGGGGCGCGACCCTGAGTTGCGCTACACTCCGCAAGGCACTCCGGTTTGCAGCTTTACCCTCGCCACCAATGAGAGGCGCAAAGACCGCGCCGGCGAAAATCAAGATGTTACAACATGGTTTCGCATCACGCTATGGGGAAGACAGGCGGAAACAGCCTCTCAATATTTATCTAAAGGGCGTCCGGTTTATATCGAGGGCAGGCTGCGCGTAGAAGAATGGACTGATAAGGACGGGAAACCACGTCACACGCTCGAAGTTCATGCCACCGACATGCAATTCATCGGCGGAAGAGGCGATGAAGCAGCAGGGGCGGGCGTTCGTGCCGAGCCAACCGCTTCAGGTCGGGGGGAACCTACCGGCGGGGATGACATCAACGACGACGATATTCCGTTCTGAGCGTCAATGTCGGCGCGCCGACGTTCATCGTACGTAAATTATCCCAGCGCGTGTGCCAAGAAGGCATGATATATCCCCCGAGTTATTGCCCAATCGCACGAAGCTTGGCATAACGGCGCGCTTGCAGTTCGGTCGAAGAAACGTCTTTTAACGACTCCAAATTCTTCCAAAGCGCTTGACCCAAAAGTTGGGCGGCCTCGGGATGTGAGGTGTGCGCTCCTCCACCGGGTTCGATTACTATCTCATCTACAATACCTAGTCGCTGTAAGTTGTCGGCTGTAAGCCCTAAAGCTTCGGCCGCCAGGGGCGATTGGGAGGCATCTTTCCATAAGATTGCCGCACAGCCCTCCGGTGAAATCACAGAATAGATCGCATTTTCCAGCATCAGGACTCTATCGCCTATACCAATACCGAGCGCACCGCCGGAACCGCCTTCCCCGATTATCGTAACTATCACGCGGACATTCAATTTCGCCATTTCCAACAAATTGTTAGCGATGGCTTCGGCCTGCCCTCTCTCTTCGGCGTCAATGCCTGGATACGCGCCCGGCGTGTCAATAAAAGAAAAAACCGGGCGATTGAACTTCTCAGCCAAACTCATCACCCGCATGGCTTTGCGATAGCCCTCCGGTTTGGGCATGCCAAAATTTCGATGGCGGCGTTGCTTCGTATCTCGCCCCTTTTGCTGACCGATAACCCCAACCGATAATCCGTGGAAACGCGCAAAACCACAAACCATCGCCGGGTCATCAGCAAAACGACGATCCCCCTTGAGTTCGACGAAATCCTCAAATATCATTTCAATAAAATCAAGCGTATACGGACGCTCCGGGTGCCGCGCCAACTTCACTCTTTCAAAAGCATTTATATCTTTGTCCTGCATTTATATGTTCCCGAATCGAGTTCTACGGTTTCCTCTCAAGATTGCGTTCACCTACAATTAACTCAACCACGCGCAAATTACCGGCCGGATGAACTGTCCAATAATAAGCTACTCGAACCGGCCTCTATTCTACATCACGAGGCTTAGTGACGAGGCGGGCATATAGTTATCCAGTTCGATGAACCTTCTTCATCGTCCGAGAGTAAAACTAACATGCCGAACAATTCAAACTATCCGGTTATAAGCCATCGCTTAAGTTAAGCAGTGGCTTATAACAATCCATTCTATGCGAAATTGAACTCTCTTTTGGCAGGTGCAAAGATTTATTAAGTGACCGCACCTTCTCTATGACTATCTTAAACGCTAAAGTTCGCAAAGTTGGCGATTTAACCGGCTCCGGCTAATCCATACGGGCGCTCTTATTCCCATTCTATAGTGCTGGGGGGTTTTGAGCTAATATCATACACTACGCGATTAATCCCACGCACTTCCGAAACCAGCCGCGTCGAAATTCTCGCAAGTAAATCGTGCGGCAGGCGCGCCCAGTCGGCCGTCATCCCGTCTATGCTGCTCACAGCACGGATCGCCACCACCCGCTCATAAGTGCGATAGTCGCCCATCACGCCCACTGTGGAGATGGGCAATAAGACCGGGAAGGCTTGCCAGACCGAATCATACAATGAAGCTAGACGTAACTCTTCTTCCAGAATGCGGTCGGCCGCACGCAAGACCTGGAGCCGTTCTTCAGTGATCTCTCCGATAATACGAACGGCTAGACCGGGGCCGGGGAAAGGGTGTCGGCTTAGAATTTCCGGTGGAACCTGCAAACTCCTCCCGATAATCCTGACTTCGTCCTTGAATAATTCTCGCAGAGGCTCAATCAAGCGCAGCCGCATGCGCTCGGGCAGTCCGCCCACGTTATGATGACTTTTGATCACGGCCGAGGGGCCAAGAACGGACACCGATTCGATGACATCCGGATACAACGTCCCTTGCACCAGGTAATCAACCTGCCCGATCTGCATCGCCTCTTCATCGAAAATCTCTATAAAAAGATGTCCTATAATTCTGCGCTTCTCCTCGGGGTCTGTCACGCCCTCCAGGGCTTGCAAAAACCTATGAGAGGCGCGGACACCTCGCACCTGTAACTTCATTTGTTGCTCAAATAAGTTACAGGTGGATTCAAACTCCCCTTCCCTGAGAAGCCCCGTATCTACAAAAATACATACCTGGCGTTCACCGATGGCTTGTTGCACCAGCGCGGCCGCGACGGCCGAATCGACCCCGCCCGATAGACCGCAGACCACTTTGCCCGTCCCCACTTCCGCGCGAATCTTATGGACTGGTTCATCTATAATAGCCGTGGGAGACCAATCCGCGCGCGCCTGACAGATTGCCAGCACAAAATTATTGAGCACCTGCGCGCCCAATGGCGTATGTGCTACTTCCGGGTGGAATTGTACTCCAAATATGCGCTTGCTTAAGCTCTCAAATGCATTAAGCGCTCCGCTTGTCACCGCAGTGGCGCGGAAGCCGGGCGGCATTTTAGTTACATAATCACCGTGGCTGAGCCACACATCCAATTCTGAAGGCAGTCCTGCGAATAAAGGACTTTCGGCTTCGGTCAGAGAGAGCCTGGCGTATCCGTATTCCCTGTTTTGCGAAGGATTTACCTCTCCGCCCAGTTCTACGGCCAGGAGTTGCAATCCATAGCAAATCCCGAGAAGCGGGCAATTAACTTTTTCAATAAAACCTTCGGCCAGTTTTGGAGCTTTTGCATCATAAACCGAGGAAGGGCCGCCGGAGAGGACAATTCCCCGCGGTTGGAGTTGTTGAATTTTTGCTAAAGGCGCATTGAAAGGGAGAATTTCACAGTAGACTCCGGCTTCGCGTATGCGGCGCGCGATCAGCTGAGTGTATTGCGAGCCGAAATCAAGTATAAGGATGAGATCATGTTTAGCTGGTTCCACTTTATAAACATCCTCCAAGGGGCTGGAAACGTCTGAGACGTTGATAGTTTTCATGTCGGTGGGGTGTTAAAATAAAAGGCATCATACTAATAAACTCTGGAATTTCCGTTGGATTGTAACATTTGAAGCAAAATGAGCGAGAAGACCTTATTTTATATTTACCTGAACACTTTGAGAATGGCCTGTTTATTCTCCATTTTGTTCATTTTTCCGCTGTATATCAACGGTAAACCCCAAGGCGACAAGATATCGGAAAAGGGATTGACGTTTTCCTCACCGCTGACGGTTCGTTGGCAATTCGATTCTAAAAATACCACCAGTCTCTCCCCGACTTCTAATAACAGCCGTCTATATTTGCCTCTCACTTCCGGGGAGATTGTCTCTCTAAATGTTTCAAACGGTCAACTTCTGTGGAAAACCGAGATTGGAGGTGATTTTTCGGCCTCGCCGATTGCAGATGAGCGTGGGGTCTATCTCGCCTCCAGAAATGATGACCCAACCGCCTCGCCCCAAACTTTGCGGTCAACCGGAGCGATCCGGGCGTTGAGTCAGAGCACGGGAATTACGCTGTGGATGAGGACACTCCACTTCCCTATCCAGGGCAGACTCGTTTCATCCACTACAAAATTGTTCGGCGGTTCCGCAGACGGGCGCGTTTATGCTTTCAATAAGGCAACCGGCGAAATCCTGTGGGTACTTCAGCACACAAGTCCCTTCTCCTCCTACCCGACACTTCACAATGGACGCTTATATATTGGCAGTGACGACGGCGCCCTTTTGGCTCTTGATGAGTCGTCAGGGACGATCCTCTGGCGTTATCGGACGCGTGGCGCATTGCGGGGCACGGTGGCTGTCGCGGATAACATAATTTTCTTCGGCTCGACGGATGGGTACGTCTATGCCTATAGCGAAATACACGGTCGGTTGTTGTGGCGACGTAGGACGGGTGCGGCGGTGCAGGCGGTGGCGTTGACGGACAGTGGGGTCGTGGTCACTTCATTAGACAATTTCGTCTATTTACTCTCGCCGCGTCGGGGTGAACTTATCTGGAAACGGCAGTTAGCGGGACGCATCGCCGCGCTTCCCTTGATCGATACCCAAAGCGCGCTTTTTGCTCCGCTGGGAGGCGATGCCTGCGTCGTGCTCTCGCTGAGAGACGGCAAACAATTGAACACGCTGCCGGTGGGAGAAGAGGGCAACACGGGAGCCACGCCGCTCGTGGCCGATAATCTCTTGCTGATCCCGACTCGTCGCGGGCTTATCGCCTTCGCGCCATCTTCATCAGACTCCGCCCCATAGCTATCCGTAGCAAAACGCTTGCCGGGGCACAATCTCTTACCTACCAACTCGTTTGGAATCGAAATCCCGTCAAACGCGGTCTTGATGCTGGCTTGCGCCGCGCTGCCGGAATAAGCCCGCCAAACGCCCGAGCAAACCATACAAGATATACGCTCCGATGATGGAGACGAGGACGTAGCGAGAGTATAACCACACCAACATCCCCGAAGCGGCAATAGCCAGCACGGCCAGACGCGTGCTGCGCTTTCCGACCCCCACCGTTTTGAAACTCGTATAACGAACCGTGCTCACCATTAAAACCGAGAGGAGCGCGATCGCGCCCATCAACAGCCCGCTATAAATAGCGCCCCGCTCAACTCCGTGAAACGTGAGAGGCGCGGGCGAGAAATGTACGAGCGCGGCGATGAAGCCTCCGGCCATGGGGATCGGCAGGCCGACAAAGTTTTTCTTGTCAACTTTGACCAGTCCCTCCGCGAGCACGCGCGGCCGCGTCGCTTGCACGTTAAATCGCGCCAGACGGAACGCTCCGCAGATCAGAAACATGAAGGAGATAAACCACCCTAACTTATGTGCGCTGCTTCCTTCCGCGAAGGCGGAACCATATCCCCAGGCGTAGGCGAGGACGGCGGGGGCGATGCCGAAAGTCACCACGTCGGCGATCGAATCGAGTTGCACGCCGATCTCTGTAGTGGTTTTCGTGAGTCGCGCGATGCGCCCGTCCAGCGCATCGAAGACCACCGCCCAACCGATCGCGCGAGACGCGTTATCGAAATGAGAAGTGGCCTGAATCAGTTCCGCCTCCGTCCCTCCTTCGAGTAATTGAAACCCGCGCAAGGCTCCCATCACGGCGAAATAACCCATGCCGATGTTTGCGGCCGTGAAGGCGGAAGGGATCAGGTACAGCCCTTTGCGGATGCCGCGCCGGTCTTTGGGAAGGCTCGTGGCGTCGCCCGTGTCCTCTCGTTCCGCGCTCATCCTCGCAGCCTCCCGATCACACTCACGCCGCCGCGCACGCGATCCCCGACCCGCACGCCGATCTCAACCTCCGGCGGGAGCACCAGGTCAGTGCGCGAGCTAAACTTAATCAAGCCGAATCGTTCGCCTAAATTCACCTTCTCGCCTTTACGCTTCCAACACACGATCCGGCGCGCCAGTACGCCCGCGATCTGTTTGCAGACGATGGTCATCCGCTCCCCGCGGATCGTCAAGGCGTTCTGCTCGTTGACGACGCTCGCTTCCTCGCGCGTGGCGATCATAAACCGGCCTTTAGTGTAGGCGACATCTATGATCTCGCCGGCGATGGGCGCGCGGTTGACGTGAACGTCGAAGACTGACAGGAAAATGCTCACGACCTGCGGCGACTGCGGATCGTTCGGGATGATTTGGCCGACTCTCGTCACGCGCCCGTCCGCGGGAGCGACGATGATGTCTTGCTCGGAGAGGGCGGCGCGTTCCGGGTCGCGGAAGAAGTAGGCCATGAAGAGTGCGAGCAGCAGGAGCGGAACTGCGACGTACCAGTAGCCGGTGAGAGCCGCGAGCAGCGCGGCCGCGAGCGGGACTAAGACAAAGGGAATGCCGTCTCTTAACACGTTTCCATCCTATTCTTGATTAAGCGTGTGGGAAAAATGAGAAAAGGGGCGCGCGTATTTCGACTCTACGGCGTCCCCTCCCTTAGCTTTTAAAACTATCCTCGAATCTGCGGGTAGGCCCGGCGCTTTAGTGCGCGGATTCTTCGCTTTTCTGGTGGCGAAGCATGATCTCTTGCATCTGATCTTTAACGGCCAGCTTCTTCTTCTTCAGCGTGACCTCTTCCAACTGCTCCTCGTCGTTGGGGTAAGCGAGAGAAGTCAGTTCGCTGAGGCGCGCCTCATAACGCCCGTGTTCACGCGCCAATTCGCGAAACTCGGGGTCTTTCATAATCAATTCTTCTCTCAAGCTGTCCGTGTTGGTCAATTCCATTTCAGGGAAGCCTCCTTTGGCAGATGCGTTTGGGTGGTGTGAACCGTTCGCGTTCGAGACAAGATTGTTGATGCCCTTCCCGCGTTTATGATTTCGATGGGAAAATGGTAGCTAAAAACCGCGCTTGAATCAAGTGGGAGATTTCAGCGAGGCGCGCATCAGGAGCGCGTCCTCCGGCGGGTCGCGGTAATACTGCCGCCGCCTGCCGACGACTTCAAAACCGTATCGACGGTAAAGCGACTGAGCCGCCACGTTGCCCGCGCGCACTTCGAGGATGGCCGTGCGCGCGCCGCCGCCGACGGCCGACGCGATGCCCGCACGCATGAGCGCGTGGCCGATCCCGCGCCGCCGCGCCGCGTCGTGAACGCCGATATTATTGATGTGCAACTCCTGCGCGGCCACTCTCGCGCTGAGAAAGCCGTAGAGGGCTTGCCCGTTCAGTTGATCCGCGTGTGCGCGACGCGCGACGAGCATGATCGCTTCGGGGCGCGACAATTCGGTGTAATAGGAGTCCCAACCCCAGAGGCTCAGGCGGCACGCCTCTTCGATCTCCACCACTTCGAGCAGATCGTGCGGCGTCATCGGCTCGATCGTGTAATCGCCCGGATCAGGCATGGGGGCGAGGTCTACGCGCGACATCTCTCATTCAACTCCGCATCCGACAAACGTACATAGAGCGCATGTACATCTTCCGCGACCGACGTGCTTCCCGCAAGGTAATTCATTAAACCGAGCGCGGCGATCTGTTCCGCGTAAGACTCCGGGGGCGGCGCGAGCGTCCAATGCGTGCGCTTCTCCGATTCCGGTTCAGCTTGTTCGTCGGCTTCCGCGCGCCAGCTAATTCCCTTACCGGCGGCAAACTCTCGGATCGCCCCGGCGTGCGCCTGCGCCCCCGCGCCCGCCCACTTCAAGTCGCCGCCCCACTGCCAGGCTTTCTCCAACACCGCCGCCGGAGTCAGGTGAACCGGCTCGCTCAACTCTCTCACAACTTTCGCGTCGTCAATTGAAAGCAACTGCGCGAACACCTCGCCGCGCCCCGCAGGCAGGCAGGCGACCACGCGCGGCGCGGCGGCGCAGGCGTAAGCGACGGCGTGGAGCGTGGGGATGCAGGCGACTCTGCGGTTCAGGGTGGCGGCGAAAGCCTTGATGGTGGCGAGTCCTGATCTGAGGCCGGTAAAACTGCCCGGCCCGGTCGCCGCCGCGAAGAGTTCGATGTCGTCGAGTTTGACCTCCGCGATGGACAAGGCTTCGTCAACGTCGTGCAACACGCGCGCGGAGTTTTCCCTGAGCACGCGGCCGCGCGTACAGGCGAGAACCTGCGTGCCGCGCACGACGGCGACGCTTCTCACCTCGGTCGCCGTATCGAGGCTTAGGATGAGCGGCGCGGGCGGCGTCGCCTGTGAAGGGACATCCGCGTGCGCGTCTCTCGGGCGCGTGGTCTCACTTTCGCTTCTTAAGTTTGACATCGACTGGTTTGCCGCGCGATTATAGGCGCGACTTTAAATTCAAGCAAACAGGTGGCTCGCGGGCGAGCTTTTTTTCACTCGGTTCTACAGATGAGTGTGCGCATAGGGATTCTGACTGCGGGCGGCGATTGCCCCGGCCTCAACGCTGTTATACGCGCCGTCGTGCGTCGCGCACTGGTCGAAGACGCGCAGGTGCTCGGCATCAGGAACGGCTGGCGCGGCCTCATCGACGACGACATCGTCCCGCTCACGCGCAGTTCCGTCTCCGGCATTCTCCCACGCGGCGGCACGATCCTCGGCACGTCGCGCACCAATCCGTTCGACGATGCGAACTCCCTTGAGCGCATCCGCATCAACTGGGAGAAGCACGAACTCGGCGGTCTCATCGTCGTCGGCGGCGACGGGACGCTGCGCACCGCGCGCGACATGTGGCGCGAGCACAACTATCCCATCGTCGGCGTCCCCAAAACCATCGATAACGATGTCGGCGGCACGGACTTCTCGTTCGGGTTCGACACGGCCGTCAGCGTCGTGACGGACGCCATCGATCGTCTCCACTCGACGGCGGAATCGCATCACCGCGTGATGGTAGTCGAGGTGATGGGGCGACACACGGGTTGGATCGCGGCCTACGGCGGCATCGCGGGCGGTGCAGACGTGGTGCTCGTTCCCGAACACCCCTTCCGCCTCTCGCGCGTCTGCGATTTCCTGCGCCATCGCGCCGCGCAGGGAAGCGCGTTTTCGATCATCGTCGTGGCGGAGGACGCGCGCCCCGTGCCGGAAGAGAATTTCCTGAGCGAGGAAAATTTCGGCGAGGTTTACCGGCACGGCCGTCTCGGCGGGATCGGCATGCTCGTCGCGCGCGAGATCGAACGCATCTCCGGCATCGAGACGCGCGTCACGCAACTCGGCTACGTGCAGCGCGGCGGCTCTCCCACCGCCTTCGACCGCGTGCTCGCCACGCGCTTCGGCATCAAGGCTTACGACATGGTGGCGGCCGGTGAATGGGGACACATGGCCGCGTTGCACGGGCGGCGCGTCGTCAGTTTCCCGCTCGATGAAGCCGTGCGCGAGATCAAGAAACTGAGCGAGGAGATTTATCACGTCGCCGAATTATTCTTCGGTTAGGAGTAATCGGATGCGCCCGCCTCGCGCTTACGTTTTATCGGTCGAAACTCAGAGCGAAGACGTTTGGAGTGTTTTGGTCGGATGAAAATCTGCCGTACATGCAGGCGTTGTTACGAGGACGCGGAGGCGGTCTGTGAACTGTCGGAGCACGGGCAGTTGACGCACGCCCGCCCCGGCCCACGCCTCATCGCGGAAAAGTATCGTCTCGACCGTCTGCTCGGACGCGGCGGCATGGGCGCGGTCTATTCCGGCACGCACGTCGAACTCGAACGCGCCGTGGCCGTCAAGATGCTGCTGCCGGATTCCGTCTCCGACCCGCAGGCGCTCGAACGTTTTCGCCGCGAAGCGCGCGCCGCCGCCCGCCTCAATCACCCGAACGTCGCCAACACCTACGACTACGGCGCGCTCGCCGACGGCGAAGCCTACCTCGTCATGGAACTGCTCGACGGCCAGACGCTCCGCGAGTATCTGAACGCAGAGGGCACGCTCCCGGTGAAATGGGCGGTGGAGATCGCGTGCCAGGTGGGCGACGGCATTGGGGCGGCGCATCATTCCGACATCGTCCACCGCGACCTGAAGCCGTCGAACATTATCCTCACGCGCGACCATCGCGGCGAACTTCAGGCCAAGGTCTTAGACTTCGGCATCGCGCGCCTGCTCGAACAGACGACCACGAGCGGCGACCCCCTGACGGCCGCCGGCGCGCTCATCGGCACGCCGCGTTACATGTCGCCCGAACAGTGCGCCGGTCACGACTCCGATGCGCGTTCCGATGTCTACAGTCTCGCCGTCATTCTCTACGAGATGCTCGCCGGGCGTCCGCCCTTCGACGCGCCCTCCGCCACCGCCATCGCCCTCAAGCACGTGCGCGAGACGCCGCCTGACATACGCGAACTGCGGCTGGACACGCCGCCCGCGCTCGCGCAACTCGTCGCCGACTCGCTCGCCAAAGAGCCGGGCGCGCGCCCGCAAACCGCCACCGAGTTTGCCTCCAGGCTGCAAGACATCAGTTCCGCCCTGTCGCCCGACGATCATACGCCGCTCGTCCTGCACATCCCTTCGGACGAACGCGCGGCGACGACCGCCCAGATGAAAGCCGCGGCGGAGACGGGCGAAGCGCCGGTCGAGTTTCAGACGTTCCCTCTGGAGAGCGTGATCTCGCCCACCGTTCTGCACGCGGACGAAAGGCTGACCGACCGCGCCGGAGAGCCGACGACTGACGATCCGCTCTCGCTCCACGAAGAAGATTCCGCGCCGCTCGCCGTCGCCGCCGCCGCGTCGCCCCCGGAGGCGCTTGCACCGGTCGTGGCGGCCTCGGAGACAGCCCACACGTCTGAGCCGTCCGGCGAAAGCGTCGCCGTCTTCTCCGGTTCGCAGGCGTCCGCTGCGCCGCCTGTGGATGAGGCATCACAAGACGACGACGAAGCGGCCACGGTGGTCAACCCGTCTCCATCCGCTTCCGCCAACTCGACACGCACACGACGCCGCCGTCTCCCGCTCGCGCTCGTCTTTGGTTCCCTCGCGCTCGTGGCGTTGCTCGGCTTGCTGCTCTACGCCTGGCGCGGCAGGCAGGACAACGTTGCGGCGAACGCCAACGCCAACAATGCGCCTTCGCCCGTCGCCACGCCGACCGTGCTGGCCGAGGCGTCGCCCGCGCCCGCCACGCCTACGCCCAGTCCGTCGCAGCAGCCCTCCGCCACACCGGCGGTCGCGGGCGCGGCGGAGAAAGAGAGCGTCGCCCTGCGTTCGACCATCGACGGTTGGCTCGCCGCGCATAACGGGCGCAATCTCACGCAAGTGACGAATTTCTATATGCCGAACGTCTCCACTTTTTACCTCGCGCAAAACACCACGCGCGCCGCCGTGCGCGCCGAGAAGGCGCGTCTCTTTCAAGCTCCCAGCATGACTATCCGGCGCACCAGCGACCCGCAAATCACCTTCGCGCCCGACGGCGGCAGGGCGACCACCGTCTTCCGCAAATCTTTCAGCCGCGGCAACGCGGCGCAGTCGCAAAGCGGCGAGGTCTTACAGGAAATCGTCTGGCAAAAGACCAATCGCGGCTGGAAGATTATCAGCGAACGCGACCTCCGCGTCCTCAGATAAAGGATGAGGGATGAGGGATGAGGGATGAATAAGAAAAGCATTCAAGACAGTTCACCTACTTTGTTTTTATTCATCCCTCATCCCTCATCCCTCATCCCTCTCTCCGCTTGCCCGCCGTCGGCCGATCCAATACATTAGTTGCTTCGCACGCGATTCCTCTCTCTCTGGATGAAACATGGCTGAACCGACACTCACTCCGATGCTGCGTCAGTATCACGAACTGAAACAGCAACATCCCGGCACGATTCTCTTTTTCCGGCTCGGCGATTTCTACGAACTCTTTTTCGACGATGCCGTGACGGGCGCGCGCGAACTCGAAATCACGCTCACGGCGCGCCATAAGGAACGCGGCGCGGGGGCGGGCGTCCCGATGTGCGGCGTGCCGCACCATTCGGTTTCCGGCTACATCGCCAAATTGATCCGCAAAGGGTTTCGCGTCGCCATCTGCGAGCAGACCGAGGATGCGTCGAAGACGAAAAAACTGGTGCGCCGCGAAGTCGTGCGCGTCATCACGCCGGGGACGGCGATCGACCCGCAGTTGATGGAGTCGCGCGAGTGCGTCTATCTCGCCGCCGTCTGCGGCGCGGGCGACTCTTACGGCGTGGCCTTTCTCGACCTCTCGACCGGCGAATTTCGCGCCACCGAGGCGCACGGCGCGGACGCCTGGCAGCGCATCCGCGCCGACATCGAATCCTACAGCCCGCGCGAACTTCTCTTCCCCGCCTCGCTCGCGCCGCTCGTCAAAAACTCTTACACCGGCGGCGCGCACACCGAACCGCTCCCGCTCTCGCACGGCCGCGACACGAACGTCGTGCCCTTCGCGCGCCCCACCTCCGGCGAGACGGCGAACTTCGGCAACAGTTGCATGTCGCTCTCGCCGCTCGACGATTGGCTCTGGGAACCCGTCTCGTGCGCCTCTCTGCTGCTCGAACAGTTCGGCGCGTACACGCTCGAAGGCTATGGGCTGGAAGGCAAGATCGACGCCGTCGCCGCCGCCGGCGCGTGCCTGCGCTACGCGCGCGAGACACAGCGCGACGCCGCCGCGCACGTCAACGACCTCACCTATTTCGAGTCGCAGGATCATCTCGTGCTTGACTCGGTGAGCGTGCGCAATCTCGAACTCGTCGAAGCGCAGAACAACGCCGGTCGCTCGCACACGCTGTTCGGCGTCATCGATTCCACCGTCACGGGCATGGGCGCGCGCCTGCTGCGTGCTTGGCTCTTGCGCCCGTCGGTGCGGCGCGGCGAGATCGAGGCGCGCCTCGCGGCCGTCGAAGACTTTCACGGCTCGCACATGAAACGCGACCGCATCCAGTCGCTCCTCAAAGACGTGGCCGACCTCGAACGGCTCATCGCGCGCATCAGCATGAACACCGCCACGCCGCGCGACCTCGCCGCCCTGCGTCGCTCGCTTGAACAGGTGCCCACGATTCGCCAGACGTTATCGGACTCGCCGTCCTCGCTCCTCCAGGTCTTGCGCGAGAACGCGGACGAATTGGCGGACGTGCGCGCGACGATCGCAGAAACCATCAGCGACGACCCGCCGCTCAACCTCTCCGACGGCGGCGCGATCCGCGCGGGCTACTCCGCGGAACTCGACGAACTGCGCGCCATCAGCCGCGACGCCAAGAGCGTGATCGCCGCCCTCGAAGCGCGCGAGCGCACGCGCTCCGGCATCAATTCCCTGCGCGTGCGTTTCAACAACGTCTTCGGTTATTTCATCGAAGTCACCAAAGGGCAGGCCGCGCGCGTGCCCGCCGATTACGAACGGCGGCAGACGCTCGCCAACGCCGAACGCTACAGCACCCCCGAACTCAAGACTTTGGAGCAGAAAGTGTTGGGCGCGGAGGGACGCATCGGTGAACTCGAAGCGACCATCTTCGCCGAAGTGCGCGCCCGCGTGGCGACCGAGACGAAGCGTCTGCAAACGACGGCGCACGCCCTCGCCATGCTCGACGTGCTGGCCGCGCTGGCGACGACGGCCGTGCGTCAACGCTATCAAAAGCCTTCGCTCCACGACGGCGACGAGATCGAGATCGTGCAGGGACGCCACCCCGTCATCGAGGCGACGAGCGAGACGCCCTTCATCCCGAACGATCTCTACATGAACAATTCGACGGATCGTTTGCTCATCGTCACCGGCCCCAACATGGGCGGCAAGTCAACCATCCTCCGGCAAGTCGCGCTCATCGCGCTGCTCGCGCAGGTCGGCTCGTTCGTCCCGGCCGAGCGCGCGCGCTTGCCCTTGTTCGACCGCATCTGGACGCGCGTCGGCGCGTCGGACGATCTCTCGCGCGGCCGCTCCACCTTCATGGTCGAGATGACCGAGACCGCCGCCATCCTCCACAACGCCACCCCGCGCTCGCTCGTCCTGCTCGACGAGATCGGGCGCGGCACTTCCACCTTCGACGGTCTCTCGATCGCCTGGGCGGTCGCCGAATACCTCCACGACTCGCCCGACCATGCGGCCAAGACCCTTTTCGCCACCCACTACCACGAACTGACCGAACTCGCCGAGCGTCTGCCCGGCGCGCAGAACTATCAGATTCGCGTCGCCGAACGCGAGGGCGAAGTGATCTTCCTCTACAAGCTCGAACGCGGCCGCGCCTCGAAGTCTTACGGCATCGAAGTGGCGCACCTCGCCGGTCTGCCTCCCGCGGTGCTCACGCGCGCCCGCGACGTGTTACGACGCCTCGAACGCTACGAACTCGACGTGTTCGCCGAGTCGGCCACCGTCGCGGCCGCCGCCGCGCGCGCGAACGCGGGCGACACTCCGGCGGGAGCCACGGCGCAAGGAACTAACAGCAGCGGCGACGCTTTGGGGCAGGCGGCGCGACGCGCGGGCAGGCGCGCTCTGGCGGCGCAGACGACGCTGTTCGACACGGTCAATCAGAGCCTGCTTGACGAGTTGCGCGGCGTTGATGTAGAAAACCTCTCGTCGGAAGAAATCCGTACGCTCCTGAAAAACATACGCACGCGAATCGTTTGAGCAGCCACCACGCCAGTTTGTTCTCCGCGCTCGGTCGCCCTTGCCTGCGCCCCGTCTCGCGCCGTCTCTATCGCCCCGCGCCGCGCCGCGCCCGCCGGTCATCCCTCTTGTGCGCGCCCCCGATTTAGTTTTCACCCACAAACAGTTCTCTTTCGCCATTTGAAACCCGATGACTGATAACTTTACTTCACTCACGCTCGAACAAAAGATCGGCCAACTGCTCTATATCGGTTTACCGGGCACGGAGTTCGACGCCGATGCGCGCGCGCTCGTCGCGGACGTGCAGCCGGGCGGCGTCATCATCTTCGGCCGCAACGTTGCCACCGCCGAACAGTTGCGCTCGCTGCTCGACAGCGTGCGCGACGTGGTGCGCGTCGAACCGTTGTTCGGCATCGACCAGGAGGGCGGACTCGTCGATCGCCTGCGGAAAATCTGCACGCCGATGCCCGCCGCGCGCACCATCCGCCAGCACGGCGACCTCGCCGCCGCGCGCATGCTCGGCCGTCTCACCGGCCAAGCCCTGCGGCTGCTCGGCTTCAACATGAACTTCGCGCCCGTCCTCTCGATCATGACGGACGACCGCGACCTGCTCTCCAACGGTCTCTATTCGCGCTCCTACGGCCGCTCGCCCGGCGAGGTGCTCGGCTACACGATGGTCTACCTGCGGGGCTTACAAAGCGAGGGCTGCCTGGGTTGCGCCAAACATTTCCCCGGCATCGGCGCGGGCGAGGTTGATTCGCACGAGGAGATGCCGATCATCAATCTCTCGCAAGACCAACTGATCGCGCAAGACCTCGCGCCCTACATCGAACTGTTCCAACGCGAGGACAACATGGTTCACGCCGTGATGGTCAGCCACGGCGGCTTCCCGCAGGTTGATCTCAGGAGCGGCACGGCGGGCGGGCGTCTCATCCCCGCTTCGATCAATCCGCAGATCGTCACCAAACTGCTGCGCGCAGAACTCGGCTACACGGGTCTCGTCCTCACCGACGACCTGGAGATGGGCGCGATTGCGCGCCACTACGAGATCGAGGAGACGGTGCGGCACGCCATCGAAGCGGGCGAGGACATGTTGCTCATCTGCGCCCGCCCGGATTTGATCCGGCGCGGTTTCGCTTCGCTGCTCGCGGCCGCGCGCGCGGGCGTCCTCAGCGAAGCGCGCATCGACGAATCGCTCGCACGCATCGCCCACTTCAAATCTCTCATCCAACCGCCGCTCCCCTTCGACGCGGCGCGCTTCCACGCGATCTCCGAAGAGGTGGCCGCGCTCAACCGCAAACTCAACTACACCTATGGAGGCAACCTTTGATGCAAACCCGAAATGCAGGATGCGGCGGGCGTCGAGTTACGTATACTGGTAAATCCCCCCTCACGCATTGTTTGCTTTTCGCCGCGCTCTTCTGCCTGTTGTTGTCCGGCGCGTCGTGCCGGCGCGCGGGCGGCAACGCCTTCGTAATGGTGCTCGAAGCCGGCCAGAAGACCCTCGACCCCTTGCGCGGCACGGACGCGTCCAGCGAGCGTTATCGCCAGTTGATGTTCAACCAACTGATGCGGAAGAACGAACAGTTCGATTACGTCGGCGAGTTGGCCTCGAACGTGCAGACCGCGCCCGACGGTCTCTCCGTCACGTTCACCCTGCAAGACAACGTGAAGTTTCACGACGGCAAGCCGCTCACCTCGGCCGACGTGAAATACACCTTCGACAAGTTTCTCGCCTCCGATTCGCCGAAGGCCGTGTCGTTCTTTGAAGGCACGGGCGCGAACAAGCAGCCGTTCATCGACGGGGTTGATGCGCCCGACCCGCGCACAGTCGTCTTTCGCCTGCGCCGCCCGTGGCTGGAGTTGTTCGCCAATTTGATTCCCATCGCCATCATCCCCGAAGGCACGTTCGAGTCGCAGGCGATCAAACCCGTAGGCTCCGGCGCGTTCAAGTTTGTCAGCTACGACGAATCGCAGCAGGTCGTCGATTTGGAAGCTAACGACAATTACTGGGAGGGCGCGCCAAACATCAAGCACCTGCGCGTGAAAGTGATCCTCGACGCCAACACGCAGCAGGCCGAACTCGTCGCCGGGCGCGTTGACCTCGCGGTCAACACCGCGCTCTCGCCCGACGCTTATGTCAATCTCGGCCGGAACCAGAACCTTCAGATCGTGCAATCGCCCGGCGTCAACGTGCAATACATCGGTTTCAACAGCGAGAGCGCACCCGTCAACAACGCGCGCGTCCGGCAGGCCATCGCCTATGCCATCGACCGCGAGAGCATCATCAAAAATCTCCTGCAGGGACAGGCGCGCATCGCCCATTCGATCCTCCCACAGGAATCATGGGCTTATTCGCCGGAGCAAAAAACTTACACCTACGACCCGGCGCAGGCGAAAAAACTGCTCGACGAGGCCGGCTTCACAGACCCCGACGGCGACGGCCCCAAGGCGAGATTCGCCGAACCGCTCAGCTTCAAAATCTCCGCGAGCAATGCGGTCGTGCGTCAATTTTCGGGTGTCATTCAGAACTCGCTGCGGGAGGTGGGCATCCCCGTCAACATCGAAACGCTCGAAGACAACACGCTCCGCGAGGCGCAGCGCAACGGTCAATACCAACTCACCGCCGGGCGTTGGGTGGGCGGCAACCAAGACCCGATCTTCCTGCGCGACCTCTTCACCTACCTGACGGGCGGCAGCTTCAACCGCGGCCGTTTCCGCAACCCCGAACTCGACAGGATACTGGGCGAGGCCGTCAATACCGCCGACCGCGCCAAAGCCAAAACGCTCTACGCCTCCGCGCAGGATTTGATCAGCCGCGAAATGCCGATGCTGCCGCTCTGGTACACCAACAACATGGTTATCGCACGCAAGCACGTCGGCAACATCAAAGTCACCGCCGCCGCCGATTGGACTTTCGTCCGCAACCTGACGGTGGACAAGTAGGGAGAAGAGGTCAGTTGTCCGTGGTCAGTGGTCAGTTGCATGTGGCAATCACGCATGTTGCTAAAGATGGGTTTTGAACAACTGACCACGGACAACTGACTACTGACTACTGACCACGGACAACTGACCACTGGCGCCTGCTCGCTCATGCCGCGTCGCCGATTGTTTCCTGCAACTCCCGCCAACCGATCACGCCTTCGCGGATCAAGCGCGCCTCGCCGTGGCTGACATCGAGCACGGTCGAGGGCGCGGATGAGCGCGCCGCGCCGCCGTCGATGATGAGTGCGAGGCCATCGGGGAATGCTCGTGCGACCTCTTCGGCCGTGCGGGCGGGCGGCTCTCCCGCCCGGTTCGCGCTCGTCGCCGTCAGCGCGCCGCCGCACGCGCGCGCCAGTTCGCACACCTCCGGGTCGGCGGGCAGACGCAGCCCGATCGTTCCCGTCCCCGCCGTCAGCTCTTCCGGTAACTCCGGCAGCGCACTAACCACCAGGGTCAACGCGCCCGGCCAATGTCGCGCGCTCACGGCGTCGAACAGTTTCGACCCGTGCGCGTTGAACCGCGTCACCTCGGAGGCGTCGCCGATAATGAGAAGGATCGGTTTGCCGTCGTCCCTGCCCTTCAAGGCGAGCAGGTGTTGGAGGGCGGCGCGATTGAAGGGGTCTGCGCCGAGGCCGTAGAACGTGTCCGTGCGAAAGGCGATGAGGCCGCCCGCACGGATGATCGCGGCGGCGCGTGCGCGCGCCCGTTGGTTATCTTTCAGAATCATTGCTCGCCTCGTTTCGCGCCAGTCCGGTAAAAATCCATCTCTGCGGTAAAATAAGTTTATGGCAACAGTACAGAAAAAACGTGAGCTGGATTTTAGCGATTTTCCGCCCGGCACAGTCAACGCTTACACGCGGCTCGTGTGTCTCGCCTGCATCTTCGATCTCTTCACGAAGCAACTCGGCCTCGCGCCGCGCACGGCCTATTCCGAGATCAAACGCCACGCGCCGACGGCCGGGGAGTTGACGGCCGACGCACCGGCGCGGCCTTATTTCGACAGCGACGAGAAACATCCGCGCTGCCCCCATTGCAACGCCGCCAAACGCTGGCACGCGCGCCTCGACACCTTCCGCATCGAAGGCGGCAAAGCGACCGACGCCCCGCGTCGCGCCCTCGTCAAATCGCTCCCCAAGCCGGCTGAACAATTCACCGTGCTCGAATCGCGCTCCACCAAACGCGCCATCTTCTTCTCGTGGCTCGACGCGCTCGGCCGCGAACTCGATTTCACTGACGACGCCTGGCTCATCACGGTCACGCGTCACCTGTTGGAACGCAAAGAGCCGAAGACGAACTGGGCGGAAATTTTCGCGGGCGTGCGAGCCGTGCGCCGCTCGCAGCGTCTCGCGGAAGGCTGGGAGCACGAGGGCGCGCGCCTCTACCTCTCGCCCCCGCTCTATGCCGACACGCTCCTGATTCAGTATCTCGTCAGCCGCTCCCAGGCGCACGGCGGCATTACCTTCGAGGGACGCCTCACGCTCGTCGAACTCGTCCGCCGCCTGCGCTACTCCGGCCAACTCGAAGCGCAGGGCATCACCGAGCGCGACCAGTTCGAAGTGCTCGAACAATTGATCGAGCGGTTGACGGGCGGCACCGCCCCCGCGAAACTTTATTTCCTCATCGACCGCCGCGATTTTCTCGACAAGGTCAAGACCGTCTATTCACACTACGCCTGACAGGGCGGAAGGGATGAGGGATGAGGGATGAATGAAAGCATTCAATCGCTTGAATGCTTTCATTCATCCCTCATCCCTCATCCCTCATCCCTATTTCTTCACAAGCTGGTTTCGTTGCGCGCCTTGTCCTGGTGTCGTTCGAGGGCGAGTTGAATGAGGCGTTCGATGACCTGGGCGAAGGGGAGGCCGGAGGCAGCCCAGAGTTTCGGGTAGCCGGAGACTTCGGTGAGACCGGGGCTGGTGTTGAGTTCGTTGATGAGCAATTCGCCCGTGTCGCGCCGGAGGAAGAAGTCAACGCGGGCGAGTCCCGTCCCGTCGATGGCTTTGAACGCCTCGATCGACATCCGGCGGATGCGTGCGGCCACGGACTTCGAGAGGGGCGCGGGCACGACGAACTCGACGTGCCCGGTGTTGCTGTACTTCTCCGTGTAGTCAAGAAACGCGCCCTGCTGATCGTGGACGATGTACTCGCCCGGCTGGCTCGCTTCCGGTTCGTCGTTGCCGATCACGGCACACTCGATCTCGCGCGCGTCCAGTCCTTCCTCGACGATTATCTTGCGGTCGTAGCGCGCGGCGAGGTCGATCGCGTCGGCGAGCGTGCGCCGGTCAGTCGCCTTCGACACGCCGACGGACGAACCCAGATTCGCCGGTTTGACGAAGCAGGGGAAACCGAGTTGGCGCGCCACGCGACGCAGCACCGCATCGCGTTCGCGCTCCCACTCCGCGCGCGTAAACCAGAGGTGCTTGCAGATCGGCAGCCCCGCCTCGCGAAACAGCAGCTTCATCGCCACCTTGTCCATGCCGCACGACGAAGCCAGCACGCCGCACCCGACGTAGGGCACGTCGGCCATCTCGAACAGACCTTGAATCGTGCCGTCCTCGCCGTATGTCCCGTGCAGCACGGGGAAGATCACATCAACCGGAAGCGACGCGGGACGCGCGCCGCCGTCGGCCGCGAAAGGGACGAGGCCCGAGCGCGACGGGTCGCCCACGATGGTCAAAGCGTCCCGCTTCTCGCCCATCTCCCGCGACAACAACCCGGCGGACGCGCGCGGCAACAATTCCATCGCCTCGCCCGGTGAAAGCCAACGCCCCTTTTTCGTGATCGCGATCGGGATCACTTCGTACTTCCGATGATCGATCGCATCGATCACCGCCTGCCCCGAGCGCAACGACACCTCATGCTCGCCCGAACGCCCCCCGAAAACCACCCCGACCCTGATTTTTCTTTTCAATCCACACTCCACATGAGTGATAGGTGATAAGTGATGGGTGATAGGAGAACTTCCGCTTCTTTCCTATCACCCATCACTTATCACCTATCACTCTAAAGAATCGTTTTCCCCATGGCCGAAAGGATGAGTTCGACGCCCAGTTCCGCCGTGCGGTTGTTGAAATCGAGGGCGGTGTTGATCTCGACCACCTCGAAGGCGATCATGCCGCCCGCCTCCGCGATCTTCTCCAACGCCAGATGCGACTCGCGGTAAGTCAGCCCGCCGCGCACGACCGTGCCCGAACCCGGCGCATCGCCCGGATCGAGCGCGTCTATATCGAGCGTGACGAAGTAACCGCCCGGCGCTTGCTTCACGATCGCCAGCGCATCGTCGATACACGCGCTCATCCCGCGCTCGTCGATCTCGCGCATGGTGAAGAAACGCATGCCGAGTCGGCGGATCAATTCGCGCTCGGCCGGGTCGAGATCGCGCGCCCCAATGTGCGCGCAGTAGCGCGGGTCGAGTTTGGGCGCGAAGCCGGCGATGTGCGTCAGTTCCGGCGCGCCGTAGCCGAGCAGCGCGGCCAGCGGCATGCCGTGGACGTTGCCGGAGGAAGTCGTCTCCGGCGTGTTCATATCCGCGTGCGCGTCGAACCAGATGATGCCGATGGGCTGTTGCTGCCGCTCCTGCAAGATCGACGCCGCGCCCGACACCGAACCGGCCGCGATGGAATGATCGCCGCCGAGAATGATCGGGAACTCGCCCGCGCGCATCACCCGCTGCACTTCCCCGGCGAGTTCCTCACAGGCGGTGGCGATCTCGTGCAGGTATTTCGCCTTGTCTTGGGCGGCGGCGATTGTTTGCGGTCGCTCCAGACGCATGTCTCCGAGGTCGCGCACTTCGTAGCCGAGCAGCGCGAGCCGCTGGTTGAGACGCGCGACGCGCATCGCCGCCGGCCCGAGGTCAACGCCCGCCGTGCCCGCCCCGAAGCTGAGCGGCACGCCGATAATACTCACGCGCCGCCCCTCGCCGGGGTGGATATTGATGATTGAAGATTTCGGCTGTTCGCTTAAAGCTGACATAACTCTCCGAAGCGGCCGGCGACCCCGTCACCCACCGAGATTGACATTGAAGCCGCTGCCGCCGCTGCCCTGCGACGGGAAGAAAGGCTTTAACAGCCCGGCGAAGGCCGCGAGGTTGCGCGTCTGAATCAACAACTCGCCGGGGCCTGCGAACTCCGCCACGATTCCCTCGCCGCTCACCATCGTGCGGAAGAAACCCGACGCGGCCTTGCGCAGAGAGTATTGCAGCGATGCTTCCCAGGCGACGAGATGGCCGGTGTCCACCACGTAGCGTTCGCCCGCGCGCAGTTGCTTGCGGTGAATCGCGCCGAAGGAGGTGAGCAACAGCAAGCCCGTGCCCGACACCTGCATGACGAACAACCCCTCGCCGCCGAAGAACGTTTTCGCGCCGCCCCATTTCGTGTCAACCGTCAGACTGGCGTCGCCCGCGAGATACGAACTCGACTGCACCATGAACATCTGATTGTTGAGTTCGATGGCGGCGATGTCGCCCGGCGCGCCCGGCGCGAAACTGACTTCGCCGGGGCCGCCGCGCGCCGTGAAAGTCGAGACGAAGGCCGACTCGCCGCCGACCGCGCGTTTCAACGCGCCCATCAACCCGCCCTTCATCTGCGATTGCAACTCGACGTTGGCCGACATCGAAACCATCGCGCCCGCCTCGGCCAGAATGGATTGCTCCGCCTGCAACTGAATCACGGCCAGCGCGAAAGACGGTTGGTGCAAAATCTCGAAACCGTAGCCGCGCCCCTGCCCGCGCGCGTCCTCGTCTATGTGGATGCCGTGCCCCACCGCGCCGCCGCTCACGCCCGACGCGCCCGCCGCGCTCGCAGCATCCGGCGCAAAGGCTTGCGCTCCCGGCGTCATGCGCGTGCCGCAGGCTCCGCAAAACTGCCCTCCGCTGATCACACCCGCCCCGCAATTCGGACAATTCATATGATGACCCCTTTCGACTTTTCCAAGATGATCCCGACCGCCGCTTCCGGCGTCGCCGCCAAATCCAGTATCCGCACGTCTTCGTCGCTCACGACCAAGTGCCTGCGCCACGCCTCGACCACGGGCGGCCAACAGTCGCCGAGCAACACGAGCGGGCGCGGCTCGATGACGCGCGTTTGAATCTTATTCCAGACGAGCGAGAGTTCCGTCACCGTGCCCATCCCGCCGCGCAGCGCGACGAAGCCGACCGAACGCACGATGAGATGTTGCAGGCGGTCGTAAAAGTGCGGCGTCGCCACCTTGTCGGTGAGAAAGCGGTTCGGCTCTTTCTCGAACTGGTTCATCACGATGCCGAGCACGCGCCCGCCGCGCTCGTGCGCCCCACGACTCGCCGCCTCCATCACGCCCAGGTAGCCGCCCGTGCAGATCGTAAAACCCGCTTCGGCCAAAAGCTGCCCCACGCGACGCGCTTCGGCATACTCGGCGCAGTCCTCGCCGCACTTCGAGCCGCCGAAAATCGTCACGATGCGTTCCTGTGTAGCGCTCATGTTAATTCAAGTGACGGGTGACAGGTGACAGGTGACAGGATGAAGACAAGATTTAGTTTTAACCTGTCACCCGTCACCTGTCACCTGTTACCGCTTTTACGGTTTGAGGCGATAGAGCATGCGCGGGAACGGGATCGTCTCGCGCACGTGCTCGATGCCGCACATCCAGGCGGTGCAGCGTTCGATGCCCATGCCGAACCCGGCGTGCGGCACGCTGCCGTAGCGGCGCAAATCCAGATACCACTCGAAAGCCTCGCGCGGCAGTTCGTGCGCGGCGATCTGTTCTTCGAGAAATTCGAGCGAGGTGGCGCGTTCGCCGCCGCCGATCACTTCGCCGTAGCCCTCGGACGCCAGCACGTCAACGCCGAGCGCGAGTTCCGGCCGCTCCGGGTCGCGCGCCATGTAGAAGGCTTTGATCGCCGCCGGGTAGCGATGCACCATCACGGGCTTCTCGAATTGCTTCGAGATGTAGGTTTCGTCGGGCGCGCCGAAGTCGCCGCCCCATTCGAAACGCGTTTCGAGTTCGCCGCGCTCGTGTCCTTCGTGCAGCATGCGGACGGCGTCGTCGTAATGCAGGCGCGGGAACGGCGGCACGATGAGTTCGAGTTTCGACGTGTCGCGTTCGAGCACCTTCAACTCCTCCTGCCGTTCTTCGAGCACGCGGCTCGCGATGCTGGAGACGAAACGCTCGGCCAGATTCATCACGTCTTCGAGATGCGCGAAAGCCATCTCCGGCTCAACCATCCAAAACTCCGTCAGGTGGCGACGCGTCTTGGAACGCTCGGCGCGGAAGGTGGGGCCGAAGCAATAGACTTTCCCGAAGGCCGCGGCGGTCGCCTCGTTGTAGAGTTGGCCGGACTGCGTGAGGTACGCCTTCTCGTCGTTGAAATAGTCAACTTCAAAGAGCGTGGTCGTGCCTTCGCAGGCGGCGGGCGTCAGGACGGGAGCATCGGCGAGCGTGAAGTTGTCGTTATCCAAAAAGTCGCGCACGGCGCGCACGACCGTGTGGCGCACTTTGAGGATCGCGTGCTGGCGACGCGAGCGCAGCCAGAGATGGCGATGATCCATCAAAAATTCCGTGCCGTGCTCCTTCGGCGTGATCGGGTAGCCCTCGACCGCGTGCAACACCTCCGCGCCGACGACATCCACCTCGAAGCCGCCCGGCGCGCGTTCGTCGGCGCGCACCGTGCCGCGAATCGAGAGCGCGGTTTCCTGTCCCAGATTCTTGAGCGCGTCCCAGGTCTCTTCGGCCACGGCTTTTTTGAAGACGACGCACTGCACGATGCCCGTCCCATCGCGCAGTTGCGGAAACAAGAGTTTGCCGCTCGAACGTAGATTGTAGAGCCAACCGCGCAACACGACCTCTGCGCCGACGTGCTTCGACAGTTGATTGATATACACTTGCGGCGCACTCTCGCCCGTCACCGGCTGCTCCGCTTGAACCGTTTCTTCAGTTGCCATTTCCACCTTCTGCCACGTTCGATTTAAATGCCGGGCGCAGGTAAATTGCGCCCGTCTTATTTGTTGCCGACGCGCGCGCGGATGGTTTCGCGCAGCACGGGAAACCGCGCCAGCCATTCCAATGACTGCAAGACGATCTTGAGCACCGGGTTGATATAATGCGCGTAAACCTCGCCGCGCCCGCACACGCCGCTTTGATACGAGAACGTCCCGACCGCTTTCAAACAGCGTTGCACCGTCATCAGACGAAACTCGCGCCCGAAGTCGTCGGGGTCGAGCGCGTCGAGGCCGCGCCGTCGTCGTTCCTCCAAAAAATATAACCTGCGTTCGCGTATCTCGGCGAGCGAAGGCACACTGGTTTGGCGGTCGAGCAGGAGCGAGACGAGATCGTAACTGGCCGGCCCCATCCGCGCGTCCTGGTGATCGATGACGCGCAGGCGGTTCTCCGCGTCAACCAGCAGGTTCGACGTGTGAAAGTCGCGGTGACAGAGAACGCGGGGGCGGGCGGCCAGTTCGGCGGCCAGATCGTTGAGTTCGGCGCGCAGTTCGGCCTGTTCGCCGTGTTTAAGAATTTCGCCGCAGTAGCTTTTGAAATAGTGTTCGAGAAAATATTCCAACTCCCAGGAGAGTTTGGCCTCGTCGAAGGCGAGGCGGGCGGCGATCGAGTCGCGGGCGAAGGCGAGCGGGGTGGCCGCCTGCATGTCTGCGATGAGGCAGATGGCGCGTTCGAGATAAACTTCGCGCTCGTCTTCGCCGACGGTTTCAAAGACGCGCCGGAGTTGCCGGTCGCCCAAATCCTCCTGCACGATGATGCCGTTCGAGGCGTCAACGTCCAGAATCTCCGGCACGGGCAGATTGGCGACGACGAAGAGGCGCGTGACATCGAGGAACGGGTGAATTTCGGGGTCGAACGGTTCGGGATAGACGGCGGCGACGGCCGTCCGGCCGCTCTGCCAGGGGATGCGGAAATACTCGCGGGTCGAAGCATCGGGCGTGAGCGCGAGGAGTTTGGCCGCGTCTAAGTTGGCGCGGACGAGGTAGTCGCCGAGACGTTCATGCGCGGTTGAGATAAACGCATGCGCGGTGATGCCAGACGGGTGGCTCATGGGTCTAAAAGGGGCGCGGGGCGTCGAGACTCGGAGTGCGTGGATGGCCGCTCACGAATGGTAAGCCTCGTTTTTGCCCGCTATCTATGCTTTTTTCGGAGCGCGTGGGATTGTATCACTGCGCGAGCGGGACAACAAAATTGTCCCCGCGAACCTCTCCCGCGAGCGACTTCTCCGGCCGTTCCTCGCCCGCGACGAGGGCGGCGCGCACGACCGCCGCGTCCTCGACGACCTCGCCCCGCCCGATACGCACGCCCGCCCCGAGAATCGCGCGGCGCACACGCGCTCCCGCTTCGACGCGCACGTCCTCCCAGAGAATCGCCTCGCGCACGTCCGCGCCGGGTTCGACGGACGAGCCTCGGCCGAGTTGCACGTCGCGCCCTTCGAGCCGCATGAGCGCGAGACTGATGTCGCGGTAACGCCGGATGGTGGAGAGTTCGTGCCACATCCCGCCGCCGACGTGCGCCGCGATGCGCTCGCCGCGCGCGATGGCGGGGAGGTACACGTCCGTCACGGTATGCGAAAAGACGCCGCGCGGGATGTAATCGAAGATTCGCGGTTCGAGTATCTGGATGCCCGTGAACATGAGCGGCGCGTCGTCGGCGTCGCCCGCCCCGCCCGCTTCGGAGGCGCGACGCGCGCTTCCGGCATTACCGGGCAGCGCGGCCGGGTAGCCGCCGAAACTCTTAACCAGATTGGCTTCGACTTCGACCGTGCTGTAGCGTTCGCGCTCGACGTTGCGGCGCAGGACGAGCGTGGCGAGCGCGCGTTCGCGGCGGTGTGTTTCGAGCGCGTCGCGGAGGTCTAAGTCGGTGGCGATCTTGCCGTTGACGACGATGAAAGTTCCGCCGTCGAGAAAGGCGCGCGCGTTGTCGATCGCGCCGCTCGTGCCGAGGATGACGGGTTCTTCGATGTAGCTGAAGCGGACGCCGAAGTCCTGGCCGTCGCCGAGCGCGGCGCGCACGGACTCAGGGCGGTGGTGCAGGTTGACGATGATCCGGCCGCAACCGTAACGCGCGAGGTATTCCGCGACGTAGCCGACGAGCGGGCGTCCCATGAACGGAAGCGCGGGCTTCGCGCGGTCGAGCGTCAGAGGCCAGAGGCGTGTGCCGTAGCCGGCGGCCAGAATCATCGCACGCATAAGTTCAACTCGCGGTTAATGGCGCGCGCGCCGGGCGCGCCGCCGCCTTCTTATTTATCAATGCTGGAGATGGCGAGCGGCATCAATTCGAGAAAGTGCGCGGAGGCTTTATTCCCTCCCGCCGCTTCGCTTTTGGTGGCCGGGCGGATCGACACCACCTCTTCCACGCCCTCCTCGAAACCGATCCTGAGCCTGACGGCCAGACCCAACGCCTCGTCGAAGTTGTGCGCGAAGTAGCGATTGTAATGCACGCCGCCGCCCTCGTTGTTCGTCCAGTTGATCGCCTCTACGATGTGCGGCGTTTCGGCCACCTGCGCCCTGCGTTCGGCGTCCGCGAGCGTCATGTGCTCGAAGTTGTAGGTCGCGCCCGCGTGCGGGTCGAATGTATAGCCCTGCTCAAGTTTTTTCACTTTAACTAACCTTTCTCAATATCGTTAAATTTCGTGGCGACGAGTGTACCTTGCCGCCGGCGTCAACACACGTCCGCGCGGCGGAACGAGGCGAGGCCGCCGGTAATTTGACACTCCGGCGGGCGCAAATTTTAAGAGACCTGCGCGGCGTCGCGGATGGTGAGATCGAACGTGCCGGGGGCGACCTTGCGGAAACGACCGTTGCGATTGAGGGAGACGGCGATGCTGATCGTGGGGTTGTGGCCGGTGAACTGGAAGCCGCCTTCGAGCAGGCGGTTGTAAATCTCGTTGACGTGAAGCGGCGCGCCCGATTCGCGCAGGAGCAGCGCGGTCGCCTGCGGGATCGTGCGGTCGAGAAAACGCTCGCTCGTCACCTCCACGTCCGCGCGCACGGGCGGCAGCGTCGAACGCGGCACGGTTTGATAGGCGGGCTGGCGGTTGTTACCGCGTCCCTGAAAATCGTCGCGGCGCAAGGCCACCTCGATCTCGGTGTCGGAGGGCGACTGCTGCTGCTGCTGCTGGTGGTGCGAGGGCACGCTGTTGAGCACGGAGGAGAGGATACGGAACATCGCGGCCTCGGTCTGCGTGGCGATGGCGTCCATCTCGCCGAGTTCGGTGCGTAGTTTCTCGCCTTCGAGTTCGAGGTCGGCGAGGCGCGCGGCCAGGCGGTTGCGCGTGGCGCGCGTCTGGCGGAGGCTCTGTTCGAGCGTGGCTAAGAGATTATCGTCAGGCATATAGAGCAAGCGTGAAAGATGTGGGACGAGAGACGCGGAACGCCCGGCGGCCTTGCGTCCGCGCCGGACGGCGCGTGGCTGTTTTTCATCTTTCGACTTGGCGGCATCGGCGATTTTTTAACGGTCGCGCTCAAGGATGAAAGTCGGAATTGAACTCAAGGCCTCACGGTACTTTGTGTCGGGCAGCGCGTCAAGAGAATTTCTGGCGGCGGCGGCGAAATCGTTGGCGCGTCGGCGCGCGCGGTCTAACGCGCCCGACTGTTCGGCGGCTCTCGTCAAAGAGGCGCGCGAGATGGCGTCGTAAGTTCCTTCGCGCATCACGGTCTGGATGGCGGCGCGCCGGTCGTGTTCGGTCTCCAGCAGGTAGATGAGCGGGAGCGTGAGTTTGCCTTCGAGCAGGTCAACTCCGGCGGCCTTGCCGAGCGCATCGTCGGTGGCGGTGAAATCGAGCAGGTCATCCACGAGTTGGAAGGCCGCCCCGAGGTTCATGCCGTAGCTGCGCAGCGCGAGTTGCGTCTCGACATCGGTGCTGCCGAGCATCGCGCCGATCTCGCCGCACGCGCTGAAGAGATAGGCGGTCTTGCGCATCAGGATGTCGAAATACTGTTCTTCGGTGACATCGCTGCTGCCGAGCGTGGTCAGTTGTAATATCTCGCCCTCGGTCATGCGGCGCGTGACGGCGGTGAGGATGTCGAGCACGGGCAGGGAGCGTTCGGAGAGGCTCGCCTCGAAGGCGGACATGTAGAGCCAGTCGCCCATCAGCACGGCCGTCTGGTTGCCGAAGCGTTGGTTGATGGAGGGACGGTTGCGGCGCGTCTCCGCGTTGTCGATGATGTCGTCGTGAACGAGCGTCGCCGTGTGGAGAAACTCCATGACGGTCGCCATGCGGATCACGTTCGGCTGCGCGCCGTCGCCGCCGGCGGCGTAGTTGGACAGGATGGTGAGCGCGGGGCGTACGCGCTTGCCGCCGGAAGCGCGCAGGTAGTCGCCGATGTAAGCGATCACTTCGATGTTGGAGCGCGCCTGCCGCTCAAACTCCAACTCGACGGCCGCCAACTCCGACGCAATCAAACTAAAGATGCGCGTCGCCGCGACTTGCGGCGCTTCGAGAGCGGCGGGATGGCTGGAGAGGCTCATAAGCGACGGGTGACAGGTGACGGGCGGCGGGTGACAAGTTAGAACAGCGTGTCTTTCTAACTTGTCACCTGTCACTCATCACCTGTCACTAATTCGACCTGTAGTTCGTGTACTGCATATTGATGTTGAAATCTTTCGCCTTGAGCTTGGCGATGATGTCCTGGAGCGTGTCGCGGTCTTTGCCTACGACGCGCACGACATCGCCTTGAATCGAGGCCTGCACCTTGGCTTTCGTGTCTTTGATAAACCTGACGATCTCTTTCGCCTTATCCGTCGGGATGCCCTGCTGAATGGCGACGTGCTGGCGCACCGTGCCGCCCGCCGCCGGTTCGACGCGGCCGTAATTTAAAGCCTTGAGCGGCACGCTGCGCCTGACGAGTTTCTGCTGCAAGATGTCGTTCATGTTGCGCAGTTTCGTTTCATCCTCGGCCGTGAGAATGAGTTCGTCCTCTTCCAACACGACGGCGGCCGCGCTGCCTTTAAAGTCGAAACGCTGCCGCACTTCTTTCATCGTCTGGTCAAGCGCGTTGTTGATCTCGGCGCGGTCGATCTGCGAAACGATGTCGAATGAATTTTGTTGAGCCATAAGTTAGTGACCAGCGGCGCGCGCGTCCGGCGGTAAGTTAGCACAACTTTTCACATCCTCCGCGCCGCAGCATTTATAACACTAACGCGCGCGGGGTAAAAGTTGCCCCGGCCGTGTGTTTCGGGCGACGCGGGCGCGTGAAAGCCCCGGCCGCTACTCCGGGTGGGGAAGGTTGAAGAAACGATAAAAGTTGCCGGTCGTGATCCGTGCGAACTCGGCGAGTTCGACGCCGTGCAACTCCGCCAGGCAACGCGCCGTTTCCACGACGCGCGCCGGTTCGTTGCGCCGCCCGCGAAACGGCACGGGCGTGAGGAACGGGCAATCGGTTTCGACGAGCAGGCGTGCGACCGGCACTCGCCGCGCCACCTCGCGCAACGCCTCCGCCTTCTTGAAGGTCACGTTGCCCGCGAAGGAGATCATAAAACCGAGTTCGAGCACGCTGGCGGCCATCTCGTAGCCGCCGCCGAAACAATGCATGATGCCGCCCCGCGCCGCGCCGCTTAACTCCGCACGCAAAATCTCGACCGTCTCCGCGTCCGCCTCGCGCGAGTGGATGATGACCGGCAGGTTCAACTCGCGCGCCAAACGCAACTGACTGGCGAACGCTTCGCGCTGCACCTCGCGCGGCGAGTTGTCGTAGTGATAATCCAGCCCGATCTCGCCCCACGCGATGACGCGCCCGCTGCTCCGCGCCAACTCATACACGCGCTCCGCCGCCCGCTCGTCAAACAGACGCGCGTCGTGCGGATGAACGCCGACCGCCGCATAGACGCCCTCGTATTGTTCGGCCACCCTGACGGCGCGTTGCAAGTCCTCGCCGTGCGGGTCGCCCGTCCCGACGTTCAAAATCGCCACGACCCCGGCCGCGCGGGCGCGCTCCACCACCTCGTCGCGATCCGCGTCGAACTCCGTCCCATCTATGTGCGCGTGTGAATCTACAAACATAAAAAGATGGGGAAGGGGTAAAGGGTAAAGGTAAAAGGGAAATTCCTGATTCCCTTTCCCCTTTACCCCTTCCCCCTTCCCCGCTCCTATTTCAGTCTCGCCCCGTTCGGCACGTCTTCGGTGAAGGTGGCGAGGACGGGACGGCCTTCGTCGCCCACGGAGGCGGCGAGCACCATGCCCTGCGACTCGAAGCCGCGCAGCTTGCGCGGTTTCAGATTCGATACGACGGCCACTTTGCGCCCCACGAGCGTTTCCGGTTCGTAATATTCGGCGATGCCCGCCAGCACCTGGCGCGGCGCGGCTTCGCCGAGGTCGATGGTGAAGCGCAGGAGTTTGTCCGACTTCGGGATGCGCTCGGCCGTCAGTATCTCGCCGACGCGCATCTCGACCTTGACGAAATCCTCGATGCCGATAAACGTGGCGACGCCTTCGGGCGCGTCGCTTTGCGCCTGTTGCTGTTGCGGCACGGCGTCGGCCTCGGTCGCGCCGCGTTGCGGCGGCTCGGGCTTCGTTTCGGCGGCATTGGCCGAATTGGGCACGGCGTCGGCCTCCGTCGCGTGCGTGCCCGAATGCGGCGCGCTCGTTTCAGTTATCGCGGCCTCTTTTGCCGCGCCCTCTTTTTCTATCTCGGCCATAATTTTTGCTTTATCAATGCGCGGGAACACGGGCGCAACCTCGCCGATGCGCGTTCCCGCTTGAATGCCTCCCCAGTGAAGTTTTGCCGGATCATATCTCGCGATGTCGTCCGCCTGTCCGAGTTGCGCCCAGATGGCGCGCGTGGCATCCGGCATCACCGGATGCAGGAGGACGGCGAGCCAGCGCAGCGTCTCGGCGGCGCGATAGAGGACTGCGTTCAACGTCTGTCTCTGCGATTCGTCCTTCGCCAGTTCCCACGGCTTCGCCTCCGAGATCATCTTGTCGGCCCGCGCGATAACCGCCCACACGCTTTCGAGCGCGCGACTGAAAGCGTAGTCGGCGAAAAGTTGCACGAAGGAATCGCGCGCGTGTTCGAGCGCGGTGGCGAGTTCCTGCCCGTCGGCGTCAACACCGGCGCGCTTGGCTTGCAGGCGTCGCTCCTCTTCGATGTCGGGCGCGGGGATCAGGCCGTCGCGGTAACGATTGATCATCGTCAGCGTGCGACTCGACAGGTTGCCGAGGCCGCTCGCCAGATCGCTGTTCGTGCGTTCGATGAACGACTCGTAACCGAACTTGCTGTCCTGGCCGAAGACCATCTCGCGGAGACAGAAATAGCGCACGGCGTCGGTGGTGAAAAGGCGTCTGAGCGTGGGCAGGTTGATCGAGTTGCCGAGCGTCTTGGACATTTTACGCCCCGCGTGATCGAGCCACGTCCCGTGCGCGATGATGGCGCGCGGCTGCTCGATGCCCGCGGCCATCAGGAACGCAGGCCAGTAGATCGCGTGCTGCCGGAGGATGTCTTTGCCGATGAGATGCGTGCCCGGCCAGAATTTATCGAAGCCCGGCGCGCCTTCGCCTTCCGCTGCGCTGCCCCAGCCGAGCGCGGTGATGTAGTTCGAGAGCGCGTCGAGCCAGATGTAGATCGTGTGCGCGGGATCGTCGGGCACGGGGATCGCCCAACTGACGGAACTTTTGAGACGACTCACGGAGAGGTCTTGCAGGCCGCTGTTGATGAAACTGACGACCTCGTTGCGCCGCACGTCGGGGCGGATGAAATCAGGCCGCGACTCGTAAAGCGCGAGCAACGCCTCGCCGTAATCGGACAGGCGAAAGAAATAGCTCTCTTCGGCCACGCGGTCGAGCGGGGCTTCGTGAATCAGGCACAGCGGCGGGTCGCCCGCGTGCTCCGGCTTGGCATACTCGTCTTCGGTCTTGAACGTGGCGCAGGGCGCGCAGAACCAACCCTCGTAGCGTCCCTTGTAAATCGCCTCGCGCCCCTTCGGCGTTTTGGCCGCCGCGATGCGTCTCCAGAAACGTGCGACCGCTTCGTAGTGAAACGGCTCGGTCGTCCGCATGAAGATGTCGTAGCCGCCGTGCGCGCCGTCGAGTCCGAAGGCGGCGAAGCTCGCCTGCAACTCGCCGACGATGTAATCGACATGTTCCTTCGGCGTCCGCCCGGTGCGTGCGGCGGCGCGCTGCACGTTGATGCCGTGCTCGTCCGTGCCGGTCAGGAAAAACGTCTCGTCGCCGCGCTGCCGCCGGTGGCGCACAATGCAATCCACTACGATGGTCGTATAGAGATGCCCCAGGTGCGGCAGGCTGTTCGCGTAGTAAATCGGCGTCGTGACGTAGAAAGTGTTCATAGGCGTTGAATCGTAAATCCCGAATCGTGAATCGTAAACGGATCAGAACTGGTTTTAACTTTTTACGATTGACGGTTCACGATTTGTGTCCCTGTATCAATGACATGGCTTCGGCGCGCGTGCGCGGGTCTTTGCGAAACGCGCCGCGAATGGCGGACGTGATCGTGAGCGCGCCGGGTTTCTTGACGCCGCGCAGCGTCATGCACGTATGTTCCGCTTCGACGACGACCATCACGCCGAGCGGTTTGAGGCCGTCGAAGATCGTGTCGGCGATCTCGGAGGTGAGACGCTCCTGCACCTGCAAGCGGCGCGCGAACGTGTCGGACAAACGCGCCAACTTCGAGAGGCCGAGGATGCGCCCGCCCTTCGGGATGTAGGCGATGTGGCAGCGGCCGACGAACGGCGCGAGATGGTGCTCGCAGATCGAGGCGATGTGAATGTCTTTGACGATGACCAGCTCGTCGTGTGAATCGCCCGGCAAAGGCTCGACGTGCTCGTGCGGGTCTTCACGCATCCCGGCCGTCAGTTCCGCGTACATCTCCGCCACGCGCTGCGGCGTGCGCTGCAAGCCCGCGCGCTCCGGGTCTTCGCCCATGCCTTCGAGCATCAGCCGCACGCCTTCCGCGATCTTCTTGAGATCAACTTCGTTCGATTTCATCTTTTCCATTCTCACCCGTCGCCCCCTCGAAGGCCGCCCGCGCCGCCGCCTCAACCACGCGCAGCGGCACGCCCGCGCCGACGGCCGCCGCGCGACAGTCTTCGTACTCCGGCGCAACGTTGCACACGCTGCCGTCGTCCCGGCGTGCAACCTTAACATTGATCTTGCCGAACCCGGTCTCGACCACCACGAACTCGCGCCCGAGCGCGCGCCGCTCGACTTCGTAACCGCGCACGCCGAGCGTCTTCGTCTCTTCAAACAGCAACTTCGTCAAAGCCTCGCGTTCCGCCGCGCGGCACAGGATCGAGACGACGACGCCCGGCCGGTTCTTCTTCATCTGCACGGGCGTCAGGAAACAATCGAGCGCGCCGAGCGCGAACGCGCGCTCCATCGCGTAGCCGACGAGCTGCGGCGAGGTGTCGTCCAGATTCGTCTCGATCATAAAAAGTTTTTCGGACGCCGTGTCAGCCGTCGTCGCCGTCGCCTCTGCTGCCTCCGCCGTCTCGCCGATCATCACGCGCAGCACGTTCGGAAAATCTTTGTACTGCCGCGTGCCCGCCCCGTAGCCGGTCGCCGCGATTCGCATCGCGGGCAGCGCGCCGAACTCCCCGGCGCAGACGGTCGAGATGATGGCCGCGCCGGTCGGCGTCACGAGTTCGCCTTTGATGTCGGTGGCGTAGACGGGCGCGTCGCGCAGGAGTTCGACGACGGCGGGCGGCGGGACGGGGAAACGCCCGTGCGCCATCTCGACCGTGCCGCTCCCCACGTGCAGCGGCGACGAGACGAAACGCTCGACGCCGAGCAACTCGAACCCGACGCACGCCCCGACGACATCCACGATGGCATCGAGCGCGCCGACCTCGTGAAAATGAATCTTCTCGACGGGCACATTATGAACGCGCGCTTCGGCCTCTCCGAGCCGCTGGAAGATACGCGAGGCGCGCGCCTTCACCGTCTCGCTCAGTCCGGAACCCGCGATGATCTTGAGGATCGCGCTCAGGTGCCGATGCTGTGTCTGGTCGGCCGTCAGCACGCGCGCGTGCGTCGCGCCGATGCCGGAGCGGTCAACCGGCTCGAAAGAGATTTCAAATCCCGCGACATCGAGCAGCGCGAGTTGTTCCCGCAAGGCGTGCGGGTTCGCCCCGGCGGCGACGAGCGCGCCGAGAATCATGTCGCCGCTCGCCCCGGCGAAGCAATCGAAATAGAGTGTCCGCATCAGTAGTCCAACCGCGGCAAGACCTCGCCCGCGCGCCCTTGAATCGTCGCATCGCAGCGCGCGCTGAAAGGCGTCGCTTCGGGATTGATCTCGACCGTAAACGCGCCCGCGTCGCACGCGATCTCCGGCAACCGCATCGCCGGATAGACGATCGACGAAGTGCCGACGACGAAACAGAGATCACACGCGGCCGCGTCCTCCGCCGCCTGTTCAAAAATTCCGGCGGGCAACATCTCGCCGAACAACACCACGTCGGGGCGCATCGCCTCGCCGCACGCGGGGCAGACGGGCGGCCGTTCCCGCTCGCCGCGCTCGTCGAGCAGAGACGAGCGCGCGCCGCATGCCGGGCAACGCGCCGTCCAGATGTTGCCGTGGAGTTCGAGCACGTCGCGCGAGCCGGCGGCGAGATGCAGGCCGTCTACGTTCTGCGTGGCGAGGCGGAAGCGTGAAAACTTTTGCTGCCAAGCGGCCAGCGTCAGGTGCGCGGGATTCGGCCGCAGGCCGCGCAAGCTATCGCGGCGATAATCGAACCACTCCCAGACGGCGGGCAGGTCGCGCCGGAGCATCCCGGCCGAAGAGATCACGTCGAAAGGCATTCCCTTCCAGACGGCCGTTTGGCCGCCGCGAAACGTCGGCACGCCGCTCTCGGCGGAGACGCCCGCGCCCGTCAGGACGAAGACGCGGCGCGCCTTTCGCAGCCGCTCGCGCAACTCACTCAGCAAAGTTGGCTCGATTTGGGTCGGCATCGAATTCAGGCGGCGATGGTAGCAGAGCCGACCGACGAAGTGTCAAGGGGAGAGGTTTCGGCGCAATTAGCCACCGCCCGGACGCTGCGCTATACTCCTCTCTTTTTCAGCGCGACGCGCGAATCGCACGGGGCGAGACAGGGTCGCCGCTTTCATCAACGCGAGATGAGGAAACCGCATCATTGAATCTGCTTGAACTCCAACAACGACTGAGCGCGCGCGTGCGAAGCACGATTGAGGAGAAGTTCGTCTCGTTCCCGCCGGTGCAGGGCGAGATACCGCCGCGCACGGAACTCGGCGACGTGGCCTTCCCCGTCGCGTTCGAGGTAGTCAAACGACTCAAGCAGGAGAAGGGTGAGCGAGCCAACCCCCGCGCCGTGGCCGAAGCGTTGAAGGCGGCGTTGGAGTCGGAAGCGGGCGTGGCGCGCGTCGAAGTGGCGGGCGCGGGCTACCTCAACGTTTTTTACGACCGCGCGAAAAGTTTGCAGCACCTCGTCGTCTCGTCAGACGCGACCGCCGAACTCCCGCAGCCGACGGCGAGCGCGACCGAAAAGTCGAAGATCATCGTCGAACACACGAACATCAACCCGAACAAGGCGGCGCACATCGGCCACCTGCGCAACGGCGTGCTCGGCGACACCTTCGTGCGAGTGCTGCGCGCGACGGGCGCGACCGTCGAGGTGCAGAACTACATCGACAACACGGGCGTGCAGGTGGCGGACGTGGTCGTCGGCTTCATGCACATCGAGCGGATGACGCTCGAAGACGTGCGCCGTCTCGACGCATCGCTGACCGCAGAGAGGCCGTTCGATTATTACTGCTGGGACTTGTATGCGCAGGTCGGACTCTTCTACCGGCGCGGCGACGCGGAGAGCAAAGAAGACCCGGAATTGTTGAAACTGCGAAGCGACACGCTCCACGCCGTCGAAGCGGGCGACAACCCGACCGCCGAGTTGGCCGACTACATCGCCACGCGCATCGTCGAATGCCATTTGCAGACGATGGGGCGGCTCGGCATCCGCTACGACGTGTTGCCGCGCGAATCCGAAATCCTCCATTTGCGCTTCTGGGAGCGCGCCTTCGGGCGGCTGAAAGAGACGGGCGCGATACGCCTCGAAACCGAAGGCCGCAACGCCGGGTGCTGGGTGATGCCTTCCGATGCTCACACGGGAACGGACGAGCACGACGCCGACAAGATCATCGTCCGCTCGAACGGCACGGTCACCTACGCGGGCAAAGACATCGCCTACCAACTCTGGAAACTCGGCGAGCTGGGTCTCGATTTTTACTATAAGCCGTTTCAACAATACGTGGACGGCCACGTCGTCTGGGTGACGACGAGCCAACCGCCGACCGACGAGGCGCGGGTGGCGTATCAGCCGCCAAAGTTCGGCGGCGGCAGCATCGTCTATAACGTCATCGACTCGCGCCAATCCTACACGCAGGAGATCGTGCAGCGCGGCGTGCAGGCCGTCGTGCCCGGTCTGGCGCGCGAGCCGAGCGTCCACCTGTCATACGAGATGGTCGCGCTCTCGCCCGCCGCCTCCGAGGAACTCGGCTTCGAGTTGAGCGCGGAAGACCGCGCGCGGCCGTTCATCGAGATGAGCGGGCGCAAAGGGCTGGGCGTGAAAGTTGACGACCTGATCGACCGCCTGGAGGCCAACGCCCTCAAGGAAGTGGACACGCGCCACGCCGAACTCTCCGCGGAAGAAAAATTCGAGACGGCGCGCACGATCGCCACCGGCGCGCTGCGCTACTTCTTATTGAAATGGACGCGCAATTCCCTGATCGCCTTCGACTTCAAAGAAGCTCTCTCCTTCGAGGGCGAAACCGGCCCCTATTGCCAGTATGCCGCCGTGCGCGCCAATTCCATCTTTCGCAAGTTGGACGAGGAGACACTGGCGCGGGCGCGCGGATTCGCACGTGGGCTGGATGAAAGCGAACCGGACGCGGAAGCCGTGAGACAGGTGTTCGCGGGCGAGGGTGGCGACGAACTGTGGTCGATGCTGACGCAGGCGGCGCGTTTGGGAGAAGTGACGGCGCAGGCCGCGGCGCAGGCCGAACCCGCCTATCTGGCGAAGTACACTTTTCAACTCGCGAAGTCGTTCAACCTTTTCTACCATCGCCATCGCATCATCGCCGAAGAGCATGAGACGCGCCGCATCGTGCTCATCAATATCGCCGACCTCGTGCGTCGCCAACTGACCGCTGCCCTCGCCACGCTCGGCATCGGCGTCCCCGAAAGAATGTAAAAATATAGTGACGAACAAAGAGCCTTGAGTTTAAACTCGACGCTCGTCGCTGCCCGTCACCCGGCGTTTGCCGCTAAACACCCACTCAAACATCATCCTGGAGCAATTTATATGTTGATCGTTATGAAAGCCGACGCGACCGAGGAAGATGTCGCTTACGTCGTGCGCGTCGTCGCGGAACTCGGATACAAGGCGCACGCGATGCCCGGCGCGAATCGCACGGCCATCGGCGTCACGGGCAATCAGGGCGCGGTCGATGTGACGCGCTTCGAGGCGTTGCCCGGCGTGGCCGAAGCGATTCGCGTGACCAAGCCGTATAAATTGATCTCGCTTGATCTGAAACCGGAGAAGACGGTGGTGCGCGTCGGCGATGCGGCCAT
This sequence comes from Pyrinomonadaceae bacterium, assembly GCA_036386515.1. Lineage (GTDB taxonomy): Bacteria > Acidobacteriota > Blastocatellia > Pyrinomonadales > Pyrinomonadaceae > JAIVJZ01. The sequence continues at coordinate 81,652 of DASVVO010000071.1, forward strand.
CGGCGGCGACGAACTCGCGCTCATCGCGGGGCCGTGCGCCATCGAGAGCCGCGCGCAGGCTTTCGCCATTGCCGAAGCCGTCAGGCGCAGCGGCGCGCGTTTCTTTCGCGGCGGCGCATATAAGCCGCGCACCTCGCCTTACGCTTTTCAGGGTCTCGGCGAAGAGGGCTTGAGGATTCTGGCCGACGTGCGCGACGCCTACGGCCTGAAGATCGTGACGGAGGCTTTGGACGAACACGGAGTTGATCTGGTCGAACGCTACGGCGACGTGATCCAACTCGGCGCGCGCAACATGCAGAACTTCTCGCTGCTCAAGCGCGCCGGTCGTTCGCCGCTGCCCGTGCTGCTCAAGCGCGGACTCGCCGCCACGCTCGACGAATGGCTGCTCGCCGCCGAGTACATCATGGCCGAGGGCAACTACAACGTCATCCTCTGCGAACGCGGCATCCGCACCTTCGCGCAGCACACGCGCAACACGCTCGACCTGGCAGCCATCCCCGCCGTCAGGCGCCTCTCGCACCTGCCCGTCGTGATCGACCCGTCGCACGGCACGGGCAAGAACTACATGGTGACGCCGCTGGCGCGCGCCGGAGTCGCCACGGGAGCGGACGGCCTGATCATCGAAGTCCACGACCAGCCGGAACGCGCGCTCTCGGACGGAGCGCAGGCGCTCACGCTCGAACAGTATGAGCAACTGGTGACGGAAGTGCGCGCGATCCACGAAGTGGTCGCGCCCGCGCCCGTCGCTTGAGAGAGGCGCGCAGCTCGGCGTCGGTCTTTGAGAGACGAAGGCGCGCAGCGCGGCGTCGGTCTACCAGTAGATCGAACGATAGAGTATCTGCGCGGTTTCGGGGTTCAGAGTTTTGAGCAGTTGATATTGCCCTATCGCGGCGTCTTTGTTGCCGAGATAGAGATAGGCGAGGCCGAGCTTGAGATTGTACTCGGCGTTCGTGGGTTCGTGCTTGACGGCCTGCCCGAAGGCTTCGGCGGCCTCGCGGTGCTTTCCCTGCGCGGTGTAGGCCGTGCCGAGATAATAGTGCGCCATCGCAAACGTCGGCTTCAACTCGACCGACTTCCGCAACGCCTCGATAGATTCTTCGATCCGCCCGGCCTGCCGATAGGAGTTGCTCAGGCTCAAATACAGAACGTGATGCGGCTTGAGTTCGACCGCGCGTTTGTAAGCCTCGATGGCCTCGACGCTGCGTCCCGACTCCGAATAACTGATGCCCAGTTGGTTGTGTAGTTCGTAATCGTCGGGGCGCGCTTTCACGAGCCGCTTGTATTCTTCGATTGACTCGTCATATCGCCCGGCCGCGTAGTAGAAGTGCGCCAGTTTCTCGCGCTGTTCGATGTTGTTCGGCGCGGCCTCCACCGCCTGCTTCAACGTCTGAATCTGCGGCAACAACTCCATCCTTCGCTGCACGATGCCGGCGCGCTCCTGCGCTTCCGGGTAATCCGGCCGGAGGCGCAGAGCCTCGCGCAGAGCCTCGGTCGCCTTCTCATACTGTCCGGCGAGCATGTAGGTGTTGCCGAGATGAAAATGCGCTTCCGGGTCGCGCGGCCTGAGTTTCGCGTATTGTTGCAGCGGCTCGATCGCATCGCCGTAGCGGCCGAGCGCAGCGTAGGTGGCCGAGAGTTTGACGTAAGCCTCCACGAACTCGGGCTTGAGGCGCGCGGCCTCGGTGAACGGTTCGATGGCCTTCGGATAATCCGCCAGTTTCGTATAACTCAGGCCGATCATGTAGAGGGCTTCAGCCCACATGGGTTCTTGTGCCGCGACGAGTTTGAAGGATTCGATGGCGGCGGCGAATTGTCCGGTCTTGAAATAGGTGTGGGCGAGGCCGAAGTGCGCGGGCGTCTCCGAGTTGTTGCGGGCGATGGCCTGTTTATACGCGGCCACGGCCTCCGCGAATCTTCCCAGCTTGTCGTAAATCTGCGCGAGTTCCTGATAGACGAAGGGCAGTTCCGGCTTGAGTTTGGAGAGTTGACTGTAGGCTTCGAGCGCGGCCTCGAACCTCCCGGCGCGGCGATAGACGAGGCCGAGGTTGTGATAGATCATCGCCTTGTCGGGCGATTTAGCGAGGGCGAGAGAGAGGGCTTCGGCGGCCTCTTCCAAACGATCCGCCCGCGCATAGGTCATGCCCAGATTGTTGTAGGCCAGCCAGAAGTCCGGCTTGAGCCTCACGGCCTCGCGGAAGGCAGCGACCGCTTCGTCGATTTTTTTCAACCCGACCAGAGAATTACCGAGCATCAGGTGCATCTCCGGCACGTCCGCCTTGATTTTGATGGCCTGTTTGAAAGCCTCGACCGCCTCCTCGTATTTTTCGCTTTGCCCGAGAGCCACGCCCAGATTGCTGCGCGCGCCCAGATGCGCGGGGTCGCGTTTGATCACCTCACGGTAGGCCGCGATGGCCTCGCCGAGACGTTCCGCCTGATGATGCGCCCAGGCTCGACCGTACAAATCCGCGACCTCGTTCGAGACGGCGGCGGCCTTCGTGTCCGGTTGCGCCGTCTGCGCCCGCGCGGGCGTGACGAAAAGCGACAGGATTGCGATACTGAACAGGAGCGAAGATTGGAGTTTCATCTTTATATTGACGGCGATGCGACATCGCGCTTGATGGCTTTAACGTTACGTCGGGGCGTGCGGCGCGCCCGTGGGAACGGGCGCGCGAAGTGTAGCAGATAACGGCCTAGATTCGTCCCTGCAAAATTTCCGGCAGGCGTTTGGTGAAGGCCGAGCGCGGCAGCACGTGGTCGAAGCCTGCGCCCGCAGCGCGTCTTTGCAACTCGACCTGGACGTGGGAAAAGAACCCGACGAGCGGCGTCTCGCGCCATGCCTCGTCCGCCTTGAGCAGGCGCGCAACGGCGAAGGGATCGTAACGCTGCAAATGCAGATCGACGATAAAGAGGGCGGGCGCACCTTCCCGCGCCGCCGCGTCGAGCGCGTCCAGACTTCGCGGGAACACCGCCTCGACGCCGAGATGTTCCGCCGTGGTGCGAATCTTCGCGGCGAAAAAAAGATCGTCAACGGCCACGAGCACGCGTCTCTTCATTTACAATGACTCTCCCTAGAATTAACCGCCACGGAAAATTTTGCGCCGCCGCGCGTGCCCCGCGCAGCGTGGCGGCAAAGGGATTTCATCATAAACGCGCCGGGGCAAGATCGAAAACCCGCCCGCCGGGAATGGCATGATCACGAGCCGTCACAATCCTCTCATCCAGCGCGCGCGCGCCGCGAGCAAAGGCGCGTCGCCCGGCTCGCTCTTTATCGAAGGCTTGCGCCTGTGCGAAGAGGCCGCGCGCTCGCGTCTCGCTTGCGAAGATGTGCTCTACACGGAGAAGTTTGCCGCGGACGCACGCGCCGCGCGCGTGCTCGATGCGCTGAAACAACTCAACCCGCGCTTCACGCTCGTCGGCGAACAGGTGTTGGCCTCGCTCGGCGACACGAAAACCCCGCAGGGCATCGTCGTGCTGGCTCGACGGTTCGAGACGGATCGCACGACGTTTGAAAAGTCGCTTCATCCGAACCCGCTCGTCGTCGTCCTGCATCGCATCAATAATCCCGCGAACGCCGGGGCGATGCTGCGCGTGGCCGAAGCGGCGGGCGCGGCGGGCGTCGTGGCGACGGCCGGGACAACCGACCTGCTCTCGCCGAAATCTTTGCGCGGCGCGATGGGGTCGAGTTTCCGTCTGCCCTTGTGGACGGGCGCGAGTTTCGCGGAGGTCGTCGCGTGGTGCGACGAACGCGGCATCCGCACCGTGAGCGCAGACCTCGCCGCGACGCAAATTCACACCGCGCTCGTGTGGACGGGCGCGCGCGCCGTCCTGATGGGCGCGGAAGCCGGGGGACTCGACCCGGCGGAAATCCGCGCCGCCGCCGAGCGCATCCGCATCCCCATGCAGCCGCCCGTTGAAAGCCTCAACGTCGCCGTCGCGCTCGCCGTGATACTCTACGAAGCCGCGCGCCAGAGAGCGCAAACGGAGGAGCCGTCATCGCTCTAGACGCGCCGGTCGGACGCTCCCGGCCGCCGCGCCGGAACCATGCGGGGACGTGAAGATTGCCCCCGAACGCACGGCTTCGGCCTTTCCCCTTTTTACTTTTCGCCGTTTCCCCTTAAAATAGCCGGCGACTTAAAATATTTACAATCCCCTCCCCCGCGTCGCGCACTTTTTGCGTCCGTAGTTTATTCTAAGCAGAGTTTTGACTAACCGAACCGGGCTGGCGTGTGTTGACGTATAGATTCGCATGGACAAGACAGAGAAAAAAGAGAGCGTGCCGAAACGCGACGAAGCGTTGGCCGAGCGTCTGTTGCGCCGCGTGTTGGATCGCGTCGGCGCGGTGGTAGATCGTTCGCTCGGTCGCGCCGTCGAGCCGCAGAGCGGTTTCACCACGACCCGCCTCATCGAACGCATGAACCGTCTGATCGACGAACGCGTGCGCGACGATTCGCGGCGCGGCGGGCGCATCGCCCCGCATCTGATGAAACTCAAGATCGAATGGGGCACGCATTCGGAAGCCCCGCCCGAAGCGGTCAAAGAGTTGGAGAACGAAGTGCTGGCCGCGGCCATCGACCACATCAACAACCAACGCCTCCACACGCTCGCGCCCGTCGAGGTGGAAACGCTCGTCGATATTTTCACCACGGGCATCGCCGTCGATCCGAGCTACGGGGCGTTCGAGGAAGAGTTGCAGCGCGAGGATGAGGAGCGCGCGCGCGCCGCGGCGGGTGTGGCCGTGCCTGCGTCTCCCGGCGCGCCGAAGAACGTCACGATTCACGCACGCATCAACGTCGGCAAGGAATCGGAGGAGAGCACGCTCTACTTCAAACCGGGCGGCAGACGCCTGAGCGTCGGGCGCGCGACGGATTGCGACCTGTCGCTGCCGCACCCGAGCGTCTCCAAGATTCACGCCGCCATCCTGATGAACCGCGAAGGCACTCTGCTGGTTTCCGACACAGGTTCGGTAAACGGAACGTTTATAAACGGCAGGCGCATCAATTACGGTGAAGCGCGCCAACTCGAAGACGGCGATGTCGTCGGCTTCGGCGATGTCGAGGTCAGATTTAGAAAGCAGTGACAAGTGACAAGTGACGGGCGACGAGTTGAAAACAAAAACTTCGTCTTAATCCCGTCGCCTGTCACTTGTCACTTGTCACTTAAAAATTATGTTTCTTGAAGTCATTCCTGAGAAGCAGCCCGCGATGTTGAGTTTGATTTACGTGGCGGGGCTGGCGTTGATGATTTTGCTGCTCGGGCTGTCGCTCCTGTTCGGGATGCGGCGACGGCGTTCGGCTCTGGCCTCGGTCGCGTCCGCCGATTTGCCGACGGAAGTGAGACAGCGGCTCGGCGCAACTTCCACGAATCGCGGCCTCTACGCGCTGCGGTGGGTCTTTCTCATTCTCGCCCTCACCGTCTTCGGCTTCCACGTCTACTGGGCGCAGTATGCGGAGGAGCGCAACGACCGTTTCTCCGACCTCAACTACAAGGATTTGCGCAACCGGCGACTCTCGGAATCAACCCTGCGCGGCTGGATTCTGGATCGCTCCGGCAAACTTGAGAACGCGCTGGCTTTCTACCGGCGCGGCGACAACGGGCGCATCGTGCGCGAGTATCCGTTGGATCGCGAGATGGCGCAGTTGTTCGGCTCGGAGCGCGGCGACGCCGGCATCGAGCGCGCGCTCTTCGGCGTGCAAAGCGGCGCAGCCCCCGAAGCCATCGACGTGCTTTTCGAGCGCGACATCAAGCAGCCCGCGAATCTCGACGTGAGGCTGACGATTGACAGCGAATTGCAGAAGGCCGCCGTCGAGCAGTTGCGCGACCGCCACGGCGCGGTGGTCGTCCTGAACCCGCAGACGGGCGAAGTGCTCGCCATGTACAGCAACCCCTCCTACACGCTCGCCGAGGTGCAGGACGAGGCGACGTGGATCAAGCTCGACGCCGACAAACGCGATAGCCCTCTCCTCAATCGCGCGCTCCGCAGCTACTACATTCCCGGCTCGACCTTCAAGACCGTCACCATGATCGCGCAGTATCTCGCCGGAACGCAGAACGATAAATACCTTTGCAGCGGCGGCGGCTACTACGCGCAGCCCGGCGCGAAAGTCATCTACGACGATCAAGGCCCGGCTGAAGTCCACGGCCACATCGGCGTGGACAAGGCTTATGAAGTTTCCTGTAACCAGTATTTCGCGCAGGCGGCCGTGAAGATGGGCGTGGATCGTTTGCGGCACGCCGCGCAACTCATCGGGATCGGCGCCTACGATACGCCCGAAGAGGCGACGCGCGCGCGCCGCCAGCCGGAAATCTGGAACGCCAGCAACACGGCTCTCGCGCGCGCCCTCGCGCCGAGCGAGGCCACCATCGTGACGGGCGCGAAGATGCGTCCCTACGATCTCGCCATCGAAGGTTTCGGGCAAGGGTATGCGGGACAGATGACGCCGTTTCAGATGGCTCTCTCCGCCGCGGCCATTGCCAATCTCGAAGGCAAGCTGATGAAGCCGAAGATCGAGTTTAACCAGCCGCCCGCCGTGTTCAATCAGGTCGTCTCGCCGGACAAGGCCGCCGATATGCGTCGCATCATGGGACTCGTCACCCAGGGCGCGTCGGGCACGGCGCGCGGCGTCTTCGGCCCCGTGCTTGCCGCCGGCATCACCTCGGGCGGGAAGACCGGCACGGCGCAAAAGGACGTGCCCGAATACGACCCGAAGACGGGCGAGCCGAAGACGGTCAAGAAGTACGAGCGCGACCGGCGCGGCAACGTCATCCGCGAATACCGCCAGATCGTGATTTCCGAAGAGAAGCGCATTGACAGTTGGTTTCTCTGCATCGCGCCGCTCGACTACCCGCAGCTCGCCATCGCCGTCATCGTCGAAGGCGGCGGCTACGGCTCGAAGGCCGCCGCGCCCATCGCCGCCGCGCTCGTGCTGAAGGCGAAAGATTTAGGGCTGCTCGGACAAGTTTCCGGCGCGCCCGCCGGGCAACAACAACAACAGCCGCAGCAACAGTCGCCGCGCACGACGCCGCCGCAGGCGCAGCCCGGCGACCGTCAACCGCAGGCTCGTCCCGGACAGGCGACACCCCCGCGACCCGGACAGTCGCCGACGACGCCGCGCCCCGCGCAGCCGAGGCCGACGCCCCGCGCGGTCGCGGCCAGGCAATAAGCCCGCTCGTCGTCATGATTGGGGATTTACGTTAAAGGATTTACGTTCAAGTACGACTTAAGATGAAGAACTTCATCACCGCAGACATGGAGAACGCGCTGGAAGCGACGCAGAGGAAAGCGACGGATTATTTGAAATCTGAAATTGCACATTTCAAATCTGGAATTGCACATTTCAAAGTTGAAGTTTCAAATTTCAAATCTGGAATTGCACATTTCAAATCTGAAGTTTCAGATGGTTCAACTCGCCGCGCCGCTTCCGTGTGCTCTCCGTTTCGGTGTTGAAGGTCTCGCCCGACATTTATGAAAAACCGTGCCTCGACACATCTCTTCATCCTGCTGCTGATCGTCGGCTTGCAGATCGCGGGCTACGTGGCGGTGACGCGCGCCGCCTTGCTGCGCGGCTACCAGCCTTCGACCGTGAGCGCGGTGCGCGACCTGCTGCTCTACCTGCCCATCTTCTTCCTCGTGCTGTGGCTCGCGCGACGAATGAAGTTTCGCGGCAACTGGGCTTTGTACACCACGGCGATCCTGCTCTTTTCGCTCGGCATGCTCGTCCAGTATCGCCTCTACAGCGACCCCGAATACGGCTCGCGCAATAAGGCGGAGGCGCGCGCCGAGAAGACGCAGGTGCAACGCCTGCGCTTCATCAATAAGTATTACGACGACGACAAGAAGAAGATGCTCGGCTTCTCGACCAACCGCGAGCAGGTCGAACAACAGTTGCTCAGTCAGGCCGAGCAACAGTCGGACGTGACGATCGGCCGCGTGCTCGCCTCCGGTTTCACGTGGATTCCCGTGCTCGCTTTCCTGGCCTTCGCCGTCGCCTTCCACTTTTGCATGCGCGACAGTTTTCTCAACTGGGTGCAGCGGCATTCCTTTATCATCGTGCTGATCACGCTCGTGCCGCTGGTGGCGGCCGTCATCACGTCGAGCGCGGGCAAGGCGCTCGGGAACATGACGCCGTGGGAACCGTCGAAGATTCCCTTCCTGCTCGGCTTCGCCGGAATCCTGACCGCCTACTACCGCGACCTCGCCAAGACTTACTGGGGCATGCCCCGCGCGCAGGCCATCATCCCGCTCGTCGTGATGGCGTTGATTCCCTTCATCCCCTTCTTCGCCCTGAAAGACTTCGGGCAGATGCTCGTGTTCAGCGGCGCATACGCGACGCTCTACCTCGTGGCGGTGCGGCGTTGGCCGCAATTGCTCGTCTTCGTCGGCTCGGTCGTGCTCGTCATCGGCGTGCTCGTCGCAGGCTCCCTGCCGCCGAACGTGCAGGAGAAAGTGCCGCTCCTGCCTACGCTCTCGCGCCCCGTGCAGGCCGCGCTCCCGGCGCGCATCAAGCAGCGTTTTCACCTCTGGCTCGACGGCTTCAACCCGCCCTCACCCAATGAGGAATGGTGGAAGAAAGATTACGACGACGCGCTCGCGCGCGACGGCCGCATGCGCGAACTCGCCGAATCGAGCGAGACCATGCGCGATACCGTCAACGTCGATGTGTGGTTCGACCGCATCGCCTTCCAACCGGCGCAGGCCACCTTCGGCATCGCGTCCGGCGGACTCACCGGCCGCGGCCTCGGACTCGGCTTCGCCGAAGTGATCCCCGTCGCCGACTCCGATTATATCTACGCCGCCATCGGCGAAGAGTTGGGACTCGCGGGCGGCGCGCTCGTCATGCTGGCCTTGATCGTGTTCGTCAATGCGGGGATGCGCACGGCCATCGACGCGCGCGACATGTTCACCAAACTCTGCTCGGCGGGTTTAACCGCCTTCATCGGTTTTCAAGCCCTCGTCAATATCGGCGGCATCACGCGTGCGCTGCCGATGACGGGCATCACGCTCCCGTTCGTGAGCCACGGAGGCTTCAGTTTGATCACGAGTTTTGCCATGCTCGGCATGTTGATGGCCTTCTCCAATCGCAACGCGCGCGACGCCGCCGCGGCTTCCACGCAAGCGCGCCCGCAAGTCCAGACGCCCCGCGCCAGCGGCGGCGAACCTTTCATCCCGGAGGCTGTTGAATGAGTGAACAACAGGCCGAAGTAAGAGTCGAAATCGCGTCCGTCACCGACCGCGGACTGAGCCAGAAGCGGCCGCTCAACGAGGACTCGATGCTCGTTGACGCGGAGCGGCGCATCTTCGCCGTGGCCGACGGCGTGGGCGGCGCGCAGGCGGGCGAAGTCGCCTCGCAAACCGCCGTCGAAGTGCTCGGCGAAGCCTTCCGTCATCATCAGGACGGCGACGACATCGAAGACCTGATGGAGATCGCCATCCAGCGCGCCAACGCTTCGATCTACCAGATGTCGCACGAGCAGCGGCAACTCTCGATGATGGCGACCACCATCGTCGCGCTCCATCTCGACGGCCGCCGCGCCACCATCGGCCACGTCGGCGATTCGCGCCTCTACCGCATGCACCCCGACGGGCGGCTCGAACGCGAGACGGAGGATCATTCGGTGGTGGAGGAAGAGGTGCGTGCAGGGCGCATGTCGCCCGAGCAGGCGGCGCATCATCCGAGCCGCAACGTCATCAGCCGCGCGCTCGGCGCGGAGCAGGCCGTCGAAGTTGACATGAAGACGATGGAGGTTGAAGACGGCACGATCTTCCTGCTCTGCTCCGACGGCATCACGCGCCACATCCCCGACGAAGAGATCACCGCGCTCCTGCGCGGCGGCGACTCGCTCGACGGAACTTGCGAAGAGATGAAGCGACGCTGCTACGAACGTGGCGCGGAAGACAATCTGACAGCGGTCGTCGTCCGCATCGGCGCACCGGCGCGCCCGTCGGCAACGGGCACGCCCACGGTTGCCGCCGCCGTCGAAGACGACGAGCGCACGCTCCTGACCGAGCGCACGTCGCCGGCCGCCGCGGGCGTGGGACAGTTGCACAACGTCGCCGCGTCGCAGCCGCGGTTTCAAAATCCGCTCACCACGTCGGCCTCGCATAGCCTGCCCGATTCCAGCGCCGCGCCGCGCGCGGGCAACAGCAAGTTGCGCATCAACACGGAGGAGGCCGCCCCCGCCGCGACCGCCCCCGAAGCGCAGCCCCGGCCGGTGGAAACGGCGCGTCGCAGCCCGACCGGCCGCGCGAGCAGTTGGCTCGGCGTCCTGTTATTACTCCTCGTCGCATCGGCGGCCGCCTTCTACGGCGGCATCCGTTATCAACAGAGCCAGGTGAGGCCGGAAGCGGCGGCGACCGTCGGCGATAATCAGCCCGCCCCGGCGGCGACGGCGGCCGCCACGACCCCTACGCCCGCCAGCGAACTGAACATCAACGACACCTACACGCGGCTCAGGGCGGCGGTTGACTTGTCGCCGGGCGCGGAGGCGCAGCGGATGGCGGTCGAGAACGGCGGCCGCCCGCTGGACTCGGGCGACTCGGTCTTTCTCGCGCTCTACGGCCGCGCGCTCTTTCTCTCCGGCAAGTATCCCGAGGCGGTCGAAGCCTTGAAGCGCGCCAATGACCGGATCGACGCGCAACGCGCGCCCGGCCGCGACCCCGTCCGCCTCGACACGCGCCTCGCGCTAGCCGCCGCCGCGCTGCGCGCGAACAACGCGGACGCGATGCGTCTTGCATCCGATTCGTTCGGAAGCGTCATCGAAGATGCGGGGACGGGCGCGGCCACCGTCCCTTCGATCGACACCGTGCCCGCGCCGGAGCGTTAAGGGCGGCCGGGGTCAACGTCTCTTGAGCAGGATGGTTTTTGAGTAGAAGTAGCTCTGACGCATGAGTGAACTGAAACTTCAACAGTGCAGGCTCGACGGCCGCTACGACATTCTCGAATGTCTGGGGCGCGGCAGCTATGCCGAAGTTTACCTGGCGCGCGATGCGGCGGCCGGGGGCGGCTCGCCGCAGATGGTCGTCATCAAAGCTCTCAATCTTTTCCTGCAAGGCTCGATCGACGAGGAACTCGAACACACGCTCATCGAAAATTTCCGCAACGAGGCCGTCGCGCTCGATCGCGTGCGCCACCCGAACATCATCAACCGCCTCGGTCACGGCACGGCCATCGACATGGCCGGGCAAACGTTCCACTATCTCGTGCTCGAATACCTGCCCGGCGGCGACATGGCCGCCCTGTGCCGCAGCCAGCCGCTCGCCCTCGACCGCGCGCTCTACTATCTCGATCAAATTTGCGACGGCCTCGCGCACGCGCACGAGCACGAAGTGATTCACCGCGACATCAAGCCGCAGAATTTGCTGCTCACGGCCGACCGCGAGGTCGTCAAGATCGCCGACTTCGGCGTCGCCAAGATCGAGGCCGGAGAGGGCTTGATCACGCGCGTCGGAACTGACGTGTACGCCGCGCCGGAGCATCACCCGCTGATGCAGGCGGGCGTCTACGGCACGGGTTCGCTCACGAGTCCGGTGACGCAACTGACCCCGGCGGCCGACGTGTACTCGCTCGCCAAAACGGCCTACATGCTGCTGACCGGCGAAGCCCCGCGCCGCTTCTCGCAAAGACCGATCACGGATTTGCCGGCACAGATGGCCGGTGCGCCGTGGGCGTCGTTCGTGCTGCGCGTGCTCAGACGCGGCACGGAGACGAACCCGGCGAAGCGTTACCAGAGCGTGCGCGAGTTCTGGAACGAACTGAGCGACGCGTTGATGCCGAAGACGCAACTGCTGGCGCAGCCGAACGGCGAAGAGACGCGCGCCCTCACGCAGGTGAAGGGTCATAGCCAACGCCTCGCGCCGCTGCCGCCGGAACCGTCGCCCGCACAGTTTGAACGCCCCGACGAGCAGCCGCGACAGGTGGGCGGCGCGAAAGTGCGCCCGCGCATCGTCGTCCCCGTCGCACTGGCGCAACCGCCCGCGCCACAGGCGCACGGGCTGGAACCGGCCATCGCCGAAGCCTCGCCGCGCGAGCGGCAGTTGCAACGTTCCGCGCCGCAACCGCAGCAGAACCTGGAGCCGACGCCGAAAGAGCGCGTTTCGCTGATGCCGCGCAAGACCTGGTTTACGGAACACGCGCGCCCCTGGATCGTCGCGGTGCTGCTGCTGGCGGGATTCGCCCTGCTGCTGCTCGGCATCCAATATCAGGTGCGGAGTCGGCAAAGAAGCGCGGCCACCCGCGCGGCGACGACGACCGGGGGCGCGCCCGCCGCGAATCCCGGCAGCCTGCAAGCCGGGCGTGAGATGTTGACCACGACTAATGTAAACTTGCGCACCGGCCCCGGCCGAACTTATAACCGTATCGGCGAGGTGGAGGGCGGTTCGCGCGTGCGCGTCCTACAGGTGAACGGTAATTGGTGCGAGGTGGAAATAATGCAGAGGGGCTTTCCCAGAATTACCGAAGAGTCCGCCGACCGTGGCTGGCTCGACGGAACGCGGTTAAGATAGGTTTATTCAAATTCAGCTTGTGCGGTGAATGATCGAGAGGGGTTGAAACGTGAGCATACTGGAATCCATTCGCAAGTGGATCGATGGCGACGGCGAGGAAGACCCGCTCGCTTCTGTTGACGAGCAGGCGAAACCGCGCCGCGTCTGGGAAGAGTTTCTGGTGAAGGTCGCGCGCGAGATCGAGATCGTGATGCAGCGCGAGATGTTCACGCCGCCCGGCGGGCAAACTTACATCCCGCCCGAGTACATCGTCTATTTGAGCGGCGAGGACGACAAGGACTGGCAGGGCGAGAAGCGGCGCGGGCTGGAACAGGGGCTTTTCTACGTGCTCTCGGAACGCGCCCGCGAGTTGAGCGGCTCGACGCAGCTCGCCACGAAATCTTTCGCCGTCGAACTGCGCGTGGACGGCACTCTGGAGAAAGGGCAGTTTCGCGTGCAACCCGTGTGGGACGCGACCGAGAGCGGCCACACGATGGTGACGGCGCGCCCCGCCGCCGCACCTGAGATCGGCGCGGCGACGACGCCCGACGTGAACGAGGTTCTGGAAACCGAATCGCCGGAGAGCGAGGTGACGCGCGTCAGCCCGCGGATCGTCGAATTGTACGCGGTCGAATTGTGGCGGGGCGGCGTCAGACAGACGGTCGTGCCCATCACGAAGCCGGAGATTACCATCGGGCGCGGCTCGAAGACCACGGCGGTCGATTTGCCGATCAAGGGCGACCCGGAAGTGAGCCGCGTCCATGCGACGCTCTCGCGCGACCCCGAAGGCAAATACTGGCTGACGGCCAAAGGCCGCAACTCGACGCTCGTCTCCGGCATTGAAGCGCCGCGCGACGAAAGCGTGCCCGTCGTGCCCGACGACAAGATCGAGATTTGCAGCTACACCCTGCGCATCCAGCCGCGCTGAGAAGTTATTTGAGCTGAATTGATCTGAGGAGACCGACTGACGATGACCTACATCGTGACCGAGGCCTGCGTTGATTGCAAATACACTGACTGCGCGGCCGTCTGCCCCGTCGAAGCGTTCCACGAACTGCCGGATCGTTTGTACATCAACCCCGAAACTTGTATCGACTGCGACGCCTGCGTGCCGGAGTGCCCGGTCGAGGCGATCTTCGCGGATGCGTCGTTGCCCGCCGAGTATCAGGAGTGGCTTGAGTTGAACGCGGAGGCTGACCAGCATCCTATCATCAGCTTGAAGAAAGAGGCACTGCTCGGCCCCGCCTGCACGCCCGCGGCTCAATAACACACGACCACGACAGACCACGAGGGGCAGCGGACATCTCCGCTGCCCCTCGATGTATTCCCTGGCGTGAAGCGAGCGTCTAGACGCTCCCGGCGGCGCGCGACGCGCCTGACTCCAGTTCAGCAATGAGTTGGATGAGGAGCGGGCGGCTCTCTTCGGGTTCGAGATAGCCGCGGCCTAGCAGTTTCATCATCAGCCGCTCTTTCGTCTCGCCGTTCACTTCCTTCAACATCGCGCGGCAGAGCGCGGCCAGCACTTCCGGCGCGAACTGCTTGCCCGCGTTCTTCCGAAAGTCCTCGATCACCTCCGTGAAAACTTTGCGCCGCTTGTAGGTGCGGTCGGTCGTCATCGCGTCGAACGAGTCCGCCACGGCGACGATCTTCGCGCCGGGCGGTATCTGGTCGCCGGTCAAACCTTCCGGGTAACCGCGCCCGTCGATGCGCTCGTGGTGATATTTCGCCATCAGCGGGATGTCGGCGTAGGGATGTTTGATGGGCGAGAGTATTTCGTAACCGGCGGCGGGGTGGCGGTTGAGTTCGGACGACTGTTTGGCGTCGATTTTGTAGGGCGCGTTGATGATGTCGCGTTCGACGACGAGCTTGCCGATGTCGTGCAGGTAGCCCGCGACGGCGATGCCCTCGACCTGTTCCTCGCTCCAACCCATCTCGCGCGCGATGATCTCGCTGTACTTGCCGACGCGCTCCGAATGTCCCTGCGTGTATTTGTCCTTGCAATCGATGGCGGCGGCGAAGGCGCGCACGGTGTCGCGGTAGATGGTGCGCAGGTTATCGTAGAGGCCGCGCGACTCCTCCGCCCGCTGCTCCACCTCGCGCAGCAGCCGGTGGTTAAAAATCCCCACGCCGATGTGGCGCGCCATCGTGCGCACCACTTCCCTCTCATACGCCGTGAACTGCTCATCCGTCGCTTTGTCGCCGAGCAGGATCAAACCGACGAACTTCTTATGCACGACGAGCGGCACGGCGAGATGAAGACGGAATTCGCCGAACATCTCGATGAGAGGCTCGCCGAATTGGAGTCGCAGGAGTTCGCGGCTGTCCGTCTCGGACAACGACAGCGGGCGCGGGTGCGGGGTGGACAACATCTCCGCGCTCGCTGCCGCGAACGGCAGCACCGCGGGCGGCTCCTCCTCGCCCAAGCCCCACGCGGCGACGAAGCGCAGCGCGTCCTCGCCCGGCAGGTACTCGGCCACCGCGCCCCGGCGGACGCCGAGCGCGCCAAGCACGACGTGGAGCGTGGTGCGCACCATCTCCTCGAAGTCGCGCGTGTCGGCGAGTTCTTCGCCGAGGTCGGCGAGCGCGGAGAAGGCGTGGATCAGTTTGGTCGTTTGCTCAGACATCAGCTCAAGTATGTTTGCCGACCGCGAGAGGGCGGTGTTCGGGCAGGTTCACGTCCGACAGCAGGCGCAGCGCGGCTTGCTCGTCGGCGGCCAGCGAGGCGTGCAGCGTCAGGCCGAGTATCTCGAAGAGTTGCGCCGCCTGCGCGTTGACGTTCGAGAAGACGAGCGGCGCGCGCGCGCGCTCGGCCGCGTCGATCACGCCGAGCATGATCGAGACGCCGATGCTGTTGACGAGTCCGGTATTTTTGAAGTCAACGACGAGCGCGCGGCAGCCCACGGCGAGCGCGGCGCGGCATTCGCGCTCGATGCGTTCGCCGCTCAACTTGTTGAGATAGTCGCTGGCGTAAATGACGGCAATGTCGCCGCTGCGCTCGGAGCGCACCGGCGAGCGGTCGTGCGAGTCAACCATTTTGTTACGACCCTTCTAGCGGTGTAGGTACTTCGTCATGCGGAGGCGTGTTCCGTCGTCAACCCGCTCGAACTCGACTTCGTCCATCAGAGTGCGAATCAGTTTGAGACCCCATCCGCGGCGGCCGTTATTCTCTTCTCGTGCGTCGTTGCCGTTGGCGCCGGCGTTCGTGGGGGAGGGCACGATGAGACCCCTGCTTGATACCGTGACGACTAATTTATCACTTTCGAGACGAAAACGTTGATAAATTTTTCGGTCGGGGCTGAGACTGTGCTCGGCGGCGTTGATGCACGCCTCGATCAGGGCGGTTTTGATCTGGTTGATGGCCTCGGCCGGGAAGTCCAGACGGCGCGCGATCTGCTCGACGGTGTGCGCGGCGATCAGTTCCGTGTCGCTGCCCATCGGGATCACCATCTCGAATTCGTCCGGCGCATCCGCGCCCGCCACCGCGCCCGCGCCGCCCGCCGCTTCGGGACTGAGGCGCGCGGTCAGGAGTTCGAGTTGTTGGCGGCTCGAACTGAACGCGCCCCTTTCGTTCAACAGTTCGGAAGCCTCCGCCGAAAACCCTTCCGGGGCGGCCAACCACAGCTTGAAACGTTTGAAGCCGCAGGACGCGCCGACCTGCGCCAGCCGGTCGCACCAAACTTCGGTCACGGCGCGACCCGCTTCGAGTTTGGAATCGATCTCGGCGGTGAGCCAGACGACCTCGTTCGCGTCGGTGTAGGGCATGGCGTCGAAGCCATGCGCGACGGCGCAGCGTTCCTCGTCGCAGACGAGCAGCATCGCCGGGTGGAACGCGGCGCAACTCGACGCGTGGACGATTTGCGGCAGGCGAATCAAATCGGTCTCGGCGTCAAGCCCGAGTTCGATCTCTTCGGTCTCGATGCCGCGATAGATGCGGCTGAAGCGGTCGTAATGCAACAGGCTGGCGGCGACGCGTTGCGCGTCGAAGCGCGCGAGCAGTTCGCGCAGGTTGAGCGCGGCGGCGCGACGGTAATGCCGCGCCATGGTCTGCGGCGCGCGTTTCAACGTCTCGACGAGCGTGTCGGCCACGACGAGCGCGCGCGGTTCGGCGGCGACTTGCAGGCGGTAGCTCGCGCGCAGGTAATCGCGCCAGAGGTTCTCCGTGCCGATCTCCATGAAGGTGGCGTTGAAACTGGCGAGTTCGCGCACGTGCAGGGCGAACATCAGAGGATATAGTTCGTCCGGCTCAAGTTCCAGACGCCTGCGCCAGGCCTCCACGGGCGATTTGCCTCCGGCGTTCGTCGCCGCGTCGTGCAGCAATCGAATCAGCGCGCGGCGCGTCGTGTGCGAGGGCGTGACCTCTTCGAGGATGGAGTTGAAGCGGCGATTGATGCGCCCGCCCAAAATCTCGTCCACGTAGATTTTCTGACATTCGAGAAAACTCGTGAGCGAGACGTTGTCGCGGTGCGCCGAGTACATGAAGGAGGCGATATAGAAGGGGCTGCCGCCGAACAGTTGCACGATGAGATCGCGCGTCTCGTCGTTGATGGAGACGCGTTCGGTGAAGGCCAGACGCTCGACGAGCGTGCGCGCGTCGGCCTCCTTCAAGCCTTCGAGGTGGATCGTGCCGAAGCCGTCGAAGCGGTGCGGCGCGTTTCCGCCGCTCAACTCGTCGAGCAGCCCGCGGCGCAGCCCGCACAGCACGAACGGCACCTCGCCGTGCATGGACACCTGCGCGATCTCGTTGCCGAGTTCAATTTCGCCCCCCAATTTTTCGACGTTCTGAATCTCGTCCAACAGCACGACCGAGCGCGCCCCGCGCGCGGCCGCGAGCGCGGGCGCGCCGAAGCACAGGCGCACGAGCGCGAGTTCGTCGCCGCCCTCGCGCGTGCGCTCGTAAGTCATCACCAGACGCTCAATCCATTCGTAGTCTGACGGGTCTGCGAGGTCGATCAAATCGCGCAGGGCGGGCGGCGCGTTGACGAAGGAGGCGTCGGCGCGCCGGTGCGCGACGAGTTGCGTCAGGAACGTGTGGAGGAAACGGCGCGCGGCGGCGACGACCGTCTGCTCGTGGCGCGTGAAGGCGAAATAGACGGGCGAGGCCGCGCCGCGCTGCTGAAAGAGTTTGTCGTAGGCTTGCCGCAACAGTTCCGAGGCTCCGGCGGCGGGCGCGGCGTGAACGAGCAGCCCGCTGCGGGGCGACGTGGCCGGGGCGAGCGCGGTGATCTCGCGTAAATGCTCGCTGCGCCCGATGAAATTTTCCGGGGCGATGCGGCCGAGTATGCGTTTGGCCGGGGCGGCCTTGAAGAGGTTATCAGTTGACATCGCGGGGAGGTATGGCGGAGGCGTCTTTGACGGGCGGGACGTAGGAGACGACGCAGTTTTTGCCACGACTCTTGGCGACGTAGAGCGCGTGGTCGGCTGCGCCGATGATGCTGGAAGGGGTTTCGAGTTTCGGCCCGAAAGCCGAGATGCCGATGCTGACGGTGACAGCCCCGCCCGGCTGGCTCTCGCGATGCGGGTAGGAAGATTTCTCGACGCGGCTGCGGATGCGTTCGGCGATGACGAGGGCTTCCGTGCCGCTCGTCTGCGGCAGCAGGATGCTGAACTCTTCGCCGCCGTAGCGCGAGGCCACGTCGGCCGAGCGCAGCGCGGACTTCAAACACTGAGCCGTGATCTCCAGGGCGAGGTCGCCCGCCTGATGGCCGTGGCGGTCGTTATACTCCTTGAAATTATCGATGTCGATCATCAAAAAGCTCATCGGGAAGCGATGGCGTTTGGAACGCTCGAACTCCTCCCCCAGACGCTCTTCGAGATAGCGGCGATTGAGCAGACCCGTCAACGGGTCGGTGATGGAGAGCAACTGAAACTGCGTCGCCTTCTGATGCCAGCCGGCGCGGTCGAGCGCGAGCGCCATCTGCGGAACCATGGTCTCCAACAGGTGCAGGTCGAGTTCGTTGTAAGGCTCGCCGCCGGCCTTGTCCGTCATGTTGATGACGCCGACTTTGCGGCCGCCCGTGATGATCGGGTAGCTGATGAAAGAATCGGTCTTGTACTTGCGCTCCGCCGGGGCGCGGTGCATCTCGGTGGCCGTGAGGTCGCGCACCACGCGCGGGCGTCCGTCGAGCAACACCGCGCCCGACACGCTCTCGCTCAGGCGCACGCGCTCGTCCTGCGTCACTTCGGCGCGAGGCCCGACCGCCGCCTTCACTTCGAGTTCATTCGACGCCTCATCGAACAGCAGCAGCGAGCCGCGTTCCGAGCGCAGCAGTTCGGTCGAATGGCGCAGGATGGCCGCGTAGGCTTCCGCCGGTTCGACCTCGTTGATTTGCTGCGTGAAGGCTTGCAGGTGATAAGAGGCGCGCAGGCTGCGCTCCAACTCTTCGCGCAGGCGCAACACTTCGAGCGGCATCGCCAACTCCAGACAAAATTCGCCGATGCCGCGCCGCTTCTCTTCCGATAACTTGCCGTCGCCGACGAGCAACGCGCCCTTCAACTCTTCGCCGACGACGAGCGGGAACAGTTCCGCATCCTCGCCCTGAAAAACGAACAACTGCCCCGCCCCGACCTCGCCGCCCTCGACGCTTCCCGCCAGTTTCAGCGGCGCGCCCGGTTTCCCCTGGCCGGATAAATCCGGCAGCTTGTTTTTGAACTTACCCATCGCGCACGCGGGCGCGAACCCGTCGTCCGTCCGCAGCATGATCGCGACGGACTTGAGTTTGAAGCGCTCGCGAAACTTTTCGAGCGCGGTCTGGCAGGCGGCTTGCAGTTTTATGCCCGGCGGAAAATAAAAGTCGCTCACGCTGCGTTCAAACGCACGCCCCGGCTCGTCGCCCGGCTTCGCGGGCGGCAACCCGCGTTCCTTCTCGGATGCTTCGCCTTTCGCCGCCGTCGCGCTCCGCCCGCTCGTTTTAACGATGGCTTCGGCCAGTTGCGCGGCCAGTTCGTCGAGGTTGTGACGCGAGGCGAAGATGACGTTGCGGAAGAGTTCGGTTGACAGCAACTCGCGGAGGTCGCCCTTGCGGAAGCGTTCGGCGAGTTCGCGATAGTCCGCGCTCGACAAAAAAGCGCGCCCGCCGATGACGGCGAGCGGGCGCGTGGCATCCAGCCCGACGGGCATCGCGAAACAATGAAGTCCGGCGTGGCAGCGATAGTGCGTCGCCTCGCCCGCCTCGTGCGCGCGTTGGAAGGCGACGCCGCAATAGGGGTCGCAGAGGTGCGCGTGCATCGCGGAGCTTTGAAAGGCGTGGCAGATGGAGTTGTTGTTGGAGATGGCGAGTTGCGGGGGTTGACGACCCTCGACCAACAGGATCGCGAGATCGGTTTCAGCCGCGACGGACGCCTGCACACGCTCCCATTCGGGGAGCGTCGGCAGTTCCTCATTCTGGAATTTCGCGCGCTCTGCGGCGGCTATTTTTTCCATGCCGAATCCGATTGCGTTGGGATATTCCCGTTGCGTGATTTATGGGCCGAGTCTGGGGAATGAAGTCGGGCGACGGGAGTTAATCGCGCGCCAAAGCCTCACCGGACACGCGGAGTTCGGGCTGTCGCCCTCACCAGCAGTATAAGTGCCCCGCTGCTCTGAGACAAGAGTATTCCACAGAAAGATTTAACCGCGGCCGGTTAAATCATCGCGCCAAGCGAGTTGAAGTGTCTGCAATCCTTTTCTCTAAACGACGAATCCCCGTGGATTTTCACGAAGCGGCGACCTGGGCGGGATTTTTTAGACCGGGTGCGGCGTCGCCTTCGACCCGCTCGATGTCCGGTTGGCCGGGACTGATGCGGATGCAGGCGGCGAAGTGCGCGGGCTTGATCTCGGCGAGCGCGGGCGTTACCTCGCGGCACGCTTCGACGGCATAGGGGCAGCGCGTGTGGAAACGGCAGCCGGGCGGCGGGTTGAGCGGCGAGGGCACGTCGCCCGTGAGCACGATGCGACGACGCGCGGCCTCGCGTTCGGGGTCGGCGAACGGCACGGCCGAAATGAGAGCTTTGGTGTAAGGCATGAGCGGTTCATAGTACACGCTCGCGGCCGCGCCGACCTCGACGAGTTTGCCGAGATACATGACGGCGATGCGGTCTGAGAGGTGGCGTATGGCGCGCAGGTCGTGCGAGATGAAAAGATAGGTGAGATTGCGCTCGCGCCGGAGGCGTTCCAGCAAATTCATGATCTGCGCCTGGATGGAAACGTCGAGCGCGGAGATCGGTTCGTCGGCCACGATGAACTCAGGGTTGGCGGCGAGGGCGCGGGCGATGCCGATGCGCTGGCGTTGCCCGCCGGAAAATTCGCGTGGGTATCGCTCGACGTGACGCGCGCTCAAGCCCACCGTCTCCAACAACTCGCGCACCCGCTCCGCCCGCTCGCGTCCACGTGCGAGGCCGAAAGTTTCCAACGGTTCGGCGATGATCTGCCCGACGCTCATGCGCGGGTTGAGCGAGGCGTAGGGGTCTTGAAAGATCATCTGCATGTGCCGGCGCATCCGGCGCAACTCCGGCGCGGACAAGCGCGAGAGTTCCCGCCCGCGAAAATAGACCTCCCCGCCGGTGTGCGGCGTGAGCCGGAGCAGCGCGCGGCCGAGCGTAGACTTGCCGCAACCCGATTCGCCCACCAACCCCAACGTCTCGCCCGTTTCGATCTCGAACGAAACGCCGTCCACCGCGCGCACGACGCGGCGATTCCCGGAGCCGCCCGTCAATGTCTCCCACGCCGGGTTGCCGCCCGGATCGAAGTAGACTTCGAGCTGGCGCACCGAGACGAGCGGTTCGCCCGGCGCGCCGGACGCCGGGAGAGGCGACGCGCCGGAGTTGTTATCGAGTGCGTCCGGCGTCTTCATGGGTTGCGGGTGTCGGTCTGCGTGTAAATTTCCGTCGCGAAGTGGCAGAGAGAAAAGTGTTCGCGGGTGAGTTGCACGAAGGGCGGGAACTCGCGGCGGCAGATATCCTCCGCGCGCTCGCAACGCGGCGCGAAGGGACAGCCCGCGGGCAGACGCGCCACGTCGGGCGGGAGTCCCGGAATCTGGTAGAGCGCGCCGCCCGTCGCGGCCGGGTCGGGCATCGAGCGCAGCAAGGCTCTCGTGTAAGGGTTCGCGGGGCGGGCAAACAATTCCCGGGTCGGCGCGTGCTCGAAAACTTTCCCCGCGTACATCACGACGACTTGCTCCGTCATGCCCGCGACCACGCCGAGGTCGTGCGTGATGAGAATGACGCTCAGCCCCGTTTGATTTTTCAGGTGTCTAATCAGTTCGAGAATTTGCGCCTGGATGGTTACGTCGAGCGCGGTGGTCGGCTCGTCTGCGATCAGGAGTTCGGGCTGGCAGGAGAGCGCCATCGCGATCATCACGCGTTGACGCATGCCGCCGGAAAACTCGTGTGGATAATCGTCGGCGCGTCGGCGCGCGTCGGGGATGCCGACAATTTCAAGCATGCTGACGGCGTGCTCGTGCGCCTCGCGTTTCGTGTGGCGAAGGTGCAGCCGCGTCAATTCCATCAACTGCGTCGAGATACGCATGAAGGGGTTGAGCGAGGTCATCGGGTCTTGAAAGATCATGCTGATGCGCTTGCCGCGGATGCGCCGCACGGCCGCGAGCGGCAGCGATAGAATATCCTGCCCTTGAAAGACGACTTCTCCCCCGACGATTTTTCCCGGCGGCTCGGCGACCAGCCGGAGGAGCGACAGACTGGTGACGGATTTTCCCGAACCCGATTCGCCGACGATGCCCAACGTTTCGCCTTGCCGCAGGTCGAAACTTACACCGTCAACCGCCTTCACCACCCCGTCCTCGCTGCCGAAATAGGTGCGGAGGTTTCTGACTGACAAGAGCGGTTCTTCGGCGTGGCTCATCGAATGGGTTCAGGTTCAATCGTGCCGGAGACCGGCGGGCAATCCGTTACCGGACGGACGGCCGGTTGCTGACGATTCTGATGGTTGAATTGCTTTTCGGCGGTTGCCAGTTGGTGTCAATCCGCACGTGTTGGAGGGAAGGCGCGTCGAGCAGATTGGGGTCGAAGCCCGCGACGTAAGGTTTGACGAGCGCGTAAGAGGACGCGAAATAGATCGGGATCGCGGGCAGTTCTTCGAGCGCCTGCTGTTCCGAAAAAATAGGCGGGGGCGCGCTCTTAGACGGTGCGGAACCCGGCGACGCTTCACCGGCGGCCGGGTCGGCGCGAAGGTCTGGACGCGGTGCGGGTGAAGCACTCGCCTCCGCTCCATTACCCACGGCGGCGGCCTCCGTGGTCGGCGGGAAATTCAATCTTTCGGGGTCGAACATGGCGAGCATGTTGCTCTCTTCGTCCACTGTCTGCATGACCATGCTGCGGCGCGCCACGTCGTAATCGCCGCTGCGGAGAGCCGCCTCATACTCGTCCCAGTTGCGCAAGACGATCTCGGTTTCCACGCCGAGCACGTTGCGCCACATCCCAGCGATGGCGGCCGCCACCGTGCGGTGCTGCTCATTGCGATTGACCAGCAGGCGGATGCGCGGGAAATTGTTTCCCCCCTCGAAGCCCGCTTCGCTCAACAAGCGGCGCGCGGCGTCGGCGTCGAAGGCGACACCGCGATCTTTAGAGTTCCCGCCGCCTTCCCCTTCGTCTCCGGTTAAAGGTAAAAACTTGACGGCGGCCTCGGTCGCGCCGCCGAGCGTGTCCGCGCTGAGTCGCTGGCGGTCGATGGCGAGCGAGAGCGCGCGGCGCACGCGGCGGTCGGCGAAGGGGGCGCGCGTGGTGTTGAAATCGTAGAAGGTCAGCGCGCCGAAGGTAGCGCGGCGAAAATCTTTATAAGGCGCGAGCAGTTTCATCGCCAGCGGCTCGATGTTGACGTTCGTCACGGCGTCAACTTCGCCCGCGCGATAGGCCGACAGCGCGGCTTCGGCATCCTTAGCGGCGACGAAGCGGACGCGTTCCAGCGCGACGATCTTCGCGTTCCAATAACTGTCGGCGCGTTCGAGCACGACCCCGTCGTCGGCCTGCGTGCTCAGGTTGAACGCCCCGTTCGAGATGATCTGCGCGTCCTCGCTCGGCTGCTCTCCCTGCTCCGCGCCCACTTCCGCATCACCCTCAGCCCGCTCGTGACGCCCTCCATCCGACGCGCCCTTCGACATATGCACGGGACGAAAAACCGGATGGGCGACGAGCGCGGGGAAATTTTTATCCGGCCTTTGCAAGCGCACTCTCAAAGTAAAGTCGTTGAGGGCTTCGACGCCGAGTTCGGCCTTCGCGGGGGCTGGACTGGCCTGCGGCGCGGCCACTTGCGACGCCTCGCCCGCCGCGCTCTCGTCTCTCCTCGCGGGCGACGGCGGCGGCGGCGTGATCTGCGGCCGGGGCGTCGGAGTGCTTTGCACGCCGTCGAGATTGGCTAGAAGTCTCACGTGCGGGGCGCGTTCGCCGAGTTGCAACGTGCGCTGCCACGAGCGCACGAAGTCGTGCGCCGTGACGAGTTCGCCGTTCGACCAGCGCGCGTCGTGGCGCAGGTGAAACGTCCACTCACGATCCTCGGCGGCCGACTCCCAGCGAATCGCCACGCCCGAGATCGGTTTCAGAGTGCGCGCGTCGTATTCGGTCAATCCTTCAAACATCGCGCGCACCACGTCCGTGTCGGGCGGGGCGGCGGCGAGCGCGGGGTCGAAGACCTGCGGCAGCCCGCCATCGCTCCAACGAAATTCCTGGCGAGTCGGCACGCTGACGCGACCGTAATAAGTTTCGCCTTCCTCACTCGAAAAACACCCGCCGCTCGCAACCGTCAGGCCGACGGCGAGACACACGGCCAGCCACGCGCGGCGGCGCGCGTGGCGAAATTTCAAAACCGCTTGGCGTCTCTTCTTCATCGATCCGGTGAAGACGTAAAATTCTCGGCCGCCAACGTCTTCAGATGTTCATAAACCGCAATGGCCTGCTCGCGCGTCTCCGCGAAACCGCCGGAGGTGTCGATCAAATAATCGGCGAAACTCTTTTTCTCCTCTTGCGACATCTGCGCCGCGATGCGTCGCCCGGCTTCCGCCGGCTTCAAACCATCGCGTTTCACCAAGCGTTCGAGTTGCAATTCGGGGCGGCAGTGAACCACGATCAACTTATCGAATCGCCGGTAGCTGCCCGTCTCGATCATCAAGGCGGCGTCTACGATGCCGACGCCCCGTGAATCCTGCGCCGCGCAACGCTGCATCCATGCGTCCTGCGCCGCGATGATCAACGGGTGCAGAATCGCATTCAAACGCTCCCGCTGCGTCTCATCGCTAAAGACTATCGCACCGAGTTTCGCGCGATCAAGCGTGCCGTCAGGCCGTAGCGTTTCGCTGCCGAAGGCGTCGGCGACGGCGCGTAAGCCCACGCTGCCCGGCGCAACCACCTCGCGCGCCGTCTGATCGGCGTCGAGCACGTGACAGCCCAACTCGGCCAACACAGACGACACGAAAGACTTGCCGACCGCGATTGATCCTGTCAGCCCCGCGCGCAGCATCGCCCTGCCTCAAGACCGCCCGCGCCGACGCTCGGCCGCCGTCAGAGTGTTTCGCATGAGCATCGCCACGGTCAACGGCCCCACGCCTCCCGGCACCGGCGTCAGCCCACCCGCCACCCGCCCCACTTCCGCCGGATGCACGTCGCCCACGAGAGTAAACCCGCGTCTGCCTATCGCTTCGATGCGGGCGGCGGCCTGTGCTCCGAAAAATTCTTTCGCCGTCTCCACGTCCGTCAGTTTGTTCATGCCGACATCGATCACCGTCGCGCCCGGCTTCACATGCTCCGCGCGAATCAGGCCGATGCGCCCCACGGCCGCGACGAGAATGTCGGCCTGTCTCGTCAATGCCGCCAGTTCGCGCGTACGCGAATGACAGATGGTAACGGTGGCATCGTGTTGCAGCAAGAGTTGTGCGAGCGGGCGACCGACGATGTGGCTGCGGCCGACGATGCAGGCGTGGCGGCCGCTAATTTCGATTTTCTCGCGCGTCAGCAATTCGATGATTCCGGCGGGCGTGCAAGGCGCGAATCCCGGATGGCCGAGCGTGAGACGCCCGACGTTGATCGGGTGAAAGCCGTCAACGTCTTTCGCCGGGTCAATCGCCTCGATGACGCGCCCCTCGTCTACGCCGCGCGGCAGTGGCAACTGGACGAGTATGCCGTCAACGTCGTCACGCGCGTTGAGCGTTGCGACCTCCGCCAGCAGTTCGCTCGTCGTCGTCTCCTCAGGCAGTTCGTGATGCTCGGAGCGGAGTCCCAACGTCTCCGAGGTGCGCACCTTATTGCGCACGTACACGGCCGACGCGGGATCATTCCCGACACGCACCACCACCAGGCACGGAACATACCCGTGCGCCGCTTTCAAACGTGCCGCCTCGACGCTCACTTCACGCTTGATCTCTTCGGCCACACGCGCCCCGTCAATCATTCCGGCGCGCCGCTTCTCTTCATTCATAGTCAACATAGAATGGCAAAAGGTTCGGGGCATCCTACCATATTTCAGCGACACTCGATCACGCCCGGCGGCGCGGCGCGCGCCCTTAACCGAGCAACAATTCGGGTCGCTCAAAAACTCTCCGCGCGCGCGAAACGCAAAAGGCTCGCGGGCAGTTTGCACTACCCGCGAGCCTTCCGCGTTTACGCGGCCTTCTTAGCTCAATGCCGGTGAGGGGACGATCAAATGCGTAAACTTACGGCGGGGAAATCTCTCCGCGCGCAAATACTTTTAGCGCGGGCGTGCGGCGCACACACGCAGCGCACTTCAACGACTGCCGTTGCCGGCCAGCTTATGCAACTCGCCGGTGTTGCTTGCGCTGCCGTTTTTCCTGTCCAACAGGGAGTTGCAAGTGGCGATCAGGTCTTTCAGCCCGGTCGGCTTATTCAAAAAGGCGTCCGCTCCTGCCGCCAACGCTTCGTCGTGCCTGAGACTGCCCGTAAACAGGATGATCGGCGTGCGGCGGCGGTGCGCCAGTTGGCGCGCCCGGTGGATTAACGACAGGCCGCTCTCGCCCGGCAGTTGGGCATCCAGAATGATCAAATCATAATGCTCGTCGGCTTCGAGTTTCTTCAGAGCCGCCGCGCCGTCGCGGCAAATATCCACTTGCCAGCTTTCGAGTTCCAATAATTGCTTGACCGTGAAGAGAACTAGATCGTAGTCCTCGGCATATAGGATTCTAGTCTGCTGCAAATTAAATTACCTTCCTTCTCCCTGGTGAGGTTGGCAAGAAGAGCTTATGTATTCGCGTCAGATGGCGACTCGAACCCGCCTCGGTTGCACGCGCAGCAACAACCGTTCCTCTGGTTCAAAATTTCGTCGTGAAAAAATTTCGCCGTTGATTTAACTCACAATTTACAGTGATGTAAGACGGAATTACGGCCGGGCGCGGGCGGGGCGTGGCTCGCGCGTCGTTAAGGAGATATTTTGAAGTGGTAATAATTTACACGGCGCGCATGAGCGTTCGCCGTGTAACAGAGGACAGGAAGGTATTTAACCTACTTTGAAAGATATCTTGCGGAGCGTACCGATTCAGTCGCGAGTTTGAGACGGAAAGCCGGGGAATCGGGTCAATGCCTGGTTCCGTTTCGAGAGTTCGATTTGTTTTCGGGTCGCATGATACTCACGCGTCGCGTGCGCGTCGGCGTGCGCAGGGCGAGCAGATCATTGTGCCGCCCGTTGACGATGTAGGCGAGACCCTGATGCGTGACGTTGAGGAGGCGCGCGGCGCGCGTGATGCTCCCGCCCGCGGTGTCCAGGGCGCGGCGGATCAAACCGCGCTCGTAGGCGCGCACCTCTTCTTCGAGCGAACAACCCGACCACTCCGCCGCGAAATTAGACTTGTTCGTCTGCCTGAGCGCGACCGTCTCAACCGCTTCCGCCGTGATCGACGCGCCCTCGGGAGCGGTGATGAAGGTTCGCTCGATGAGTATGCGCAACTCGCGCGCGTTGCCGCGCAGAGGCAGGCGAGCCATGGCCGCCAGACTTGCGGGCGTAAATTCAACCTGCTTGTGATAATGCTTCCGGGCAAGCGCGATGAAATGCCCGGCGAGCGCGGGGATGTCTTCGGGTCTCTCCCTGAGCGGCGGCAGTTCGAGGTGAAAAGCGTTCAAGCGATAGAACAGGTCGGCGCGGAACAGGCCGCGACTCACGCGCTGCCGCAAGTCGTGATTGGTCGCCGCGATGATGCGCACGTTGACCCGCACCGGCAGCGAACTCCCGATCGGGTAAATCTCCCCGTGGTCTATCAACCGCAGCAGCTTGGCTTGATGCGCGAGACTCAGTTCGCCGATCTCATCGAGGAAGAGCGTGCCGCCTTCGGCTTCGAGCGCGGTGCCCGCGTAATTCTCTGACGCGTCGGTGAAACTTCCCTTCTTGTGCCCGAACAGTTGCGACTCGACGAGCGTGTCGCACAACGCGGCGCAGTTGAGCGCGACGAGGCGACCACGGCGGCCGCTCCACTCATGCACCAGGCGCGCCAGCACGTCTTTTCCCGTCCCCGTCTCGCCGGTCAGCAGAACCGATCCTTCGCCCCGCGCGACGGTCTTCGCCTCCCGCAACAAACTCGCGGTCTTTTCCGAGCCGTGGACGAACTGACAAGCGCTCAACTCGACCGGCTTCTCAGCCCGCGCCGGCGGCGTGATGAGGTGGCGGGCGCAAGCGCGCAGGCGCGAGAGCAGTTCCGGCTGCTGTGTTTGCGAGAGCAATTCGTCGGCGCGCACGTAGATGGCCTGCAACTCCTCAGGCGCGCAATCATGCGTCAGTTCCTCGAAGATGGTGAGCAGGGCGCAGGCTGCGCCTTCCCAGTTGTTGAGTAGCTCGCTGATGGCGAACGCGCGCTGGAACGCTTCGCGCGCCTGCGTGCGCCGTTCGAGTCGCGTGAGGGCGAGGCCGTGCGTGATCAGAGCCTCCGACAATAAGGCTTGCTCGTCGCCGCGCTCCAGCGCACGGATGGCGGCGCGGACGACCCGCTCGGCTTCGGAGTTGCAGCCTTGCGCGAGCAAGGCGCGGGCGCGCGTTTCGTCAACTTGCGCGGCGCGCACTCCGTCCTTCAATCTGATGAAGAGGCGGCGCGCGCGAGCGAGATGTTCGAAGGCTTCGTTGAAGCGACCGGCGCGGTAGAGGGAGAAGCCTAAATTGTTTTCGACACTGGCAAGGTAATGCGTATGTCCCGCTTGTTCCAGGTGGAAACTCGCCGCCGTCAATTCCAGCAAAGCATTGTCGATGTAGTCGGGGCGTTGTTCGGCGACGCCGAGAGATTCCCAGGTGCCGGCCAGCGTGCTGTGGAATTTGCCTTTCAGAGCGTGGCTCTCGCACTCTCCGATGAGGGGCGCGGCTTCGAGCAGGATCGTGAGCGCGTCACGGTGGCGCGCGGCGGAGCGTTCGACCTCCGCCTGTCTCACACGGGCTAGCCCTTTTAGCTCAAGCTCCACCGACGGCAGACCTTCCAAAGCGTGACGCAGCGTCACGCGCGCCTCGTCGTAACAACCCTCGCGCCAATAGCACCAGGCCAACTCGATTTCCGCCTCCGCCGCCCTGCCCGCCTCGCCGAGCGCGGCGAACAGCGACATGCTTTCGCTGATCAAATCTTTCGCCGCGTCCTGCGACCCCGCGACCTGATGCGCGCTGCCCACCCATCCGCTCAGCGCGCCCACACGCAACAAAACCACGGCCTGAGTGCGTTTTTCGAAGCCTCCGAGGTCAGGGCGCACGCCGATGCCCTGCCAGAGCGCGCCCAACGCCTGACGCGCGGTCTCGTAGTTTCCGGCGTTTTCCAATTCCCGCGCGAGCGCGCAACGGAGTTGCGCCTGCGACTCGGAAGTGCGTCCGGTTTCGTCGATTTGGTGAAGCAGCGTAGTGGTTAAGTTCATGTGAGGTTTGGTCTTATGCTCCTTAGCAAGGTTTTTTGCGGAAACGCGAATTTTTTACCCGAAGATGATATGATGCGCCCTCGACTTTACCAAACCCGGCTTTAGCGTTGCGAACGCGGTCAACATTTAAACCTCAGGAGAATCTCAATGCGAACTTTACGTCGAATTTGCGCCATCGCTTTGTTAACGGCAGCCTGCTCAACCTTTGCGCTGGGCGAAGAGGGCTGGATCGGCACCGGCCACAAGCCGCCCCAAAACATTCCCACCGTAGTCGTGTCTGATGAAACGCCGGAATTAATCATCGCCGACACTGGTGAGGAGTCCAGCTTCTTCGATGAGTTATACGAAGCGACCCTATTATACCTGCAAATGAACTTGTTTTAGCTTTAGAGAATCCTGACTACTCACAGAAGTTGCCCGCTATCTCGCCCCGACCGTTGGAGATTTACGCCAGTCGCACGAGATGCCGGAGGCTTCGAGACCGGCCGCGCTTCCAACAATTCACAGGCTCGCCTGACCGCGTTTGCCGGTGAGGCCAGTTTTGTTGTGCGCAAAAGAGTTAGAAATTCGACTCCGCGCCCCGACGAGTTGCCCCTTTTGCTTCTTTCTCACGAAGCATCCTACTCTCATTTTTGCGTGAAAAGCAATAATTATTATGGCTTTTCCGCGGACGCGGCCGACCCCTGCGGGCGAAAATTATCCCTGTTTTCCGCACCCGGCCGACGGCGGATGGAACACTTGATTTGAAGCGTGTTATACAAACGATGTGTGACGCGAGAATTTTATTTCGATGTTATCCCTTAGACGGCATGATTTATGAAGCACCAGACAACAGCTAAAAACGGGCGCGGACTACTGCTCGCGCTGATCGCAATCGCCTGCGCGTTTCTCTGCGGGTGCGCCGGGCAGCCCGACGAGAGTCGCGCCCAGCGATATGAATTGAAGGGCACGGTCGTCTCTTTCAACAAGGCGCAGCGACAGGTGGTCGTCCGGCACGAGGAAGTGCCCGGTTTCATGGAGGCAATGACGATGCCCTTCACGCTCCGGGAGGAGGCGGCCTACGACGTGATGCGCCCCGGCGACCGCATACAAGCCACGCTCGTAGTGGACGCCGAGCGGACGCGTCTGGAGAACCCCATCATCACCCAGGCCATTCCCGCCGCTGCCGCGACGCCCGCGCCGACCGACGGGCCGACCGAACCCGAAATCGGCGCGCTCGCCCCCGACGCGACGCTCGTCAATCAGGACGGCAAAAAAATCACCCTGCAACAGTATCGCGGGCGCGCTCTCGTCCTCACCTTCATTTACACGCGCTGCCCTCTGCCCGATTACTGCACCTTGATGAGCAACAACTTTGCCGAACTCAATCGGGAGTTGCACGACTCGCCGGAACTGCGCGGACGCGCGCACCTGCTCAGCATCACGCTCGACCCGACCTACGACACCCCGCAGGTCTTGCGCAGCTACGGCGCGGCGCACACGGAAAACTATCAGGGCGAAAAGTTTGAAGGCTGGGAATTCGCGACGGGGCAGCCCGGCGAGATCGAGCGCGTGGCACACTTTTTCGGCCTGAGCTACAGGCGTGAAGGCGAGCAGATCAATCATTCGCTGCGCACGGCCATCGTCGCCCCGGACGGCAAACTTTATAAACTGTATCGTGGCAACGAGTGGAAGCCCGCCGAGGTGTTGCGCGATCTGCGCGCTCTGAACGGCGCGCAGCAACCTTCCTGAAATAATAAGAAGCGGCGCGTTTATCACGCGCCGCTTCCAACAGTTGACCGGACTTCAAGCCGGCCTGACTTCGACCGCCGCCGTCAGCCTTTGAGTTTTTTAATCTCCTCGGTCAGCACCGGAATGACCTCGAAGAGATCGCCGACGATGCCGTAGTCGGCGATGTCGAAGATGGGCGCTTCCGGGTCTTTGTTGACGGCGACGATGGTGGTCGAGTTCTTCATGCCGACGAGGTGCTGGATCGCGCCGGAGATGCCGAGCGCGATGTAGAGTTTGGGCGTGACGGTTTGCCCCGACGAACCGATCTGACGATCAATCGGCAGCCACCCGGCATCGCAGATCGGGCGAGAGGCCGCGATCTCGCCGCCGAGCAGGGCGGCCAACTGTTCTGCGAGCGCGATGTGCTCCTGTCCCTTGATGCCGCGGCCGATGGCGATGATGGTGTCGGCCTTCGTCAGGTCAACGGCCTGCTTCACTTCCTGGAACGGCTCCTCCGGCTGCATCCTCACTTCGCCCACTTCGACCTGCAAGGATTCGACCGCCGCCGCCGCGCCGCCGCGCTCCGCCTGATCCGCGCGATACGCGCCCGACTGGAACGTGGCGAACACGGGAGGCTCGCCGTTTGCCACCACGTCGGCATCGATCTTTCCCTGAAAGATGCGCCGGGAGAACGTCACCGCGCCGTCCGAAGCGGTGGCGCGCACGCAATCGCTGATTAAATCCTTGCCGAAGCGCGCCGCCAATTTCGGTGCATAGTCGCGCACGAGATACGTGTGCGGCATGATGACGAACTGCGGGTCGAGCGCGCGCACGGCTCGCTCCATCGCGTCGGCGTAAGCGTCGGGCGTGTAGTCGGCCAGCTTCGGATTCTCGACCGAGACGACCTTGTCGAGTTTATAAGTTGCAACTTCGCCCGCCAGCGCGGCGTCCGTGCCGAGCACGACGGCCGAGACGGTCTGGCCGAGCGACGCGCCGAGTTGCTGCGCGGCGGCGATGGCCTCGAAGGAAGTTTTGTTGAACGCACCGCCCCGGTGCTCTGCGAAAACCAGGATTCCGTTTGGCATATAATTTCAACTATCAGCCGTCAGTCGTCGGCGAATTCAACCCACTTGGGCTGACTCGTGCCGGCCGATAGACGGCGGCTCTTAAAATATTCTGGCTTCGGTTCGCAACTTCTCCGCGAGTTGCGCCGCTCCGGCTTTGGCGTCGCCGTCGCCGAGAAACTGCGTCTGCTTGGTCTTTTGCGGGAAGTAAATTTTCGTGATGCGTTGGTGCGCGGCCGCGCCCACGGCGTCCGCGGAGGGCGCGAGTTCTTTAATCTCTTTCTTCTTCGCCGCCATGATGCCCTTCAGCGTGGCGTAGCGAATCTGGCTGATGCCGGATTGAATCGTGAGCAGCGCGGGGCGCGGCATCGCGTACCACTGATACCAACCGCTCTCTAGTTCCCTCTTCACGCGCAGCCCCTCGCCCGACGCGTCAACCTCGATGACGATGGTCGCGTGCGGCAGTCCCAACAACTCGGCGAGAATCACGCCCGTCTGCGCGAACCCGTTGTCGTCGGATTGCAGGCCGGTCAGGACGAGATCGGCCTGCTCGTCTTTGATCGCCTCGGACAAAACTCTCGCCGCCGCGTATGGCCCGAGATAAGCCGTATCGTCAGAGGCGACGATGTGGATGGCACGATCAGCCCCGCGCGCGAGGGCGTCCTTGATGACGCTCTTGACGCGTTGCGCCCCGAGCGAACAGACGACGACTTCGCCGCCGTGCTTCTCTTTCAGGCGCAGAGCCTCTTCGAGCGCGTAGCCGTCAGACTCGTTGACCTCGAAGGAGAGGTCGCCCTCCTCGATCCACGTCTCGCTTTTGTTGATCCGCAGGATCGCATCCTTGTTGGCGACCTGCTTCATGAGCACGATGATTTTCATAGTGGGTTGTCAGTCGTCAGTTGTCAGTTGTCAGTTGTTCGCTTCATCAAAGGCATGCACGACGATGCCACTTAATAAAACGGACAACTGACGACTGACAACGGACAGTCATTCATTCCTCGAAACGTTTAAAAAGTAACGCCGCGTTCGTGCCGCCGAAGCCGAAACTGTTCGAGAGCGCATAGTTGACGCGCGCCTCGCGGGCTTCGTTCGGCACGTAATCGAGGTCGCATTCCGGGTCGGGGTTGACGTAGTTGATCGTCGGCGGCAGCATGTTGCGCGTGATGGTCAGCACGGAGAAGACGGCTTCGATGCCGCCCGCCGCGCCCAGCAGATGCCCGGTCATGGATTTCGTCGAACTGACGGCGAGACGGTCTGCGTGCGCGCCGAAAGTTTTCCTGATGGCGAGCGTTTCAAATTTATCGTTGTAGGGCGTGGAGGTGCCGTGCGCGTTGATATAGTCGATCTGTTCGGGCTGCGCCCCGCCGTCGCGCATCGCCATCTGCATGACCCGGATCGCGCCGGAGGCGGTTTCGTCCGGCATGGTGATGTGGAAGGCGTCGGCCGTCGCGCCGTAGCCGACCAACTCGGCGTAAATCTTCGCGCCGCGCGCTTTGGCAAACTCCAACTCTTCGAGGATCATCAGCCCCGCGCCCTCGCCGATGATGAAGCCGT
Source organism: Pyrinomonadaceae bacterium (assembly GCA_036386515.1). Lineage (GTDB taxonomy): Bacteria > Acidobacteriota > Blastocatellia > Pyrinomonadales > Pyrinomonadaceae > JAIVJZ01. Next base: position 115,264 of record DASVVO010000071.1, read on the forward strand.
CGCGGTCGCGCTCGAAGGGGCGCGACGCATGAGACGGATCGCTGTTGTGCGTCGAGAGCGCGCGCATGGCCGCGAAGCCCGCGACGCTCATCGGCGTGATGGCCGATTCAGCGCCGCCGCAGATCATCACGTCGGCGTCGCCGCGCGCGATGATCTTGAAACTGTCGCCGATGGCGTGCGCGCCCGCGGCGCAGGCCGTCGCCGTGGCCGAGTTCGGCCCCTTCGCGCCGAAGCGAATGGAGACTTGACCAGCGGCGAGATTGACGATGGCGGAAGGGATAAAGAAGGGCGAGACGCGGCTGGGGCCGTCGTCGAGCAGTTTGGAGTGTTCGCGTTCGATCGCCCAGAAGTCGCCGATGCCGCTGCTGATGTAAGTGCCGACGCGCTCCGACAAGTGGTCGGGAAACTTCTGCCCGCGCTCGACGAGACCGCTATCGTAGATCGCCTCATCAGAGGCGGCGACGGCGTAATGAATGAACGCGCCCATCTTGCGCGCTTCCTTCTTCTCGATGAACTTGAGCGGGTCGAACTGCTTGATCTCGGCCGCGATCTTGACGGAGAACTTCGTCGTATCGAACTTCTCGATGTAGCCCACGCCGCTGCGACCTTCCAACAAGGCAGCCCACGTGGATTCAACTGTCAAACCGACGGGAGTGACGAGGCCGAGTCCCGTAACCACGACGCGACGTTTCAAATTACTGCTCCTCCCTCCGAGGGATTGCTCGTGCCGACGCCCCGGCGAACGCGGCCCGGTCGGGCGCGCAACGCTTCACTTGGGGCGACGAAGATTTCCTGGCGGAGTAAAACGGCGACGGCGAGTCGCGCGGAGGCCGCCGTGCGGCGGCGGCGGCGCGGCGACCCGTTCGCCTTCGTCTTACGCTTTGTTCAAATGCTGATCTATGTAGTTGTAGGCGTCGCGCACGCTCTGAATTTTCTCGGCGTCCTCGTCGGGAATCTCGATGCCGAACTCCTCCTCGAAACGCATGACGAGTTCGACGGTGTCGAGCGAGTCGGCTCCGAGGTCGTCAATGAAGCGGGCGTTCGGCGTCACCTCATTTTCATCCGCGCCGAGTTCGTCAACGATGATCTGTTTCACTTTAGTCTCGATCTCTGCTTGATCGGGCATCGTAGTTTGTGCTCCTTCGGTCAATTAAAAAATAGAAAAACTTGATCTTGGTGTTAAGCGCAAATTAAAACACGCCCGCACGTTAATTGCCACCGCCCGCGAGCTTAACTCCCGCCGAGCGCGGCGCGCGTGGCCTCAAGGCTCGCCGCGTCCGCGACGTTCAGACAACGCGCGTCGGAAATTGTCTGGCGCACGAGTCCGGCGAGAACTTTGCCGGGGCCGACTTCGATAAACGTCTCGACGCCCGCGCCCGCCAACCACTCGATCGATTCCAGCCAGCGTACCGGCGAAGTCACCTGCCGCACCAGCGACGAGCGCGCCTCGCTCCCGTCGCGGATCGCCACGGCGTCGGCGTTACAGACGAGCGGCACGCGCAAATCCGCAAACTCAAGTTGCTCCAAGTCCGCGCCGAGCCGATCCTGCGCGGGCTGCATCAACGCGCAATGGAAGGGCGCGCTGACCGGCAGCTTGAGCGCGCGTTTCGCCCCGCGCGCTTTCAAAATCTCCATCGCACGCGCGACGGCCGGGGCGTGCCCGGCGATCACGATCTGCTTCGGCGAGTTGATGTTCGCGGGACTGCACACCTCGCCCTGCGCCGCTTCACGGCAGGCGTCCGCGACCGTCTCCGCGTCCGCGCCGAGGATGGCCGCCATCGCGCCCGCCCCGACGGGCACAGCCTCCTGCATGTAACGACCGCGCGCCCGCACCGTCCGCACCGCATCCCGGAGCGTGAGCGCGCCCGAGGCGACGAGCGCGGAGTATTCGCCCAAACTGTGACCGGCGACGAAGGCGGGCGCGGGCAATCCCTCGGATTCCATCGCGCGCAGGGCTGCGACCGAAACGGTCAGGATCGCGGGCTGCGTGTTCTCCGTCAACTGTAACGCTTCGTCAGGCCCTTCGAAACAGAGTTGCGAGAGCGAAAAGCCGAGCGCGTCGTCGGCCTCCGCGAAGACCTCGCGCGCCGACGCGAAATGCTCGGCCAACTCGCGCCCCATCCCGGCCGCTTGCGAGCCTTGCCCCGGAAAAATGTATGCGACAGTCATTATAAATTTGGGTAAAGGGGTAAGGGGAAAAGGGGAAAGGAAGAACTTCGTATTCAACCTTTACCCTTTACCCTTTCACCTTTCCCCCTTGCCTTAGTTACCAGCGCATCAAGGTCGCGCCCCAGGTGACGCCGCCGCCGAAGGAGGCCATGAGCACGAGGTCGCCTTCGTTGACTCGTCCCTGCTCAACACACTCGTCGAGCGCAATCGGGATCGAGGCCGAGGAGGTATTGCCGTGCATGGCGATGTTGGAATAGACGATCCCGCTATCAACTTTCAGATTGTTCGCCACGGCGTCCGTGATGCGTTGATTGGCCTGATGGGGAATGAACAGTTTCACGTCTTCTCCCTTGTAGCCCGCCTCTTCCAGCACCTCGCGCGACACATCGGCCATCGAACGCACGGCCACCTTGAACAACTCGTTGCCCTTCATGCGAAAGAAGTGCTGGCCGCTCGTCACGTTGTCGGCGGAGATGCCGAGGCGCGTGCCGCCGCCGGGCGCGTAGAGTTGTTCGGCGTAGCGTCCGTCGGAGCGGATGCGCGTGCCGAGGATGCCGCGCTCGCCTTCGGCCGCGCCGAGCAGAGCCGCGCCCGCGCCGTCGCCGAAGATGACGCAGGTCGCGCGATCCGTATAGTCAACGTAACGCGTCAACACTTCCGCGCCGATGACGAGCGCGTAGCGCGCCTGGCCGCCGCGGATCATCTGGTTGGCGAGCGTCAGGCCGTAGAGGAAACCGGAGCAGGCGGCGGCCAGATCGAAGGCGGCGGCGCGGTGTGCGCCGAGTTCGGTCTGGATCAGGCAGCCGGTCGAGGGGAGAAGCTGATCGGGCGTGACGGTGGCGCAGATGAGCAGGTCTATCTCGGAGGGGTCGATGCGCGCGCGCTCGATGGCCTGCTGCGCGGCGCGCACGGCGAACTGCGACGTGTATTCGCCGTCGGCGGCCTTGTGCCGCTCCTTGATCCCGGTGCGCGAAGTGATCCAATCGTCCGACGTTTCGACCAATTTTTCGAGGTCGGCGTTAGTCAACACGCCTTCAGGGTAAGCGCGCCCCGTGCCCAAAATGCGTGCGTTCGTGTTCGCCATCTTTAATCTCCAGCTTGCGACATCTGAAACTTCTCGTCGGATAACTCCAATTCGCGCGCGTGCGTCTCGGCGATGCCCGCTTCGATGCGGTCGCCCGCGCCGTGCTCGGCAAACTCCTTGACGATGCGCACCGCGCTGCGGATGGCGCGCGCATTGGAACTGCCGTGGCCGATCACGACCAGGCGTTGCACGCCGAGCAGCGGCGCGCCGCCGTATTCCGAGTAGTCGAGTTTCTTTTTCAAACGTTGGAAGGCCGGACGCGCCAGCATCGCCCCGGCCTTCGTGATGGCCGAAGCGGACAGTTCGCGTTTGATGAGCGAGATGACGGCGTCCTGCAAGCCTTCGGAGAGTTTGAGCATCACGTTGCCGGTGAAGCCGTCCGTCACGATCACGTCAACCGCGCCCGTGAACACGTCGCGCCCTTCGACGTTGCCGACGAAATTCAAACTGCTCAACTCGCGCAGGAGCGGGAACGCTTCCTTCGTCAACTCGTTCCCCTTCGCCTCTTCCTCGCCGATGCTCATCAAGCCGACCGCCGGGCGGTTCGTGCCGAGCACGGAGCGCGAATAAGCGTCGCCCATGATAGCAAACTGCGCCATCTGGTGCGGCTTGCAATCCGAGTTCGCGCCCACGTCCAACAGCAGCACGGGCTTGCCCGCCTTCGTCGGAATCAGAGCCGCGAGCGCGGGACGATCCACGCCGGGCAGCATGCCGATAACCATCTTGGCCGTCGCCATCGCCGCGCCCGTGTTGCCCGCCGAAACGAAACCGTCCGCCAACCCTTCGGCGACGAGTTTCGCGCCGATGCGCAGCGAACTCTTTTTCTTCCGCCGGACGGCGACGGCCACCGCCTCGTCCATGCCGACCACTTCGGCCGCCTCGACGAATTCGATCCGGTAGTCGCCGTCCCTGCGCCAGCCGCAGCGACGCAGCTCGGGCACAACTTTTTCCGGTTGGCCGACGAGGATGACGCCGATTCCGAAGTCGCGCGCGGCGGCCATCGCGCCGTCGATCTCCGGATGCGGGGCGCGGTCTGTGCCCATCGCATCCACCACGACTTTACCCGTCAGTAGGCGTCCTTGCTTCATCTTGTGGTGGGCGTCGGAGGAGATGCGCCGCTAAACCGCCGCCAATCGCTTAGACTTCGCTGTTGACGCGAACCACTTCACGGCCTTTGTAATGGCCGCACTTCGGGCAGACGCGATGAGGCATGCGCGGCTCCTGGCAGTTCGGGCAGGTTTGTGTCTGCGGGGCGCGCAGGGCGTCGTGCGCACGGCGTTGGCGGGTGCGCGCTTTGGAATGTCGTCGTTTAGGATTAGGCATAATTATTCCTTCAAAAGTGATGGGTGATGGGTGATAGGTGATAAGTGATAAGAATAAAAGCTGCTTTACTCTTATCACCTATCACCTATCACCCATCACTCTTTTTCAACGCCGCGAGCGCAGCCCAACGCGGGTCTGTCTCCTGCTGCTCGCAGTGGCAGGTTTGAGTGTTCAAATCCTCGCCGCACGTCAGGCACAAGCCACGGCAATCTTCGCGGCACAGGTGGCGCGCGGGCAAGGCCAGCAAAAGCTGCTCGCGCGCCAATTCTTCGAGATCGAGTTCGTCGCCTTCGTAGGTGGCGAAGGTCAGGTCGTCTTCCTGTAACTCGGTCGCCTCCGCATCGGTGGCGAGAACTTCGGCCGGCACGTAAGTCGCATCGAAATCGGCGTTGACCGGAAAGACGACGGGCGCGACGCAGCGGTCACAACGAACTTCGACCGAGGCGTCGATGCGGCCGCGCAGGCGAACCTGCTCGCGCCACTTGCTCGCGCGCCCTTCGAGCTTCGCCTCCGAGACGAGGCGCGTCAGTTCGTCTTCGAGTTGCAGTTCGTCGGGCGTGTAACGGGCGGTGAACGGCGCGCCCGCCTCGTTCAGTTTTTCGACCTCAATCCGCATGACTCATCCCCGTGTAGACGCGCACAGCCGCAAATCCACGGCGCACGCAAAAGGAGCAATTATAGCGGTCAACGCGCGGGTGTCAACGTGCCGAAGCCGACTTTCGCCAGCGCGTCCCGGCGCAACAAGTCGGCGAGGCGTTTGTCGCCCCCCGTCAGCAGGCGTTTCCGGCGGTGCCGCCCCGCGCCGAAAAAACCGTGCAACAGCGTCTCTTCCGACACCACGGCGACCGCCGCCTGCCGTTTTTTCCCTCCGCCCCGCTCGCCCGCGCCCGCATCCGCGCCCAGCGCGCGCGCCGTCGCCAGGGCTTTTTGCGCCAATTCAGGCTCGCCCAGTTGGGCTTGAATATGGCCGAGCAACTGGAACGCCGCCCCGTAGTTTTCGTCGGCCTCGACGGCCTTGGCGGCGTGCCGGAGCGCGGTGCGCAGACGCCCCAGACGCACGGACGTGAAACTCAACACGTAATGCGCCTCGGCGCAACTTCGCGCGACGAGGGCTTGCTTGAAGTGCGCGAGCGCGCCCGCCCAGTTGTCCTCCTCCGCGTCGAAGCGTCCGAGCGCGTAATGCGCGGCGTAGGAGGAGCCGCGCTTCTCGATTGAGTCGTGCAGCAGTTTGCGCGCCGGTTCGACCTCGCCCTCGTCGCCGCAGGCGATGCCGAACAGCAGGTAGACCTGCGTGCTCGCCGGTTGCGACTCGTGCGCCCGTTGCAGGTAAGCGCGTGCGAGCGTGAATTTTCCCTCGCGGAAGAATTGCAGGCCGAGGATAAAATTGAGCGTCGCGTGGGCGGGCGCGAGCGCGGCGGCGCGTTCCAACTCGCGTTTCGCGCGCGCCGTCTTTCCCGCGCCCAACAACTCCAACCCGCGCCCGACGAACCCGGCGAACGCTTCCCCATCCGCCCCCTGATAATCGTCAACGATACTGGCGCGCAAAAATTCCACGTCGCTCAGTTCCTTGCCCGGCGTCTTCTCGCCCGCGAGCGCGGCGCGATAGAGGCTGTTGAGCCGCTGGCGGTCGATCTTCCCGGTCTCCACCAGCAGCTCGATCAAACTTTCCATCAACGTGTGATCCGCCAGGGCAATCTGCGACTGCTTCAACAGCAGTTCGAAGCCTCTTTCGAGTCGTTCGGCGAAGCGGAGCAGATGGTTCTCCAACAGCGACACGCGCTCCATCAACTGCTCCGCGTATTGCGTCCCGCCCGCCACGTCTTCCTCGAAACGCAACGTCGAAGGCTCGACGATCAGCATCAGGCGCGTCCCGCAACGCCCGCACAACTCTTCGCCGAGCGGGTTGGCCGCGCCGCATCTCTGACAACGTATCTCCTGGAAACTTCTTCGCATCATTTTTCAAGTGACAGGTGACGGGTGACAGGTGACAGGATTAAACCCTGCATGCTTCCTGTCACCTGTCACCCGTCACCTGTCACCGTATTCATAGAATCCGCGCCCCGATTTGCGGCCGAGCCAACCGGCGTCAACATAACGTTTGAGGAGCGGGCAGGGACGATACTTGGGGTCGCCGAGTTCTTCGTGCAGGACGTTGAGGATGGCGAGGCACACGTCGAGGCCGATGAAGTCGGCGAGCGTGAGCGGCCCCATCGGATGATTCATGCCGAGTTTCATAATGCCGTCGATTGATTCGCGCGTGGCGACCGATTCGTGGAGCGCGAAGATGGCCTCGTTGATCATCGGCATCAGGACGCGATTGGAGACGAAGCCGGGCGAGTCGTTGCATTCGAGCGGAATCTTTTCGAGCCGCTCGGTCAGCGCGTGCGTGCGCGCGTAAGTCTCGTCGGAGGTGGCGATGCCGCGAATCACTTCCACGAGTTTCATCACGGGCACGGGATTCATGAAGTGCATGCCGATCACGCGGTCGGGGCGTCGCGTCGCCCCGCCGAGTTTCGTGATCGAGATGGAAGAGGTGTTCGAGGCGAGGATGGCGTCCGCTCCGGTCAGTTCGTCGAGCGCGCGGAAGATTTCCGCTTTGACGGCGAAATTCTCCGTCACGGCTTCGACGACGAACTGCGCGCCCGCGAGCGCGTCCATTTCGGTCGTCGCCGTGATGCGGCCGACGACGGCGCGCTTCTCTTCTTCCGTGAGCCGCGCCTTGTCCACATCGCGTTGCAGGCTGCGGTCGATGCTCTTGAGGCCGCGCTCCAGAAACTCGTCCCGCACGTCGCGCATGACGACCGTGTAGCCCGCCCGCGCCGCCACTTGTGCGATGCCGTTGCCCATCGTCCCCGCCCCGATCACCCCGATTGTTTCCGTCACGATTTACGTCTCCCCCAGAAATTTACTAACTGCGCCAGTCCGGCGGCTGCGGCGGCGGCACATACTCGCGCTCGCGTTCATGGCTCGACCGCGCGTTCCACTCCGCGGCGGGCGCGGGGGGCGTATCGCGCAGCGCGTAAGGCCGTTGCGGGCTGGTGATCTGCCTGTCGTACATCGCCCTGCCCGCGTCGCTGAACATGAACCAGAAGGAGTAGATCGCGACGGCCGTCCCGAGGGGGAAGCTCATCGTCTCCAACACGGCCGCGACGATGCTCGCCGGTTTCGCCCAGGATTTATGTTTCAGGAGCGCGTAGCCCGCGATGAACGAGGGCAGCGTGATGACGAAAGACCAGAGCAGGATGAAGGTCAGGACGAGCATGAAGACGCCGACGGGAGCGTCGCCGCCGGGAATCGCAAACATGACCGCCCCGAAAAAAAGCAGCGCGGCCAGCATCATCAACGCGCTCAAACCGCCATACGCGAGATGACAGATGCCGAGAGCCTTGTTGTGTTCTTCGGGCGTCATTTATCGCTCCACCGCCATCGCCACGGCGTTGCCGCCGCCGAGACACAGCGCGCACAAGCCGCGGCGCGCGCCCGTGCGCTTCATCTCGTAGAGAATCGTCGTCAACAACCTTGAGCCTGATTGACCGATGGCGTGGCCGAGCGCGACCGCGCCGCCGTTGACGTTCACCTTCGCCGGGTCGAGTTCCAGTTCGCGCATGATGGCGACGGCCTGCACGGAGAAGGCTTCGTTGAGTTCGATCAAATCGACTTCGTTGAGCGTCCACCCGGCCTTCTTCAAGACTTTGCGGATCGCCTCGACCGGAGCCATCATCACGAGTTCCGGCTGGATGCCCGAAGTGGCCTGCGCCGCGATGCGCGCCAGCGGCTCGACGCCGAGCGCGCGCGCTCGTTCGAGCGACGTGACGACGACGGCCGATGCGCCGTCGTTGACGCCCGGCGCGTTGCCCGCCGTCACCGTCCCGCCTTCCTTTTTGAACGCGGGCTTGAGCTTGGCGAGGGCTTCGAGCGAACTGTCTTCGCGCACGGCTTCGTCCGTATCGAACATGGTGGGCGCGCCCTTCTTGTTCGGAATCTCGACGGGCACGATCTCGTCTCTGAACTTGCCCGCCTTGATCGCCGCCGCCGCTTTACGGTGCGAGTTGAGCGCGTACTCGTCCTGCTCGGCGCGCGTCACGTTGTAGCGTTCGGCGACCACCTCGCCCGTGTTGCCCATGTGATAATTCTCGAAGGCGCACCACAGCCCGTCGTGAATCATCGCGTCAACGAGCGTGCCGTTGCCGAGCCGGTAGCCCTCGCGCGCCTTCGTCAACAAATACGGCGCGTTCGACATCGACTCCATGCCGCCCGCGACGACGATCTCGGCGTCGCCCAGCTTCACGGCCTGCGAGGCCATCATCACGGCCTTGAGGCCGGAGCCGCAGACCTTGTTGATGGTCACGGCGGAGACGCCGAAGGGGATGCCCCCGTTCAGCGCGGCCTGCCGCGCGGGGTTCTGCCCGAGGCCCGCCTGGATGACGCAGCCCATGATGACCTCGTCCACGTCTTCGGGCCGCACGCCCGCGCGGCGCACGCTCTCGCGCACGACCAGCGAGCCGAGCTGCGTGGCGGTGAAACCCTTGAGAGAGCCCTGGAATTTTCCCGTCG
>DASVVO010000072.1:0-28117 GCA_036386515.1 Pyrinomonadaceae bacterium
ATACCAAGTTGCATGACAGATTAAGGTCGGTCATGTAGTTGGCAGCCAATGGTAATTCGTTAATGCCGTAACTTGCTCAGGCGCGGCACTGATCTTTTGACAACGTGTACAGACCGTCTGTTCTAACTCATCAAGCGTAGAAAAGTCCCGATTAGCGACTCCTTCACGCACCGCCGACCAGAGTCGTTCGGTCGGGTTGAGTTCCGGCGTGTAGGCCGGCAAGGTGACTAACGTCACCCGTTCCGGGATGCACAGTGACTTAGCACGATGCGCCGTCGCGCCATCCAAGACCATCACGATGCGCTGACCCGGCGCGGCATGGGTGTGCGCGAACTCATCGAGGAAGCGTTGCATCATCTCGGCATTCAAGTGCGGCAGCACCAGCCAGAAGACACGCCCCGAAGTGGGATGCACTGCCGCGTACAGCCATAACCATTCATATGCCGGTCGCGCGTGAGCGATGGGGCGGGTGCCCCGCGGCGACCAGACGCGCCGCAGGATGGGCTTCAAGCCAAGTCGCGCTTCGTCTTGCGTCCACAGTTCAACCGCATCTGCCGGATGTGCGGCTTTTACTTCAAGGATGGTCTCGCCCAGCTTTTTTTGAATGCAGCTTGCTCTTCTTCCGAAGCCCGCCCCCGGTGTTGCGGGCGCGGCAACTGCAAGGTAAAGCCAAGTCGCCGCATATACCGCCACGCCGTTGAACGCGGGACACTGATGCCGATGCGCGAGGCGATCCAGCGCGCAACCTTCGGCGCTGTCCACAACCCGCCGTCGGCGGGCGTCGCACGCAATGCGGCGTCTAAGGCTTGGGCGGCTGCGGGGTCTAAGTATGGCTTGCGCCCGCGCCCCTCCTGCGTGGTTCGCCCATCGGCAACGGCGTCTGCCCCTTTCTTGTTATAGCGGCGCGCTAAGAGCGTCATCCAGCCCGAAGAGCGACCGACCCGGCGTGCCGCTTCGCTCGCTTGCATCCCGCCCGAGACGAGATAGAGGGCACGCCAGCGCGTCTTTTCCTGCGGCACCCGGCACCGGCGGTAGCGGCGGTAAAGTTCTTCGGTCGTCAAGTGCGGCATCAAGATGATCGGTGTTGCCATGGCAGCGTTCTACATCACCTTAACTTGTTATGCAACTCGGTATGAGATTTGAGATTTGAAATCGTCCTTCTCCGTGCCTGCTCTCCGCTCCCCGTGCCTCCGCGATGAACGTTGCTCCTTGCCGCTCACGGGCAAAGAGCGTTCACGACGCCGCGCCGAATCCCCGAAAAAATATTTGTAACTTTTCCCGTCCCCACCTGTTTTAGGGGGCGTACAGTGTTTCTATGGCGAGCGAAGAAGACGAGTTTGCGATCATGTTCCACGAGTTCTACCCGAGCCTGTGCCGTTTTCTTGAGTGCCTGCTGGGGGGGCGCGGCGCGAGCGGCATCGCGCAGGAGATCGCGCAGGACAGCTTTTTGCAGTTGCACCATAAAGGTCTGCGGAGCTTGCCGGAAGGGGAGGCGCGCTTCTGGCTCTACCGCGTGGCGCGCAACTTCGCCCTCAACGAGTTGAACAAAAGGAGCACGCGCCAGCGACTTTTCGGCCGCGTGGTGGATGCCTTCCGCGTCCACGTGCCGACGCCGGAAGAGGAGTTTGAGACGGCCGAGCGAAAAAGTCTGGTGGCCGACATGCTCAAGACGCTCCCCGAACAGCAACGCGCCGCCTTGCTCCTGCGCGAGCAGGAAGAGTTGAGCTACGGCGAGATCGCGGGCGTGCTCGGCGTCTCCGAGGGCAAAGTAAAAGTTGATGTCTTCCGCGCGCGCACGGCCTTGCGGGAGCGTTGGGGCAGACGGCAGCACGCGCTGTCGGCGCGCGGGAAAGCCGCCGGGCAAGGCGTCGGGCGGTGAAGTCTCTGAAGCGATCACGAATATGAAATGCGATTGGACACAAAAAGTCTCGCTCTTGATTGACGGCGAACTGCCGCCAACGGAAGCGCACGAGACCGCGAGCCACCTCGACCTCTGCCGCGACTGTCAATCGGCGCGCGAAGATTTTCTCCTGCTGCGGCGTGAACTCGCCGCCTACCCGCTCGCGCTCGACCCCTTCGCCCGCCAGCGCGCGCTCAAACGCATCCTGACCGCAGCCGACGGCAGCAACGGCGGAACCGCACTCGACCATGTAACGACTCAGCCGACGCCCCGCCGCCGTCAACGTTCCGCTAGCGCGTTCGGTCTGCCGCGACTCTCGCCCGCCGGGTTGGCCGCGCTGTTGTTGCTGCTCGTCGGCGTCGCCTTCGGCCTCGTCTCTTTGCTGGGTTCGCGCCGCGCGCCCACGGAGTTCGCGCTGCACGCGCCGACGCCCGCGCCCGCCCACGCCGATCACCAAGCCTCGCCCGCCGCGACTCCGAGCCTATCGCCCTCCCCGGTGGACGACTTGACGGCGAGCGCGTATAAATCGGGCGACGGGGCGAAGCTCAACAAACGCGTGCGCGAGCGGGCGGCCACGGACTCCGCGCGGGCGACGAATAGAAACGCGGCGGGCGCGGAGCGCGCGCTCTCCGCTGCGAATGCGCGGCGCGTGGAGCGTGCGGGCGCGAGAGTTTCGGGGCGGTCGCTGCCGCCCGCGCATCTCGACCGGCCGCGAGCGGACGCGCCCGTCGCGGAGACGGCGCGAAATGATGCCGGGGTCGTTGAGGGCGGCGCGGACGATAACGCGTCGGCCGGGCGTGACGATGAAGCGGCGGAAGCGTCGGGCGCGGCGCGCGGGTCGAAGACGGCGCGCCACGTCGAACAGGCGCAGTTGCTCCTGCGCGCGTTCCGCAACGCGCGCCCGGCCGAGGCGGGACGCCGCGCCTCGTTCGACCTCGCGCATGAGAAACAGCGTTCCAAAAAATTGCTCTACGAGAACATCGTGCTCCGGCGCGAGGCGGCGAGTCGCGGCAATCAACCCGTCGAATCCCTGCTCGACAGCCTGGAGCCGATCCTGCTCGACATTGCCAACCTGCCCGATCATCCCGCGCCCGCCGACATGCGAGAGATCAACGAACGCATGCGCCGGAAGAACCTCGTCGCCATGCTCCAAATCAGCGCGGTCGAATCCGCTTCGGCGCGATCTTATTAACAGAGGACTTTAACCAACCCATGTCACACGCATTCAACCAACCGGCGCGCGCCCGGCTTCGTCTCCTGAGGCGGCGCACGACGGGCGTGGCCGCCGCTCTCGCGCTCGCCGTCGTCTTCGTCGCTTTCGTCGCGCTGCTGCTCGGGCGCGCGCCCGTCGCGCGCGGCGCGAATCAAGACCTGTCCAAGCTCAACCGCTTCGTGCAGACGGGTAACACCCCGGCGATGAAGTTGTTTCGCGCCGGGCGCGACCTGATCGAGAACGAGGAATGGGCGAAGGCGGCCGAGTCGTTTCGCGGCTTCATCAATACCTACCCGCGCGACGCGGACGTGGACGCCGCGCTCTACTGGTATGCCTACGCGCTCAAGCGGCAGGGACACACGAAAGAAGCGGCCAAGGCTCTGAAGCGTCTGATCAAAGAACACGAACGCTCGGGCTGGCGCGAAGAGGCCGATGCGATGCTCACTGAACTCGCGCCCGCGCTCGGCCAGCCGCAGATCATCGACGACGCGTTAGGCCGTGAGAACGAGGAACTCAAGCTCATCGCCTTGCAGAGTCTCTTCGACTCGAACCCCGAACGCGCGCTCGGCTTCGTCGCCGACTGGTTGAAGCCCACCTCGACGGCGAGCCGCCGCATGAAAGAATCCGCCGTCTCCCTGCTCGGCGCGCACGGCGGCCAAGCGGCCGTCCCCATGCTCCTGGACATCGCGCGCAACCAGCCGGATGCGAAGCTCAGGCAGACGGCGATCCACCGTCTCGGCGAAGCGGGCGGCGAAGCCGTCATGGACGACCTCATGCGCATCTACGCCGCCGACCGCGACCCGGCCGTCAAGCGACAGGTGCTCCATGCCCTCGCCGAGATGGACGGCGCGCGCGCCGACGCCAGGCTCTTGCAGATCGCGCAGAATTCAGGCGAAGAGATCGAACTACGCAAGCTCGCCATCAGCCGTCTCGGCGAGCGCGAGGGCGCGTTCGACAATCTCGTCCGCATCTACGACGCCGACCGCACCGTCGAAATTCGCAAGCGTCTGATGAACGCCTTCTCCGAATCCGGCGACCCGCGCGCGCTGGAGAAACTGCTTCAGGTGGCGCGCACCGGTGACAACGTCGAACTGCGCAAGTTCGCGCTGCGCCGTCTGGGGGAGAAGAACACCGACGCCATGCTCGACGAGTTGATGCGTCTCTACCAGGCGGAGCGCGACCCCGAAGTGAAGCGCGAAATCCTGCACGCCTTCTCCGACATGGACAACCCGCGCGCCAAAACCAGGCTCAACGAGATCGCGCGCAACCCGGCGGAACCCGTCGAGCTGCGTCGCACCGTCATCAGCCGCCTCGGCGACCGCCCGGACAGCGCGCAAACCGTCGAACTGCTCATCTCGCTCTACGACGCCGAACAGAATCTCGACCTCAAACGCACCCTGCTCAATGCGCTCGGCGACTCCGGGCAGAAGGCCGCCTTACGCAAACTCATGCAGGTGGCGCGCACCGATGCCTCGCTCGACCTGCGTCGCCACGCCATCCGCCAGATCGGCGAGAGCCGCGACCCCGAAGCCCTGCGTTTCCTCGAAGACATTCTGAAGCCGTAGTCAGTGGTCAGTGGTCAGTTGTTTCTATTTGCCACGGCAATCACTAAAGGTTGAATTGAACAACCAGCCACGAACAACTGACAACGGACAACTGACCACGAACAACTGACAATTGACCACTGACATCCCGCTCGAAAGGAATCATCATGCGTAGCACATTTTCATTCGCCTCTCTGTTGATCGGCCTCGTCTTGCTCGGCGGTTCGGCCTGCGCGCACCCCGGCAACGCGGCGGCGGTGGCCGCCACAAACCCGTGGGCGGCCGAGGAAACCTCAGCGGCAGCGACGCCCGCCGCGCAGCAGGGCGCAAACTTCATCCAGGTGGAGGGCGCGGACTTGCGCGCGAGACTCGATGCGGCGGCGGGTCGCGCAGGCGCGGCGCGCACGCCTTACTGGTCGGCTTACGCGTTCGACGTGCGGCCGGGCGTCGCCGTCGATCCGAACGGCGGCGAGTTCCACGGCTCGATGAATACGAGCGGCGGCACGACCGTCTTCGTCGGCACTTCGCGCGGCATGACGGTCGAGACGCGCAACCTCGCCGTCTTTCTCCTGCGCGAAGCGGGCACGGCCGCCGTCACGCGCCTGGAGATTTACAACCTCGACCGCAAGCGCGAGTACAGCGGCTATCCGGTCTACTGGCTCGGGCGCGCGGGCAACGAGGAGAGCCTGACCTACCTGCGCGGCCTCGCCGAGTCCGCGCCCGCACCGGCCGCCGCCAGGGGCGCGGGGTTGCTCAGTCAGCACGCCGCGCTCGCCGTCGCGCTGCACGACGACCCGCGCGTCGCGGCGATGCTCAAGGGATTCGTCAAGACTTCCACCCACCCGAAGGTGCGCTCGACCGCCGTCCACTGGATCGGGCAGATCGGCGGCGAGACGCAGTTCCTCGCCGACCTCGTGCGCAATGAAGGCGAGGACGAGAAGGTGCGACGACAGGCCGCGCACGCCATCGGCGAGAGCCGCGACCGCGCCGCGCTCTCCACGCTGCAAAGTCTCTACGAGGGCTTGCCGCAGTCAACCCCGGCGCAGCGCGAAGTCAAACGCGGCATCATCCACGCCGTCTCGGACAACGAGAACCGGGAGGGCGCGGCGGCCTTTCTCTTGAAGGTCGCCCGAACCGATTCTGACAAAGACTCGCGCCGCACGGCCGTCCACGCGCTCGGCGACCACGGGCGCGACGCGGTGATCGACGAACTGATGAGCGTCTTTGCCAACGACCGCGAAGAGGACGTGCGCCGCGCCGTGCTCCATGCCCTCAAAGAGATCGGGACGCCCCGCGCGCAGGGGAAGATTCTGGAGATCGCGCGCACCGGCAAAGACCCGGACATGCGTCGCCACGCCATCCACCTGCTCGTCGAGGTCGAAGGCGAAGCGATGCTCGGCGAGTTGCTCAAACTCTACGACGCGGAGCCGAGCGAAGACGTGCGGCGTCATCTGCTCCACGCCTTCTCCGAGATGAACAGCGCGGCGGCCGAAGACAAACTCTTCGCCGTGGCGCGCGGCGGCGCGGGCGTCAACTCCGACTTGCGCCGCCACGCCATCCACCTCATCGGCGAGCGTGCGGGCAAGCGCAGCCTCGACCTGCTGCGCGAGACGGCCGAGAGTTCGAGCGCGGAGACGCAGGTGCAGATGCAGGCCGTCCACGCCATCAGCGAACGCCCGGCGGAAGAGTCGGTGCCGCTGCTCATCAAGATCGCGCGCACGCACACCAACCAGCAGGTGCGCCGCCGCGCCATCCACGTCCTCGGCGAATCGGACGACCCGCGCGCGCTCGAATTTTTCCGCGAAGTGCTCAAGAGCGAAAAGGAGTAGGCCGGTCGTGAAGCCGCCGAAAACTCACGCCGTCGCGGTAGTCGTAGCGGTCTCGGTTCCGCTCGCGCTCTGCGTCGCCGCGCCGGTCTCGGGCGGGCAGAAGTTGAAGGACAAGAAGAAAGAGAAACGCTTCGAGCCAATCGCCAGGCAGCGCATCACGCGCATCTTCTACCGTCTCGATCCGACGCCCTGAAGACGCGTCCCGAAAGCCGCCGCCGCCGCTCGTGAGCGGTCGAAGCGAGGGGCGGGAAATTCAACTCCCCGCCCGCGAGTCGTGCCTGACTCGCGGGCGGGGAGTTGAGTTTTTTGGCCGCCCCGAATCTCCGTTTTATCGCCGGAATTTCCCTTTTTCCGCCGCCCGCCTTACTTTTATCTCGCCGCGCCTGAAACTTTTCGCGCCCGAAACGCACTAACACACCGGAAGACGGTACGACGCTAGCCTGTTATGGAAGCATTGAGCGGGACATTGACGGTCGAACAGCCGGGCGCACTCGCGAAGCCTTTGATGAATAGTCCTGAGCAAGTCATCGCCGCGGCGCGTCGCGGCGACCAAGAGGCCTTCCGGCACATCTTCGATAGGTGGGCGCGTCCCGTCGTCGCCTTCGTCTACGACATGGTCGGCGACCGCGCGCTCGCGGAGGATTTGACGCAGGAGACCTTCGTGCGCGCCTACAAATATCTGGACGCGCTGCGCGACGAGACGAAATTCTCGACGTGGCTGTTCAGCATCGCCAAGAACGTGGCGCGCGAGCACCTGCGCTCCGCGCACAGCCGGAGCAAAAAAGTTGATCTGGACGACGAGACGGTGCTGGAGTTGCGCGACGAGCGGCCGACCCCGGCGGGCGCGCTGCTCGACAAGGAGTTGAACGGCGTCGTGCGCCACGCGCTCGGCGCGCTCGACGAAGACAAGCGTCTGGTCTTCACCTTGAAAATTTTCCAGCAGCGCAGCTACGAGGAGATCGCCGAGATTACGGGTTTCTCCGTGCCGAAGGTGAAGACCGACCTGCACCGCGCGAGGACGGAGATGCGCCGTCGCATGAGTCCTTACCTGGGGGTGAAGCAATGAAGTGTGAGCAATACACCACCGACACGCTCGAAGAATTTTTGGACGGCGAACTCGACGCCCGCCGCGCCGCCGAGATCACCGCGCACCTCGCCGCCTGCCGCGCCTGCGCGCGCAGCTATGACGAACTGCTCGACGAGCAGACGATCTACGCGAGCTACGAGCGCGACCTCGATGCGACCCCGCAAGCGATGTGGGTCGGCGTCGCGGCGCGCATCGCGGCCGAGCAGCAGCAACAGCAGCCGCGCGGGAAGTCGCCGGTTGAAGCGAACCTGTTCGGGAGAGTCCGCGCGTGGCTCGCCGCCGCGCTCGTCGCGCCGCGCTTCAGCCCCGCGCTCACGGCGGCCATGATGCTGCTCGCCATCGGCGCGACGGCGACCGTGATGCGTTACCTGAATTCGACGCCCGCCGCGCCGCAAGGCATCGCCCAGAGCGCGCCCGCGACGGCCACGGCCACGCCTTCGCACGTCTCCGTCGTGCCGCAGCCGACGCCCGAAGCGACCCCGAGCGGCGACGCGCCCGCGGCGGCGCAAAACGGCGGCACTCGCGGCGTGATTGCGGCCGACATCAAGGAGCCGGCGAACGCAAGCGTAAAAGCTCGCAAGCCCGAACCGTCGCCCAGGCGCGATGCGGAGCGCAAACCGGCCGCGCCGTCGAACGACCCGGCGCAAATTTTAGCCGCCAGCCAAAACAACGAGATCAACCGGCGGCAACGCGCCACCGAACGGCTCGTCCGCGAGGCGGAAGCGAAATATCTGGCGGCGATCCGGATGCTGTCGGAAGACGTGAACCGCAAGCGCACGCGGCTCGACCCGCAGGTCGCCGCCCGCTTCGACGAAACGCTTGCCACCATCGATCGCTCCATCGCCGAGACGCGCCGCACCGTGCTCCAACAGCGCAACGATCCGGTCGCCGTCCAGTACATGCTCTCGGCCTACGCCAAGAAGGTCGAAGTGATGCGCGAGATGGCCGCGCTCGACTAACGAAACCCGAAACTCTCGACCTCGAAACTTGAAACTTCTTTCGCTCTCAAGTGTTATGAACAAGAAAACTCTGACAGCTTTCATCGTCGCCCTCGTCATGCTCCACGGCGCGGCGTTGCCCGCGCACCGGCACGCGCGCGCACAAGCAGCGGCGACGCCCGCCCGTCCCGCGCCGAGCAGCGGCGGCTCGGTCTCGATCAACAATCAGGCGGGGCGCGTGCAGATCAAACTCGAACGCGGCAGTCGCGTCGCCGTCAGCAATCGCTACGGGCGCATCTCGATCACGGGTTGGGACGGCGACACGGTCGAGGCCACGGCGTCGAGCGAGCGCGGCGCGGAAGCCGTGCAGGTCGAGATGACGGCCGACCCGGCGGCGGCGCGCAGCGTGCTCACGCTCACCGTGCCCGGCCGCCCCGGCCAGCGCGCGCCGTTTCCCTACGTCTATACGCCCGGCATCAACATCGACCCGCGCATTTACACGCTCCCGAACATCATCCCGCCGAACCTGCCGAACCTCGCGCCCGCGCCGCGCGTCTATCCCGTCCCGACGCCGACGCCGGGCATGACGCCGCCGCCGCCCGCGTCGGGGACGAAGCCCGTCAAGGTTAAGCCGCGAGGCAACGACCAGGACGACGAAGAGAACAACAGCAACGTCGTCCTCCTGCCCGTGCCCGGCATGGCACAAACTCCGGCGGCGGGCGGCGCGGCGGCGGCGGCTCCGCCGCGTCAGCCTTCGACGGCAGCGAAAGGCGCGCCGCGCGCTGCCGGCGGCGGCACGGGCGTCGGCGCGGGAGGCGGCTTCGGCAGCCTCGTCGGCGCGGGTCAAAACCTCGGCGCGAGCATCAGCCTCAACGTGCGGATGCCGCGCTACGCCTTGCTCGACGCCATCGAAGTGCGCTCCGGCGACGTGAACATCTCAGACATCGACGGCCCCGTCTCGATCTCCAGCGGCAGCACCAGCAACAACATCACCGTGAACCGCGTCGGCGCGCTCGAAGTGCGCGCGCGTTCCGGCAACATCAACGTGGACGGCGTCGAAGGTCTCGTCTACATCGTGGCAACGAGCGGCAAGATCATCGTCCGCCGTGCGGGCGGCGACGTGCGCGCCACGTCCATCAACGGCGACATCGACATCCAGTGTGTGCGCGGGCGCGTGGACGCCAGCAACGCGCGCGGCGGCATCGTGCTCAACGCCATCGAGGGCGACGTGGAGGCTTCCACCACCGACGCCGACATCAACTTCACGGGCGCGATCCGCCAGCAGGGACGCTACCGCCTGAAATCCATGGAGGGGCGCGTCATCATGGCGATCCCCGAAGGCTCGCCGGGCTTCACGGCCACCCTCGCTTCTTACAACAACGACGTGGTGACGACGTTTCCCGTGACGACCGAGGTGTTGGCGGGCGGCAGCACGCGCGTCAACCGCCGCGTCGTGGTCAAGCAGGGCAACGGAGACACGCAGATCATGCTCGACTCCTTCAGCCAGCCCGTGTATCTCTCCAAACTTGCGTCGGGCGCGCCCGTCGCCTGCAAGTAACTCATCACGAGGTCGCCACGGATGAAACTCAGACTACTCAGCGCAACCCTCTTCGCCGCGGCCGTCCTGCTGTCGGCGGCCTCGTTCGCCATCACGGGCGGGCACGCGCAGGCGCAGGAAAAACGTTGCCTCGACCCGCAGGAGGCCGACCGCGTGCTTGAACAACTCGGCAGCGAGCGCATGAAGAGTTATTGAGAACGAACCGGCAGGGGCGGAAAACACGCGGGGCGGCGACGCCGACACACGCGCGCGAGGCGGGCAGCGAAGCATCAACTTCGCTGCCCGCCTTTTTTTCCGGCCGGACGTTCCGGCCGCAACCGCGCGCGCAAACATAAACCAACCGGCATCGCGCGCTCACCGCCTAAAGGTGTAGTAATCGGCGCGGGTCGCATCCAAAATTTCGTACCCGCAAAATGAGCCTGCGCGTTTGCGCTCGCGTTCAAGCCGTCTGTAGAATCGGGCGCATGCCCGATGTCGAAACGAACAAACTTGAGACGCCGGAGGTGAGCGCGGCGCGCGAGTCTCTGGACGCGCACGTGCGCGAGATCGTCGAATGGCACTTCAACCCGGAGACCGGCTGCCCCTTCTGGCTCGACTACGCCGCCCGCCTCGACTGGAATCCGCGCCGCGACATTAAAACTTACGCAGACCTCTCGCGCTTCGGCTTCTTTCAGGACGAAGCGTTGCGCGGCGGCCCCGTGCGCCGCTGGGTTCCGCGCGCCTACGCCGACCGCCCCGTCTACGTCTTCGAGACCGGCGGCTCGACCGGCGTGCCCAAGTCGCGCATCAACATCGAAGACTTCCGGCTCGACTACGAAGCCTTCAGCCACACGCTGCCCGACGAGGCGTTCCCGCGTGGCGCGGACTGGCTCGCCGTCGGCCCCTCGGGGCCGCGCCGCCTGCGCCTCGCCGTCGAACACCTCGCGCAGTATCGCGGCGGCATCTGCTTCATGGTCGATCTCGACCCGCGCTGGGTGATCAAACTGCTCAAGTCGAATCAATCGAAGCAGGCCGAAGCCTACAAGCAGCACGTCGTCGAACAGGCGCTCACGCTCCTGCGCGCGCACGACGGGATTCGCTGCCTATTCACGACGCCGAAACTGCTCGAAGCCATCTGCGAAAAAGTCTCCCTGCGGAAACTCGGCATCACCGGGGTCTTCTGCGGCGGCACGGAGATGACCCCGCAGTTTCACCGCTTCGCCGTCGAAGAACTGCTCGACGGCATCCACTTCGCGCCCACCTACGGCAATACCCTGATGGGACTCGCCGTGGGCAAGCCGCGCCTCCCCGCCGACAACTACGCCGTCATCTACTACCCGCCCGCCCCGCGCGCCATGATCGAAGTGGTTGACCCCGCCGCGCCCGATAGGCTCGTCGGCTACGGCGAAACCGGGCGCGTCTGCCTGACGACGCTGACGCGCGAGTTCTTCATGCCCCGCTTCCTCGAACGCGACGAGGCCGAACGCGAACCGCCCTACCTGCCCTACGCCTGGGACGGCGTGCGCAACGTGCGCCCCTTCGCCAGGTTGGAGACGAACGTGGTGGAAGGCGTCTACTGAATCGCCGGACGCTTTTTCGCTTTATGAAATACGTAACTGTCGAGTCGCGGAGCAAAGCTGAGGTTGAAGCCGCCATCTCGCGGAATGATCCGAACGAATTGTTGAAGGCCGTTATTTCAGCCGTCCTTCATTCCGACGATCCGGCCTGGGCGGAAGATGTGTGCCTGCGCCTGGCGCGGCATGAACATTTTAACGTGAGGGGAAATGCAATTCTCGGCTTCGGCCATCTCGCGCGCATCCACCGTCAGCTCGATGAGCGACGAGTCAAGCCATTGATCGAGGATGCTTTGAGAGAAGCGAGCGATTACGTGAGAGGTCAGGCCGATGCGGCGGCGGATGAGGTAGAGTTCTTTCTCAAGTGGAAAATTGATCGTCCCGCGTGAGCGGAAAAGATGCTCCGGCGGCAGCAGTAGGAGCGACTGAAACGGCTCCTTCCAATTCTCCGGGCGGGGCAGCCGGTGGACATCGCCGATTGGCCTTCGAGGCCGGAATTGAAACTTCGACGCACTCAAATTTAATCATGTTACACATCCCACTTTTGCGCCACGGCGAGCCTTACAAAAGTTTGGACGTGGTGCGCGTGGCGCATCACCGGACGCGCGAGCCGTTCGTCGAGATCAGTCAGGCGAACGCCGGACTCATCCGCCGCGACCTCGCCGATCAAGAGCGCGCGCGCGCGGCTCTGGCAGCCTTCAGCGTCAAAGAGTTGATCGCGATGTCGGTGCGCGCGGCGGAGATTTTTGCGCGCGACGAGTTGCCGGTCGGCGACGAGTGGCAGACGCCGGAGCGGTACGTGGAGCAGGTGTCGGCGACGACGGGGCTGCCCTTCGTGATGGCGCGGCGCAACCTGGAGAAGATTCGCGGCGCGCTCGCCGAGATGGAGAGCGTGCTGCTTGGCTTGACGCGCAATCTGGATTTGGAAATTCTGGATCGCGGCTACGGCGAGATCGAGGGGCGGGGGGTGAGTTTCTTCCCGCGCGCGCAAAGTTTGGGCGTGGTGCTGCCGAGCAATTCGCCGGGCGTGCATTCGCTCTGGGTGCCGGCCGTGGCCTTGAAGATTCCGCTCGTGTTGAAGCCGGGCGGCGCGGAACCCTGGACGCCTTATCGCATCGCGCAGGCGTTTATGAAAGCGGGCGTGCCGCGCGAGGCGTTCGGCTATTACCCGACGGGGCACGGCGGCGCGGCCGAGATTCTCCGGCACACGGGGCGCGGCATGGCCTTCGGCGACGTGGCCTCCGTCTCGCAATGGCAGGAAGACGGGCGGGTCGAAGTTCACGGGCCGGGCTATAGCAAGGTCGTCATCGGCGACGACCTGATAGACGACTGGGAAAATAACCTCGACGTGATCGCGGCTTCGATTGTGGATAACGGCGGGCGTTCGTGCGTCAACGCGTCGGGCGTGTGGGTGTCGAAACACGCGGATGAGATCGCGGAGGCGTTGGCCGCGCGGCTGGCCGACATCACCCCGCGCGCGGCCACCGACGAGGCGGCGCAACTCGCGCCCTTTGCCGACGCGCGCGTGGCCGCACGCATCTCGCAGATGATCGATCAGGGATTGCAGGAAGCGGGCGCGCGCGATGTGACGGCGGCGCGGCGCGGCGCGGAGCGGCTGCGCGAGTGGGAGGGCTGCGCTTACCTGTTGCCCACGGTGGTGCGCTGTGCGTCGCCGTCGCACGCGCTCGCCAACCGGGAGTTTCTCTTTCCGTTCGCGAGCGTGGTCGAAGTCGGTCAGGATGAGTTGCCGGGTGCGCTCGGCGCGAGCCTCGTCGTCACGGCGATCACGCGCGATGAAGGGTTGATCGCGAAACTTTTAGCGTCGCCACACGTTGATCGTCTGAACCTCGGCGCGATCCCGACGACGCGGATCAGTTGGGATCAGCCGCACGAGGGGAATTTGTTCGAGCACCTCTACGCGCGCAGAGCTTTCCAGCGCGCGGCCGCCGCGACGACGCGCACATGAAGCTTCTCTATCTCACGGCCGGCGCGGCCAACATGTACTGCGGCAGTTGCCTGCGCGACAACGCGCTCGCCACCGAACTGATCGCGCGCGGGCACGATGTCATGCTCCTGCCCGTCTACACGCCGACCCTCACGGACGAGCCGAACGTCAGCCGTCCCGACAAAGTTCTCTTCGGCGGCATCAGCGTCTATCTCCAACAACACGCCTCGGTCTTCCGCAAGACGCCGTGGCTGCTCGACAAGTTGTGGGATTCGACCGCCGCTTTGAAGCTCGCCGCGCGCCGCAGCATCCCGGTCAACCCGAAGCTCCTGGGCGAACTCACCGTCTCGATGCTGCGCGGCGCAGACGGACGCCAGCGCAAAGAGTTCGACAAGATGACGCACTGGCTCCGCGAGCAGGAGCCGCCCGACGTGGTGACGCTGCCTAATTCGCTCCTCCTCGGTTTCGCGCGCCCCGTCAGGCAAGCTCTCCGGCGTCCAATCATCTGCACGCTGCAAGGCGAAGACCTGTTTCTCGACGGCCTCGAAGAGAGCTATCGCGCCGCCTCGCTCGAATTGATCCGCGCGAGCGTCGAACACGTTGACTCCTTCGTCGCCGTCAGCGAGTTTTACGCCGCGTTCATGTCGGAGCACCTGCGGATTCCCGCGAGCAAGATGCGCGTCGTCCCGCTCGGCATCAATCTCGCAGACTACGGCGAGCCGGACGGCGCGGCGGCGACGGCGGCGGCAACGCGCCGGACGGGTGAAGATGTGTTCACCGTCGGCTACTTCGCGCGCGTCGCTCCCGAGAAGGGCTTGCACCTTCTGTGCGAGGCTTACAAAAAATTCCGCGAGCGTTCGGACGGCGCGCCCGCGCGGCTCGAAGTGGCGGGCTATCTCGCGCCCGAACACGAGGCTTACCTGCGCGACATCGAACGGCGGATGCGTGATTGGGGACTCGGCGCGGAGTTCAATTATCGCGGCACGCTCGGCCGCGCCGGGAAGCTCGCGTTCCTGCGCGGGCTGCACGTCTTCTCCATGCCCGCCACCTACGACGAACCGAAAGGCATCTCGCTGCTGGAAGCGATGGCCTGCGGCGTGCCCGTCGTCCAGCCCCGGCGCGGCGCGTGTACGGAGATCGTCGAACGCACGGGCGGCGGCCTGCTCGTCGCGCCCGACGACCCCGACGCGCTCGCCGCAGGCATTTACGAACTCTGGCGGACGCCCGAGCGCGCCGCCGAACTCGGTCTCAGCGGCGCGCGCGGAGTGCGCCGTCACTACAGCGTCGCACTCATGGCCGAACGCGCGCTCGAAGTCTACGAGGAGGTGAAGGGGGTTAAGGGGGAAAGGGAAAAGGGTAAAGGGTAAAGGGTAAAGGGTAAAGGCCGAAAACAGTTTTCTTCATCCCTTTCCCCCTTACCCTTTCCCCCTTAACCAAGGCTGTTCCGACTTATGCTTGAAGTCAACAATCTCTCCAAAGAATATCCGACGCCGCAGGGCGGGTTGCCGATTTTGTCGGGCGTGTCGCTGAAGCTGGCGCGCGGCGACGCGGTTTCGATCATGGGGCCTTCGGGGAGCGGCAAGAGCAGTTTCCTCTACATCGTCGGCGCGCTCGAACCGCCCACGTCCGGCACGGTGACGCTCGACTGCCAAAACCCGTTCACGATGCCGGAGCGCGAACTCGCCGCCTTCAGAAATCGCCGCATCGGTTTCATCTTTCAAGACCACTGCCTGCTGCCGCAGTTGACCGTCCTCGAAAACGTGTTGACGCCCACGCTCGTGGCCGCTGCGAACGGCGGCACGGGCGACGAGTTGGAGCGGGCGCGGCAGTTGCTCGCGCAGGTGGGACTCACGGCGCGCAGCGAGCATCGCCCGGCGGAACTATCGGGCGGCGAGAAGCAGCGCGTCGCGCTCGCCCGCGCGCTCATCCAAAGGCCGCTCCTGCTGCTCTGCGACGAGCCGACCGGCAATCTCGACCACGCGTCCGCCGCCACGGTCGCCGAACTTCTGCTCGAACTCCATCGGCGGCAGGAGACGATCCTCGTCGTCGTCACGCACAACGCGGAACTGGCCGCGAAGTTTCCCGTGCAATATGAGCTTTTGGGACAAAAGCTCGTCCGTGGTCAGTGAACAGTTGTCAGTGGTCAGTAGTCAGTTGTCCGTTGTTCGTCTCAGGCGAGCGAGTTGCTAAAGATGGAGGCTCAAGTTAGTCGGCACGAAATCAACTGACCACTGACAACTGACAACTGACCACTGTTCACTTACAAATTCCTATGACCATCGCCACGCTGCTCAAACGCAATCTCGTTCACTACCGGCGCACGAACGCGGCGGTGGTGTGCGGCGTGGCGATTGCGGTGGCGGTGCTGGCGGGCGCGCTGCTGGTGGGCGATTCGGTGCGCGCGAGTTTGCGCGCGCTCGTGTTGGGGCGTTTGGGGCGAACGGCGTATGTCGTCTCGGCGTCGAATTTCTTCCGCGAAGATTTGGCCGGGGAGTTTCGCGCGCACCCGCAGTTTGCGGCGGCTTCGTTCGAGGGGGCGTGCCCGCTGATCGTGTTCGAGGGCGTCGTGATCGACGAGGCGAGCGGGCGGCGCGGCGGGGGCGTGCAGGTGTACGGCGTGGACGAGCGGTTCTGGCAATTTCAAGGGATGGACGCGGGGCGGAGAAGTTTGGGGGCGCGCGAGGCGTTGTTGAGCGTGGGGCTGGCAGCAGAGTTGGGCGCGCGCGCCGGGGGCGAAGTGTTGCTGCGCATCGAAAAGCCTTCGGCCATCCCGGTCGAATCGCTGCACGGGCGCAAGGAGGACGCGGGGCGCACGATGCGCCTGACGGTGCGCGAGGTGTTGGACGCGGCCGACCTCGGCGAGTTCAGTTTGCGACCGCAGCAGGGAGCGGTGCGCGCGGTGTTCGTGCCGCTCGCGCGCGTGCAAAAGGACGCGGAACAGGAAGGACGCGTCAACACGCTCCTGCTCTCCGCCACCACGGGAGACGACGCGACGAACGCGGCCGTCGCGGCGGCGCAGACGGCGGCGGCGGAGAAGATATTGCGCGAGACTTTTACGCTCGCGGACTTGGGCGTCAAAGTGCGGATGCTTGATGAGCCGCACGCGCTGTCGGTTGAAACGGAGAGCGCGGTCGTCGGCGACGCGCTCAGGCGGCAAACTGAGGAGGCGGGGCAAAGTCTCGGCCTCGGCGCGTCCGCGCTCTATTCGTATCTCGCCAACTCGATCCGCGCGGGCGAGCGGCAGATTCCTTACTCGCTCGTCACCGCGATCGATGAAGAGAGTTTCAAGGAATTACACGGGGGCGAGGCGGGGCAAACGCCGGAGTCGGAGGTGCGAGAGGCGGCCGGGGCGCAGTCGAATGAGCGTCCGCCGATCCTGTTGAATGATTGGGCGGCGCGCGATCTCGGCGCGCGCGTTGGCGATGCGGTGTCGCTCGATTATTACGTGTGGCGCGAAGAGGGGCGACTCGAAACGCGCGCGGCGGAGTTTCGCCTGGCGGGCATCGTGCCGATGCGGGGGCTGGCGGCGGATCGAGAGTTGACGCCGGAGTATCCGGGCATCAGCGGCACGGAGAGCCTATCGGACTGGGATCCGCCGTTCCCGCTCGACCTCGCGCGCGTGCGCCCGCAGGACGAAGACTACTGGAAGCAATTTCGCACGACGCCGAAGGCCTTCATCCCCCTTGCGCGCGGGCAGGAACTCTGGCAGACGCGCTACGGCAAACTCACCTCGGTGCGTCTGGCCGCGCAGAGACAGACCTCGCTCGAAGCGGCGCGCGCAGACTTCGAGCGCAGCCTGCGCGCGCGGGTCGATCCGCTCGCGGCGAATTTCACGCTCTACGCGGCGCGCGCCGAGGGTCTCAGCGCCTCGCGCGGGGCGACCGACTTCGGCGAGTATTTTCTCTACTTCAGTTTCTTCCTCGTCGTCTCCGCGCTGCTGCTCGCCGCTCTCTTCTTCAAACTCGGCATCGAGCAACGCCTCAGAGAGATCGGCCTTCTGCAAGCCGTCGGGTTTCCCGCCGCGCGCGTGCGCGCGCTCTTTCTCGGCGAGGGCTTGCTGCTGGCCGCCGCCGGGAGCGCGCTCGGCACGCTCGGCGCGCTTGGTTACGGCGCGTTGATGATGTATGGCCTGCGCACGTGGTGGGTTGAAGCGGTGGGCACGCGCGCGCTCGCGCTGCACGTCTCGCCCGTGTCGCTCGCCGTGGGCGGCGCGGGCGGCATCCTCGCCGCGCTCGCCTGCATTTGGTGGACGCTGCGCCTGCTCGCGCCCGTCTCGGCGCGCGAACTGCTGACCGGAACCATCGACGCGGCGACGCCGGCCACGCGCCGCCGACGCCGCGCGCACCATGCGACCGGCAAAGTCGGCGCGCTGCTTGCGCCGCTCGCACGCCTCGGCGCGTCAATCTCTTCTCTCGCCGTCGCCGTCGCGTGTGCGACGCTCGGCGCGTTGCTGCTCGTGGCGGCCGCCTTGAAGTGGGTGGGAGACGTGGCGGCCTTCTTCGGCGCGGGCACGCTGTTTCTCGTCGCGCTGCTCTGCTTTCAATCGGCGTGGCTGCGGCGGGCGAACCGCCGCGCGCTGATTCGCGGGCGCGGCTGGTGGCCGCTCGTGCGGCTCGGCTTTCGCAATGCGACGCATCGCCCCGGCCGCAGCGTGCTGTGCATCGCGCTCATCGCGTCGGCCGCTTTCATCATCGTCGCCGTCGATGCCTTCCGGCGCGACCCGGCGCACGCCGCTTCGACCGACAAAAAAAACGGCACGGGCGGCTATGCGCTGCTCGCCGAAACGCTGCTGCCGCTCGCGCACGACCCCAACGAAGCGGCGGGCAGGGAAGCCCTGAACCTCAGCGCGCAGCAGGAGACGGCGACGCTCGCGGGCACGACCTTCACGCGCTTTCGCCTGCGGCCGGGCGACGACGCCAGTTGTTTGAATCTCTATCAACCGCGCAACCCGCGCATACTCGCGCCCGCCCCCGCCTTTCTCACGGAGAACCGCTTCACCTTCGCGGCTTCGCTGGCCGCGACCGACGCCGAGCGAGCGAACCCGTGGCTGCTGCTCGAACGAGATTTAGCGGACGGCGCGATCCCCGTCGTCGCCGACGCCAACTCTCTGACCTACGTGCTGCACCGCAAACTCGGCGAAGAGATCGTCTTGCACGAGGGGACGGATCGCGCGCTGCGCCTGCGTTTCGTCGCCGCGCTCTCCGATAGTTTGTTCCAGTCGGAGTTGTTGATGTCGGAGAAGAATTTCCTGCGCGCCTTTCCCGAACAGGAGGGCTATCGCTTCTTCCTGCTGGACGCCGCGCCCGACGAGGCCGCGAGCGTGGCCGCGCTGCTCGAATCGCGCCTGTCGGACTTCGGCTTCGATGCGACGGAGACGGGCGCACGGCTCGCGGAGTTTCATCGCGTGGAGAACACCTATCTCTCGACCTTCCAGACGCTCGGCGGCCTCGGCACGATCCTCGGCACGCTCGGACTGGCGACCGTGTTGCTCCGAAACGTGTTGGAGCGCAGAAGGGAACTCGCCCTGCTGCGCGCCGTCGGCTACAACGCGCGCCACCTCGCGCTGATGGTGGTGGCGGAAAACGCGCTGCTCCTGTTCTGCGGGTTGCTGACGGGCGTGGTGTGCGCGCTGCTCGCCATCGCCCCGGCCTTCTATGCGCGCGGCGGCCGTCTGCCCGCCGCCTCGCTCGCCCTCGTGCTCGCCGCGATTGTCGTCACGGGACTCGCCGCGTCGCTCCTGGCGACGGCGGCCGTGCTGCGTGCGCCGCTGCTCCCGGCCTTGCGCGCCGAATAGGAGACACGTCGCCGGGTAAGAGCGCGCGGCCAGAGAGGGAGAGAAGGGCGCGCCCGCGTCGCTATTTTTTCGCGACGAGCACGAGGCCGATCATACAGAGGAGCAGGCCGACGACGTTGCGTGCCGAGAGGTGCTCCTTGAAGGCGACGACGCCGATGGGGATGAGCATGAGCGTGACGGCCGTGCTGCACACGACGGCCGCGGTGCTGATGTTCCAACCGGCGCGGTAGGCGAGCAGGAAGCCGACTTCGATGACGGCCGCGCCCAAGCCCATCGCGTAGACCGCCCAGTTCGACTCGCGCAGGGTGTCGAGAAACGACTTGTCGTGCGGATAGGCGAAAGAGTAGAGCACGCAGGCCAGGATGCCGACGAGGTAGGCGATGGTGATGATGAAGATCGGGTTCGCCGCCTTCGGCATGGACTTCTGAGCGAGGTGATAAACCAAGTTGCCGCCGACGGCCAGCGCGAGGGGCAGGTAAAAGTTTTTCATGTGGCGTTCGGATATTGTTGCGGATCGGTGATTCGCGCGCGCGCGGGCGCGGAAATCTTGTTAATCGTTTCGAGCAAGATGCGTTTATATTAAGACCGTTTCGATGAAGGAGGAAATCATGCGCCGTCAAAACTTTCTGTTCGCCTTGATCGCCGTCGTCCTCGCGCTCTCTACTACCGCGCGTGCGGGCAACTGGCCGCAGTGGCGCGGGTCGCAGTTGAACGGGACGAGCGACGAGCGGAACCTGCCGCTCAAGTGGGGCACGGAGGAGAACATCAGTTGGAAACTCCCGCTGCCCGACCGCAGCGGTTCGACGCCGATTGTGTGGGGCGACCGCGTTTTTCTGAACGTCGCCGAGGGCGACAATTTGTTCCTGTGGTGCATCGAGCGCGGCAAGGGCACGCTCGTGTGGAAGCAGTTGCTCGGCGGCGGCAACCAGCGGCAGCGCAAGCACAACATGTCTTCGCCCTCGCCCGTGACCGACGGCAAAAGCGTCTACGTGATGACGGGCACGGGCATCCTCAAGGGCTTCGACTTCTCCGGGCGCGAACTCTGGGCGCGCGACATTCAGAAAGACCACGGCGCGTTCGGCCTCCAGTGGGGCTACGCCTCTTCGCCGCTCTTGCACGAGGACGCGCTCTACGTGCAGGTGCTCCACGGCATGAAGACGGACGAGCCTTCCTACGTGCTGCGCATCAACCGCGCGACCGGCAAGACCGTCTGGAGAGTGGAGCGGCCGACGGCGGCGATTCAGGAGTCGCCCGACGCCTACTCGACGCCCGCCCTGCTGCGCCACGCGGGGCGCACCGAGATCGTCATCACGGGCGGCGACGTGGTGACCGGCCACGACCCGCGCGACGGCAAGGAACTCTGGCGCGCGGGCGGACTCAACCCGGAGAACTTAGGGTTCTACCGCATCGTCGCCTCGCCCATCGTCTACGACGGCATCATCTACGCGCCGACGCGCGTCAAGCCGCTCCTGGCCTTCCGCGCGGGCGGGCGCGGCGACATCTCGAAGTCGCACCTCGTCTGGTCGGCTCCCTACGGGCCGGACGTGCCGACGCCCGTCACGGACGGGAAATACTTTTACATCGTGGGCGACAAGGGCATCGTCTGGTGTCTCGACGCGAAGACGGGCAAGGAAGTTTACGGCCCCGTCCGCCTCAAGCCGGGCGACTATTCCGCCTCGCCCGTTTTGGCCGACGGGAAGATTTACGCGACGAGCGAAGAGGGCATCACGTCCGTCGTCCGCGCAGGCGAGAAGTTTGAAGTGCTCGCCGAGAACAATCTGAACGAATACTGCCTCAGTTCGCCCGCCGTCTCCGACGGGCAGATTTTCATACGCACGTCGGGACACCTCTATTGCATCGGCAAACGCGCGGCCAAATAGCGAGCGGTTCACGCCCGGCATGCGCCCCGTGCCGCGCCTTGTTAACGCTTTGAAGTCGCCGCGCGGAGCCGCCGCACTTGCCGGCGCAGACGCGCAAAAGTCGCCCGTCATATCTGACGGGCAACTTGGCGGCGATGAAAACTATCCGTTGACGGCTGGTTTAAGATTGCGGCCGGAAGTAGAGCACTATCGCCGCGCCCGCGACGACCATGAGGAAGCCGACGTAGAGGATGGGGTTGGGCGAGTGCTTGGGCGGGTGCAGCCACATCGTGATGAACACGTTGATGACGGGCGCGCCGCCGAAGACGAGCGGCATCACGTAGGTGGGCAGGCCGCCGGTGCGGAAGGCGAAGATGATGCAGACCGCGCCGAGCGCGCCGAGCGCGCCCGCGGCCGTGGCCGTCGTCGCTCCCGCCGAGTTGAAGCCGCCCGTGAGCGCGCCCTGCGACCACAGCCACGCGGCCGGCACGAGCACGCCGATCAGGAAATAGGCCACGCCGACGCACAACAGCGCGCGCATCGGGTTGCCGAGTTTGACCTGCCCCTGGTGGAGCATTGCGCCGTACAGCCCCCACGAGACGGCCGCGCCGAGCGCGAACACGATCCAGATCATAGATTTCTCTTTTCCTTTTTCCATCATCATTTAGAGAAGAACGATGAAGTAGGAACGCGGAACGATGAGCTGGAAGACAGGAAACAGAATCCAGAAGTCAGAATGAAGATGCGCGCCATATTTTATTCTGACTTCTGGATTCTGACTCCCGAATTCCGGTTTCCGCTTTTACTTCATCGTTCATCGTTCATCGTTCATCGTTAAAACTGTAGGCGCACGCCGAGTTGAATCTGGCGCGCGGAGGTGACGGTCGAGCGGATGCGCCCGAAGGTCGTGAGCGGTTCTTCGTTGTTGAGCGCGCCCGCGAAGACGGTCAAACTCGGCGGCGCGAAGTTGGCGCGGTTGAACAGATTGAACGCCTCGACGCGAAGCTGCACGTTCGTGTCTTCGCCGAGCGGCGAAGCGAAACGAATGTTCTTCATCGCGGAGAGGTCGAAGGTGCGCAAATTCGGCCCGATGAACGCGCCGCGCCCGGTGTTGCCGAGCGTGCCCGCCGGTTGGAGGATGAAGGCCTTCGGGTCGAAGTATTGAAGGGGGTCGCCCAAGACCGCCGTCTCGTAGGTGTAGCCGGGCGCGATGCTGGCGCGGTCGCGCCCGATGCCGGGGCCGAGCGACGGTTGCCAGAGTGAGCGCGAGCGGTTGGCCTGCACGAAGACGGTGAGGGGGTTGCCGCTTCTGGCCTGGCCGATGCCGGCCAGTTGCCAATCGTCTAAGAGCGCGCCCGCGATGCCGCCGAGGTTCTTCGCGTAGGGAATCTTCCAGACGAAATTGACGACCCAGTTGTGCTTGGCGTGATAGTCGGCCAGCCCCTTGTTGTAGTTGAAGCCGGGAAACTCGGGGAAGGCGGTCGTCGTGCCGTTCGTCGCATCGGAGAAGAAGGTGGAAGCCTGCGTCGTGTCGATGTTGCGCGAGAAGGTGTAGGACGATTGCAGGTTGAAATCCTGGTTCCAACGCTTGCGCACCTCGAAGATAAGGGCGTTGTACCAGGAGTTGCCGTCGCTGCTCTTGAGTTCGATGGTCGAGAAGGCGGTGTTCTGGCGCGGCGCGCCCTGCGGGTAGAAGGGCGTGCCGTCGGGCTGTATCTGCGCGACGGCGGTGTTCACGTCGTTGCTGCGGAGCAGGTGGACGCCGCGCGAACCGGCGTAGCCGAGCGTGACGACGGTTTGCCACGGCAGTTCTTGTTGGACGTTCAGGTTGTAAACGTTCAGATAGGGGTTATCGAGATCGAACTGAACGGGGCGAATGGAGTTGGCGAAAGCGCACGAGAGCGGCGCGACGGGGAAGGCGGGGCGACAGGGCGAAGTGGCCGTGAAGCCGATGGCGATGCGCGGCGTGGCGGGCGGGTTCGTCACCGTCACGATCAGGTTCTGCTGGTTGTTCGTGTTGAAGTAGATGCCGTAGCCGCCGCGAAGGCTCGTCTTGCCGTTACCGAACACGTCCCAGGCGAAGCCGACGCGCGGCGAGAGGTTCTTGCGCGTCGGGTTTTGGTAGAGCAAGCCGGTCGTGGGCGCGCGGTCGGTGAAGATGGACGGCAGCGCGGAATCGCGCCCCTGGATGTCCACGGGCATAGTCGTCGTTTCATAACGCAAGCCCGCGTTCAAGGTGAGTCGTTTGTGGAGGCGGAAGCTGTCCTGCACGTAACCGGCGAAAAGGGTGAAACGCCAGTAGCGGTCGAGCGCGCCGTTTAAGGGCAGGCCGATGAAACTCTGCGGGGTGTTCGACAGGAAGTTGCTGAGGTTGGAGAAAGTCCAGGTGCCGAGCGAGAAGGTCGGGTTATACATGTTGTCCTGATAACGCTCGACGAGGCCGCCGAACTTCAGGAGATGGCGGCCGCGCGTGTGTACCGCGCCGTGCTCGAAACTGAAGACGTTTTGCGTGAGACGAAGATTGGCCGACGACTGCGGCCCGAAACGCGGCACGCCGCCGATGTCTATGTTGCCGATCAGGTCGCGCCCCGGAATAAAGGGCGTCAGGGCTTGCGTCGTGTCGGACTCGACATTCTGGCCGATGCGCGTGCGGCCGAAGCCGAAGCGGAAGGTGTGCAGCGTGCGCGCCGATTGGATGAAGCGGTGCTCGGCGGTGAGAAACTGGTTGCGCGAAAGAAAGGTGCGCGGGAATTGCGGGAAGTCTGTGGGCAGGGCTTGGTCGGCGTCGTCGAAAGTGTAGCGCGTGAAGAATTGATGGCGGTCGTTGAAGTTGAAATCGAGCCGGCCTTGAAAGAAGTGTTGCGTGATCCGTTGATTGAAGCCGAAATTGTAGGAGGCGAGTCCGCCGCCGAGCGACCCGCCGTTCGGGAGCGGAAACTCGTCGAGGAACGGGCGAATCGCGGGGCTGATGACGATGGGCTGGGCGAGGCCGGGAAGGATGCCCTGGCGGGCGTTCAGGTCGGGCACGGTCGTCACCACCGTCCGGCCGAGTTGTTCGCGCAGCGATTCATAGTTGAGGAAGAAGAAACTTTTGTCCTTGCGGATCGCGCCGCCGATGGAGCCGCCGAACTGGTTGCGCTTGAATTCGGGTTTGCCCGAGGTGTCGAAAAAATTTGGCTCGTCGAAGTTGTCGTTGCGGTGAAACTCGTAGAGCGAGCCGTGCAGTTCGTTCGTGCCGGACTTCGAGACGGCGTTGATCTGCCCGCCGGAGTTGCGCCCGAACTCCGCGCTGTAGGCGTTCGTCTCCACGCGAAACTCGCGGATGCCCTCGATGCCTAAGACCGTGCCCGCCGCGCTTCCGGCCGGGCCGTTCGTGAAATCGTTCTGCGGCGTGCCGTCGATCAGGTAGACGTTCGAGCGCGGGTCTTGGCCGTTGACGCTCACGCCGAGTCCGTGGGCGACGGCCGAGCCGCCGTCGCGGTGCGGGTAGGCGATGACGCCGGGTTGGAGGAGCGCGAGGTCTGTGTAGTTGCGCCCGTTCAAGGGCAACTCGCGGATGGCGTCCTCGCTGACGAGATAACTCAACTCGGAAGTTTGCGTGTTGACGAGTTCGGCCGTGCCGGTCACCTCGACCTGCGTGTCTACCGAGGCCACTTCCAGCGTAATGTCGAGCACGGCCGATTCGGCGATGGCGAGGCGCAGACGCGGCTGCACGAAAGGCCGGAAGCCGGTCTGAGCCGCGCGTATCTCATAGCTCCCCACGGGCATGCCGGGGAAGACGAACCGCCCCTCTTCGTCGCTCGTGGCGGTGCGCGTGAATCCCGTCTCCAGATTTCTGGCCGTGACGCCGACGCCGACGAGCGCGCCGCCTTGCGCATCCTTGATCTCGCCCGCGATGGTGGCGTCGGTTTGCTGCGCGGAGACCAGCCCGGCCAGGCAAAGCACGAAACTTGTCAGGAGGATAGCGCGTAAAATGTGACTGAAGCGTAATATTGAAAATTTCATGGGAACTGTACGGATGTTTCTCTGGTTTGAGCGAAGACTCCGGCGGTCTGGGGTCGCCGGGGCATTCTAAACACTACTCTTGACCTCTCGCAATCGTCTGCGACACTATACATTGTTACGTTTGCCGCGGCCTCGTGGTTTCTTCCGAAAATCTGTCCGGCCTTTTACGAAAAACTGAATGAAACGATTTCTGCTGACACTCGTCGTCATCGCGCTCTACGTCTCGCATCAGGATTTCTGGAACTGGCGCAAAGCCTACCCGATGGCCTTCGGCTTCATCCCCGTCGGGCTGTGGTATCACGCCTGTTTCGTCGTCGCCGCCGCGCTCGTGATGTGGATGCTCGTCACTTTTGCGTGGCCGGCGCACCTTGAGGAAGAGGTCGAGGGGCGGCAGTCGGAGAAGAAGGAGGAAGCGCGTTGATCCCGGCCATCGTCGTCTTTATCTATCTCGCCGTCGTCGTCTACATCGGCATCTTCGCCTTCCGCCAGGCGACGGGCAAAGAAAAGGCCGAAGACTATTTTCTCGCCAACCGCTCGCTCGGCCCCTTCGTCTTCCTGCTCTCCCTGTTCGGGACGAACATGACGGCCTTCGCCATCCTCGGCTCGTCGGGGCACGCCTTCAATAACGGCATCGTCACCTTCGGCCTGATGGCGACTTCGTCCGCGCTCGTCATCCCGCTCACGATCTTTTTGTGCGGCACGCGCATCTGGGCTTTGGGCAAGAAGCACGGCTTCATGACGCCCGTGCAGATATTCCGCGACCGTTGGGAATGCGGCCACATCGGCACGGTGATCTTCTTCGTGCAGGCCGCGCTGCTCGTGCCCTACATCATCATCGGCGTGATGGGCGGCGGCACGACCCTGAACGTCATCAGCGGCGGACTCGTCCCGTTCTGGTTCGGCGGAGCCATCGTCGCGCTCGTCGTGATGAGCTACGTCTTCTTCGGCGGGATGCGCGGCACGGCCTGGGTCAACGCGTTCCAGACGATCCTCTTCCTCGTCTTCGGAGCCATCGCCGTTGTGGTCATCGGCGCGGGGATGGGCGGCTTCAAGTCGGCGGTGGACGCGCTCGCCGCCTCGCCCGCGACCGCGCCGCTCCTCACCCGTGAACGCATCTCGCCCTACTATTTTTTCAGCTACACCTTCATCCCACTCTCGGCCATCGCCTTCCCGCACATCGCCATCTTCTGCCTCACGGCGCGCAAGATGGCGCAGTTCAAAAAGACGGTCATCTTCTACCCGATCTGCATCATGGCGATCTGGCTGCCGTGCGTGTTTCTCGGCGTGATGGCGAACCGCGTGCAGGACGTGCCCGCCATTCGCGCGAAGGTCGAGGCGCGGCGCGTGCTGGCGACGCAGGGGAAGACCTTGCCGCCCGAACAGCGCGACCAACTGCGTGAACAGTCGGCGGGCGACGATACGCTGCTGCTCCTCTTGCAACGCTTCGCGCCGCTCTGGCTCGCCGGGCTGCTCGGCGCGGGGATCATGGCGGCCGTGATGGCCTCCGATTCGCAAATCCTCGCGCTCTCCACCATGTTCACCGAGGACATTTTCGCCTTCTACGGGGGCAAGCGCAGGTTCGGCGAAGCGGTGCAGGTGCAGACGGGGCGCATCTTCGTCATCGTCCTCACGCTCTTTGCCTACATCGTCGCTTTGCAAGCCCCGGAGTCGATCTTTGAACTCGCCATCCAGTATGCGTTCTCCGGCTACGCCGCGCTCTCGCCGCTCATCATCGCCGCGCTGTTCTGGCGGGGCAGCACGAAGTGGGGCGCGCTCGCGGCGACCGTGTGGACGGCCGGGGCGGTCGTCGCCGTCGCGGTCTTTCAAGCGACCGTGCCCGCGCCCGCGCTGGGAGCCACGATTGTCTGCGCCACCCTCGGCGGCGTCGAAGCGATCACGCGCACGCCGGGCGGCACGGCCGTCTTCGGCTTCATGCCGGTCGTGCCGATGGTGATCGGCTCCGCGCTGCTCATGTTGGTCGTCTCGCTCCTAACGCGCAAACCGCAGGCGGCGACGATTGAAAAGTATTTTGCGCGCACGTAGGCGAAATTTATTCGCCGCGAGGCATTAGATATGCTCCGCCAACTCATACATTAGATATGCTCCGCCAACTCATACTCCGCCGCCTGGACGCCGAGGAACGCAAACTCGGCGGCGTCTCGCTTGACTACCTGCGCCATGTCGCGCGCACGTCGCTTCCCGCCTTCTTCAAATTCGCACTCTTCACGCCGCTCGCCGCGCACCGCCGCGCGCTTCCCGCCGACGCCTATCACGTCGCGCGTCTCGTGGCGACGCAGCACGAAGATTGCGGCACGTGCGTCCAGATCGAAGTGAACCTCGCGCGCCGCGCGGGAGTTGCGCCGGAGGTCTTGCGCGCCGCCGTCCGCGGGCGTCCCGATGAACTGCCCGCGCCGCTGGCCGATGCATACCGCTTCGCCGCGGCTGTGGTCGAAGCAAAGGGCGCGGAGGGCGAATGGCGCGAGCGCGTGCGCGTGCATTACGGCGAAGAGGCTCTGGTCGAGATGGCCTTAGGCATCGCGGCGGCGCGCGTTTTCCCCACGACGAAACGCGCGCTCGGCTACGCGACGAGTTGCGCGCTCGTCCGCGTCGAGGTGTGAAGCTATTGACTTGCCCGCCGTTTTCCCGTACACGATAGCTCACACGATTCACATCGCATTCGACAACAGGCAGGAGGGATTATTATGCAAGGGCCTTTGCGCGGAATCATCGCCGGTCTCGCCGCGTGGAAACTCGGCGGCGGCTGCATCTCGACCATCGTCATCTTTATCCTCGTCTACTACTTCCTCGGCAAGAGTTGCTGAGTAAGGCGGCAAGTGACGAAGGACTAACGCCGGGCGCGACCCGGACGCAAGAAAGGCCGTGGGGGGGGGG
>DASVVO010000073.1:0-14581 GCA_036386515.1 Pyrinomonadaceae bacterium
GAGTGTAGGGGAGTTGAGTCGGGAGGAGTTGAGTCGAGAGGAGTTGAGCGAGGCGGTGCGAGGAGCGGTGCGGGAGCGGTTACCGGAGTACATGGTGCCGGGGGTGGTGATGGAGTTGGAGTCGTTGCCGCTGACGGCGAACGGGAAAGTTGATCGGCGAGCGTTGCCGGAGCCGGAGGCGCGTGGAGGCGGGACGGAGTCGCAGTTGGAGATGACGGCGGCGGAAGAGGTGCTGGCGGGAGTGTGGGGCGAGGTGTTGGGCGTGGAAGCGGTCGGCGTCGAAGATAACTTCTTCGACCTCGGCGGCGATTCCATCCTGAGCATTCAGGTGGCGGCGAAGGCCACGCGTGCGGGCGTGAAGATTGCGCCGATGCAGTTGTTCCAGTATCAAACTGTTCGGGAACTGGCTCGCGTTGCGGAGGGGGCACAGGCCGTCGTCTCCGAGCAGGGGATAGTGAGCGGCGACGCGCCGTTGTTGCCGATACAACACTGGTTCTTCGAGCATCCGCTCCGGCATCCGCATCACTTCAATCAGGCCGTCCTCCTGGAAGCCCGCGAACCCTTGCAGCCCGACCCTCTGCGCCGCGCCGTCGCCGCCCTGCTCTCTCACCACGACGCGCTGCGCCTGCGCTTCGCGCGCTCCGAGTCCGGCTGGCGACAATGGCACGCCGCGCCCGACGCCGACCTCCCCTTCTCGCACGTCACGCTCGGCGCGACGACCGCGGAATGGGCGGCGGCCGTCGAACGCTACTGCGCGCAGGCGCAGAGTTCCTTCGACCTCGCAGAGGGGCCGGTGGTGCGCGTGGCGTTGATCGAGGGAGCGGGCGGGCAGCGGTTGCTGGTGGCGGCGCACCACCTGGTGGTGGACGGGGTGTCGTGGCGGGTGGTGTTGGAAGACCTGCGGCGCGGGTACGAGCAAGCGGCGGCGGGTGAGGAAGTGAAGTTAGGAGCGAAGACCACGTCGTACAAGCGTTGGGGCGAAGGGTTGGTGGAGTACGCGCGCGGTGAAGGGATGGAAGCGGAGGCGGAGTATTGGTTGGCGTCGGGGCGCGAGGCGGCGACCCCTCTGCCCGTTGACCTGGACGGCGGGGAAAACCTGGAGTCGTCGGCGCGCACGGTTACGGCCTGGCTCGCGCCGGAAGAGACGGAAAAACTGCTGCGTGAAGTTCCGGCCACGTACCGGACGCAGATCAACGACGTGCTCTTGAGCGCGCTGGCGCAAACTTTCGCCGCGTGGACGGGCGAGACGAAGTTGCTCGTCGAGTTGGAAGGCCACGGGCGCGAGGGGATCATCGAGAATGTAGACCTCACGCGCACGGTCGGCTGGTTCACCAGTTTCTACCCCGTGCTCCTGGACATCACGGGGAACCGGACGGCCGCGAGCGCGCTCGCCGCCGTCAAGGAACAATTGCGGCAGGTGCCGCATCACGGCATCGGCTACGGTCTGCTCCGCTATCTCCATCCCGACCCGCAGATCGCCCGTCGCATCCGCGCCCTGCCGCAGGCCGAGGTCTCCTTCAACTATCTCGGCCAGTTCGATCAGATGTTGGCCGAGACGAAGTTTACCCAGGCGCGTGAGTCTTACGGGGCGAGCGAAAGTCCGAGCGACGCGGAACACAAGAGCCGTGGGCGTCTCATCTCCGTCAACGGCATGGTGTCCGAGGGAAGGCTGCACCTGGTCTGGTCTTACAGCGAGAACCTTCACCGCCGCGAGACCGTGGAGCGTTTGGCCGAAGGCTTCATGGACGCCATCCGAAAGCTCATCGCGCCGGACGCGGGGCAGGAAGAGACGGCTTATACGGCTTCGGATTTCGCCGACTTCGATTGGAACCAGCAGGAAC
This sequence comes from Pyrinomonadaceae bacterium, assembly GCA_036386515.1. GTDB lineage: Bacteria > Acidobacteriota > Blastocatellia > Pyrinomonadales > Pyrinomonadaceae > JAIVJZ01. The sequence continues at coordinate 1,842 of DASVVO010000073.1, forward strand.
TCGACGACATCGCGGCCGTTCTCGGCAAGGTGAAGAAGTAAACGAACCGGGGCTGGCCTCGCGGAAGTGAGATCGTTAAAGGAACAGAAGGATGAATAACGTCGAAGATTTTTACCCGCTCTCCCCGATGCAGGAGGGCATGCTCTTTCACACGCTGCTGGAACCCGGTTCGGGCATCTACGTGGCGCAGGCCAACTGCGAGTTTGCAGGCAACCTGCACCTCGCGTCGTTCGAGCGCGCCTGGCAGCGTCTGCTCGAACGCCACACGGTGCTGCGCACCTCCTTCGTGTGGGAAGAACTCGAAAAGCCGATTCAGGTGGTGGAGCGACGCACGCAACTCCCGCTGGTCGAAGAAGACTGGCGCGGGTTGTCGCCCGCCGAGCAGGATAAGCGGCTGCAAGCCTTCCTCCACGCCGACCGGCTGCGCGGCTTCGACCTGGCGACGGCTCCGCTGATGCGCATCTGCCTCGTCAGAACGAGCGACGAAAAGACCCAACTGATCTGGACGTGGCATCACCTCCTGCTCGATGCGTGGTCGGTCTCGCAGTTGATCGGAGAGTTCACGTCGCTCTACAAGGCGCACGCCAGGGATCAGCGGGCGACGCTCGCCCCGGCGCGACCGTTCCGCGAGTACATCGCGTGGCTCAGAAAGCAGGATGCGTCGGAGGCCGAGCGATTCTGGCGGCGGACGCTGGCCGGGTTCACGACGCCGACGCGCGTGCAGGCGGGCGAGGCGGGCGAGGTTGAGGCCGAAGCCGACGCGGCGAGCAGCAATCGCGTCGTCGAGGCGGAGTTGTCGGCGGAAGATTCGCTGACCCTGCAAACCATCGCGCGGCGGCACAAGCTCACGCTCAACACGGTGGCGCAGGGAGCGTGGGCGTTCGTCCTGAGTCGTTATAGCGGCGAGGACGACGTGCTGTTCGGCACCGCCGTCTCGGGTCGCCCGGCCGAGTTGCCCGGCTCGGATTCGATGGTCGGTTTGTTCCTCAACACCATCCCGGTGCGTCTCACAGTGCCGGCGGCGCGCCCGGTGGCCGCGTGGCTCGCCGACATCCAGACGCAGCAGGTCGAAGCGCGCCGCTACGACTATTGCTCGCTGGTGCAGGTGCAGGGATGGAGCGACGTGCCGCGCGGGCTGCCACTGTTCGAGATCGGTCTCGCCTTCGATAACGCGCCGCTCGACAGGTCGCTGCAAGAGACCGGGAATGCCGGGTCGAGTGCGGCCGACCCCTTCGACATCTCGCTCAGCGCGGCGCACGTCGTCAATCAATCCAACGTGCCGCTGCTGGCGGCGGTCAGGCCGGGCGAGCGCATCCAAATCCAGATACGCTACGATGCCCGCCGCTTCGAGACGGCCGCCATGCAGCGCATGCTCGGGCACTTGAGAAACGTGCTGGAGAGCATCGCCGCCGACCCCTCGCAGCCCGTTTCTCACCTCAGCCTGCTCACGCCCGACGAGCGGCGACGGATGCTCGACGAATGGAACCGGACGCAGACGGAATACCGGGACGAGGCCACGATTCCAGAGTTGTTCGAGGCGCAGGTCGCGCGCGCGCCCGAAGCCGTCGCGCTCGTCTACGAGGGACGCGAAATGACCTATGCGGAGTTGAGCGGCCGCGCCAACCAACTGGCGCACCATCTACGCTCTCTCGGCGTCGGGACGGAACATCTGGTGGGGGTGATGTTGGAACGCTCTCCCGAGATGGTAGTGGCGTTGCTCGGCGTGCTGAAGGCCGGGGCGGCCTACCTGCCGCTCGACCCCGCCTACCCGCGCGAGCGGCTGGCCTACATGCTCGAAGACGCGCGCGTCAGTGTGTTGTTGACCGGAGAATCGCTCGCAGACCTCGCGGCGGCGCGCGTCGAGCACGTCTTCCGGCTCGACGCCGACTGGCCGCTCGCCGCCCGTCAACCGGCGACCGCGCCGGACACGCGCGCCCATGCCTCGAACGCCGCTTACGTGATCTACACGTCCGGTTCGACCGGCGCGCCCAAGGGAGTCGTGCTGCAACATCGCGGCGTCAGTAACATGTCGAAGGCTCAGGCCGTGGGCTTCCATGTGTGCCCCGACGACCGCATCCTGCAATTCGCTTCCCTGAGCTTCGACGCCTCGGTCTTCGAGATTTTCATGGCGTTGCTCTCCGGGGCGACGCTGTGCCTGGCGGCGGCGCAAGACCTCATGCCGGGGCCGCCCCTCGCCCGCACGCTCTCGGAACTTCGCGTGACCATCGCCGCCCTCACGCCTTCGACGTTGATGGCGATGCCCGACGAAAACCTAGACGACTTGAGACTCCTGATCTCGGCGGGCGAAGCGTGCAGCGCGGAGATCGTCAGGCGTTGGTCGGCCGCGCATCGTTTCGTCAACGGCTACGGGCCGACCGAGGCGACCGTCTCGACTTCCTTCGCCGATTGCACTGACGGCGAACGCGCTCCTTCCATCGGCCGCCCGATGGTCAACATGCAGGTCTACATTCTGGATAAATTCCTTCAGCCCTGCCCCGTGGGCGTCGCCGGCGAACTCTTCATCGCCAGTCCCGGCCTCGCGCGCGGCTATCTCAACCGTCCCGCGCTGACGGCCGAAAAATTCATCCCCAACCCGTTCGGCCGGGAGCCGGGAGCGCGTCTCTATCGCACCGGCGACCTCGCTCGCTACGCGGCCTCCGGCGAGTTAGAGTATCTGGCGCGCATCGACCAACAGGTGAAGATCAGGGGCTTCCGCATCGAGTTGGGCGAGATCGAAGCGGCGATCGCGGAGCGCGACACGGTCGGCGAGGTCGTCGTCGTGGTGCGTGAGGACGCGCACGGCGACAAGAAACTGGCGGCTTACGTCGTGCCGTCGGCCGGGGCGGAAGTGAACGCCGCCGAGTTGCGCGAGCACCTGCGCGTGCGCCTGCCTGACTACATGATTCCCGCCGCCTTCGTCGCGCTCGCGCGGTTGCCGCTCACGCCGAACGGGAAGGTGGATCACAAGGCGTTGCCCGCGCCAGAGGGCGCGGCGGCCGAGGGCGGCGCGGATTACGTCGCGCCGCGCGACGAAGTGGAGCGGCGTCTGGCCGAAATCTGGTCGGCGGTGCTCGGCGCGCCGCGCGTCTCCGTCACCGCCAACTTCTTCGACCTCGGCGGCCACTCGCTGCTCGCCCTGCGTCTGATGGGACAGATTCAAAAACACTTCGAACAGAATCTCCCGCTGGCGAAGTTGATCGAGGCCGGGACGGTCGAGGCGATGGCGCGTCTGCTGCGCGCGGAGGAAGTTGAACTGCCTTGGTCGCCGCTCGTGGAACTCAACGGCGGGAGCGACGGGCAGACGCCCTTCTTCTGCGTCCATCCGATCGGCGGGCAGGTGCTCTGCTACGTTGACCTGGCGAAGCGGCTCGGGGCTGACCGCCCGTTCTACGGCCTCCAGGCGCCCGACCTGGTCGAGGTCGTCGAGGACACGGTCTCCATCGAGCAGATGGCCGCCCACTACATCAAGGCGATGCGCGAGGTGCAGGCGGAGGGGCCGTATCACGTCGGCGGCCACTCGTTCGGCGGCTTCGTCGCCTACGAGATGGCGCGGCAGATGGCGGCGCAGGGCATGGAGGTGGGCACCGTCGCCCTCTTCGACACCTGGTCGCCGATCATCTTCCGCCACCTCCCGACCGGCCTCTTCGACGATTCCGCCTTCCTGCTCGCCCTCCTGGCGCGCGTCGAGGCGCGCGAGCGCGGCGAACGCCTCTCGCTCTCGGCCGAAGAGTTGCGCTCGCTCGATCAAGAGGAACAGATGCGCTACATCTTCAACCTCATGAAAGAGGTCGAATTCATCCCCGCCGACACCCCGGAAGAGATCGGCTTGCCATATCTCAGCCGCCTCCTGCGCGGCTATCAGGTGAGGCAGAAGGCGGCGTCGCGCTACGCGCCGCAACCCTACGCAGGCCCCGTCACCGTCTTCAAGTGCAGCGAGGACGACGAGGAGACTTCGCGTATGTTGACCGACGCGGGCGTTGACATCACAGACCCGACGCGCGGCTGGGGCACGCTGTGCGCGCTGCCCGTGGAAGTTCACACCGTTCCCGGCCCGCACGAAACGATGTGCCAGGAACCTTTTGTCCAAGTGCTGGCCGAACAGTTGAGGGAATGCCTCGACGCCGGGTCGCAGGCTTACGCCGGCGCGTAAGGCGTGCCAGGCACAATCGGCCTGTCAGCCACGCTCCCGCTCTGGGGAGCCTCGTAGTTATCCAAATAAGGACATAACCAGATGAAACTCTTCTCCTTTATCTTTCTCCTGCGCAAGTCGCGCAACTTGCTGCTGCTCGCGCTCCTCTTCAGTCTGCTCAGCGGCGCGGCCAGCAGTCTCCTCATCATCACGGTCAACACGGGGCTGCACGAGCAGCGTCCCGCCCGGCTGCTCTACCTGTTTATCGCGCTCTGCCTCGCCCTGCCCGTGACGCGCCTCATCTCGCAGACGCTGCTCTCGCACCTCTCCGAGAAGGCGGTCTTCGAAATGCGTATGCACCTCTGCCGGGGCATCCTCTCGACGCCGCTGCGCAAACTCGAAGAGGTCGGCGCGCACCGCCTGTTGGCGACCCTCTCCGGCGACATCGGCGCGATCACCAACGCCTTCATCAATCTGCCGATCTTCCTCATCAACCTCGCGGTCGTCGTCGGGTGCATGGCCTACATCGCTTATCTCTCGTGGACGGTCTTCTTCGTCATTCTCGTGATGATGATCATCGCCGTGACGACGATTCAACTGCCGCAGGTGTGGGGGCGTCGCTTCCTGACGCTGGCGCGCAACGAGGGCGACACGCTCTACAACCACTTCCGTGCGTTGACCGAAGGATCGAAGGAACTGAAACTGCACCGCGAGCGTCGCCTCTCGTTCATCGACCGGGTGTTGCGGGCGACCGCGCAGTCCGTGCGGCAGTACAACGTGCGCGGGGTGGTGATCTTCGCCGCGTCGGGCAGTTGGGCGCAGTTTCTCTTCTTCTGCATCCTCGGCTTCATCGTCTTCGGGCTGCCGAACGTCACCGCCACCACGGGCGCGTCCATCACCGGCTACGCGCTGACGATCCTCTACATGGCGGTGCCGATGGAGATTCTCATGGGCATCGTGCCCGTCATCACGCAGGCCAACGTCGCCGCGAGCAAAATCGAGTCGCTGGGGTTGTCGCTCGCCGCCGAGTCAGACCTCGGCGAGGAGGCCGCCGCGACCCGCGCCGACAACAATTGGGAGGGATTGGAACTGCGCGGCGTGACCCACTCTTATCTGCGCGAAGGGGAGAACAGCACTTTCACCCTCGGCCCTCTCGACGTGGTCATCCGGCGGGGCGAATTGCTCTTTCTGACCGGCGGCAACGGCAGCGGCAAGACGACGCTGGCGAAGCTGTTGACCGGCCTCTACGCCCCCGAAGGCGGCCAAATCGTCTTCGACGGCATCCCCGTCACGGATGAGAACCGCGATTGGTACCGTCAGCACTTCTCCGCGCTCTTTACGGACTTCTTCCTCTTCGAGAGTTTCCTGGGGCTGGAGATGCCGGAACTCGACAGCCGCGCGCGCGAATACCTGACGCAGTTGCAGCTCGACCACAAGGTGAAGATCAACGAGGGCGCGCTCTCCACCATCGACCTCTCGCAAGGGCAGCGCAAACGGCTGGCGTTGCTCACGGCCTACCTCGAAGACCGTCCCATCTACGTCTTCGACGAGTGGGCGGCGGATCAAGACCCGCTGTTCCGCGACATCTTCTATTTCAACATCCTGCCGGAACTGAAGGCCAGGGGGAAGACGCTCATCGTCATCAGCCACGACGACCGCTACTATCACCTCGCCGACCGGCTCATCAAACTCGACTACGGGCGCATCGAGTTTGACCGCACCGCGAGCCTCGCGCCGGAGACGACCGGGGCGATGCCGCGCGTGGCGACGCGCTAAAACTTTTCAACCGAATACGAATTTCAATCTAAGCAAAGGAGTCAGAGGCGATGGAAGAGAGAGAAGATACGACGACGTACAAAGTGGTGGTGAACCACGAGGAGCAATATTCGATCTGGCCGGCCGACCGGGAGAACGCGCTGGGGTGGAATGATGCGGGGAAGACGGGGACGAAGGCGGAGTGCCTGGCCTACATCGAAGAGGTGTGGACGGACATGCGCCCCCTCAGTCTCCGCAAACAGATGGAACAGGGAACCTGACGGAGCACATCCGCCGCTTGACGGAAATGAAGCCGCGCGCCGTGTTGCAACCTGCAACACGGCGCGCGGCTTTTTTCGTCCGGCCTGAACTTGTTGAACGGCCTTGCCGGAGGCGGGCTAGATTTTGCGCAAGTGAATGTCAGCCCCGGAGGTGACGATGGAGAGCTTCGTGCCGCCGCCGTTGAGACTCGTTTCGAGCGCGGCGCCGGCCTCGGCCTTGACCGCGATGGGAAAGTCGGTTTTCACGCGGCCGCCGGCCGAGGTCTTCGCGCTCACGTTCAGTCTCATGCCCGCCGCGAGATAGACGGTCACTCCCGCGCCGCCGGTTTCGAGGCTGTAATCGCCGCGAGGTTGTGAAGCAATGCGGGCGCGGATGTCGCCGCCGCCGGTCTGAGCTTTAACGCCGTGCGTCACGTCCGAGAGGTCGATGACGCCGCCGGAAGTGCGCGCGTCGAGGTGGCCGCGCACGCCGCGCACGTCGATGCGTCCGCCGCTCGTGTAGGCCACAACGTCGCCCGATATTTCCACGGCCTCGATGCCGCCGCCCGAAGTCTCGCCGCGCACCGCGCCGTCGATCCGCTCGAAGCGAAGCCCGCCGCCCGCCGTCTCGGCCTGCACGCGCCCCTCGACGCCGCTCACAGAGACGTTGCCGCCCCACGTCTTCACCTCGACGTTGTAACGACGCGGCACGCGTATGACGTATTCGAGATTAACGTGCTTGCGGCGGCCGTGAAACGCGGAACGGACTTCGACGCCCTGCGCGTTCGGTTCGAAGTCAACCGTCAACTCGCGGAAGATGCTCTCGGCCTCCTCGCGCGTCCCGGCGTTCACCTTCCGCATGACCTCGATCTCGACCGTGTCGCCCGCCGACGCTTTGACCTCGACCGAACCCTGATGTGCTCTGACGCGCAGCACGCCGCCCGGCTGCGCCGGAAACGATCTGCGCAGGCTCTCGCCCTTGAAGGTCTGGGAGGAGGCCGCGCCCGCCCCCGCCCCGACCAGGAAGGCCGACTTGATCAACAACACGCCCAACGAAACCAATTGTCTTTTCATCTGTCAACTCCGCGCCTTTCGCGCCTGAACTTAATCCGCGCGCAGGGCGATGATCGGACTCACCCGCGCCGCGCGCCGCGCCGGGATGACGCTGGCGAGCAACGCCACAATGATCAGCACCAACGCCACGCCGGTGAAGGTTAACGGGTCAATCGTGCTCACGCCGAAGAGGAAACTTTCGATCAGGCGCGTGACGATGAAAGACCCCACGAGGCCGATGGCGAGGCCGATGAGCGTGAGCGTCATGCCTTGCCGGACAACCATCATCGTCACGTCGCGCGGCCGCGCTCCGAGCGCCATCCGCACCCCGATCTCGTGCGTGCGCTGCGCCACCGAGTAAGAGATCAGACCGTAGAGGCCGACGATGGCGAGGATGAGTGCGAGCAGCGCGAAGGCTCCGAGCAGGGTCATCACAAATCGCTTCGTCGCCAGCGACAGCGAAACCTGCTCCTGCATGGTCATCACGTTCGAGATGGGTTGATCCTTATCCACCTCGCGCAGCGCGCCGCGGATGGCCGCCGTCATGGTGGCCGGAGGCGTCTCGGTGCGCGTGACGAGCGTCATGTTCCCCCAGGGGTTCTGCGTGTGCGCGAGATAAACTTCGGGGCGGACGGCGGCGTCGAGACCGGCATACTTGACATCCTTGATCACGCCGACGATTTCGCTGGGTTTGTCCTCGCCCGTCACGTCGAGGATGAGGCGTTGGCCGAGCGGGTCTTTATCGGAGAAGTGGCGGCGCGCCATCGTCTCGTTGATCACCACGACGCGCGGCGATTGGTCTCTGTCCTGCGCGTTGAAGAAGCGACCCTTGACGAGCGGAATCTTCATCGCCGTCAGGTAATCGGCAGTCGCGATGCGGAAATTGGTCATTAGGCTCTGGCCGGCGGCGGGCGGCGCGCCCGAGATGGCGAAGCCGGTCGAGTCGCCGTCGCGCAGCGGCAAGGTCGAGACCGCGCCCGCCGCCTGCACGCCGGGCAGCGCGGCGATGCGCGCCAATCCCTGCTGGTAGAAGGCGGCCGCCTGCTCCGGCTTGCCATACTTCAACTGCGGCAGGGCGATGTCCATCGTCAGGACGTTGCGCGCGTCGAAGCCCGGATCGACGTTGAGCACCTGCCAGAAACTCTTGAGCATCAGCCCCGCGCTCGTCAACAGGATCATCGCCATCGAAACTTCCGCCACGACGAGCAGCTTGCTCAACATCCGCCCGTACTTATCGCCCCCGGCCTGACTTCTCCCGCCCAATTTGAGCGAAGAGTTGATATCGACCTTCGAGGCGCGCAGGGCCGGGACGAGGCCGAAGATAACGCCGGTCAACACCGAGATGGCGAGCGTAAATAGAATCAGGCTCGTGTCGATGCCGATGTCCTGCGCGCGGGGGATGCCCGCGGTGATGTAGTCCGGGATGCCGCTGATGAGGAAGACCGAACCCCAATGGCTGAGGAGCAGCCCGAGGCCGCCGCCGATCAACGCCAGCACCAGACTCTCTGTGAGCAACTGCCGCACGAGCCGCCACCGGCTCGCCCCGAGCGCCATGCGGATGGCAACCTCTTTGTGGCGCGCCGAGGCGCGCACCAGCAGCAGGTTGGCGACGTTGGCGCACGCCATCAGGAGCACCAACCCGACCACGCCGAGCAGGAGATAAAGCACGGGACGAACTTCGCCGACCAGAGACTCCTGCGCCGGGTCGAGCGCGACGCCGACGCCCGCGTTCGTCTGCGGATATTGCTGCTGCAACTGGCGTGCGACCGCGTCCATGTTGGCCTGCGCCTGCGCCTGACTGACGTTCGACTTGATGCGCCCGATCATAAAAACGTAACGCGTGGCGCGTTCAACCTTGTCCTCTTCGTCGAAGGCGAGCGGAATCCACAGGTCGCCGCGGCGCGGGAACTGGAAGCCTTTGGGCATCACGCCGACCACCGTGTACGAACGGCCGTTGAGGGTCAGTTGCCGGTTCAGGACGTTCGGGTCGGAGTTGAACATCCGCTGCCAGAGTCCGTCGCTGAGCAACGCCACCTGATGTTTTCCCTGCTGCTCCTCCTCGGGCTGGAACGTCCGTCCGATTTGCGCCTGCACGCCGAGCAGCGGGAACAGGGTCGGCGAGACGAGGAAGCCTTGCAGCCGCGTCGCCTCGCTCGTGCCGGTCAGGTTGGCGTTCCAATCCATGGCCGCCGCCACCTTATCCATAACCTGGTTTTGCGCGCGGAAGTCGAGAAAGTCAGCGGGCGCAAACGGCATCTTCTCGCCCTGCGGCTGGGTCTGCCAGATGAGGACGAGTTTGTCGGCTTCCGGGTAGGGAAGCGGGTTCAGGAGGATGGTGTTGATGACGTTGAAGATCGCGCAGTTGGCGCCGATGCCGAGGGCGAGGGCGAGCACGATGACGGTGGTGAACATCGGCTGCTTCAGGAGCGTCCGAAAACTATAGCGGATGTCCCTTAAATATGTGTCCATGATGCTACCTTATTCTCTGAAGTCTATTTCAAGAGCTGTAGAAGCAATCGGTCTGACTCGTCAGATGAGAGTGGAGAGGCCGATACTGTTCAAGGAGTGCTGAAGGCTTTCCGGCATGCGCCTGCCGAAACGAGAGGTTCGGTGTAAAATCGAAACGAGATTGTCCGGGTAAAATCGAAAAAAACGATGGCAGCCTTCAGTGGCGATTATCATACCACTTCCACCTGCGCGGGTAAATCATATGACGCTCAAAGGCTTGTCGCGGGCAGGATGTTCGGCCGCCGACGAGCCGGTGCGAAGGTGGGACACGGGCGTCCCATTAACGAAAAAAGTTTGCGCCCGTCGGCGTCTGTGCGGGGCGGAAAGTTTTTGTTGTCCTGCGTTCGGCGATTATGGTAGCTTCTTGAGCCGTCTTAGCGTTTCGGCTTGCGCGCTCCGCCACCCGTACTCCATTCCAATAGTCTGCCGTCCGGCAGGCGACAAGGGTCGCCGCCACATCGGGTCTGACATGTTCGCCACAGCGTCCATTTCGGAATAGCTCTGCCGGGCGCGGTTTCACCGGCGGCAGCGCACCGGCATGGCCGTCAGCGGCTTAGGGCGGGGCGGCTCAAGGAACACGACTTCCGCACCGGCAATGAACGCGACGGCGGAGAAAGATACCAATCTACAGAGAATAGAAAAGGGGTCAGAGGCGATGGAAGAGAGAGAAGATACGACGACGTACAAAGTGGTGGTGAACCACGAGGAGCAGTATTCGATCTGGCCGGCCGACCGGGAGAACGCGCTGGGGTGGAATGATGCGGGGAAGACGGGGACGAAGGCGGAGTGTCTGGCCTACATCGAGGAGGTGTGGACGGACATGCGCCCCCTCAGTCTCCGCAAACGGATGGAGCAATCGGAAACAGGGAATTGACGGCGCGGCCGGTTCCCGTGTGATACGTCTGAAGCACTACTTTCAGTTGAAGACCGCTTATGATTAGCAAAGTTGGCGGCAGCCCCTGGTTCTCCGTCTTGAAATCGAACCCGACGGCGAGCCTGCGTTTATTCTGTTTCCCGTATGCCGGTGGCGGGGGTCTCGCCTATCGTCCGTGGGCGGATGGTCTGCCCGCTTCGGTCGAGGTCTGCGTCATCAATCTGCCGGGGCGCGGGAGTCGTCCGCGCGAGGCGTCCTACACACAGATCACACCGCTCGTCGAGAACCTCTCGGAGGCTTTCCTCAACGTGCTGGATCGGCCGTATGCGTTTTTCGGACATAGCATGGGCGCGCTCGTCAGCTTCGAGTGCGCGCGGCGTTTGCGCGGCGCGACGAAATGGCCGCTGGAACACCTGTTCGTTTCCGGCTCCGCGGCTCCGCAAATCCCGATTACGCGTGACCCACTCCACACGCTGCCCACTCCCAAACTGATCGAGCGGCTGCGCACGCTGGAGGGGACGCCGCGAGAAATTCTCGAACACGAAGAATTGATGGAGATGATGCTCCCCATCCTGCGCGCCGACTTCAGCATCTGCGACACCTACCGGTACGAACCCGGCCAGCCGCTCGATTGTCCGCTTTCCGCCCTCGGCGGCCTCGGCGACCTCGACATCCCGCGCGAGAAACTTGAGGCTTGGGAAATGCAGACGACCAACAGTTTCAAGGTGCGTATGTTTCAGGGCGGCCACTTCTTCCTCCATAGCGCGCGCCCGCTCCTGTTGCGTATCCTTTCGGAAGAGTTGTGGAAACTGAGCCATGATCAAGCCCGCGCCTGAGGCGGGCGGAAACTACAGGCGGCGCGGCGCACATTCAAACGCCGTTCCCGCATCCGGCCGCCGTCGCTTCAAGTGCGACCAACGCCGCCCACGTCGCCTTATTTGATCTCTTTGACTGACGCGCGTTCGCTTCGACCCCGCGACCTGTTCAACTCATCTCTCGACCCGGCCGCTGCGGCCGCCCGGCTGTGTGTCGAAAACGAGTTGCAGGAAACTTGCCCGCGCTGCTCGCAAACGCCATTTTATCGCCCGCCCCGGCCACGCGTACTGCACGCTGCGCGCCCCTGCGGCCGGGCATGGAAACTCCGTCGCCGGAGCGACCCGGCGGGAGACAGTCTTGCCTTGTGCCCCGCGCGAAACGTCGCGCCCCTGCGTTTAAGCTTTCTGATGCAGTGTCTATTCTCTGATCATTTAGAAGAGGTGTAACTTGACTACATCCTACACGAGCCACGTCGGCCTCATCTTCCACGCACAAAAGACCCTCGCCATTCACGCCGCAGACCCCGACCAACTGCGCGAGATTTCCGAGCCGCACATCCCCCTCATCCTCGAAATCTTCGTCCACCAACACCGCCTGGAGGACGCTTACCAAGCTTACTGCCGTCTCCGCGAGCAGTCCGCGACCCAACATCCCGCGCTCGTCGCCACGCTGCGACAAGCCCTCGCCGCCGCCGGCGGCAAACTCGCCGTGCTCCTGGTCAGAGACAAGGTTTACGCGTGCCCGCCGGAATCTATGTTTGAGGCCTACATGCTCGCCACCAGCCAGTCTTCGCAACCTCCTTCCGAGGCTACCCTGGCGGCCTTCCGCATCCACTCACTCACCGCCTTGAGCGCGAACGCGCCCCACGTCGTCGCCATTCTCCAAGACCATTTCGGCTCGGCCGCCGGCGGTTATCCCGAACTGACCTTTGAGCAGTTTCGCGCGCTCGTTGAACGCCTCATCGCCGAGGCGCTTCTGATCGTTCCCGTCGGGCGCATCGACTTCGGCGACTTCAGAGGCCGTCTCCCCTTCTGCCCCCAATTCGGGAGCTTCAGAGGGACGCCGATTGACAGGTATTATCTCGATAAATTTATTCTGGAGATACGCGAGAAGGTGACTGGCAAGACGCTGGAGGTCGGGGGGAAGCGTGAAAACCACCAGCTTTACGATTTCCGAAAGGCCAGCCCTTACCTGACGATGGATTTGGAAGGCAAGGGTCTAGACATCGTCGCCGACGCGCACGACACGAACGCCGTCGCCGAAAACTCGCTCGACTCAATCGTCATCTTCAACGTGTTGGAGCACTGCGAGCGGCCGTGGGTCGTGGTCGGCAACATCCATCGCT
>DASVVO010000074.1:0-12035 GCA_036386515.1 Pyrinomonadaceae bacterium
CGCGCGCAGCTCGTCGCGGAGCGCGGCGTGCTGCTGCTTCAGGTCGAGCAGCGGGACTTGCATGGTCTGTGCTGTTGTAGTCATCGGACCTTCCCCCGCGAAGGGGCGCGGGGTGCCTCTTCACTCTTATAACTCGATCAACCGCCCGCCGTGGTTGATCGACTCCTGCGCGGCTTCGAGGAGGCGGTCGACTCTCAGGCCCGCCGCGCCGTCGGTGAGCGGCTGACGGCCCTCGCGGATGCTGTCCAAAAATTCCGTGCGGACGTGCGCGAGCGCCTCGGTCATGTCGAGTTTGGGCACCCACACGTCGCCCGTCCGGTAGCTGACGAGCGTGCGGTAGGCCGCCTCCTTGTCCGTGTCGGTCTCGATGCGGTTGGCGGTCACGCCCTTGTCGTAGACCCGCACCTTCTCGGTCGGCTCGATGTCGTCGTAGACGATCATCTTGCGGCTGCCGGCGATGAGCGTGCGGCGAATCTTGACGGGCGAGAGCCAGTTGAAGTGGAAGTGCGCGATGAACGAGTCGGCGAAGCGCAGCATCACGTAGGCGATGTTCTCGATCCCCTGCTCGACGTGGCAGCTGCCCGTGGCGGTCAGGGCGACGGGCGCGCGGGCGACGAGGTAGTCCATGATGGCGAGATCGTGCGGGGCCAAGTCCCAGACGACGTTGATGTCGCGCTGGAAGAGGCCGAGGTTGATGCGCACCGAATCGAAGTAGAGCAGTTCGCCGAGTTCGCCGCTCTCGACGATCTCTTTGATGCGGCGCACCGCGCCCGTGTAGACGAACGTGTGATCGACCATCAGCGTCAGCCCGCGCCGCGCCGCGAGTTCGACTAACTCCTGCGCCTCCCGGCTGTTCGTCGTGAAAGGTTTTTCGATGAGGACGTGCTTGCCGGCCGTGAGCGCGTCTTTGGCGAAACGGTAATGGGTGGTGACAGGGGTGGCGATGATGATGGCGTCGAGTTCGGGGTCGGCGAGCAACTGTTGATAGTCTGTGGCGGTGCGCGCGGCGGGATAGCGGCGGGCGATGGCGTTCAGACGCTTCTCATCCGTGTCGCAAATCCAACGCAGTTGGGCGCGCTCTTGCTCCGCGAAATTACGGATGAGGTTCGGCCCCCAGTAGCCGCAGCCGATGACGCCGATGGTGATCATAGAGAGTGGTCAGTAGTCAGTAGTCCGTGGTCAGTTGTCCGGGTTGACCCGGTTGACCGTGGCGAAGCGAGAGTTGATTCACGCGCCATAGTTAAACACGCGCGGCGGACAACTGACTACCGGCGAAGGCGCGGACGGCCGCCGCCACGCGCTCGATCTGTTCGCCGGTCAACTCCGGGAACATGGGCAGCGAGAGGACGCGCACCGCCTGCCGTTCGGCTTCGGGGAAATCCCCGGCGCGATGGCCGAGCGCGCGGTAAGCGGGTTGCAGGTGGACGGGCACGGGATAATGGATGCCGGTCTGGATGCCCGCCGCCGCCAGGTGTTTTTGCAAGGCGTCGCGCGCGCCGGTTTGGACGACGTAGAGATGATAGATGTGGCGCGCATAGGGCAACTCGCGCGGGAGCGTGAGCGCGCCGCCGCCGTCGTCGCCCTCCGCTTCGGACAGCAGTTCGCGGTAGCGCGCGGCGTGCGCGCGGCGCAGTTCGTTCCAGCCGTCGAGGTATTTGAGTTTGACGTTCAAGACCGCGCCCTGAATGCCTTCGAGGCGGAAGTTGTAGCCGATGATGTCATGGCGATACTTTCGTTCCGAGCCGTGGTCGCGGAGGAGCCGCACGCGGCGCGCCACTTCCGCGTCGTCGGTGACGACCGCGCCGCCCTCGCCATACGCGCCCAGATTTTTGCCGGGGTAGAAACTGAAACAGTTGGCGCGGCCGCGCGCGCCGACGCGCCGACCTCGATAGAGACTCCCGTGCGCCTGCGCCGCGTCTTCGATGACGGCGAGATTGTGACGCGCGGCGATCTCGAAGACGGGGTCGAGGTCGGCCGCTTGCCCGTAGAGGTGGACGGGGATGATGGCGCGCGTGCGCTTCGTGATGGCGGCTTCGAGTTTCGTCGGGTCGAGGTTGTAGGAGACGGGGTCGGCGTCAACGAAGACGGGCGTCGCGCCCGCGGTCGAGACGGCTTCGGCGGTGGCGAAGAAGGTGTTGGCCGGGACGATCACCTCGTCGCCCGCCCCGACGCCGCAGGCCGTGACGGCGAGTTGGATGGCCGCCGTGCCGCTGTTCACGCCGACGCAAAACTTCGCGCCGAGGTATTCGGCAAACGCCGCTTCGAACGCTTCCACCTCCCGGCCGAGAATGAAGGCCGCGCTCGCCACGACGCGCGCGATGGCCTCGTCGATTTCCGGCTTGATGGCGCGATACTGCGCTTGCAGATCAACGAAAGGAACAGACATGAAAGCAAGGGATGATGCGAAGGGATGAGGGCGGAGGGATGAGGGATGAATCAGGAAAGCACTCAAGCAATTGAATGCTTTCTTCATTCATCCCTCATCCCTCCGCCCTCATCCCTTCGCTCTCCCTCATCCCTTCTTTAAGATTCGTGCCGGGTTGCCCGCGACGGTCGCGCCGGGGGGCACGTCGCGCGTGACGACCGCGCCCGCGCCCACGGTCGCGCGCGCGCCGATCTCGATACCGCCGAGGACGACCGCGCCCGTGCCGATCGACGCGCCGCGACGGACGTGTGTGCGTTCGAGCGTCCAGTCGGCTTCGGTTTGGGGCGTGCCGTCGGCGCGGGTGGCGCGCGGGTGACGGTCGTTGATGAACTGCACGCCGTGGCCGACGAACACTTCGTCCTCGATCTCGACGCCCTCGCAGATGAACGTGTGGCTGGAAATTTTGCAGCGCGCGCCGACGCGCGCGCCCTTCTGGATTTCCACGAACGTGCCGATCCGCGTCTCGTCGCCGACCTCGCAGCCGTAGAGATTGACGAAGTTGTAAATCCGCACGTCGCGCCCCAGCACCACGTCGTCGGCGATGACGCAAAACTCTCTCATAAAAGTTTCAGGTTTCAGGTTTCAGGTTTCAAGTTGAAGACCTGAAATCCTCAGTCCTGAAACTTGAAACCTGAAACCTGAAACTTGTTATTTCGATTTCGCGGTTTCGGCGTATTCGTCCGCCTCGGCGGCCGTGCGGTCGTCTTCGTCCTCGTTGGCGTAGTAGCTCGAATAGTAGCCGGAGTAGTAGTAGTAATCGGAAGATTCGAGTTTGACGTTATTGAGCACGATGCCGTAGATGTGCGCGCCCACGTCGAGCAGTTGCTGCTTGGCGCGGCGCACCACGGCGCGCGACGAGCGGCCGCCGTGAACGACGAGCATCACGCCGTCAACCATCGTCGAGAGAATCGAGGCGTCCGTGAAGGAGATGGCGGGCGGCGAGTCGATAATGATGTGCGTGAAATTGTCGCTGAGCAGCGTGATCAGGCGGCGCATCTCCTCGGAGCCTAAGAGTTCGGCGGAGTTCGGCGGAACGGGGCCGGAGGTGATGATCTTCAGGTTCGGCAGCTTCTCATACTCCTGCACGATGCCGGCGATGTTCGAGTCGCCCGACAGGAAGTTCGTCACGCCGCGCGTGTTCGCCAGTCCGAAGTGCGCGTGGATGCGCGGGCGGCGCAGGTCGCAATCGAGGATCAAGACTTCCGCGCCCGTCTGCGCGAGCATGACGGCGGTGTTCACGGCCGTCGTCGTCTTGCCCTCGGACGGCTGGCTCGACGTGACGAGGACGGTCTTCGGCGGCTGTCCGGCCGACGACAACAGGAGCGACGTGCGCAGGTGGCGATATGCCTCCGCGACGGGCGAACGCTTCTCCTCGATGAGCGCGAGCGCGGTGGCCGTCGGGTCGCCCCCGCCGGCCGCGGCCATGGCGGTGCGCCCCGGAAGCGCGAAGCGGCGTTCGACGCGCGGCGCGGGGATCAAGGCGAGCGTCGGGAGATGAATGTGGCGATCCACGTCTTCGATGGACTTGAGCGTATCGTCGAGATAGTCGAGCAGGAAGGCGAGGCCGATGCCGGCGGCCAGCGAGAGCAGGAGCGCGATCAGGATGTTGCGCACGCGCGGCGGCCCGACCACCTCGGCGCGGCGCGCGGGCGTGGAGATGGTGATGTTGCTCGGCGCGTCCGTGCCCACCACGTCGAGTTCCTTCTGGCGTTGGATGGCGGTGTTATAGAGTTGCTGCGTGGTCTCCAACTCCTGTTGGATGATGCCGAGTTCCATCTCCGAACGGCTCTGCCCCTTGGCCTCGCCGCGCGCCTGCGCGTTCGACTGGCGCAACCCGTTCTCGCGCTGCACGGCAGCCTCGTAGCGCGACTTCATCGCGCTCACCACATCTTTCGCCTGCTTGTTGAGCGCGACTTGAATCTGCTCTTTCTGCTTATCGAGTTTCTTGACGGCCGGCCACTCCGGCGTGTACTGCACGAGCAACGCCTGACGCTGCTCCTCGACCGCGCTCATCTTGTCGCGCAACTCCTGCACCGATTTGTTCTCCAGCACCTGCGGGATGGCGAACAGGTCGGGCGAATTTTGCGCCGCCACGTAAGAGGCTTGCAGGTCTTTGCGCGCGGCCTCGGCCTCCATCATCTGCGCGGTGGAGGTGGTCAGGATCGAGGCGGTCAGGTTCTCGCCCTGAATCTTGCCGAGGGGCAGGCCGCGGCTCGTGCGGAAGTTGATCACTTCCTGTTGCTTCTGCCTGATGGAGGCTTGCAGGTCGGCGATGTTCTTGGCGAGTTGCGTGGCCGAAGTGGTGGAGCCGGAGGTTTCGCGCTCCATGTTGTCTTGAATGAAGACGAGGGCGAGCGTGTCCGCGACCTTCATGGCGAGGTCGGGGTTGGTGTGCTCGTAGACGATCCTGACGAGGTTCGTGCGTTCGACCGGGTCGATGGTCAGGCTGCCGCGCAAGGCGTCTTCGTAGGCGAGCATCTTCGTGGTCTGCTCCGGCGTCAACTGGTCGGCCTCGGTCGGCGTCGCCGGAGCATCGTTGACGACGCCCAACCCGCCGCCGTTCTCCCCGGCGACGGCCCCGGCGGGCGGTTTCTGCCGCGAGAACATGCGGCGCACGGTTGTGAACAAGCTCGGCCGCGCCTGTCCGCCGACGAAGGCCGGGTTGTTTTGCAAATCGAGCGCGAGGATCACTTTGCGGTGGAGACGGGGATTCTCCAGGAGCGCGAGTTGCGTGCCCCAGTAGGCCGGGTCGTTCTGCGCGTTGATGACGAACTCTTTCGTCTTCAGCAGATTCTTCGTCTTCTGCTCGATCTGGATGGTTGACTCGGAGCGGTAGACGGTCGGCTGCCGATACATCTGGATGGCGACGAGCGACGTGACGACGACGAGCAGGCTCAGGATCAGCCACTTGCGTTTCATCACGACCGAAAGGTAGTCGCGCAGATGGGTCGGCTCGGAGAGCGAATAGGTGTTGTTCGGCCGGTCGGGGTGCGTCAAATCACGCAACGGGCGGTCGAGGTTCGTACCGGGAGTCAACGGCAGCAGGCGATTATCTTGAGACATCTTCTTTCAACCTTAAAACTTCAGAAATATCAACACGGTCGGGCACACATGCAAGCGACGCATGATAACAGAGACGGGGAGAAGGATGAAGGCCGGAAAGGGCGTCTATAAGGCCGCCGGGTAAAGGTTAAAGGGAAAAGGGGAAGGGAAAATCCTCGCCGCGCGTGACACAATTCCTTGCCGGTTTGCATCTGCTTCCCTTAACCTTTACCCCTTTCCCTTTCCCCTTACTTGCCCTTCGGCAAACTCGCGCAAGGCTTCCCGCCAATCGGGCAGGGGCGCGAGGCCGATCGCCTCTGACAGCAAACAGCGCAGGCGCGAGTTGCGCGGGCGCGGCGCGGGGCGCGCGAGCGAGTCCATCCGCACGCTCTCGATCTCGACCGCTTCGACTCCGGCCGCACGCACCGCCTCGCGCGCGAATTCCAGAAAACTCGCGCCCGCGCCGCCGCCCGCGACGTGATACGTGCCGGGCAGGTCGCGCGCGGCCAACTCACGCAGGCGCGCCGCCAGGTGCGGCGCGTAAGTCGGCGTGCCGTAGGCGTCGCTGATGGCCTTCAGATGTTCGCCGCGCCGCGCGCGTTCGACGGCCGTGGCGAGAAAGTTTTTGCCGCCCACGCCGAAAATCCAGCCGGTGCGGACGACGACCGTGCGCGCCGAGGCGCGCTGCGCGCGACGCTCGCCCTGTAGTTTGGCGATGCCGTAGGCGCTCTGCGGTTCGGGGTCGTCGCGTTGCGTGTAGAAGCCTTCCTTGCCGCCGTCGAACACGTAGTCGGTCGAGATCGTGACGAACGACGCGCCCGCGAGCCGGCTCTCGGCCGCCAGAATCTCCACGGCCTCGGCGTTGATCAAAACCGCGCGTTCGGGATTCAACTCGCAGCCGTCCACGTCCGTCCAGGCCGCGCAGTTGACGACCGCGTCTGGGCGCGCGCGCGCGAACGCTTCGCGCACCTCGTCGGGCTTCGTGATGTCGAGGCTCGCGCGTTCGTGGGCGAACACCTCGTCGCCGCACGCCGTCGAGTGCGCGACGAGCGCGCGCCCGACCATGCCGCCCGCCCCGGTGATTAAGATTTTCACTTCGCGCCGACCTCCACGCCGTACTGCCGCGCGTAAAAATCCCTGTACGCGCCGCCGCGCACGCGCGCGATCCAGTCCTCGTTCTCCGCGTACCAGCGGATCGTCTTGGCGAGGCCGCTCTCCCAGGTCTCCAGGGGCTTCCAGCCGAGTTCGCGTTCGACCTTCGCGGGGTCGAGCGCGTAACGACGGTCGTGGCCGGGACGATCCTTGACGTAGCGAATCAGCGATGCGGGTTTACCGAGCGCGGCGAGAATTGATTCGACCACTTCGAGGTTGCGCCGCTCGTTGCGCGCGCCGATGTTGTAGATTGCGCCCGCCTCGCCGCGTTCGTAGGCGAGCGCGATGGCGCGGCAGTGGTCTTCGACGTAAATCCAATCGCGGACGTTTTGCCCGTCGCCGTAGACCGGGATCGGCTCGTCGTGCAAGGCGTTCGAGAGCAGGAGCGGAATGAGCTTTTCGGGAAACTGGCGCGGGCCGTAGTTGTTGCCGCAGCGCGTCGTCACGGTGTCGAGTCCGAAGGTGTGTCGCGCGGCGCGCACCATGTGTTCGGCCGCCGCCTTCGATGCCGCGTAAGGGCTGTTCGGCGCGTAACCGGAGTTTTCGGTGAAGAAGGCGTTATCGTCTTCGGGCAAACTCCCCATCACCTCGTCGGTCGAGATTTGCACGAAGCGGCGGACGCCGCGCTCGCGTGCGGCATCGAGCAAGACCTGCGTGCCGAGGATGTTCGTGCGCAGGAAATCGTCGGCGCGTTCGATGCTGCGGTCAACGTGCGACTCGGCGGCGAAGTTGAAGATCGCCGCCGTGCCCTCCGGCAAGGCGGCGCGCACGGCTTCGCGGTCGGCGATGTCGCCGCGCACGAAGCGATGGCGCGCCGCGTCCAATCCTTCGAGGTTATCGGGATTGCCCGCGTAGGTGAGCGCGTCGAAGTTGATGATCTCGGCGTCCGGCCAGCGCGCGAGGGCCAGCCGGATGAAGGCCGAGCCGATGAAGCCCGCGCCGCCCGTGACGAAAAGTTTTTGCATGAAATGTTTGCGGGGAATGAGTCGGGGTGTTGCCCGGCGACGCGCCCGTCGAGACCTCTCAAATTCGCACGCGCCGCGCGCCCGTAACTGCTGACTTAAACTCTTGGCGAACGCTTCGCCGGAATTTGTTGAGCCGGTTAAGTGACGGAGTATAGGTGCGCGCTCGAAAGGGTGTCAAGAATCGCGCCCGCGCGCGGCGCGAGGATTTCGAGGCGCGCGTGCGGCCTTCGGGGCGGCCTCCGGGCGCGGCACATCGCGGCGGGAAGCGGGCGTTCGCGGCCTCCCCGTCGCGCCTTTGAAGATGGTTTCCCCGGCGGCGCGGCGGGCGGATACGCGCTGCCGCGAGGCCGCCGCGAGGGCTTCGCGCGCGCGTTTGAGACCCCCCTCAAACTATTGACAGCCTCCGCAAATTAGTATAAAAGCTACGGGCTTCATGCATGAGGTCAGAACCGCGTATCCCGTGCTTTGATGTCCTGAATACTAACGCTGCCGTCCTCGTAAGCGGCACACCCGAAACCCCGCGACGTAACCGTACTTCGATGTCTTAAACCCACACTACACGAACAGCATATCCACGCTGAAGGAGAGTTCCCATGAGTAAAGGCCGCTTGACCCTCAATATTCTGACTACCATCACTTTCATTTTTGCTCTTGCCGCGATGACCCACGCGCAGGCAACCCGCACCTGGGTGTCGGGTGTCGGCGACGACGTGAACCCGTGCAGCCGCACCGCGCCCTGCAAAACTTACGCGGGCGCGATCTCGAAGACCGCCAAGGACGGCGAGATCAGCACGCTCGATCCGGGCGGCTTCGGCACGCTGACGATCACGAAATCGATCACCGTCAACGGCGGCGGCGGCGGCCAGGGTTACGGCTCGGTGCTCTCCGCGCTCGCCCCCCAGGGCTTTCTCATCAACATCACGGACGCGGCCGACGTGCGCAAGACCGTGCGCCTCGTCGGACTCGACATCAACGGCGCGAGCAGCGGAACCGACGGCGTCCGCATGATCGCTGGCAGCGCGCTCCATATCGAGAACACCAACATTGACGGACTGGTCGGCGACGGCGTCGATATCAATTTCAGCGGTCTCTCCGGAACAGTCGCCGAGCTTTACATGAGGAACGTCTCGATCAGGAATTGCGTCGGCAACGGCGTTATCCTTCAGGCGACCAACGTCGGCGCGCTCGTCGCCGCCACGCTCGACAACGTGATGATCGCTAACTGCGGCGACGGCGTCGAGGTCAACAATCGTTCCATCGCTACCCTCAACAACTGCGTCATTTCGCTCAGCAACGGCGCGGGCGCGGCCGGCGTTCGCACGGCCGGCACCGGCTCGGAAGTGACCGTTCACGGCTGCACCATCACGTTCTGCACGAGCGCCGTGCGCGTTGACACGGGCGTGGCGCGCGTTTCCAACACGACGATCGGCAACAGCAGCCCCGGCCTCCACAACGTCGGCGGGACGCTCAAGACCTTCGGCACGAACCGCAACGACAATACGACTCCGACGACCGGCGTCATCACGGCCGTCTCGCAGAGCTAGCCCCGGCCTCAGACTGGCAACCCCCTTTCTCCGCCCGCCTCCCGACAGAGAGGCGGGCGGAGTTTTTTCGCCCCGCCGCCGCGCTTCCGCAGGCCGCGCGGGGCGATTGCTTGACGCTCCGAAGAGGGCGCGGTTACATTGACTTCTTTGCGCGTCCGGCGCGGGCGGGCGGCGGGCGGAAACGGTGTGGAGAACATTTGACGAGGGTTCAAGTCGGCACAAACGATTCGAGACGCGGGCGGCGTTCGCACCGGGCGGAGCGTGAGTTCGGGTTGCTGGTCGGCGGCGTCCTGGTCGCGCTCGGCGGCTGGTGGCTGTATCGCGGGAGATACCCGACGCTCTCCGTCGCGCTGCCTTGCCTGGGCGCGACGCTGATGCTCCTCGGCGCGTTTCTGCCGCGGTCGCTCGTCGTGCCGAATCGCCTCTGGATGGGCTTGGCCGGGGCGATGGGCTTCGTCTCGACGCGCATTATTTTAGCCGTCGTCTTCTTCCTCATCGTGACGCCCATCGGACTCGCGCGTCGTCTGACGGGCGGCGACCCGCTCGGCCGTCGCGCGGCGCGCACCGAATCATATTGGAAGCCTTATACCGAACGGCGGGCTGACCGGAAGCACTACGAAAAGATGTACTAGGAAGGTCGAGAGAGGGGTCAATGTCGAAATCGCAGGTTCTGCTCCAGTTGTGGGAGTTGATGAAGTACAACAAAAAGTACTGGCTCTTGCCGATCATCTTCGTGCTCGTGCTGACGGGACTCGCGCTCGTCTTCGCGCAGTCGTCCGCCCTCGCCCCGTTTCTCTACCCGCTGTTCTAAACGGACGGCGACAGGTGAATCCCTCTTGACGAGCATCCTCGGACTGTCAGCTTTTTATCACGACTCGGCGGCGTGTCTCGTCGTGGACGGCGAGATCGTCGCGGCGGCGCAGGAGGAACGCTTCACGCGCCGCAAGCACGACCACCGTTTCCCCACTCATGCCGTCCGCTACTGTCTCGCCGAAGCCGGGCTGACCGCCGACACGCTCGACTACGTTTCCTTCTACGACAAACCGCTCCTGAAATTCGAGCGGCTCCTCGAAACTTATCTCGATTACGCCCCCGCCGGTTTTCCTTCTTTCCTCAAAGCGATACCCGCGTGGATGAAAGAGAAACTCTGGATGGCGGACTTGATCGGCGCGGAGATGGCGCGCGTCGAAGGCATCGAAGACAAAAAGGACGCGCGGCGGCGCGCGAAACAGTTCTCATGGAAACTGCTGTTCGGCGACCACCACGAGAGCCACGCGGCGAGCGCGTTCTACCCGTCGCCGTTTGAAGAGGCCGCGATCTTGACCGTGGACGGCGTCGGCGAATGGGCGACGAGTTCCATCGGCGTCGGGCGCGCCAACGAGGTCACGCTGCTCAAGGAGTTGCGCTATCCCGACAGTCTCGGCCTGCTCTACAGCGCGTTCACCTACTACACGGGCTTCCGCGTCAACAGCGGCGAATACAAGGTGATGGGACTCGCGCCCTACGGCGAGCCGAAGTACGTCGAACTGATCCGCGACCGGCTCGTCGAGATACGCGACGACGGAAGTCTGCGCATGAACCACGAATACTTCGGCTACTCGCACAGTCTGAAAATGACGAGCCGGGCGTTCGCTAAACTGTTCGGCGACAAGCCGCGCAGCCCCGAGTCGGAATTGACGCAGCGCGAGATGGACTTGGCGCGCAGCATTCAGGTCATCACAGAGGAAGTGATGTTGAAGATGGCCGCCTACGCCCACCGTGAAACCGGCGCGCGGAAACTCTGCATGGCGGGCGGCGTCGCTTTGAACTGCGTGGGCAACGGCCGGATTTTGCGCGAGAGTGCGTTCGAGGATATCTGGATTCAACCGGCCGCGGGCGACGCGGGCGGCGCGGCCGGGATCGCGCTCGCCATCTGGCATCGCTATCTGGGGCAGCCGCGCCTGAGTCCCGAACGCGCGGGCACCTGGGCGTCGCCGCGCCACGCGAACGGGAACATTCCGCCCTACGCCGACGGGATGAAGGGTTCTTACCTCGGGCCGCGCCACACGGAAGCGGAGATCGAGGAGTTTCTGCGCGGGCGGAAACTGCCTTACCGGAAATACGGGCGCGAGGAGTTGCCGCAAGTCGTCGCGGAGTTGTTGGCGAGCGAGAAAGTGATCGGGCTGCATCAAGGCCGGATGGAGTTTGGGCCGCGCGCGCTCGGCGGGCGCAGCATCATCGGCGACGCGCGCTCTCACCGCATGCAATCCGTGATGAACCTGAAGATCAAATACCGCGAGAGCTTCCGGCCGTTTGCGCCGAGCGTGACGCGCGAGCAGGTGGGCGAGTGGTTCGACTTGAACGCCGACAGCCCTTACATGCTGCTCGTGGCCGAGGTGATTCACAGTCGCCGCCGCGAGGCGACCGAAGCGGAGCGCGCCCTCTGGGGCATCGAAAAACTCAACACCGTCCGCTCCGACATCCCGGCCGTCACGCACGTCGATTATTCGGCGCGCATCCAGACCGTGCGGCGCGAGACGAACCCGCTCTACTGGGAGATCATCGAAGCCTTCCGGCAAAAGGCCGGGTGCCCCGTCGTCGTCAACACGAGTTTCAACGTGCGCGGCGAACCCATCGTCTGCACGCCCGAAGACAGCTACCGTTGCTTCATGCGCACGGAGATGGACGCGCTCGTGCTCGAAACCTGCGTGCTCCTGAAGGAAGACCAGCCGGAGTTTGTCGAAGCGGCCGACTGGCGCGAAAGTTTCGCCCCGGATTAGACCTGGATTAGAAACGCCGGAAGCGACGACGGGCGGCGGACGCCTGAGCCGCGACCGGAGAAATTTCTCAACCCGTCCTCAACCCTAAGCCTGACGGCACGCATCGTCCGGGCGACAAGATAAAACAGAAAGCGGCCGTGGGGGGGGG
>DASVVO010000075.1:0-89316 GCA_036386515.1 Pyrinomonadaceae bacterium
ACACATGCACATGGTCAGGGCTAACTTCCATTTCGTCTATCGTGATGTCATACACCTCGGCGATCTCGGTGAACATCTGTTCGACTCTGGTTTGCAGCGCACCGACGAGGATGCGCTTGCGGTACTTCGGCGACCAGACCAAGTGGTATGCCGTGTCATAAGCGGCGTGCGCGGTTCTTCTAAAGACCATGCGCACATTCTATCAATCTCAGTTATCTTGCGCGCGGGCATCGAACCCCCGCGCAAGATGGTTCATCCATCCCCGCCGCAAGCGGCGGGGCATTAAGAACCTTTTTCGTAAAGAATCGGCAACTGACAAAGAACAACTGACTACGGACAACTGACTACGGACTACTGACCAACACTTATGAAATCAATGACCGGATTCGGGCGCGGGACGGCGGCGGGCGAGAATTTCAACGTCTCCGTCGATCTCAAGACCGTCAACAATCGATTTCTCGACATCCACCTGCGCGCGGGCGCGGAGTTGTCGAGTCTGGAAACGATCATCCGCCGCCGCATCGGTGAACAACTCTCGCGCGGGCGCGTGGACGCCACCATCGTGATCGACCGCACGGGCGAAGTCGCCTACGAGATGAACCGGCCGCTCATCGCGGGATTCATCGAGGCCATGCGCTCCGTGCAGCAGGAGTTCGCCTTGACGGGCGAACCCGACATCAACGTGCTCGCGCGTCTGCCCGGCGCGTTGCAGCCCGTGCGCGACGGCAATTTGACGGACGCGATGAAGGAAGGCATCGAACGCGCCGTGGGCGAGGCGTTGACGGAGTTGAACCGGATGCGCGGGAGCGAGGGCGAGGCGTTGGCCGCCGAGATGCATTCGCGGCTCGACGAGATCGAGCGGCAAGTGCCCGTCATCGAAGCCGTCGCCAACGATCTCATCGAATCCTACCGCTCGCGCTTGCAGCGGCGCATCAGCGAACTGCTGGCGCGCGACGGACTCGACATCGTCGAACTCGATCAAGGGCGGCTCGCGCAGGAGGTCGCCTATCTCGCCGACCGCAGCGACATCAGCGAAGAACTCGCGCGTTTGCGCAGCCACGTCAAACAGTTTCGCGAGATCATCGATAGCGAAGGCGACACGGGCAAGCGGCTGGATTTTCTCCTCCAGGAACTCAACCGCGAGGCGAACACGGTGCTCTCGAAATCAACCGACATGGCGATCAAAGAGGCCGCGCTGGTGATCAAGGCGGAAGTGGAGAAATTACGCGAGCAGGTGCAAAACGTTGAGTGAGATGCTGAACACGGAAACAGCGGAGTCGGCCGCGCCCGCGGAACCGGAGCGCGGCATTCTCTTCGTCATCAGTTCGCCTTCGGGCGGCGGCAAGGGCACGCTCGTGCGCCGCATCCAGACGCACGTGCCCCGCCTCGGCTATTCCGTCTCGTGGACGACGCGCGCCCCGCGACAGGGCGAGGTGAACGGGCGCGACTATCATTTCGTCAGCCTCGAAGAGTTCACGGCGGCGCGCGAGCGCGGCGAGTTTCTCGAATGGGCTTCGGTACACGGAAACTTTTACGCCACGTCGCTCACGGTGGTCGAGCGCGAGTTGAGCGTGGGGCGCGACATCATATTGGAGATTGACGTGCAGGGCGCGGCCTCCGTCCGCCGCATCGGGATCGAGGCCGTGAGCGTGTTCATCCTGCCGCCGTCGTTCGGGATACTGCGCCGTCGTCTCACCGGGAGGCGGTCGGAAAACTCCGAATCGCTCGCGCTGCGTTTGCAAAATTCGCGCGGCGAGGTGGAACATTACCGGGTGTTCGACTACGTGGTGCTCAACGACGATGTTGACCGCGCCGCGACGCAACTGGCCTCAATCGTGTATGCTGAGAGGGCGCGCCGTGTGCGACAGGAGCGACTCGCCGAGCGCGTGCTCGCCACGTTCCCCTAAACGGGCGGACATTTGTCGCCACCCGGACGCTGTTTCGAGTGAACTTATTTTAAATTTTATCAGGAGCACCGGCTTGTCCGGCGAGGATCAAAACCAAGATGGCTAAAGCAACCCAGGCGACCAAAGAAGAAGTTACCGAAGTAGTCGAGGAGCGAGTGCATCCCTTTTTGGATTCCAAGTACCGCATGATCATCGTTGCCGCGCAGCGCAGCAAGCAACTACAGCGCGGCGCGCGCCCGCGCATCGAGATGGACACGCAGCAACACAAGCACACCCGCGTCGCCCTCATGGAAATCGAGCAGGGGAAAATCGACTTCACCATCAAAGACGCGGAGTGACCCGGCAACCTCACTTTCCACCACCGGATTTCAACAGTAGAGACCACGGCTCGCTCGCGCACCATTCGAGATAAGCGGCCTCGACCGCCCACGCCTCCCGCTCGCGCGTGATCTGCTCGTAAGCCTCCTGCCGCGCCCTCGCATCGAACTTCCGGCCGCGCGCCAGAAACGTCAGGTACTCGCGCGCGTAGTGGAAGCCGAACGATAGCAGACCCGCCTTTTGAAATTGCCTGACGTGCGCGGCCTCGTGCGCCAGCAGCCAACCGGGCATCGTCAACTCCCCGCGCACATTCCTCCCGACCATTTTCCGCGAGACGAAAATGTGGCGACCGACCGTGATCGCCCCCACGCGCAAGATTCTCGTCAGCCCGCCAGACCACCATCCCGCGTGGACGGAAAGCACGGGCAGCCGCAGTTCCTCGTCCCGTTCATACGAACGAAAAAACCGTTCGAGCCGCGCCCGAGATTCCTCCGCCAGTCGCATAGCAGAAATGGGCGTGCGTCGTGAATCGCCAACCGTGTTGAGAGAAAATCCGCTTTCCGCTTTCCTCTATGCACGATTGACGATTCACGACGCACGGCTTTTACATATTCTTGTAGTCGGGGCCGCCGCCGCCTTCGGGCGTAACCCAGTTGATGATCTGGTAGGGATCCATGATGTCGCAGGTCTTGCAGTGGACGCAGTTGGAGAAGTTGATCTGCAACCGGCGCTTGCCCGCCGTGGCGGGGTCTTCGACCATCTCGTAGACGGCCGCCGGGCAGAATCTCTGGCAGGGGTTGCCGTACTCTTCGGCGCAACGCTCGGCGCAGATGTTGGTGTCGAGCACGTGCAGGTGCGCGGGCTGATCCTCGTCGTGGCCGACCGCCGCGTGATACACGTCCGTGAGTTTGTTGAAGGTCAGTTTGCCGTCGAAGCGCAGGCCGTCGTAGCGTTGCTCGATCGCATCACCCTTGTAGCCGTAGGCGGAGAGTTTTTTCAGCGCAACGTGCCCCGGCTCAGACGAAGCGCGGTCGAACAAGCCCCACGAACGGCCGCCCGTCAGGAATTGCAGACCGGCGTTGGCGATGCCGAGCCAGCGGCCGCGGCGAAAGCCCGCGTGAAAATTTCTCACCTTGCGCAACTCCGGCATGATCCAGCTTTCCTTGACGAGCGTTTCATAACGCCCCAACTGCCGCGCCGAAAAATCTCCGGCCAGTAACGCCTCGAAGATCGTCTCGGCCGCCAGCATGCCGCTCTTGATGGCCGTGTGAATGCCCTTGAGGCGTTGCGAATTGAGGAAGCCCGCGCAATCGCCGACGAGCAGCACGCCGTCGGCGTAGAGTTGCGGCATGGCGTAGAAGCCGCCCGCCGCGATGGTCTTCGCGCCGTAGCGCAGGAGCTTGCCGCCTTCGAGAATTTTGGCGATGGCCGGGTGTTGTTTGAAGCGTTGAAACTCGGCGTGCGGGTCGAGCAGAGGGTCTTCGTAGTCGAGGCCGGTGACGTAGCCGAGGTTGAGGATGCGGTTCTGCATGCCGTAAAGCCAGCCGCCGCCGTAGGTGTGCGCGTCGGACGGGTAGCCGAGCGTGTGCGTGACGCGCCCGGCCGGGTAACGGTCGTCGGGCAACTCCCATAGTTCCTTAACGCCGAGACTGTACACCTGCGGCTCGCGCCCGTCGTTCAGATTCAGACGCTGCGACAAGCTCTTGGTGAGCGAGCCGCGCGGCCCCTCGCCGAGCACCGTCACTTTCGCCAGCAGGTCAACGCCCGGTTCGTAATTCGCCTTTTGCTTCCCTTCCCTGTTGATGCCCTTGTCGCCCGTGCGCACGCCGATCACAGCGTCGCGCTCGTCGTAGAGCATCTCCGCGCCCGGAAACTCCGGGAAGATGTTGACGCCCGCCTCCTCGCATTTTTCGCCGAGCCACGCGACGAGTTTGTTGAGAGAGACGATGTAGTAGCCGTGGTTCTTGAGCGGCGGCGGCGTGACGGGCGAGCGGATCGCGCGCGTCTTCGTGAGGTACAAAAACTCGTCCTCTTTGACCGGCGACTCGACCGGCGCGCCCTGCTCGATGAAATCCGGGATCAACTCGCCGAGCGCGCGCGGATCCATCACCGCGCCCGATAGAATGTGCGCTCCGACGGCCGCGCCCTTCTCGATGACGCCGATCTCAAGTTCGCCGAGCGGCTTGCCCTCGCGCTTACCCGCCGCGACGGCCTCGTTGTGCTCTTTCACCAGGCGCGCCAGGTGCAGCGCGCCGCTCAAGTTCGCCGGCCCCGCGCCGACGAACACCACGTCCATCTCCAAACTCTCTCGTTCCATGCTTCGCTCCAGACGAACCGGCCAAACCCGGTAGTCTTAAAAAAGTCGCGCGGTCGGAGCCTGACGCCCCAACGCGGCGCGTTGATCAAAAACAAAATGAATGGTTATTCATTTCTCACAGTATAACAAAAGCCCGTCCGCCCTCGAAGCCGCCGCGCAAGCGAGACGGCGGAAGACCGCCAGCGCGTAAGTTTCCGGCCGCCCCGCTCCGGTCGCCTTGTGCATCCGACGCGGTTGGGCGGTAGAATGGGCGCAAACAAAAAGAGAAAGGACAAGGGGAATGTCGGAACACAAGCACACGAATCGTCTGCAAAACGAGACCAGCCCGTATCTCCTGCAACACGCGCACAACCCGGTGGACTGGTATCCGTGGGGCGAAGAGGCTTTGGCGAAAGCGCGCGCCGAGAACAAACCGATCCTGCTCAGCATCGGCTATTCGGCCTGTCACTGGTGTCACGTGATGGAGCGCGAATCTTTCGAGAACGAGCAGATCGCCGGGTTGATGAACGACAACTTCGTCAACATCAAAGTTGACCGCGAGGAGCGGCCAGACCTCGACCAGATTTATATGAACGCCGTGCAGTTGATGCTCGGCCACGGCGGCTGGCCGCTCACGGTCTTTCTCACGCCCGACCTCGTTCCCTTCTACGGCGGCACATACTTCCCGCCGGAAGATCGTTATAACCTCCCCGGCTTCCCGCGCGTCGTCGCGGGCGTGGCCGACGCCTACCGCTCACGACCCGACGAGATCGCGGAAACCACGTCGAATTTCCTGAACGAACTGCGCCGCATGAACGTGGCGCACGAGTCGGACGAACCGCTGAACACTCAACTGCTCGACGCGGCTCGCAGCGCGCTCGCGCGCACCTACGATTCGCGGCACGGCGGTTTCGGCGGCGCGCCGAAGTTTCCCGCGTCAATGAACCTGGAATTTCTCCTCCGCACGCACCTGCGCACCGGCGACCGCGAAGCTCTCGACATGGTGACGCACACCTGTCGCAAGATGGCCGAAGGCGGTCTCTACGATCAACTCGGCGGCGGCTTCCATCGCTATTCGACCGACGCCCACTGGCTCGTCCCGCACTTCGAGAAGATGCTCTACGACAACGCGCTCTTGTCCCGTCTCTACCTGCACGCCTATCAGGTGACGGGCGACGAGTTCTTCCGCCGCATCGCCGTCGAGACGTTCGATTACGTCGCCCGCGAGATGACCGACGAGGGCGGCGCGTTCTACTCGACGCAGGACGCCGACTCGGAGGGCGTCGAAGGAAAGTTTTTCGTCTGGACGATTCAAGAGATCGACGAACTGCTCGGCGCGGAGGACGGCGCGCTGGTCTCGGCCTATTACGGCGCGACGGCCGAAGGAAACTTCGAAGAGAAGAACATTCTGAACGTGCCGCGCCCGGCCGAAGCGGTGGCCGCCGAATTGAACGTGCCGGTCGAACGCCTGCTCGAAGTCGTCGCACGCACCCGGCCCCTGCTCTACGCGGCGCGGGAAAAAAGAATCAAGCCCGGCCGCGACGAGAAGGCCATCGCCGCCTGGAACGGGATGATGCTTACGAGCTTTGCCGAAGCCGCCTCCGTCCTCGAACGCGCCGACTACCGGCGGATCGCGGAACGTAACGCCGAATTTATTCTCGACACGTTGCGCAGCGAGGGCGCGCTGCTCCACGTCTACAAAGACGGGCAGGCCAAGCATCACGGCTATCTCGACGATTATGCCTGCGTCGCCTCCGGCCTGCTCTCGCTCTACGAGGCGACCGGCACGACGCGCTGGCTCCGCGAATGTCTCGCTCTCACCGTGCAGATGTGCGAGGAATTTTGGGACGAGGCCGAGGGCGGATTTTTCTATACGAGCGCGAAGGGTGAGCGTCTGATCGTACGCAACAAGGACTTCATGGACAACGCCACGCCCGCCGGAAATTCCGTGGCCGCCGAACTGCTCCTGCGGCTCGCGCTGCTCACGGAAAATCAGGAGTACGGCCGCCGCGCCGTCACCGTCTTCCGCCTGCTGCGCGATCAGATGGCGCGCTACCCCTCCGCCTTCGGCTACCTGCTCGGCGCGCTCGATTTTTATCTCTCGACGCCGAAAGAGATCGTGATCATCGGCCGTGAAGGAGCGGACGACTCGCTCGCCCTGCTGCGCGAAGTCTGGAAACGCTACCTGCCGAATAAAGTCGTCGCTCAATCGGCGGAGAACGACGAGGCGGCGACAAGCGTCGTTCCGCTCTTGCGCGACCGACCCGCGCTCGGCGGCCGGGCGACCGCCTATGTCTGTGAAAACTATAGCTGTCTCCAACCCGTCACCGCGCCCGCCGAACTCGCGGCGCAGTTGGACACGGCCAGAGCGAAGGGCGCACCCTTCGCCTGACGCGTCGCGTTTTCGCAGTTCTTTCCCACGCCTCTTTTAAGAATTCCCGCTATTCCAAGACGGGGCGGGGGCGAGTCGGCAAGTTGTTTTTACCGTAAAGTTGACGGCTTGCCGACTCCCTCCCGCCGCTCCCTTTCCCTCCGCGCCCGCCGTTCATCGGTCGCCCGTCAATGTTGACTTTCACGTAATAATCCCGGCTTTACGGTGAAAACGCTTGACTATGTGCCGAAAAACGACTATTTTGATTGTGCCAACAATGTTGGCACAAGATTTACTTCGCAAACCCTCCCGCTCCGTGCTCTGACACGAGCAGGCTCCCAAAACCCCAAAAAGTCTTTAAATTCGTCATCTTCGTGAACTCCATCACTATGCCCAACGGAAACTGGAAGAGCCTTGCGCTTTTATGTGGGGCGGCTGCGCTGGCGGTCGCGCTGCTCGTCATTTCCCTCTACGGCCTGTCGTCCATCTCGACCACGGGCTACGTCTGGGGCGTCGCGTTGTTGGCTTTGACGTTCACGGCCGGGCGTTTCACCGTGCCCGTCTTCAACGCCGACGGCACGAGCAACGGCAGCAAGTCCATGGCCGACGCGCTCATCTTTTTGGCGGCGATGGTGTTCGGCGCAGCCCCCGCCGCGCTCCTCGCCGGAGTTGACGGCTTCATCTCTTCAAGACACGTGGCAGACCGGCGCGTGCGCTTCTTCCGCATCTGCACGGCCATCATCTCGACCTGCGTCGCGGTCTTCGTTTACAGCCTCTTGAGGCTGCTCACGGTCGGCGGCGCGGCCTCGTCGAGCGCGGCGAACGCCTCGCTCGAAAGGCTGCTCTTTCCCCTCTTCGCGCTCGCCATCGTGCAGTTCGCGCTCAACACCCTGGCGGCCTCTTTCTACGTGGCTTTCGAGGCGGGGACGACCAAATTGCAGTTCTCGCGCGAGAGCCTTTTCTGGACTTCGATGACGCAACTGGCGGGCGCGGCGGCGGCGGCTCTCTTCTACTCGACTTTCATCGGCGGCGGCCTCTCGTTCCTCTTCGTCGGCGTCATGATCGTGACGCTGGTTTATCTGCTGTTCTTTTTCGACGAGAAGCGTCTGGGCGAAACCCGTCGCGGCGAGCAGGAGAAACTTCGGCATATCCAGGAGATCGCAGACCTCCACATGAACACCATCGAGTCGCTCGCCATCGCCATTGATGCGAAGGATCAGACGACTCACGGCCACGTTCGTCGCACGCAAATTTACGCGATGGAGTTGGGGCGCATACTCGGCGTCAGCGACGAAGAGTTGCACGCCCTGCGCGCCGGCGCGCTGCTGCACGACGTGGGCAAACTCGCCGTGCCCGAATATATCCTGAACAAGCCCGGCAAGCTGACCGCCGCCGAGTTTGAGAAGATGAAGATACACACCGTGGTCGGCGGCGACATCATCAAGCGCGTCAACTTCCCTTACCCCGTTGAAGACATCGTGCGTTTCCACCACGAGAAATGGGACGGGTCGGGCTACCCGAAGGGCTTGCGCGCCGAACAGATTCCGCTCGTCGCGCGCATCATCTCCGTGGTTGACTTCTACGACGCCACGCGCTGCGATCGCCCTTACCGCGTCGGCATGAAGCGCGAAGACTCGCTCGCGCTGCTGCGTAAAATGGCGAGCAGTTCGTTCGACCCGCGCGTCGTCGAAACTTTCGTCGGCAACATCGAGCACTTCGACAAGCTCATCGCCGATCAGGACATTCAAGAGCAGGTGGCTTCGGAAGGCGACGCGAACAACGGCGCGCGTCCCGATGCCGGTCTGGCCTCCGACATTCTCGGCTCGACCGCGGACGGCGATTCCGGCTTCCGTTCCATCGTCGAGGCGCAGCGCGAGGTCTTCGCCCTGCACGAGATCGCGCAAACGATCGGCTCGTCGCTCAACATGCAAGACACGGTGACGCTCGTTTCCAGCAAGCTTCGCTCCATCGTCCCCTTCGACACCTGCATCATCTATCTCGTTGACGACCGTTCCGGCAAAGCCGTCGCGGTTCACGCCTCGGGCGAGCACGCGGATGCCTTCACGCGCCGCCGCATCACCATCGGCGAAGGCATCTCCGGCTGGGTCATCGCCAACGCGCGCTCGATGTGCAACACGCCGCCGGAGCTTGATCTCGTCGGCCTGCCCG
Source organism: Pyrinomonadaceae bacterium (assembly GCA_036386515.1). GTDB lineage: Bacteria > Acidobacteriota > Blastocatellia > Pyrinomonadales > Pyrinomonadaceae > JAIVJZ01. Next base: position 9,062 of record DASVVO010000075.1, read on the forward strand.
AAGAGATTTCAAGTAGCATTCGCGGCGTGCTGGTCTCCCCTCTGATTCGGGAAGACGGTGCGTTCGGCGCGATCACGGTCTACTCCAGGACGCGCTCCACTTATACGACGGAGCATGTGCGCCTGCTGGAATCCGTCTCCCAGCACGCCTCTGTCGCGCTCAACAACGCGATGACCTTCGAGAAGACCAAGGAGAGCGCGCTCACCGACACGCTCACCGACCTGCCCAACGCGCGTTCGTTCCACCATGCGCTCCAACAGCGCATCGCCGAATGCCAGCGGCTCAACCGCGAACCGCTCTCCGTGCTCAGCATGGACTTGGACAATTTCAAACAGGTCAACGATACGCACGGGCACGCCATCGGCGACCGCCTGCTCGCCAGCGTGGCCGCCATCATCAAGAACCAGTTCAGGCAGATGGACATTTTGGCGCGCTACGCGGGCGACGAGTTCGTCGCCATCATGCCCATGGCTTCGGGCGACGTGGCCGAAATGGTGGCCGAACGCATCCGCTCCGCCGTCGAGTCGCACGAGTTCACGGTTCGCACCGGCCGCACCATCAAAATCGGCATCAGCATCGGCATCGCCTGTTTCCCCAGCGACGCCGAAACCGCCGAAGACATTCTCTCCCGCGCCGGCCACAACATGCAGCAGGACAAACACGGGCGCAAGCTCAACCCCGCGGCCGGCACGCAAAACGTCGTGCTCTCGATAGACTCCTTCAGATAAAGCCGGATCAAGCGGCGCAATTCGCAAATCAGGGCAGGCGGGCGCATCCGCCCACGTCGGCCGCGGCCATTCAAGGCGCGCCTCGAAGTTAATACTTCGGGCGCGCCTTTTCGTCTCTTGCCTCGACGCGTTTTAGGTTGCTTTTGCGCAGCGGCGCGCATCTCGCGTATAATCCCATTTTGCTTTCAACCGTACAGCAATGGACTTGGATCGGGCGTGCGAGCGGAGCCGTGTGCGTTGCGCCGCAGCCTTCGCGTTGTCGCCGTCGCGCGCCGAGTCTTGAGAGAATACTTTCATGAGCGAACTAAAAGTGACACCGTTGAAACCACGCGACCAATCCACGAGCCAGGCGACCGCCACCGGCCTCGCCGAAAACGAACGCACCGACACGATCAACCCCGAAGAACTGCGCGACGAGCATGAACAGCGTCAGCAGCATCAGCATCAGCAGATTGAGGAGATCGACGCGGAGACGCTGCGCCACATTCTCTACCAGATGGTGCTCATCCGCCGTTTCGAGGAGAAGGCGGCCGAAGCCTACACGCTCGGCAAGATCGGCGGGTTCTGCCATCTCTATATCGGGCAGGAGGCGGTGGCCGTCGGCGCGCTCTCTGCGATCCGCCCCGACGATTACGTGATGACGAGCTACCGCGACCACGGCCACGCGCTCGCGCGCGGCACTTCGGCCGACGAGGTGATGGCGGAACTCTACGGCAAGGCGGGAGGCTGTTCGGCGGGCAAGGGCGGCTCGATGCACCTCTTCGACAGCGACGCGCATTTTCTCGGCGGCCACGGCATCGTCGGCGGCCAGATTCCCCTCGCCACGGGCGTCGCCTTCGCCGCCAAGTACAAGGGCACGGGTCAAGTGTCGCTCGTCTTCTTCGGCGAGGCCGCCGTCAACCAGGGCGCGCTGCACGAATCTTTCAACATGGCGCAACTGTGGAAACTGCCGTGCATCTACTTCTGCGAAAACAACCAGTACGGCATGGGCACGTCGCTCGCCCGCGCGATGTCTCTGCAAGATGTGTCGCAGAAAGCGCACGCTTACGGCATGGCCTCCGAGTTCGTTGACGGCATGGACGTGCTCGCCGTGCGCGAGGCGACCGAACGCGCCGTGGCGCGCGCGCGCGACGAATCGCTCCCCACGCTCATCGAGGTGCGCACCTATCGCTTCATGGGACACTCCATGTCCGACCCCGGCAACTATCGCACGCGCGCCGAGATCGAAAAGCACCAGGAGCGCGACCCCGTCAAACTTTTCTCCGACAGTCTCAAACACAAAGGCGTGATGGACGACGCCGCGCTCAAAGAACTCGAAAACCGTGTGCGTGCCGAGGTGGAACACTCCGTGCAGTTCGCCGAGGAGAGTCCCCTGCCCGCGCCCGAGGAACTGTTCACAAACATCTATGCCAACCCGATCAAAGTGACGGGTGACAAGTGACGGGTGACAAGTTAAAACCAAAAACTTGTTCTTCAACTTGTCGCCCGTCACCTGTCACCCGTCACCGCTTTTGGAGGTTTTTTGCATGGCCGTTATCACGATTCGAGAGGCTTTGAATCAGGCGCTCAGCGAAGAGATGCACCGCGACGAGAACGTCTTTTTGCTCGGCGAGGAAGTTGCCGCGTATCAGGGCGCGTACAAGGTCTCGAAGGGTTTGCTGGAAGAGTTCGGCGAGAAGCGCGTGATCGATTCGCCGATTACGGAACTCGGCTTCGCCGGTCTGGGCGTCGGCGCGGCGATGGTGGGCTTGCGTCCCGTGATCGAGTTTATGACGTTCAACTTCTCGATCCTCGCCACCGATCAGATCGTCAACTCGGCGGCCAAGATGCTCTACATGTCGGGCGGCCAGTTCAAAATCCCCATCGTCTTTCGCGGCCCGAACGGCTCGGCCTATCAAGTTTCGTCGCAGCACTCACAGGCTCTCGAATCGTGGTACGCGCACTTCCCCGGCCTCAAGGTCGTGATGCCTTCGACCGCCGCCGATGCGAAGGGCTTGCTCAAGAGCGCGATCCGCGACGACGACCCGGTCATCTTCATGGAGCAGGAGCGCATGTACGGCATGAAGGGCGAAGTGCCGGACGATCCCGATTTCACCATCCCGCTCGGCGTCGCCGACATCAAGCGCGAGGGCAAGGATGCCACCATCATCGCGCGCTCGCTCACCGTTCCGCTCGCCTTGAAGGCGGCGGAGGAGTTGGAGAAGGAGGGCGTCAGCGTCGAAGTGGTTGACCCGCGCACGATCCGGCCGCTCGACATCGACACCATCATTCGTTCGGTGCAGAAGACGAATCGCGTCGTCATCGTTGAAGAGTCGCACGCCTTCTGCGGCGTCGGCGCGGAGATCAGCGCGCAGATCATGGAGCGCGCCTTCGATTCTTTAGACGCGCCCGTCAAACGCATCTCCAGCGCGGACGCGCCGATGCCCTATGCCAGGAACCTCGAACAACTCGCCCTGCCCGACGTGGCGAAAATCGTCGCCGCCGTGCGCGAAGTTTCGTACTTGTAAGAAGCGGTCGGTTGCCCGTGGTCGCTCGTCCGTTGTTTCGTGACGACCACGCAAGTTACTACGTATCGACTTGAACAACTGACGACGGACAACTGACAAAGGACTAATCAAGATGGCAACTCAGGTGGTCATGCCGAAACTCTCTCCGACGATGGAGGAGGGACAACTGGCGCGTTGGTTGAAGAACGAGGGAGACAAGGTGAGCGTCGGCGAACCGCTCGCCGAAATCGACACCGATAAGGCGACGATGGAAGCGCAGGCTCTGACGACGGGCGTGCTGCGCAAGATACTCGTCCAGGCCGGTGCGACCGTGCCGCTCGGGCAGGTTATCGCCATCATCGGCGAAGCCGACGAAGACATCTCCGCGCTCGTCTCCAAAGCCGAATCCGGCGAGGCCGCCGCCGCCAACAAGAAAAGCATCGAGGAGAACGTCGAGGCCGGGCAGGACGGCGCGCAGAGAGAGTTGGCGGGTGTCGTCGTGGAAGGCGAGCGCACGCAGGCCACCATCGCAGGCGCGCCGCTCAAGGGCGACGAAGGCGGCGCGCCCTCAACCGGCGGCGCGCAACTCCCCCCCGGCCAAACTGCCGCCCCGGCGGCGAGCGCGGGCGGCGGCGACAATGACGCTTCCGGCAACGGGCAGCGGGCAGCGGGCAGCGGGCGCGTCGTCGTCTCGCCCCTCGCCGCGCGCATGGCGGCCGAAGCGAACATCAACATCAACTCACTCACCGGCAGCGGCCCCGGCGGGCGCATCGTCAAACGCGACATCGAAGCGGCCATCAACGCCGGACGGGAGCAGCCGCAAGCCGCCGCGCCGCAATCGCACACGCAGCCGGAGCAACTTCCGGCGGGCGCGGTTGAAACACGCGCGCCGCAGCAACAGCCCGCGCAGCCGGCGGCGGTCGAGGGCGCATCTCCTTATCGCGACGAGCCGGTTTCGACGATGCGCGCGACGATCGCACGCCGCCTCACCTCGTCCGTCGGCCCCGTGCCGCACTTCTTCCTGACCACCGAGATCGAGATGGATCGCACCGCCGAACTGCGCGCCTCGCTCAACGAACTCGATCAAGCGAACAAGGTCAGCATCAACGACATCATCATCAAGGTGGCGGCCGTCGCCCTGGTTCAACACCCGCAGGTCAACGCCTCGTTTCAGGATAAGCACATCCGCTATTACGAACGCGCCGACATCGGTGTCGCCGTGGCGATTGACGAAGGACTCATCACACCCATCGTGCGCGGGGCTGACCGAAAATCCATCGGGCAGATCAGCCGCGAAGTGCGCGAACTGGCCGGGCGCGCGCGCGAACGCAAACTACAGCCCGACGAATACATGGGCGCAACCTTCTCCGTCAGCAATCTCGGCATGTTCGGCATAGACGAGTTCACGGCGATCATCAACCCGCCGGAGGCGGCGATTCTGGCCGTCGGCGCGATGGCCGCGAAGCCGGTCGTGCGTGAAGGGCAGGTGGTCGTGCGCCAGTTGATGCGCGTCACGATGTCTTGCGATCACCGCATCGTGGACGGGGCAACGGGCGCGAAGTTCCTGCAAACCTTCAAGCAGATGTTGGAAAATCCGCTGATGCTCATGCTCTGAAGCCGCATCCGCCGTGATTCCGTCAAACAAGGGGTCGAACGTTCTTTACATGACTGCCACCAACGCGCCGCTCCAGTCAACGAGTCTCAAACCGCACGGCGCGCTCGTCGCCGTGCAACTCATCTTCGGCACGTGGCCGATCGTCGGGAAAATCGTCCTGCGCGCTCTGCCCGCGACGGGTCTCGTCACCTTCCGCATCGTCGGCGCGACGGTGGCCTTTCTCCTCCTTCGCCGCGTGACCAAAAGCGTCCGCATCGAACGCCGCAGCGACTACGCGCGGCTCGCCGTTTACAGCCTGCTCGGCGTCGTCCTCAACCAGTTTCTCTTCGTCAAAGGTCTCGAACTCTCGACCGTCATCAATTCCGCGCTGCTCGGCACGACGATCCCGATCTTCACGCTCCTCGTCAGCGTCCTGCTCGGCTACGAGAGCGGGTCGTGGCGCATCGCCCTCGGGCTGCTGCTGGCGGCGGGCGGCGTCGTCTATTTGATCAACCCGGCCGAGGCCAGCTTTTCGCGCGAGACGAACATCGGCAATCTCATCCTCCTGTTCAACTCGATGGCCTACGGCGCGTATCTCGCCATCTCGCAGGGCATGATCAAACGCTACGGCGCGCTCACGGTTCTCACCTGGATTTTCATCTTCGGCAGCATCGTCACGCTGCCCATCGGCGGCTACCACCTGGCTAAAATTTCACTCGCGTCCGTGCCCGCCGGCGTCTGGTTCGCGATGCTTTACATCATCGTCGTGCCCACGGTGGCGGCCTATTATCTGAACGCGTGGGCTTTGGGTCGTGTCGCGCCGAGCATCGTCGCCATCTACATCTACCTGCAACCGCTCATCGCGTTTGCCGTCGCGCCGTTGATTCTCGGCGAGAGTTTGAACTCGCGGACGTGGCTCGCCGCCGCGCTCATCTTCGCGGGCGTGGCGACGGTGACGGTGCGCACGCACAGCCGCACCATCGAAGAGGTCTCCGAGCGGCCGGAAGCCCTCGGCCATTGAACCTGTGGCCGCGCGCCCTCGCTCATCTGTTTGCGGGCGGCGCGCGGTTGAGCTATTCGTAGGCACGAATTGATGTCAGTACGAACGACAAGCGAAATTGACGCCCACGCCCGAGAGTCGGCCTTAAAAAACTCCGCGGCGCGGCTATCCATTCTCGCCGCCGCTTTTCTCATCCTGATCAAGACGGGGGCGGGGTGGCTGACGGGTTCGATTGCCGTCTGGGCATCGCTGCTCGATTCGGCGATGGACATCTCCGCCTCCTCGATCAACTACTTCGCCGTGCGCGCCGCCTCGCGCCCGCCCGACGACGATCACGCCTACGGCCACGGCAAAGTTGAATCGCTCGCCGGACTCTTTCAAGCGGCCGTGATCACCTGCTCCGGGCTGTTCCTCATCTACGAAGCGATCAAGCGCATGATCAATCCGCACCCGACTCACGCGGAGACCGTCGGCGTGGCGACGATGATCATCGCCATCATCGTCAGTTTCGCGTTGGTGGCGCGGCTGCGGCGCGCGGCCAGGCTCACCGATTCGCCCGCCCTGAACGCGGACGCCGTGCATTTCGCCTCCGACGTGTGGACGAACGGCGGCGTGCTGCTCGCGCTCGTCCTCATCTATTTCACCGGCTGGACGATCGTTGACCCGATCATTTCCGTCGCCATCTCGATCTATATTCTGGCCTCGGCGGTGGGCGTCGGGCGCGAGTCGGTGGACGTGCTGATGGACAGGCGGCTGCCGCCGGAGGTGGACGCGCAGGTCGCCGAGATCGTCCGACGCTTTCGCGGCGAGGGCGTGCTCGGCTTTCACGACCTGCGCACGCGTCGTTCCGGCTCGCAGAAGTTCATAGACCTCCATCTGGAAGTGGAGCGCGATCAAACTCTCGAAGCAGCGCACGCCGCTTCCGTCCGCGTCCTACGCACCATCGAAGCCGAGATTCCCCGCGCCAAGGTGCAAATCCACACAGACCCGGTATAGCAAGCGGAAAGGCGAAGCGGGACAGTGGTGACGGATTGCCGCCACCCTGTCCCGCTTCGCCTTTCCGCTTGCTGTTTGCCTAAGCCGTGCGGATCGCGCGCACTTTGCCCGGCTCGTCCGTGGCTTCTTCCGCCAGTCGCCGCAATTCGAAAAGTTTCATCAGCGCTTCGACGGGCGCGAGCGCGTCCGGGTCAAGCTGCATCAACGCCTGAATGACTTTGGCCTCGCGTTCGCGCGGTTGCAGTTGCGCGGTCGGCTTGCCTCCCGCGCCCTCGACGGTGAAGGGACGCTCGCCGCCGCCGCCCTGCGCTTCGTATTCGCCGAGCAACTCTTCGGCGCGGCGGACGACGGGGCGCGGCAGCCCCGCGAGTTTGGCCGCGTAGACGCCGTAGCTGCGCTCCGCGCTGCCGGGACTGATCTTGTAGAGAAAGATGAGGTCGCTTCCCTCTTCGGCGATCTCGACGTGGAGATTTTCGAGGCGCGGGAGGACGGAGGCGAGCGCGGTGAGTTCGTGATAGTGGGTGGCAAAGAGCGTCTTGGCGCGAAGCTGCGGATGGTTGTGGATGTATTCGAGCACGGCGCGGGCGACGGCGAGGCCGTCGTAGGTTGAAGTGCCGCGGCCGAGTTCGTCGAGCAGGATCAGCGAACGCTCGGTGGCGTGGTGAAGTATCTGCGCCGTCTCCACCATCTCGGTCATAAACGTCGATTCGCCGCTGCCCTGCCGGTCATACAAACCGATGCGCGTGAAGATTCGGTCGCAGAGTCCGACGGTGGCGTGCGAGGCGGGGACGAAACTGCCCGCCTGCGCCATTAAGACGATGAGCGCGGTCTGACGCAGGTAGGTTGATTTGCCGGACATGTTCGGCCCCGTGATCAAAACGATCTCCGGCGCGCTCTCGCCGCCGAGTTTCACGTCGTTGGCGACGAACGACCCCGCGGCGAACAGTCTTTCGAGCACCGGATGCCGACCCGCCGTGATGCGCAGGACGGGCGACTCGGAGATGACGGGGCGGACGTAGTTGTGCTCGGCGGCAACTTCGGCGAACGAGGCGACCGCATCGAGATGCGCCACCGTGGCCGCGGCCGCAAGTATCTCGTCGCGGTTGCGCCCGATCTCGACGCAGACCTGGCGGAAGATGTTCGTTTCGAGTTCGAGGATACGCTCCTGCGCGTTGACGACCAGCGACTCGTGCTCTTTGAGTTCGAGCGTCACGAAGCGTTCGGCTTGCGTGAGCGTCTGCTTGCGCGTGTAGCCTTCGGGAACGAGATGCAGATTGGGGCGCGTGACCTCGATGTAGTGGCCGAACACCTTGTTGTAGCCGACGCGCAGGCTCTTGATGCCGGTGCGGGCGCGCTCGCGCTGTTCCATCTCGGCGAGGTAGGTCTTGCCGTTGCGCAACAACTCGCGCAGCTTGTCGAGTTCGTCGGAGTAGCCCGCGCGAATGATGCCGCGGCCTTCGCCGCGTTTCGGCAACTCGTCTGCGACGGCTTCGCGGATGATGCGCGCCGCCTCCGCACACGCCGGAAGCGCGGCCAGCAAGGCGGCGAACCTCGTTTGATCTTGCTGCAAGACCGCGCGCACGCGAGGCAGCGTCTCCAGACTTTGCCCGAGCGCGAGCGCCTCCTGCGCCGTCGCCACCCCGGCGCGGGCGCGACCCGACAGGCGTTCTAAGTCGTGTATGAATTCAAAGGCGGCGAAAAGTTCCGCGCGCGCCTTCGGGTGTTCCGCGAACCACGCCACCTGTTCGTGGCGACGCATGATCTCGGACACGTCGAGCAGCGGTTGGCGCAGGTATTGGCGCAGGCGTCGGCCGCCCATGGCGGTGCGCGTGGCGTCGAGCGTCGAGAGCAGAGAGGGCGCGCCGCCGTAGCTCTCGAAAATTTCCAGCGAGCGGAGCGTCTGCGCGTCGAGCAGCATGAAGCTGCCGGTGTGGTAGCTCGTCAGCCGCGTCAACTGCCCGGCCGAAGCGGCCTGCGTGTCGCGCAGGTAGGCGATGATCGCCCCGGCGGCCGAAGCGGCGAGCGGCGTGCGGGAGAGACCGAAGGCGGCGAGCGAACGGGTCTGGAAATGATTGAGCAGCGCGCCGCGCGCGAGTTGGACGGCGAAGTAATCGTCGTTGCAGCGCGTGATGAAGCCGGGCAACTCGGCGTCAGGAGTTTCGAGGCCGCGCGCGACGAGTATTTCCGAGGGCGCGAGGCGTTGGAGTTCGGGGATGGCGGCGGCGGCGGCCAGTTCCGTGGCGGCAAACTCGCCCGTCGTCACGTCGGCGTAAGCGATCCCGGCGCGCCGCCCGTCGGTGCAGAAGGCGGCGAGATAGTTGTTGACTTTACTGCGCAGCAGGCCGGGTTCGATGATCGTGCCGGGCGTGACGACGCGCACCACGTCGCGCTCGATCAGGCCGCGCCCCGCCGCTTCGCCTTTGACGGGCGCGGCGGTGAGTTGTTCGCAAATGGCGACGCGATGACCGCGCGCGATGAGCGTGGCGAGGTGGCGTTCGAGGCTGTGATAGGGCACGCCCGCGAGCGGGACGCGCACGTTTCGCCCCATCGGTTTCGAGGTGAGCACGATGCCGAGTTCGCGCGCGAGGAGGCGCGCATCGTCGTCGAAGGCTTCGTAGAAGTCGCCGATGCGGAAGAGGAGAATTGCGTCCGGGTGGCGACGCTTGATGTCGAGGTACTGCTGGCGCAGCGGTGTGCCGATCATCATCGCTCGATGAACTCCGCGAGCAGGTCTGCGACGGACGTGAGGGCGCGGTGAAGCCTGTGCAGTTGTTCAAAACTCAAAATTTTCGTGACCCGCCCGATCTCGTGAAACGCGCCGGTGCGCGCCAGGCTCATCTGAAGGTTGGCGCGGTTCGTGTCGCGCTCGCTCGCCACGATGAGAAAAGGTTGTGAGCGTTGCGACTCGTAAGCGCGCTTGAGTTTCGCGAGCGCGGCATCCACGTTGCCCTTGCGTTGCACTTCGAAGATGTGGCTCAGGCGCGGGCTGGTCTCGCTCGCGCGCCACACCACGTCGTAATACTCAAATTCCCGCTCCGCATGATGGCCGAGCACGCGCCCGATGTCTATGAGCATCTGTTGGACATCGGCGTGCGAGAGCGCGGACGCGCCGGTGGGCGGCGGCGAGGGTTCGACGTTGAAAGAGAAACTCGGCGCTTCGTCGGCGATGCGCTTGCGCCCCTGCGGCGTGATCGTCCACAGCCCGCGACGCCGATCTATTTGCCGCTTGTCGGCGAGTTCGCGCCCGGCGCGCTGAACGTGCCGCTTCCACTGCCGGAGTTCGCCGTTGCCCTGCGCCTCGTGCGCCGAGGCGGCGTCGTCAAGTTGCGGGAAGTAGGCGATGAGGCGTTCGTAGAGGTAGCGCACGTCGTCCACGCCGCCGGTCGCGGCGAGTTCTTGCAGGATCGGTAACTCCAGACGTGTGACGCCGGGGTATGTCATTGCCAAATCGGAGGAACGTTCGGGAGTCGGAGTCAGGTGGTGAAACTAATTTGCCTTCGCAAGCAAAAATTACAGGAGATGATGCGGCGAAGCAAGCCGCGAGGCCACGGCCGGAAGCTCGCGGACGGATGCGCTCGCGGCGGCTCTCGCGGCAAAAGGCGGAAGGCAGCCGGAGAACAGATAACTGCCCCGGCTGCCTTCCGCCTGTACGTTTCGACCTGGCCTCTTATGCCGCCCGGCTCGCCGCCCTGAGGCCGAAGCATTCCTGAATCTCGTCGGATTCCAGCGTGTCGCGCGCCATCAACCCGGCCGTGAGCCGCATGATCTCCTCGCGGCGCGCTTCAACGATCTCGCAGGCGCGCGCCATCTGCGCGTTGATGATGTCGTGCGTCGCATGCTCCACGCGATCCAGAAGCGACTGGCTGTGCGGGTCTTCCGGTTTGCCGAGGTGGATGGGGCCGAGCGGACTCATGCCGAACTCCGAAACCATCTTGCGCGCGATCTCCACGGCGCGTTCGATGTCGTTGGACGCGCCCGCCGTCATCGTCTCCAGGAGAATCTGCTCGGCGGCGCGCCCGCCCAGGAGGAGCGCGATCTGATCTTCGAGATACTCGCGCTTCTTCATCAGGCGGTCGCGTTCGGGCAGAGACTGCGTGACGCCGAGCGCGCGGCCGCGCGGCAGGATCGAGACTTTGTGAATCGGGTCGCCGTGTTTCACGTCGAGACCGACGGCGACGTGTCCCGCTTCGTGGACGGCGGTCGCGTAGCGCTCCTCTTCGTCCATCATGAAGCCACGGCGTTCCGCACCCATCAAAATTTTATCGCGGGCGTATTCGACGTGCTCGCGGCGCACGGAGTCGGCGTTGTGCCGGGTGGCGGCGATGGCGGCCTCGTTGAGCAGGTTGGCGAGGTCTGCGCCGGAGAAACCGGGCGTGCCGCGCGCGATCCAGTTGAGTTCGAGTTCGGGGGCGAGCGTCAACTTGCGTGCGTGAACGCGGAGAATTTCTTCGCGGCCGCGCGCGTCTGCGAGGTTGACGGCGATCTCGCGGTCGAAGCGGCCGGGGCGCGTGAGGGCTTGATCGAGGATGTCGGGGCGGTTGGTCGAGGCGATGACGACGACGCCTTCGAGTTGTTTGAAACCGTCCATCTCGATCAGAAGTTGGTTGAGCGTCTGATCCTGATCGGCTGAAGCGGAATCGCCGCTCCGGCCACGACGACGGCCGAGCGCGTCGATCTCGTCGATGAAGACGACGCAGGGCGCGAGCTTGCGCGCGCGTGCGAAGAGACGGCGGACGCGCGCCGCGCCGAGTCCGGCGAATTTCTCCTGGAAGCTCGATCCCGAAACGGACAGGAAAGGCACGTTGGCTTCGTTGGCGGCGGCGCGGGCGAGCAAGGTCTTCCCCGTTCCCGGAGGGCCGGAGAGCAGGATGCCGCGCGGGGCGCGCCCACCGAGGCGACCGAAGTGAAGCGGCGCGCGCAGGAATTCGATGGTTTCGGCCAACTCGTTTTTCGCCTCGTCAACGCCCGCGACATCGGCGAAAGTGGCTTTCTGTGAACCGCTCGCGTCGGTCAACTCGAAATCGCCGTGGCCGCCGCTCATACTGGCGTACATGCGCCAGCCGACGAAGCCGATGACGGCGAGCGTCAGGAATGCGATGACCCAGTTCAAAGCGGAGGCGAGCCTCCCCGGCTGCATCGTGTTGAAGACGATGGGCAGTTTCTTCTGCTCGAAAACGCTGATGATCTCCTGCTGCGCGACGGCGTTGGTGACGATGGCCTGTACGCGCGTGCCGTCAAGTTTCTCGATCATCATCAGTTCGCCTTCGACCGTCAGAGACCTGGCGGCCGCGTCGCCCGTCAAGATGTGCAGTTCCGTGTAGTTGACGTTTTGCACGACGGGCTGGCGGGAAAAGTAAAAAGTCTGAACGACGACGACCAACAGCAGCGTGGAGATCGCGCCGATGCCGGCGAGTGTGAGGCTCGTCTTTTGCGTGCGGGGGAGCAGACGTGAAAATGGCATTAGAATTTCTCCGGTCACGGCGCGTTGAGTTTCTTGGGGAACGGCACGCGCCGCTATGGGCTTTCAAGAATCTAAAATTGTTGACAGAGGAAACCGACTTGAGATGGCTAACGCGCGGAACTTGCGGTGGGAGCCTATCTACTTCCGAGCGCGGCGGGAGCGGCCGCTAACCCTGCAAACCACTCTATCATCCGTCGTCGCTCCAAGTCCAGCCAAATGTCTTTTAACTGTGTCGGTCGCAAGGCTTGGAAAAGATACTCTCCCGGCACGTGCGAACGTGGGTTTAAATTCCTCGCATCTCGGATGATAAAAAAATCGGGGGAGGTTGCCGCCGCGCGTTCAATTCAAATGTGATTAAGGTGCTTGCTCTGATTTAGAACACCGGCAGGGGTCGGCGGGCGGCGTATTTCCGTACAAGGGAGAGGTTGCAAGAGTCGCTAATTTCGTACCCGGCGGCACGGTCGAAGGGTCAAACGTTTCAATTAGAAGGGTTTAAGTTTAAGCCGGGGGAGGGCGAGGAATGTTGGCATACCCATTGCACTAGAGAGTGTCAGGCGGGTTCACAATGAACCGGGAGATTTGACATCAAACTTTTTTGCTAAGGAGAGTGTGAACATGTTGTGGACAATTCTGGTGGTGCTTCTGGTGTTGTGGTTGCTCGGGTTGCTCGGCGGTATCGGCGGCAGTCTCATTCACCTGCTCTTGGTCGTGGCTCTCATCGTGCTCGTGGTCAATCTGTTGACCGGCAGACGCACGGTTTAGTCAGCCCGGCGCGAGCGGTACATAAAACTTGGGAGAAGGGATGCGGTCTTAATTGCACCGCATCCCTTTTCATTTTTTACGCGGACTCAACGAAAATCCACGAGCCGCACCTTGAGCGGCGCGGTGATGCGCCCGACCGGGTAGAGATTCATGAACGGGTCGTAGTAAGGCGAGCGTTCGTAGAAGAAGCGCAGGCGTTCGCGCGCGCTGGCGGCGAAGGGCGGGTCGTTCGCCACGCGCCGTTCGAATTCCTGTCGTAATTTTTCGTCCTTCGCCAACATCTCGCGCGCCAGTTTTTCCAGCATGTACCCTTCGCCGTATTCCTTCTGCTCGAAAATCGAATTGAAGAAACCCCAGTAGACGAGTGAATCGGGCGCGTCCGGTTCGAGCAGATTGACGACGAGACGGCCAGCAGGCTGCGCCAACGGCACGACGACCGAATTGGCCGCAAAGGTGCGCCGCTCGCGCACGAGTTGATTCTTCTGCGAGACGGGCAAGCGATTTTCAAACGACGCGCTCGCCCATTTCACTTCCGAAAAGCGATAACTTTCCACCTCGACCGTCAGAGGCTCGGCCAGGCGTTGCAGGCGGACGCCGTGCGCGGCGAGCACTTCGATTGGCTCAGTCCATTGCGGCGGGATAATGTAGTAGAGCGGCGTCGGGACGGAGATGGTGGGGCGGCTCTCGTTGTAGAAAGGCACGGTGTAGTCGAACGGCTTCGTGCCGTAGACGACGCGCACCGCGCCCGACACATCGCTCAACTCGCGCCGGAACTCCAGGCCCTTGATCACGCGCGGCACGAATTTATCGGTGAACGCGATCCTGAGCGCGACCTTCCGCTCCGGGTCATACGCGCTTCCCTCTTCCACTACCGCTTGATCCGTCTCCTTGGCGACGCGCAGCCAGCCCGCCGGGTCGCGGTTCACGTCCTCCAAGGCCGCGCGCAGCAGATCGTAAGTCGCGCGCACGCGCGTGCGATAGTCTTTCAGCATGTGCGTCTCGATGAGCAGCGCGGGACGGTTGCGCAGAGGAGCGTAGCCGGTGGCGAAGCGGGGCGTGCCGATGAAACCCTCGACGCCCTTGTTGACCGGGTCGCGGTTGTCGCGAAATTCCATGTAGGTGGTGAGCAGGTTGCCCAACGCCTCGGTCGCGGGAACGATGCGCCCTTCGAAGGCCGCGCGCATCCAGCCGCGCAGCGGTTGCGGTACGTTTTCGTGCTCCTCGAACTGGTACGTCACGTTGTAGCGAAAATCCGCGCCGTCGGTAACGTGGCAATCAATGAACAACTCCGGATTCCACTCATTCCAGAGGCGCAGCCACGCGCGCGTCTCCGGCGCGTCGGCCTTCATATAGTCGCGGTTCAGGTTGAGGTTGGTCGCGTTCGCGCGCCAGCCCATCTCTTCCGGCCCGTTCTGGTTGATGCGGTTGTAGGGGCTGCGCCGCTCGTGGCCGTCGGCGTTGTAGATGGGAACGAAGAGGAGCGTCACGTGTTCGAGCAGGCGCGGCTGCGTCTTCAAGACCACGATGTCGCGCAGGAGGGCGAGACCGGCATCCTTGCCGTCGGTCTCGCCCGCGTGGATGTTGGCCTGGACGAAGACGACGACCTTGCCCGCGCGCCGCGACGCCTCCGGCGTAAAAGTCCCGCCGCTCGCGGCGATGATGAGCGGCAGCGCGCGGCCTTCGCCGCTGCGGCCGAAATCCGAGAGCCGGATTTGCGCGGGCGCGGCGGCGGCGAGTTTACGACAGTAAGCCAGCGTCTCCTCGTAGCGCGGCGACTCGCGGTAATCGGTTCGCTCCGCGTGCGTCTGCCACTCAGGCGCGACGGGCGGTGCGGGGCTTTGTGCGTTTGATTCGTCGGTCATGGCAATGAGCAAAACCAGCAGGGCGCAGAGGCCGCTCAAACGGTGCATCCATCAACTCCAAATTCAGACCCCGGCGCGCGCCGTCGAAAGCCGGGATGCGCGTCGTTATTTTAAAGCGTGGCCGCAGGAGCGGCACGCGTCGCGTCGCTTTGCGTTGAGCGTGGCGCACGAAGGGCAATGGTTGTACATCGTGCGCGCGAACCAGTTGGTGATGAGCGCGCTCACGATGAGAATCCCGGCGAGCACGGCGACGCTCAGTAACGTGTCTTTCAATTCCGGTAACGCTCCCGCAAAGTTTTTTGATAGTTTTGGCCGCGCTCGTAGCCGCGCCGGAAGGCGTCGCGCTCGTAGGCGTCGCTGTATCTTTCGCGCAGACGCTCGCCCGATTCCTCGTATGACGCGTCGCGCAGTTCAGGATGCAAAGCCGCCTCGAAGCCGCGACGATAGATTGGCTCGTCGGTCTTGAAATCACGACCCTGCCCGGTGTAATCCTCGTCTTCCGCATCGCGCAGACCGACCCACCAACTTTCGCGCGCGGCGTCCACGCTCTCCGCGCCCGCCCCCTCAAGCGCAGCGCGCGCGGCCTCCGCCTGCTCGTCGTCTTCCACCTGCGCGATCACGACCGTGCGCCCCTGCCGGAGCGCGTCTTCGTAGACGAAAAGCTCGTCGTGCGGCAGACCGTGCGCGATGGAGTCTTCGAGCGCGCCGCCCGCCGCCATCCCCGCCGCCGCGCCGCCCGCGCCGAACAGAGCTGCGCCGACGATCCCGGCCGCCATGATCGGCCCGACGCCGGGCACGAGCAGGCTCGCGGCGGCCGCGCCAAGCGTCATGCCTCCCGCCGCGCCCATCGCCCCGCCGACGAGACCGCCGAGCGCGTTGCCCATCCCCGGCTGTTCCGTGTCGCTGGTCGGCACGTCGGATTCGGCCTGCGCGGCGGTTGCGCCCGGCGAGAGCAAATTCAGGTTCTCGTCCGAGAGACCGAGGCCGCGCAAGTCTTCGATGGCGCGGGCGGAGTCTTCGCGCGTCTGGAAAATTCCGGCGACTGTGTTCATCGCTGTAGAGTCTCCTTATTGGATTAGGTGTGCGTCTAGTTTTATCTCTTTACGCGAATACATTCAAGCGATCATTTCGGCCGCGCTAAAAAGTTGATTGAGCCGCACCTGTGGTCGTGTTAAAGTGTGGGCTGCACGTCCCCTACCAAAAGCCGCACGGGAGAACGCACACGCATGATTGAGATCATCGAAAAACACTGGCCGATGTCCGTGGGCGACGGGAAAGCCGCGCGCAAGAAGAAGCCGCGCATCCTCGCCGTCACCACCGACTGCTGCACGGGCTGTGCGGGTTCGCCCGCCTGCATCGAGTATTGCCCGATCGAAGCGTGCATGTTCTGGATTCCCGACGAAGATCACCCGCCGTTCGGCCGCATCGAGGTTGACCCGGAACTGTGCATCGGCTGCCAGAAGTGCATCAGCAAAGGGCCGGAGGGCGCGTTTCTCGACGGCTGCCCGTGGGATGCCATCGAGATGGTTCCGACCGAGGACTGGGAAGCCGCGCACGGCATCACGCTGCCCGACGCGCCCGGCGCACGCTAACACGTTCACTTCCAAAAAATTTCACTTGTGAGCGACGCGGCTCTTGATGGCTTCCACCGTCAGAGCCGCTAGTTTTTTGGTCTCCTCCGGCATCCCCGCGGCCTCGCCCCGCGCGTAGCGTTCGATCTCGGGCAGGTCTTCCGCCGCGCCGACCAGATAGAGGGCGCGCAAAGCCTCCCACGCGTTTTTGCCGTCGGGCGCGAGCACGAGCAACTCGTCGCCCGCACGCAGATGCGTCCCGGCCGCGATTGACGCTTTCTCGATCTTCCCCGCGACGGGAGCGCGAACTTCCTGGACAACCTCTCGCTCGTCGCGCACGCGCGCCACCATCGCCTCCCTCGTGACGGAAGAACCGACGGGCAGAACAGTGACGAGCGTGCCAGCGTACCGTTGTTTGACGCTGTAAGGTCTGAGCATCGCCAACAACTCGGCGCGCCCTTCCGGATCGTTGAAGCGCGAGAGCGAGAGCGCGGCCATCCGGCGCACGGCCGGTTCGTCGTCTCGCACGAGTTGTTTGAGCGCGGCGTGAAACTCTGTGGACTCGTTATCGTCACCCATCATCCACGCGGCGGCCATGCGTAAATCCGGCAGGGGGTTTTCCGCCACGCGCAGCACTTGCGGATACCAACGCCTGACGCTCTCGTCGCCCTTCACGATGCGCCGGTCAATCTGTTCGAGCGCGTGCTGCACATGGCGCGGCTTCTGCTCGTCGTTCAGGTATTTTTCGATCTCGTCGTCGTCGAGTTCGCGCCAGAAGGTCGTGCCGTACCAGGAGAGAAACGGGAGCAGGATAAAGAGCGCGGCGACGACGGCGAGCGGCCACGGGGAGCGGCGGCGCGCGACCGCCGCCGTTGCCGACGGAGGGGCGGGCGCGGCGGCGCGATGATTGCCGTTTGCCTGTTCAACGTCCATCCGGTGTGATCCTTGTGCGCCCCGCCCGCTAAGGTGAAGGGTAAAGTTGATAGAGCATGAGGTAGACGGCGACCCCCGTGACGGAGACGTAGAGCCAGAGCGGGAACGTCCAGCGCGCGATCCGTCGATGTTGCCCGAAGTCGCCGCGCCACGCGCGCCGCAGGGTGACGATGACGAGCGGCACGATCAGGGCGGCGAGAACGGTGTGCGTCAGCAGGATGAAAAAATAGACGGGACGAATAAAGCCCTGCCCGGTGAAACGCGTCGAACCGTGATGATAGTGATAGAACAGATACGAGACGAGAAAGATACAGGAGACGACGAGCGCGGAGGTCATGCAGCGCAGGTGCGCGGTGATGCGGCGACGGGTGATGAAGTAAAACCCGGCGAGCAGGAGCAGCCCGCTCGTCGCGTTGAGCATGGCGTTGATGTGCGGCAGTATCGAATAATCCATGGATGCCCGGAACGAAAAAAGATGCGCGGATTATAACACCCGCACCCCTCGGCGGTATCTGATGAAGAGGCAAAAGGACGTGTGGACGAAGGAGAGACGACGCGGCGGCGGCAACACGCCAGGCGACGGCAGGCGCACGGTTCGGCTTCGCATCGCCGGAAGTGCGCGCCGCCGAGACGCTGCTACTCCGCCGCTTTTTTCCCGGCGTGGGGCGCGGCCTTCCGGGGCGCGGGCGGCCGCTCGCTCATCTGTTCATGGCCGCAGCGTTCGCATTGCCAGAGCGGGAAGACGGCGGAAGGGTCGGCCTTGCTCTCGTAGAGCGCGCGGTCGGACGGGATGATCTTGCCGCCGCACTGCGGGCACGCGCGCCCGCGAATGCTCTGATGGTCGTTATTGAGGGCGAGCGCCTGTTCGTTTGCCATGTTAGCTTTCGTCGAAGGTTAGGATTCGTCCCGGTCGTCGTGCGAGTTGCGTTGCTTGTAGGCGACGACGAAGATCGCGCAGAAGATGGCGACGGGCGGGCAGAGCAGGATCAAGGTCGCGAGGTTGAGCGTGCGCGCCGAGACGTTGTCGAGGTTTGCGGCCGACGCTTTGCACATCGCGCATTGCGCGATCGCGTCCGGCGCGAACAGGGTTGCGCCCGCCGCCAGCAGCGCGAGTAAAAAGATCAAGTTGCAGATCGTCGGCGTTCTCATTTCCTTCACCTGTAGGCGCGCAGGCCGAGCAGCCGGAAACTATCGGGGAAGAAGATAAAGAGCAGGCAGATGCAGATGACCAGCATCGGGATCAGCGTATAGACCAAACTCATGCGCTCGTAACGCAGGTGCATGAAGTAGGCGAGAATGAGCGCGGCTTTGATCAGCGAGAGGCCGACGAGGATGGTCAACATCAGGACGAGCGGCACCTGTACGTAAGCCAGAAAAACCTCGATCACGGTCAGGACGAGCAACGCGCCGAGGATGGCGAGGAACAGTTTCGTCGTGCCCTCGAAGTGAACCGGCACGGACTCGACCGGCACGTCGTCGCCCTCGGCGGCGAAGAGATTCCTGAGCAGGCCGTTCTCATACGCCCAGAGCAGCGGGACGATCATAAAGATGCCGGCGAGCAAGAGGCTGACGAGCATGAGGAAGAGGCTATCGATGGAGAAAAAGTTGCCCGCCCGGCGCACGTTCGATAGGGCGATCACGATGAAACCCGCCGCGAAGAGCAGGCAGATCGCGTTCAGGATCAAGTCCTGCTTCTTCATCAAGTTGCCGAATGACCCGAAACGTGTGCTCATGCGCCTTTAATCCGCCTCTCTTTTATGAAGTTTGCTCGCCGCCACATGTTATGGCTGTGGGTTCAATGCCCCGTCGGATGAAAATCCACCGACAGCAAATAGATCAACGGGAAGACGAACATCCAGACGAGATCGACGAAGTGCCAGTAGAGGCCGCTGATCTCCACGTCTTCGTGCGTCTTGCGACGGATGCGCAGCGCGATGTAGCCGAGGTAGAGGACGCCGGTCAGGACGTGGAACATGTGCAACCCGGTGATGGCGAAGAAGGTTGCGCCGAACAGCGGCGAGGCCTGCGGCCAGCGTTCGAGCCACGCGGCCGGGAGCGTGAAGGGCTTGAGGCCGTAGTCGTTGATCAGGTGCAGCCACTCGTAGATGTGGAGGGCGAGGAACGTGAGACCGCCGAGCATCGTCGCGCCGATCCAGCGGCGCGCGCGGCGACGGTCGCGCCGCGCCGAGGCGGCCACGGCCATCACCATCGTGAAACTCGAAGCCAGCAGGCAGAGCGTCATCACGGTGGAAAAGATGATGCTCGGGCGGAAGGCGAAGGGCGTCGGCCACGCATCGCTCGACACGCGCACGTAGCTGTAGCCGATGAGCATCGCGGAGAAGGTCAACGCGTCCGAGACGATGAACAACCACATGCCGAGTTTCTTGTGGCCGATGTGATAGGGGAAAGTCCCGCCGTTCCAATCATCAGCAACCAAAGGCTCTGCTGCGTGTGCGTGTGTACTCAAGGTTTACCTCCACAGGAAAAGGAGTGCGAACAGGTAGACCCACAGCCCGTCCATAAAATGCCAGTACAGCCCGATGGCGTCGGCGTGCGCGCGCGCTTTCACGGCCGCGCCGCTTGCGCCCGCCGCGTTGGTTCTCAAGTTCGCCGCGTCGCGCCGCGCGCGCAGCATCAGATAGACTAAACCGACGATGCCGCCGACGAGGTGGAGCGCGTGCAGCCCGGTCAGCAGATAGAAGAAAGAGCTGTGCGGGTTCGTCGCCAGGTAAATTCCCTGCCCGACCAAGCCCCGCCACGCGAGCAGTTGCGCGACGAGAAAGCCGAACCCTAAGCCGAGCGAGACGACGAGCCAACGCCGGTAAACGTCTGCCGCCCCGCGCCTGAGCGCGCGCCGCGCCACTTCAAAACTCGCGCTGCTGGCAAGTATCAACGCCGTGCTCACCCAGAGCATCGAGGGCACGGAGAAGGCTTGCCAGCCTTGTTGCACCCGCGTGGAACGGAACACGTACGCGCTCGACAGCGCGGCGAACATCATCAGAATGGCCGACAGGGTCAACCACATGCCGATGCGATATTGCTGCGGCGTGGCGTCCGGGTAGGCGCGCCCGCCGCCGCCGCCGTTGCCGCCGTTCGGCGGTTGCGGCCCGCCGCCGCGCGAGCCGTTGCCGCCCGCGCGCCTGCCCGTGCCGCCGAGATGGATACTCTTCGTTCCGGTCGAGACGCTGCCCGCCGGTTTAGTGCTGACCGTTGTGACCATTACCTGAACTCCCCTGCACTCCTTGACCTGCCGCGTGCGCCGCGACGTTTCCCGCCGCCGCGTCCGGCGTCGTCTGCAACACGTAATCCTCCGGCGCGTCGGGCACGGCGAATTCATACGGGCCGCGATAGACGGTCGGGAGATGGCCGCCGAAATTGTCGTGCGGCGGCGGCGTGGTCGGCGTCACCCATTCGAGCGTCGTCGCTTCCCACGGGTTGCCGCTCGCCCGCTCGCCCTTGAACATGCTCCAGATGAAATTGAAGAGGAAGATGAACTGCGCCGCCGCCGTCACGATGGCCGCGATGGTGACGAGCATCACGAGCGGGTCGAGCGGGCGCAAAAAGTCGTACTCCTGAAACGACGCGTAGCGGCGCGGCATGCCGACGATGCCCATGATGTGCA
The DNA here is from genome assembly GCA_036386515.1 of Pyrinomonadaceae bacterium. Classification (GTDB taxonomy): domain Bacteria; phylum Acidobacteriota; class Blastocatellia; order Pyrinomonadales; family Pyrinomonadaceae; genus JAIVJZ01. Next base: position 30,077 of record DASVVO010000075.1, read on the forward strand.
TCGGCACGAAGATGCCGTAGACGCCGATAAAGGTCGGCCAGAAATGCAACTGCCCGAGTCGCTCGCTCATCATCCGCCCGAACATTTTCGGAAACCAGAAATAGACGCCCGCGAACATGCCGAAGATGGCCGCCACGCCCATCACGAGATGGAAGTGTGCGAGCACGAAGTAGCCGTCGTGGATGAAGAGGTCGAGCGAGGTTTGGCCGAGGACGAGGCCGGTGATGCCGCCCGCGACGAACAGCGAGACGAAGCCGATAGCGAACATCATCGGCACGGTGAAGCGTATCTTCGCGCCCCAGAGCGTGCCCAGCCAGTTGAAAGTTTTGATGGCCGAGGGCACGCCGATGGAGAGCGTCAGGACGGAGAAGGCGATGCTCGTGCGCGGATCCATGCCGCTGATGAACATGTGATGCCCCCACACGAAGAAGCCCAGGAGGCCGATGGCGAACATGGCGAAGACCATCGCGCGGTAGCCGAAGACGGGCTTGCGCGCGAAGGTGGAGAGGATGTGCGAGGTCGCGCCCATGCCCGGCAGAATCGCGATGTAAACTTCCGGGTGCCCGAAGAACCAGAACAGGTGTTGCCAGAGGATGGGCGAGCCGCCCTTGTTCGGCAGCACGGCATCGCTGAAGACGAGGCCGCCGGGGATGAAGAAACTCGTGCCCGCGTGCCGGTCGAGCAGCAGCAACACGCCCGCCGCGAGCAGCACCGGGAAAGCCAGGAGCGCGAGAATCGCCGTCGTGAACCACGACCAGCAGGTGAGCGGCATCCGCATCAGAGACATGCCGCGCGTGCGCATGTTGAGAAGCGTGGTGATGAAATTGAGCGCGCCGAGGAGCGAGGCGATGCAGAAGATGGCGATGCTCGTGATCCAGAGGGTCGCGCCCGCGCCCTGCCCCGGCCCGGCGATTTTCCCGAGCGCGGAGAGGGGCGGGTAGCCCGTCCAGCCGCCGATGGGGCCGAGCGTGCCCGTGCCGCCGCCGCCGAGGAAGTTGTTGACGAAGTCCGTGTTGCCGAGGATCGTGCTGCCCTCGACGAAGATCGCCGAGATGAGCACCACGAGGCCGACGAGCGTCACCCAAAAGGAGAGCATGTTGAGGACGGGGAAGGCCATGTCTTCCGCGCCCACCTGGATGGGGAGAAAATAGTTGCCGAATCCGCCCTGCGGCGCGGTCGTCAGCACGAAGAAGACCATGATCGTCCCGTGCATGGTGACGAGCGAGAGGTAGAACTCCGGCGTCATCACGCCGCCCGGCGCGCCGAGCGGAAAGAGCGTTTCGAGGATCGTCCACTTGTGCCCCGGCCACGTCAGGTTCAGGCGCATCAGCACCGACATGAACATCCCGATGAACGCCGCCGTGATAGCGAGCAGCAGATACTGGATGCCGATCACTTTATGATCGATGCTGAAAATGTACTTGCGGATAAAACCCGTGGGCGGGCTGTGATGGCCGTGCGGTTCGTGCGCCCCGGCGGCGGCGGGGTGGCCGGCTTCAGCCGCTTCGGCCTGCGTCGCGGCTGCTGCGGCTGTCGGCTCAATCGGGGTCGTGGCCTCTTCCATCTTAGAATTCCTCTCCCTTCGGGACGAGTCAGGTTCGGACTTTTATCTCGCTGCGGTGGTGGCCGCCCCTTGCTTGATCCCCATCGGGTATTCCTTGATCAATTGCGTGATGCGCCCTTGGAATTGCGCCTGCGGCAGAGCCACCAACTCGTCGTAGACGTTTGCGGGAAGCGCAATGAGGTAACTCTTCATCTTGTAGTGAAGCTGGCCGCAAAGTTCGGCGCAGGCGAGTTCGAAACGCCCTTCCTTCGTCAGCGTGAAGTGCATCTTGATCGCCATGCCGGGCACCACATCTTGCTTGTAGCGGAGTTCGGGCACGAACAGGTCGTGCGTCACGTCTTTGGATTGCAGGGTCAGTTCGATGGGGCGACCGACGGGCACGGCCAGCGTCGTCACGACCTGATCGTCCTTCGCGTTCGCGTCCTGTTCGTCGAGGCCGACGAAGTTCAACTCGGCGTCCTTGACCAGCGCGGGGTCGGTGCGCCCGAAGGTTTTGTCTGCGCCGGGGTAGTGGAAATTCCACTGGAACTGCTGCGCGACGACGTGAACTTTGGTTGCGCCCGCCGGGGCTTCGTTCAGGTGCAACTGCGCCCACACGCGCTGTCCCATCAGGCCGAGCGTGATGAAGATGAGCGCGGTGATGGCCGTCCAGACGATCTCCAGGCGATTGTTGCCGTGCGAATAGACGGCGCGTTCGCGCCGGTCGCCGCGCGACCCGTAACGCCAGACCGCGATGCCGAGTCCGACCTGCGCCGCCACGAAGGAGATGCCGACGACGATGATCGTGATCAGAAACTGCCGGTCGTAGGCCGGGCCGTGTTCGGAGATGTACGGCGGCAGCCACCAGCGTCCGTTCACGAACAGCCACACCGAGCCAATCGTCAACAGCCAGATCAATACTCCGAGTGCGCGACCCATGGAGTTCTCCTTTAGCTCATCGTGAACTCGTGAACTCGTGAACAGTTAAAACCGGCGCTTATCTATGAGACGAGTTCAAGATTCACTGATTGATGACCATCAGAACAAAAAGAACGGGCAAGTACAGAACGGAAGCCAGAAGCACGCGGCGCGCGTTGCGGCGTGAGAGCGTAACGGCGGCGGCGATGCTGCTCCACAGAAAGAGCGCGCCGAGCACGAGCGCGCCGAAGAAATAGATCGCGCCCGAGATGCCGAGCGCGGCCGGGGCGAGGCTGACGGGGACGAGCATGAGCGTCCACAGGACGATCTGCTGCTTCGTCAGACGCCCTTCCGGCTCAACCACCGGCAGCATCAGGATTCCCGCCCGCGCGTAGTCTTCGCGGTACATCCAGGCGATGGCGAAGAAATGCGGGAACTGCCAGAGGAACAGGATCGCGAACAGCACCCACGCCTCTAGGCCCACATGGTTCGTCGCCGCCGCCCAGCCGAGGAGCGGCGGGACAGCGCCGGGGAAAGCCCCGACCAGCGTGGAGAGCGAGGTGCGCGTCTTGAGCGGCGTGTAACAGAGCAGGTAGCCGACGATGACGCTCGCGCCGCACAAGGCCGAGAGCGCGTTGACGAAGGCCGCCAGGTAAATCTCCGCGCCGATGGTCAAGCCCAGGCCGAAGACGAGAGCCGCGCGGGGCGTCAGGATGCCGAGCGGCAGCGGGCGGCGCGCGGTGCGCCGCATCAAACGATCCAGATCGCGCTCCATCCATTGATTGAGCGCGGAGATGCCGGAGCACAGCGCGGCGACGCCGATGAGCGTGTGCGCGAAGAGCGGGTAATCGAACGCGCCGCGCGTCGAGCCGAGCAGGAACCCGGCGGAGGTCGTGAGCGCGACGAGAAAGGTGATGCGCGGCTTCGTCAACTCGTAATAGGCCGATAGTTTTTCGCGCGCCTCGATGCGCCCGCCCCCACCCGCCGCCACGACGGCGACGGCGGGCGGGACGGACTGCTCGATCTCTTCGACAGCGATTGTTTCCATGAAATGCCTGTGGAGCGAAACTTAAAGTTTAATGTTAGCGGCTGAACTTGAATTCAAGTGTCGCATCCCCCGCTCCGGGGTGGCAAGCCGCTTCGCCCCGTCGAAACATGAAATAAATCAGCGCGTCGGCCGCGCCCCGTTTAATGTTTCGACACGACCGGAAATTCTATCGCGGGCATCACTTCGAGCAGGCCGAGCGAGGCCGTCTTCCCCGCGCTCGCATCGACGCTGAAGTCCTGCGTCTTGGTCTCTTTCGCGCCGATGGTGACCGACTGCGTCTTCTCCCCGTAACGCTCGTGCCAGGTGGCGACGGTGTAGGTGCCGGGGGGCACGCCCTTGATCTCGAACGCGCCGTTCTCGCCGCTGACGGCGTACAAAGGGTGCTTCATCACGCCGATGTTGGCCTTCATCCAGGGATGCTGGTTGCACTTCACGGGCACGACCACCTCCGCGCGCGTGAAGGTTTGGACGATCGGAGCCGCGTTGGCGGGCTGCGACTGGTTCCATTCCTTGTTGCTCTTCGGCGACGGGTGGACGTTGTGCGCCGTCGGGTCGCTGTTCGTCACTTTCAGCTTCTGCCCCGCCATCATGCCGAGCACGTGCGGAATGTAGCGACAGCCTTTTTGATCGAGCGTCACCTCCGTGGCCGGAACTTCAAAGGTGAAGCCGCCGATGCTCTTGCCTTCCGTGGTCTTGCCGTCTTTGATATAGACGAGCACGTTCGCCAGTTTTCCGTCCTTGACGACCACGTCTTCGGTTTGCGGGTTCGGGTTGCTCTGCGCGCAGGCGGCGTCGGCGTCCATGCTGATCGGCTTGGGCGCGGGGGCTTCGCCCGTGAAGCTGATCGCGCCCGTGATGGAGCCTTCGTTGCCGCTCGACTTGTAGGGCGTGCCCGCCGTCTCGGTCGTCGCGCCGCCTTCCTCGGCCACATCGTCATCGTCGTCGTCGCCGCCACAGGCGAGCATCAAAGAAAGCATCGCGGCGGCGAGCATTAAGACCAGAATCCTGCGGACTTGCTTGAATGGCATTAGTTTAAGTGTCTCCTGAAATTTAATTTCCCCGATTCTACCAAGAACGGCGCCCCGGCGGCGAATGCCACCCGCCGTACTGTCGCGCGAACACGATTGACTCGCGCCGCTCTTGCCGCTCGCGCGCCCGGCGCACGATGCTGCTCCGCCGCTTTCCCGCGCCCGTGCGCGCCGCCCGCGCCGCGCGCTGACGATACTTTCGCCGCCGCTCCGCCGCCGCCGCGGGTTTGGCAGCCCGCGCCGGGCGCGCATGATGCGTGCTCGATTGCGCGGCGGCATTCGTCGTCTCGCCGGTGGTGGTCGTGCCGCCCGTGGCCGAAGGCGAACCGGCGGCGAGCCGCGCCTGCTCGGCGGGCGTCAGTTGCAGCATGTAGCGGACGAGCAGGTCGGCGTGGTCGCCCTTGTATTCGTTGAAGCTCTCGGGCAGTTCGCCGTTGAAGACCCAACGCTCGCCGTCGCGCTTGAAGAGTTCGGACGGCATGGCCGTGCCGGGAATCACCTTCTGCGGGTCGAGCAGCCAGCGGAAAGTCCAGCCGGGTTTGAGTCTCTCGCCGGCCTGCAGGAAGTTCGGGGCGGAAGCGTTTTTGTCGTGCGCCGGATTTCCCGTCAAGTGACACTTCAAGCACGGCGCTTGTTGCGAGGTGAACAACTGCCGCGCGAGATTGCGTTCCTGATCCGTGAGCGGGCTGGTCGGCTCTTTGATGAACGGCTCCTGCTGCGACGAGACCGCGAGGAAGAAACGCACGAGCGTGCGCAACTCGTTCGGCGAGAAATTGAACGTGGGCATGCGCGCTTTCAGATAGAGCCGCACGCCGTTTTTGTTCGCGCCCGGTTGCGGCGGCAAATCCCGGCTATCGTTGTTCGGGCGAGTCACGCCCTGCTCGTTCGCGCCCTGAGGCGCGGCCGCGCCTACAGCACCGCCGCCGCCCTCCTGCGACTGGTTGCCGGTCGCGTTGCCCTGCGGTTGAGCGGTCGTCCCGCCGCCGCTCGACTGGCCGCCCGATTGGTTGCTGTTGCTGCGTCCGGCCATCCCGCTGTGCGCGCGGACGGTCGGGTCGTCGCTGCCGTTGCTGAGCGAAGGGTCGGTGAGGAAGCGCAGCAGCCAGTTGGGATCGACGCGCGCGCCTTCGGTCATGAGTGCGGGCGGCAATTGATCCTTGCCTTCGGGCGTCAGGTATTGCGGCAACTCTTGCAGCACGGATTTCTGCCCGACCTGCACGGAGTGGCAGCCCATGCAGTTGTATTTCTTGATGACCCACCAGCCGTCCTGTATATCCTTGCGGCGGTCGGTGGCCTCGTAGAAGTAGGAAGTTGGGACGTTTGCGCCTTCCACGCCGACGCTTCCCAGGAGGAACGTCGTCAGAGCATTTTTCCATTCGGGCGTGAGATACGGATCGGGCATGCGCAGGTGGTCGCGCGGCTCCTTCTCTTTGCCCTTGTCGTAGATGCCCGGCTCTTCGAGTTTGTGCTCGAAGAAGCCTTTGTGGTTGTACCACTTCGCGTCCTTGCCGTCTTTGGCCTCGTACTCTTTCTCCGTGAACGGGTTGATGCCCTTCTCCGCGTCGTGCGTGAGCAGGGCGAAGTCGAGACGTTCGATGGGCGTCGAGCCTTCGGCGGTCAACTCCTTGCCGATGCGCTGCTCGTCCTCGAAGCCCCTGATCTCGTGGCAGTTGGCGCAGCCGTATTGCTTGATGTAGTACGCGCCCTGATCCTTCAACTTCGGATCATCCATGAAGGAGGCGTCAGGCCACTGCGCGCCCTTGCCGAGCGAGAAGAGATAGGTGGCGATGTCGCGCGAGTCCTGTTCGGAGAGACGGAAGTTGGGCATCACCGTCATGTTCTGCACTTGCAGTTCCGCGCCGTCGTTCGGGCATTTCGAGTGGCCTTCGGTGTCGAAGCGGTAGGGCTTGTTGTTCTTCTCGTAATCGGCGCGCGTCAGGTCGCGTTTCTCCTTCGGACAGTAGGGCGCCCAACGCTCGCGCGGGTTGTAAATCCAACGCACGATGTAATTGAAATCGGCCTTCTCGCCGACGCGCGTGAGGTTCGCGGCAAACGTGCCGCCGACTTGATTCTCCACGCCCTCGCCGATCGAGTGACAGGCCATGCAGCCCTTCGTCTCGAACAACTCCTTGCCGTGCGTGGCGTCGCCCGGCTCCTGCTTCGGCGCTTGTCCCTCGAAACTCGACTGCCACAGGTAAGCCGCGATGGCCGCGCGCTCGTTGTCGGCGTTCTGTTTGAGATTCTTCGAGAGTTCGTGCTCGGGATTGAGATACCAGTACGTCGGCATCTTCGTGCCCGGACGGAATGCTTGCGGGTCTTTGAGCCACACCGGAATCCACTCCTTGCGCAGCTTCAAACGCACGTCTTTCAGATTCGGCCCGACCTTCTTCTGATCCTGCATCAGGTAACGCGCCTGCACGTTCAACTGCTCGATGCGCGCTTCAAGCTGGCTGTTCGTGACGCGCAGCGAGACGGCGCGGGCGAGTTTCCCTTGCGCCTCGGTTTCGTCCGCGACTGTGCCGGCCTCAACGTCCAACTGGCGCGCCTCGCGGTCGTTGGCGGCGAGTTGTTCCTCCAGTTGCTTGATGGTCTGGCGCGAATTGGCGAGTCCGTCCGTCTCGCGGTCGAACCCTTCGTAGCGGTGACAGCCGACGCAGCCGCGCTCCTGGAAGAGGTCTTTGCCCTTCGTCAAAACGTTCGCGCCTTGCAGCACGCGATCCTGCGCATGGCACTGCTGGCAGCCCGCTTCCATGTTCTCGCGCTGGTAGAGCGGGTGGAGCCAGAAACGGTGGCGGCCGTGGCCTTTGACGATGCTCGTCGTGGCGCGGCCGTTGCCGCCGTGGCAACTCGAACAGCCGAAGCGTTCGGGATTGTGAATCTGCAACAAGTCCTTGCTGGGGTGGCTGACGAAGGCGCGCGCGTTCCCGTCTAGTTTCTTGCCCGGCCGTTTGAAATTGACGGCCTTGAGTTCGAGCGGCTCGCGGATGCCGAGGTGGCACGTCTCGCAACGATCCACGATCTCGTCGCCTTTGACGTTGATCTGCCGGAGCGAGTAATCGAACTTGTTGTTGCGCTCGATCAACTTTTCGATCTGCTCCGCGCTGAGGCCGATCACGTTGTCTTTCAGATACGTGTCGCGCGTTCTTTTGAGTTCGTCGGCTTCTTTGGAGACTTCCGCGCGCTCCGTGAGCAGGATGGCTTTTCGATCTTTGAGGGTCAGATATTTCTGTTCGAGTTCGGTGTAGTTGAGTTTCTGCTCCTCGGTCTTATCGGAGTTGGGGTCAACCGGCATCCGAACTTCGACCTTCTCGCGCTTATCCTCTTCGACCGCGGCGCGCAGGTCTTTCTTGTCCGATTCGTCGGCAGTCTCAATGTTGTAGTTGACGACGGTGATGCGGCCGCGCTTGTCTTGGAACGGATCGGTGACGGCGGCGAGTTGGCGGTCGATGAATTTGACCTCGTTGTCGATCTCCTTCTTGCGCGGCGCGGCGGCCTGCTCGGCCTCGCGCGCGGCGAGTTCGAGTTCCTGATACTCCGGCGACTGCTTCACGTCCTTCTCCGACTGCGTGCCCGTCCGCTTCAGCCGCTTGAGATGTCGGTTGTAGCGCGAGACGAATTCCTGCTGCATGTCCTTCCAGGGCCGCTGCCAGTAGGCTTCGTCGTACAAAGCCCAGGCGAGCGAGGCCATCAGCAGGAGCGCGCACACCAGGAGGATGTTGCTCGTCGAACGGCTAATAATCGGGTCGCGCGCGGGCGGTTCCGGCTCTCGCCGCGCCAGCGCGTCCGCATCGTTCTTAGGGGTCTCAGCCACCTTCGTCTCCCTCCAGGGCTTCGGGTTCAAACATTAAACCAGGGCGTTACCCATACGTACTTAATCGTGAAAGCCAGTCGCAGCAGAATTTTGACCGGCAGCGCGATCAACACCGAGATGGCGAAAAATTGAAACGTCAGGTATTGCAGCAGGCTCGTGCGCGCCAGCAGTTTTCGTTCAAACTCGTTGCGGGTCATCAGCCAATGCAGGAACAGCCCGGCGAGAAAGTAGAAGAGGCCGACGACGAGCGCGCCGAAGATGATCTTGACGGGCATGCTCGTGATGCCGAAGATGTCGTGCAAATCGCGGTTCTTGTCGAACACGACGGCGTTGTGATCCCACGTCTGACCCGGCCAGAACCAGACCCAGCCGGGGCCGCGGATAAAGGTGCCGATCACGATCAGGATGATCCAGGTGAACCAGCCGATGCCGAACATGCCGAGCGCGAACTTGCGCTGGCGGATCGTGTAATAGCCGTTGCCGAGCGGGTTCGAGTCAACGTATGGAAAGACCATCAGCCCGATCATCATGATCGAGGGCATCACGACGCCCGCGATCCACGGGTCGAAATAGACGAGCATCTCCTGCAAGCCGAGGAAATACCACGGTGCTTTCGAGGGGTTCATCGTCAGGTTCGGGTTGGCGGGTTCTTCGAGCGGCGCGTCGAGCGTGATCGACCAGACGACGAGGATGACCGTCACGATCACGGCGGCGAGAAACTCCACGCGCACGAGAAACGGCCAGACGTGCAACTCGCGCGCCCAACCCGGACGCCACGGCAATGTTTTGCGGTGGTGCGTCTTGGCCTTCGCCGCGTCGCCTTCGAGTTCGACGATCAATTTGTCGTTCTCGCGCGCCTGCTTCAACCCGTACCACGTGAAGAACGGGACGAGGAACAACATCGCCACAATCGGCACGTTGTCCGGCGCGGAAGTGATGATCCAGAGTTGATGCCAGTCCATAATAACCTCAAGGGATGAGGGATGAGGGATGAGGGATGAATCAGAATGAGGATGATTTTAATTCATCCCTCATCCCTCATCCCTCATCCCTACTTTTTCGTAGCTTTCATTTCCGGTTCGAGCATCACGGGCGCGGGGCCGGAGATGCCGCCGTCTTTGCGTATGCGCCAGAAGTGGACGGCCATAAAGAGCGAGGCGACGATGGGAATGCCGATGCAGTGCCAGATGTAGGAACGCAGGAGCGCGTTCGCGTCCACGATGGAGCCGCCGAGCAGGCCGAAGCGCACGTCGTTGTAGGGCGTCATGCCGAGTTGCGGGCCGAAGGGGCCTTCGCTGCCGAACATGGGCGTGGCGCGCGCCATGTTCGTGCCCACCGTCACCGCCCAGAAGCCGAGTTGATCGTCGGGCAGGAGATAGCCCGTGAACGAGAGCAGGAGCGTCAACACCAGGAGCACGACGCCGACGCACCAGTTGAACTCGCGCGGCCGCTTGTAAGAACCCGTCAGGACGACGCGGAACATGTGCAGCCAGGTGGTGATGACCATCAGGTGCGCCGCCCAGCGGTGCATGTTGCGCAGGAGTTTGCCGAAGGGCACGTCGTGTTCGAGGTAGAGAATGTCGCGAAACGCCTGCACCTTCGTCGGGTGGTAGTAGAACATCAACAGGACGCCGGTGAAGGTGAGGACGATGAAGAGGTAAAACGTGATGCCGCCCATGCCCCAGGTGAAACCGTAGCGCACGGCGTCGCGGTTGATCTTCGCGGGATGAAGGTGGAGAAAGACGTTTGAGAGAATCGCCAAGCTGCGATTGCGCGGGTCGCTGCGGTCGTGCGAGACGCGGAAGATCGACTTCCAGAGTTGCGTCTGCTGCGGGTCTTTGTAAGTCTCGGCCTCTTTGACCGCGCGGTCTTTGAGGGCGAGTCCCTGCATTCTGGTTTTACTGATGAAGCCGACCGTGGGCGCGTCGCCGCCGCTCTCGGTCGTCGTCTCGCCCGCCACGGCCTTCCGGCTTCCGGCGGGCACGCCCGACGCGGCTCGCAAGAGCGACTTGATGTCGTCCGGCTCGTTCACGCCGTCGGGCTTCTGCGCCGCGCCGTTCCCCGCCTTCGGCTGACCTTCCTGCTCGTCAGGACGTTCGGAATCCATCTCCATCTCTCCTGTCTTCGGACGCCGACGCGAATCCGCCCGGCACATAAACTGCGGCTGTCGAAATCGCCGGGAGACCGTTTGACTCGAACCTCGATGCGACCGCCGGTCGTGACTGTATGAGTAACCTGCTTGAAGAGAAACCTGCTTGAAGAGAAACCCGCTTGATGTTCGGAGAAAACTGCCGGCGGAAACTTACATGGGGATGTAAGCGCCGGGGTCTTCAAATTTATTTTCGCCGCCTTTCGGCCAATCGTAGAGGCGGCCTTTGTTGACGACGATCTGGCCTTCCGCGTCGAGTTCGATGTGAGCGCGATCCATCGGGCGCGGGGCGGGGCCTTCGAAGTTGATGCCCTCGCTATCGTAGCCGCTGCCGTGGCAGGGGCATTTGAACTTGTTCTCGCTGGCCTTCCAGTCGGGCGTGCAGCCGAGGTGCGTGCAGACCGCGTTGATGACGAACAGGCGGTCGGAAGTTTTGACCACCCAGACGCGGTATAACTGCTGATACTTCGTATCGACGCCGATGCCGTAATCGCCGGGGAAGCCCACGCGGAAGATGCTCGACGGCTCGAAGATCGTGCGCGGCAGGAAGAAGCGCAGCACCCCGAGCGTCACCGTGCCGACGATGCCGACGAGGCTCGCCCAGACGATGCGGCGGCGCATCTTGTTGATGGGCGGGTCGGGGATGGTGTCCACGACGGTCGGGTGCTGTTTGGCGGCGACGGGCTGCGGAATACCTTTGGCGACGCTCGCGGTCGGGGTCGAAGTCGTTTTGGCCGCGCCCGGCGCGACGCGCGCGGCGGGCGGCGTGCCGCCCGGCACTTCATTAGTCAGCGTGGGCGGTGCGGCGGCGGCGGACAGCGGCGCGGCGGCGGGTGCGCCCCCGGCGACGGCAGCGTCGCCCTTCGCAGCGGCCATCTTCGCGGCGGCTTTGGCTTTGGCCTCGGCAATGATGCGCGCGCGTTTCTCTTCGGGCGTCTCGCCGGCGGGCGCGTCGCCGCTCGCGGGCGGCGGCGCGGATGATGTCGGCGCGGACGGCGGCGGAGGCGTGGCGGGGGTTTCAACCTGAGGGGCGGCGTTGCCCTTGGCGGCCATGCGGGCGGCGGCCTTCGCTTTGATTTCGGCCATCTGCCGCGCGCGCTTCTCCTCGGCCGTCTCGCCGGAGGGCGCGGGCGTCGCCGCCTGTGAGTTGTCGGCCGACGGTGCGCCTTCCGCACTCTCGACCGGCCGGTCAGGGTTGTTTTCGCTGTCCAAACGCAACCTCCGTGTTAGGAAATGTGAGGCGAGCGCGCTCACACGTTCAGGAGACAGACAAACCCCTTGATAGGCCACACGCGAGAGAGTTGGTAGGACTCTCCGCAAAAGAGGAGGAACCTCTCTGCGTCAGGTATTCGAGATGCTATGCGTTACTTAGAAGAGCTACCGAGCCAATGAAATTATAGTAAACAGCTCCGGCGTGTCCGCATTTTATACTCTTTTCACAACCGTGTGGCAAGATGTATTTTTTCGTCGCGTCGCCCTCCGACCGGCAAGCGCGCACGCTTCAGTAAGGCTTCGATGTGTAAGCTAAATATAGAAACCAGCCGCTCCCGGCCAAGAGAAAAGTCCCGATGAGCAGGTGCCAGTATTGAATGGACGCGGGCGAGATGATCAGCAGACCAAAGAGGAAGATGAACATTGAGAGACCTCCCAGGATACCCAGCACGGCGGCGATGAACATCAAGCAGCCCTTATAGAAGGAGTCCATCGAGTACATTTATTCCAGCCGCCTCCAATTTTCGGACGAAGCGTTTGAGGAGATTTCCCGACTATGCACGAAGCGCAAAAAGCCCGTGTGACGCTCTACACGCGACCCGGCTGCCACCTCTGCGACGAGGCCAGGCAGGCGATGCTCGACGCCCGTTGCGTAGACCAGTACACGCTCGAAGAGATCAACATCGACCTCGCCCCGGAACTCACCCGTCGCTACGGCTGGGACGTGCCCGTCGTCGTCATCAACGGCGTCGAAACTTTCAAACACCGCCTCGCCCCCTCCGACTTCAAACGCGAACTCCGCCGCGCCCTCGATTCCGCGGATCAATCTCCCGGCTGACTCCGCCGCTCAACTTTCCGGCGGCTCCACTCAAACGCCGCCGCCGAGATGAAGCGACGCGGCGCGCTCGTCAATCGTTTGGAAGAGTTGCTCCCGCTCGCCTTCGTCGGTCGTCTGCCGGTAGGCGAGAAGTAGTTCTTTGAGCGCGGCGAGGTCGCGGTAGACGCCCGCGTCTTCGACGGGCGGCGTGAGGTATGAGATCAACTCCGCGTAGGAGCGTCGGCGCGCGATGGAGCCTTCCGAGGGGTTGTTGACGCTGTAGATGTAGAGATTCGGCAGTTCGCCGATGAGGCGATCCGGCCAGCAATTCTCCGATAGCCCCACCTGTTTCCCCGGCATGAACTCCAACGCCCCGTGCGTCCCGACGTGTACCACCGCGTCGGCGCGGAATACTTTTTCGATGAAGGCGTAGAAGGCCGCGAAGCCGTGGTGGGGCGCCCCGCTCCGCGCCATCAACATCTTCATCGGGTCGCCTTCGTAGCCGAAAGTCGGCTGCACGCCGACGAAGACGTTGCCGAGTTGTAAACCCTGTATGAGCAGCGTCCCGCCGAAAGAGTTGATCGCGCCCGGCGCGCTTCCCCACTCCGCTTCGATCTCCGGCGCGAACGGGCACAGACGACGATATTCCTCGACCGTCATTCGATGAGCGATGTTCGCCGTCGCGCCGAAGCGTTCGGCGTTGCCGCCGATCAGTCGCTCGCGCAACTCGTCCGCGCTCTCCGGCACTTCGACGTGATAGCCCTCCGCACGCAAACGCACGAGCATCTCTTGAAGGCTCGGAAACACGTCGAGGTCGGCGGCAGTGCCCGTGTTGCCTTTGTTCGGCGGGAAGCAGAATACCGTGAGGGCGAGTTTGATCTCGGCGCGCGGCGCGGTTTGCAGCCGGTTCCAACGAGCGAGTCGGCGCGCGATGCGGCGGCAGCGGTCTGCGAGCGGTTGCGGCGACGCGCTCGCCTGAGCCATGCCGCCATAGACGAACGGCTCGGTCGCGCCGTCGATTTCCGGGATCGCGATCTGCATCCCGGCCTGCACCGGGTTCAGCCCCGTCGCCGAATCTCGCCACGCCTCAATCGTCTGCACATCCAAACTCACCGCCGAACGGAACGGCACGTTCAACCCACGCAGAAACTCGACCGCCGCTTCGCTGTCATTCATCGCAGGCCCGCCGACGAAGCTGAAGCCCGTCAGCGACACGATCTGGCTCACGCGCGACTTGCCGGTTGTCAGTTGTCCGTCGTCCGTTGCTTCGGACTTACCCGCCGCGCCCTTTTCCTTTGAGGCCGGACGCCGCCCGGCCACACGCAACGGACGACGGGCAACCGGCGACCGGCGTTTTTCCACGAAGAACATCTCGCACGCCTCTCGATTGTCCATAAAGGTCGAGATGGCGGGGACGGTCGCCAGGCCTTCGGCTTCGATGGCGCGGATGAGCGCGTCGTAATGAGCGTGCGCGCCGCTCACGATCTGCGGCCGCATCAACAACAGGCCGATGGTCTTCTCCGGGTCGAGCCTCAACCCGCCGAACTTGCCCCCGCGCCGCTCATACCACGAACGGTACGCCTCAAACGACTCGAACAGCGCGTCGGCGTCCGGGTGGTAGACGGCGACGGCGGGCATTGATTCCGGCGGCGGGAGTTCGACCCGCTCGAAGCGTTCGTCGGCCGCGTAATGCTTGAGCGCGAGGAGCAGCATGGCGCGAATGTTGGCGGGCGTAGGTTGGAGGAAGTAGCAGAAGATGGAGAGGTAATTCTTCGCGTCGCCGAGGCGTCCGGCGTTCGGCACGACGCGCAGGAGCGCGGGCAGACGCTCGATGTAGCGCAGGTATTGCGTGTGGCTCCCGCCCTTGCCGCGCCGCGCCCGCGCCTGCTCGCCCATCCAGGCCCCGATGCGACTGACCAGACGCCGCGCCGTTCCCTCGCGCGCGCGGCCTTCCCTCTCCGCCGGCTCGACGCTTCCCGGCGTCGCTTCGCGCCCGAACTGTAAACGCCCCATGCGCGTCCGCCGCATCAACTCCGGCATGCAGTTGATGACGATGACCGCGCGGTTCGTCGCACGGTATTTTTCCAGCAGCGGTATCAGACGCCCCGCGTTCTCGCCGTCCGTGACGTGGATCACGAAGACCACCTGCGACTCGCTCAACTCACGCTCAATCTCGCGCCACTGTGCTTCGTCGAGCGGCGCGCCGAAGTTGTAGGCCGCGACGCGTAAGCCCGGCGCATACGCGCGCTCGATCTCGCGCTCCGCCTGCCTGAGCGGCGCAAGCAAACTTGAGCCGACGTAGAGCACGGTAAGCTTAAGCGACGCCTTCAATGCGATCCTCCAATCCGCTGAAGATGTCGCGCAGGCGTTCGATCATGTCGGCCTCGGCCTGCCAGAAACCGCGCCCTTCGGCTTCGAGCAGGCGCGCGACGAGCGAGCGCGCCGAGTGCGGGTTGAGTTCGCGCAGGCGTGCGAGCATCTGCTCGTCGAGCACGAACGTCTCGGCCACTTCCGTGTAGACCCAATCGTCAACGGCGTCGGCGGTCGCGCTCCAGCCGAACGTGTTGGCGACGTGGCTCTCGATCTCGGCCACGCCCCGGAAGCCGTGTTTGAGCATGCCTTCGTACCACTTCGGGTTGAGCGTCTTCGTGCGCGTCTCAAGGCGGATGGTCTCCTCCACCGAGCGCACCTTCGCCTCGCGCGAGAGCGAGTCCGACAGGTAGATGGCCGGGCGCGACTCCGACTGTTTCTCGACCGCCTTCGAGACGCCGCCCAGATACTCGAAATAATGATCCACGTCCGTGATGCCGATCTCGAACGAGTCGATATTCTGATAAGTCGCTTCCACGCGGGCGAGCGCGCCGTTCAGAGCCGCGCGCGCCTCGCGTCCTTCGAGCGCGCGCCCCTCCGCATCGCGCCCATAGGCGAAGCACTTCCGCGTGACGAAGAGGTCGGCCAGCGTGTCGTCCGCTTCCCACTGAGAATCCATCACCATGAAGTTGACGTTCGTGCCGTAGTTGCCCGCGGCGTTCGAGAACACGCGCAGCGCGGCCTCCTCGAAGGGGCACGCCTCCGCCTCCATCCGCGCGAGGATGTTCCGCCGCACGTAGTTCGACTCCGGCGGTTCGTCGAGCGCGGCCACGCATCTGACGGCGCGGTCGAGCAAGCCCATCGTCGCGCCGAAGAGATCGCGAAAGATGCCGGAGACGGTCATCACCACGTCGATGCGCGGGCGGCCTAACTGCGCGAGCGGGATCGCTTCCACATCCGTCACGCGGTTCATCCCGTCGCGCACGGGGCGCACGCCGAGCAGCCGCAGAGCTTGCGCCACGCCTTCGCCCTGCGTCTTGATGTTGTCCAGGCCCCAGAGGACGAGCGCCATCGCCGCGGGGTAGCGGCCGTGCTCGGCGCGGTGGCGTTCGAGCAGAAGCGTGACGACGCGCTCGGCGCGCGCGTAGGCGAGATCGGAGGGCACGCTGTAAGGATTGACGGCGTGCGTGTTTCTGCCCGTCGGCAGGATGGCGGGGTTCTGCACGATGTCCGCGCCCGGCCCCGGTTCGATGTACTCGCCGCGCAGCGCGCGCGCGAAGGCGTCCAACTCTTGGTTCTCCCGCAACTGCGCCTCGATCTTTTCCAACAGCGCGAAGACGAGCCGCGAGTCGTCAACGGGGACGCGCGCCGTCGTCTCCAACCACGCGCACGCGGCCTCGCCGCCCTCCGCGAGAAAACGCCGGATGCTCTCGCGCGTGATCGCGTCCACCCGTTCACGCACGCGCAAACTTTCCTCGCTCAACTTCGCGTCGCCGGGCGACGGCGCGGGCGCGTTCACGGCGAGACCTGCTTCGATGAGTTGGGGGAGGGCGCGCGCGCCGATTTCCGGCCGGTCGAACGAGGCGACCATGCGCAACAGGTCGGCGCGCTCGTCGGCGGCGGAGGCGCGCCCGAAGACGTGCAGCCCCGTCGGGATCAAACGCTGCTCGATCTCCGACACCTGCT
Organism: Pyrinomonadaceae bacterium; assembly: GCA_036386515.1. Lineage (GTDB taxonomy): Bacteria > Acidobacteriota > Blastocatellia > Pyrinomonadales > Pyrinomonadaceae > JAIVJZ01. Next base: position 46,599 of record DASVVO010000075.1, read on the forward strand.
CGCACAATTCGAGCACGCGCCGGTCGCGCTCATCTTTAGTGAGCCGTGGTTGTTCGGGAGTGTCGCTCATGTGTGAACCGGCCGCTGCTCGGTGGACGGAGAGACTTAACGGGCGCGCCTAACATACCCGGCTTTCAATCGCTTTGTAAATGAGAAGGTGAAATCGGCCGGGCAGAAACTTTCAGTTGATCGCACCGGGCGGCGTCGCTCATTGCAACGAGGGCAGGTGGACGTAACGCCCGCCGAGTGCCTGAGCCAACGCCTGACCCTCGCCGCCACGGGTGAAACGATTCTGCGTGTCCACGACCAACGTGGCGACGCCGTGGCGTTGCAAAGCGACGCCGATTTTTTCGACCTCGCTTGTGATCTGTCGCCGCACGAGCGCGCGGTCGCCCGCCACCCGCCCGTCGCGCGGCACGTTGGCGCGGCCGTCGGTGAAGACTAGCAGGCGGATGTGCGCCGTTCCCCCGCGCGCGGCGCGCTCGCTCATGTCGAGGGCGCGCAGCAGACCGTCGGTGAGAGGCGTCGCGCCGCCGACGGGGAGCGCGTCGAGCAGGCGACGCGCACGCGCACTCGACTGGCTCGGCTGGAGCAGCACGCTCGCCGCGCGCTCCCGAAACGTGATGAGCGCGACGCGGTCGCGGTTGACGTAAGACTCGCGCAGCAGCCGCGCCAGCGCGCCCTTCGCCTGCGCGATGCGATTGAGCGCCATGCTGCCCGAAGTATCCACGGCGAAGATAAAGAGCGTGCCCGTCCGGCGGCTGAACTGCTTGTAACGAAAATCGCCCGGCTCCACTTCAATCGCGCGAATTGATCTTTCATCGCCACGGCGAGCCATGTGCGATGCGGCGGCGGCGACTCGCAAGGTCGCGTCGAGCGCAAGTCGCGCGTCGTCCGTGCGGCGGGCGACGGCGCGCGAGTAACGCCCGCGCGCGGGATCGGGAGACGTGCGCGAGCCGGCGTTGCGCCGCGCGCGCGCGTCGGACTTTTCAAACTTTGCGGCCGACCGCTTGACCCCAAATTTCTCGTCGAAGGAATCCGGCAGCCGCGCATCGAGCGGGGGCGCGGCGCGCTCGTCGCCGGGCGTGTGCGAGGCACGCGCGTCATCTGTGCGGCGCGGGTCGCGCCGTTCGCCGCCGTTGTTGTTGTTGTCGCCGCCCGTCTGATCGGGGGGAGTGGGGGGAGTTTTTTTCGGCGGTCGCGGCGTCGCGCCCGTCGCGTCGGGTTCAGGCGCGTCGGGCGCGCCGAACAGTTCCTGCACGGTCTGTTCGATCTGCGAGCCGCCGCCGGTTTGTTCGAGCGGGTCGCGGCGCAGGCGGTGGCGGAGAGCCATCGCGGCCACGCGGCGCACGTCTTCGGCCGCAACCTCTTTTCGATTTTCAAACGCGGCCAGCGCACGCGCCGCGCGCACGATGGTCAACTCGCCGCGATGCCCGTCAACGCCGAGTCGCCCGCACAACTGCGCGACGGCGCGCACGAGTTCCGCCGAGAGCCGCACGCTCGGAGACGCCCGGCGGGCGCGGACGAGACGGCGGCGGAGTTGCGCTTGTTCCGTCTCCCACGCGGCGCAGAAGGCCGCGGGGTCGCGGTCGAAGGCTTCGCGGCGGGTGATGATCTCGACGCGCGCTTCGAGGTCTGAGGCGGTGCGAATCTCCGTGTAGAGGCCGAAGCGGTCGAGCAGTTGCGGCCGGAGTTCGCCTTCTTCGGGATTGCCCGAACCGGCGAGCACAAATTCCGACGGGTGCTCGATCGAGACGCCCTCGCGTTCGACGCGGTTGCGCCCCGAAGCGGCCACGTCGAGCAACAGATCGACGAGGTGGTCTTCGAGCAGGTTCACCTCGTCTATGTAGAGAAAGCCGCGATGCGCGCGCGCGAGCAGTCCCGGCTCGAAAGTCTTGACGCCCTCCCTGATCGCGCGTTCGAGATTGAGCGCACCCGCGACGCGATCCTCCGTCGCGTTCAGCGGCAGATCTACCACGGGCACGCGGGCGCGCTCTTTCGGCAGCGCGCCCGTCGTGGCGAGACGCGCCCGGCAATCGTTGCAGAGGTTCGCCCCGGCCGCCGGGTCGCAGCCGTAGAGACAGCCGCGCACTTGCGAGATGGGCGGCAGCAGTTCGGCCAGCGCGCGCACGGCCGTCGATTTGCCCGTGCCGCGATGCCCCATGATGAGCACGCCGCCGATGGAAGGCGCGATGACGTTGAGGAGCAGACCGAGTTTCAACTCCTCCTGCCCGACGATGGCCGCGAAGGGATAGACGCAACGCCGGGGCGCGGGATCGATGCGCTGCCCGGAAGGCGTTTGCGCGATTCGTTTTTTGGATGTCTCGGTCGGTCGCGTCATCTGGCTATGGCTTCGGGCGTCGCCTTCGGATGGAAAGCGCGAGTTTGAACGAACTCGTTCGCGCCGGTCAAGAAAAGAGTTTCGACTCTCGTGGGAGACGCGCCGGGGCGCGCGCTCATCCGAGACGTTCGGGGAGCGTCTCGGGGGCGACTCGCAAGGCCGCGTAGCGCCTGGTCAACACGTGGCCGACGAGCGAGAGCGCGGCGACGGCAAAGAGCGAGAGGACGACGGGCGCGCTCACGGCCGTCGCCGCCGAACCCGCGCTGACGGCCGAATGCACGGCGGTCGCGTAGACGTAAGACTTGAGAGCCATGGCCGCGACGGTGGCGAGCAGCAGGCGCGCGGGCGAGATGCGCGCGAGACCGGCCGCGTAGTTGACGACGCCGTGCGGGGTGGGCGCGAGCCGCAAGCCGAAGAGTGCGAGGAAGCTCGAATGGGTGGAGAGAAAACGCTGCACGCGCCCGTCGCGAAAACGCTCCGCCCAGGAGCCGCCGACGTAGCGCGCGAACGCGTAGCCGCCCGCCGCGCCGAGCACGCAGCCCGTCGTCGTGATGAGGGCTGACCAGTACGGCGGAAACAGGAGCGGCGTGAGAATCAGGAAATAAGAGGCCGTCAGGCAACACGTCAAACTCGCGGCCATGATGAGGATGATGACGAACGCCGTGAAGAAACTTGCGCCGCTCGCCTGCCACTGCTCCGGCGAAGACCACGCCCCGCCGCGACCGTAGAGCGCGAACGCGACCACGAGTGTCAGCAACCCGGCCGCGACGCGTCCCGCCGTCGCGCGCGCGTCGCGCCGCTCGGCTTGAAGTTCCCCGCCCGTCTGTTCTCGCTCTGCCATTCGCACGCTCAAAGTTTTTCGTCTCGGAGTTTCGCCGCGTCGCATTAAGGCTCGATTGACATGCGCAGCACCGTGTTCATCGGCTGCCGTTCGGTCTTCCCCGTCTTCGAGACGATGACGAGCACGCCGTTCTCGACCGTCAGGCGGCGGATGCTCGCCATGTCGCGCTCGAACGTTTCGCCGTCGCGCATGACGAGGACGAGCCGCGCACTCGCCGGGGCGGGCGGTGCGGCGGATTCCGCGGGCGACGCAGGAGTGCTCTCGGCGGGCGTCGCGGTGGTTCTTCGCGCCGTGGTCGAATTTCTATTACCGCGTGCGCGGGGCACGCGCACCGGGCGGGCGCGTGTCGGCCTCGGAGTCTGCTCCGCCGCGCCCGCGTCGTTTCGCGCGGCGGCATCGCCGGTTTCAGGCTCGGCCGTTTCGGTCGGCGACGATCCGGCCGGCGCGGCGTCGCCGTCTCCGGCGGGGTGGTTCGGCGGATTCCTCCGCGTCGTTTCGGCACGCGAGGTTCTACGCGCGCCCGCTCTCGTGCGCGCGGGTCTCGGAGCCGACGGGGTCTTCTTCTCGGCGGCGGGCGTCGCGGTGGGCGTCGCTTCAAGGGTCGCACGTTCTTCCGGAGCGACCTCCGCGACGGGTTCCGCGATGCGCGCTCCGACCGAGGAGACGCGTCTGACGTTCCGGTTCCCGCCCGTCGTCGCCGTCGAAGCGGGCGGCGCGTTCGCGGCCGTGGATTCATCCGGCGCGGCCGTATCCGTGGCGAGTCGCGCGGCGGGTCTGAATGCGCCGCCGAGACGGATGCGGTAAGTGCCTTCCGCATCGTTCGGCGTGCGCGCCTGCACGCGCAGGATGAGCGGTTCGTCGCGGCGCAGGTAGACGGTCTTCGCGCTCCGGTTGGAACCTGCCCCGGCATAGAGCGTCACCTTCGTTAAGGGGCGCATGTTGCCTGCGAGGAAGATGTCCACGTCGCCTTCCAGGTTATAACTCTCGACCGTGATTTCGAGGTCGCCGGGCAGGCCGTTGAAGGTGTAGAAGAAGCGGGTCGAGCGCGCGTCGCCGATGTCGAGCGGAGCGATGCTCCCGGCGATCTCGTTCGAGAGCACGGGCGTCGGCGAGTTCAGATCAATTGACTGCGCCTGAGCCGATACGTTTGCCAGCAGCAGGACGAGAGTCGCCGCCAGTATTAATCGTCGCGCGCCGGGCTTGAGTTTGAAAGCGGTAAAAGGCATCGGTGTCTTGCGGGCAGAAATCGAACTGGCGAGAGTTTAACAGCCTCTCCGTTAACGAACCAAGCCAACGCGCGGGCGATGCGCGCAAAACGGAAACGGGCGACGTTGATAGATCAACGCCGCCCGCCTTTGATGTGGATGCCGAAGGGGGGACTCGAACCCCCACGAGTTACCTCACACGCCCCTCAAACGTGCGCGTCTACCAATTCCGCCACTTCGGCTGATTAAATTGTCAAAGTCGCTCGCCCCCGCCGTCTACTTCCCGTGGCGGCGAGACAAACGAGTCGTTACTTGTTCTGCTGCGGCGACGATTGCGGTTGCGCGTTGCCACCGGCTGCGTTCGTGTTTGCGTTCGTGTTCGCGGCGGGCGCGGTTGCTTCGCCGCCCGGCGTCGTCGTGCCGGATGCAGGCGCGGCCGTGTCCTGCGCGGGAGCAGCGGGAGCTACGGGCGACGCGGCCGGTTGCGCGGGGGCCGCATCCGATTCGCCGGAGACGACGGAGCGCGAACCCGTGACGATGGGCAGCGAGAGCACCAGCGCGACGAGCATAAAGAGCGCGGCGGCGATGATCGTGATCTTCGCGAGGATGGTCTGCGTGCCCCGAGGCCCGAAAGCCGTGCTTGAGACGGAACTCGTAAAGAGCGCGCCCGCGTCGGCCTTGCCCGGCTGCAAGAGCACGGCCACGACCAGCACGATGCACGACAGAATGAATAGCCCGTATAAAAGATAAGTCAACAAAGCACGATCCTCGGTTCTAAAGAGTTTCAAGTTTCAGGTTCCAGGTTTCAAGACTGAATGTTGCTTAATTCTTTAACCTGAAACCTGAAACCTGAAACCTGAAACTTACACATTGTAATGCACGATCTGCGCGAACGTCTCGGCATCCAGACTCGCGCCGCCGACGAGCGCGCCGTCTACGTCCGTCTGTTTCATCAGTCCGACGATGTTGTCCGGTTTGACCGAACCGCCGTAGAGGATGCGGAGCGCGTCGGCCAACTCCGGCGAATGCCTCTCCGCGAAAACGCGCCGGATAAACGCATGCATTTCCTGCGCTTGTTCCGGCGTCGCGGTGTGTCCGGTGCCGATAGCCCAGACCGGCTCATAGGCGATGATGATACGGGCGAGGTCGGAGGATGTCAAACCGCGCAAGCCGCCTTCGACCTGCCCGCGCACCACCGATTCCGCGTTCCCCGATTCGCGCTGCGCCAGCGTCTCGCCGACGCACACGATCACCGTCAAACCCGACGCGAGCGCGGAGTGGGTCTTGAGATTGACGAAGGTGTCGGTCTCGAAATAGTGCTGCCGACGCTCCGAGTGGCCGACTATCACGTGCGTCGCGCCCACGTCCTTCAGCATGTCGGCCGCGATCTCGCCCGTGTGCGCGCTGTGCTTCATCTCGGTCGAGCAATCCTGCCCCGCGATGCGGATGTTCGACCCTTCCAGACGATCCGCGACGGTCTTGAGCGACGTGAAGGTCGGGGCGATGATCACCTCACAGTGATTCACGTTGGCGACGAGCGGGCGCAAACTGATCGCCGTCGCCACCGCATCGGCGACCAGTTTATACATCTTCCAATTTCCGGCAATAACAGGTTTTAGCAATGCAATATAGGGATGAAGGATGAGGGATGAGGGATGAAACAAAGGCGGCTTTGCTTCTTCCTTTCATCCCTCATCCCTCATCCTTCATCCTTTCTTTCGTTGAGTGCGGCGACGCCGGGCAATTCGTCGCCGGCGAGAAATTCCAGCGTCGCGCCGCCGCCGGTGGAGATGTGCGTGATGCGTTCGGCCACTCCGGCCTGCGTGATGGCGGCGACCGAATCGCCGCCGCCGACGATCACGGTCGCGCCCCTGTCCGCGGCTTCGGCCACGGCGCGCGCGACGCCGATCGTGCCCTCGTCGAATCCGAGTTCCTTTTCTTCAAAGACGCCCATCGGGCCGTTCCAGATGATCGTCCGCGCGTCGGCCAGAGCGCGCGTGAAGTGGGCGACGGTTTCGACGCCGATGTCCAGACCGACGAGACCGGCGTTGGTGAATTCGATGGGGATGGTTTTCTTGCTCTTGAGCGGTTCGTAACTGTCCACCACCTGATGATCCGTCGGGAGCAGGAGTTCGACGCCCGCCTGCGCCGCGCGTTCTTTAATGTCGCGCGCCGTCTGCAACTTGTCGTCTTCGACGAGCGACTTGCCGACCGTGAAGCCCTCGGCCTTGAAGAACGTGTAGGCCATCGCGCCGCCGATGAGCAGTTTGTCCACGCGCCGCTCGATGAGCGCTTCGATAACCGCGATCTTATCCGACACTTTCGCGCCGCCGAGGATGGCGACGAACGGGTGCTCCGGGTTGTTGATGACGCGCCCCAGGTAATCGAGTTCCTTTTGCATCAACAGACCGGCGGCGGCTTGTTTGACGTGCTTCGTGATCCCGGCCGTCGAAGCGTGCGCGCGGTGCGCCGCGCCGAAGGCGTCGTTGACGTAGAGGCCGTCGCACAAACTCGCCAACTCTTTTGCGAAGGCGTCGTCGTTCTGCTCCTCCTCCGCGTGGAAGCGCAGGTTTTCGAGCAGCAGCACGTCGCCGTCGGCGAGCGCGTCAACTTTCGCGCGCGCCGCCTCGCCCACACAATCTTCCGCGAACGCGACTTCCCTGCCGAGCAACTTCGAGAGGTGTGCGGCCACGGGGCGCAGGCTGTCCTTCTCCGTGCGCGCGCCCTTCGGCCTGCCCAGGTGCGACGCGAGAATCACGCGCGCGCCCTGCCCCGACGCGTACTCGATCGTCGGCTGCGCGCCCCGCACCCGCGTGTCGTCTTCCACCACGCCGTCCTCTAAAGGCACGTTGAAATCGACGCGGATGAACACGCGCCGCCCCTTCAAGTCGAGGTCTGTAATTGATAGCTTCATAAGCAGGTGATGGGTGATAGGTGATGGGTGATAGGTGATAGGAAAGACAAGTTGTTCTACTTATCACCTATCACCCATCACTTATCACACGCTTAAAGTCCTTTTTGCGCGATGAACTTGATGAGGTCGCGGACGCGGCAGGAGTAGCCCCATTCGTTGTCGTACCACGAGAGCACTTTGACGAGGTTGCCGCCGATGACTTTGGTGTACTCGGCGTCCACGATGGACGAATAGGGGTTGCCGCGAAAATCGATCGAGACGAGCGGCTCGGTCGAGAAGGCGAGGATGCCTTGCAGTTCTTCGCCCGCCGCGTTCTTGAGCGCGGTGTTGACCTCTTCGGTCGTCGTCTGCTTTTCAACTTCCATCACCACGTCAACGAGCGAGACGTTCGGCGTCGGGACGCGCACGCTGATGCCGTCGAACTTTCCCTTGAGTTCTGGGAGGACGAGCGCGACGGCTTTGGCGGCTCCCGTCGAAGTCGGGATCATGGAGAGCGCGGCGGCGCGGGCGCGGCGCAAATCCTTGTGCGGCAGGTCGAGCAGTTGTTGGTCGTTCGTGTAGGAGTGAATGGTCGTCATCTGCGCCGACCTGATGCCGAAATTTTCGTGGATCACTTTGGCGACGGGCGCGAGGCAGTTGGTGGTGCAGGAGGCGTTCGAGATGACGTGGTGCGCCGCCGCGTCGTACTTGTCGCCGTTGACGCCGAGGACGATTGTGATGTCCTCGTTCTTGGCGGGCGCGCTGATGATCACTTTCTTGACCGTGCCGCGCAGGTGTTTGCGCGCGTCCTCGGCATTGGTGAAGCGGCCGGTGGATTCGATGACGACTTCCGCGCCGACCGATTCCCAGTCGATCAACGCCGGGTCGCGCTCGGAGAAGACGCGCACTTCGTCGCCGTCCACGGTGATGCTGTTGTCGGTGGAAGTGATCTCCTGTTCGAGATTGCCGAGCACGGAGTCGTATTTCAAGAGGTGCGCGAGCGTCTTCGTGTCCGTGATGTCGTTGACGGCGACGAAGTCAATCTCTCTATCTCCGAGCGCGGTGCGCAGGATGTTGCGCCCGATGCGGCCGAAACCGTTGATGCCGACTTTCACTGCCATGTTAATCCAGCCTCCTCACCAGCGTTATAAGTTTAAGTAGCGACGGGATACGTCCCGTTCGGGCGCGTGCGCCGGGCGTCGTGCGCGCGCACACGGCGCGCCCGGCCTCAATGCCTCAATGCTCGTGCTCTGATACGTGAAAATGATGTTGCAATATAAGATTGGCAAGATAATGCGCGCGCGCGGCGACTGTCAAGGAAGCCCGCACGCCGCGCGCTTTCTGCCCCGACCCGGCGGCGCGCGGCGTTTCGATATTGGGATGGCCGTGTGACGTTTTTGCGAATCGCGGCGGGCGAGCAGGCCGGTTCGGGCGGCGCGTGGGCGGCGAATCCGGCCGGTTCGGAGTGGCCTTCGAGTTGCTTTCACAGATACGTAATTTTGAAACTCCCCATGAACAGGTGTCGTAGTAGTGAACTGACCTGCTCTGTTGAGTTTGAAGGTTTGCAGTAGACCCTGCCCGCAGTTGGAAGTGCAGCAACGTTACAGTCGAGGAGTTTCCGTTTTAATGCTTAGTAAACGCATGCGTTCAACCTTGCAGACCGCCGCGATGTGGATGGCGACCTGCGCCGTCGTGCTGGCGCAGACGCCCGCGCCGTCCCAGCCGACCCCGGCGCAGCGCGACGCGACGCGGCCTCCGGGAGCGGAGCAACGGCAGACCGTCCCCGATCAATCGCGCCCGCGCCCCTCCGACCCGACCGCGCCCCCGGCCACGCAGCGCACCTCGCCGCAGACGCCGCCGGGCACGACCGACCCCGCGCGCCGCCCCACCAACCCGGCCGTCGCGCCCGCCCAGCCGCAGACGCCCGGCGTGATTGCGCCCCAGACCTCGCCGCTGCCCGATGCCTCGCCGCTGCCCGGCGCATCGCCTTTGCCGTCCGATGCGACGACGAATGATCCCGTGTTCCCACTGGCCGAGCGTCGCCCCGTGCCGCCGATCCCGTCGCTCGTGCGCCTCGGCGTGCAGAGCAGCAACACCATCGCGCTCACGCTCAACGAAGCGATCCGCCGCGCGCTCGCCAACAACAACGAGATCGAAGTGGCGCGCAACGACGTGCGCTACGCCGAATCGATCCTGCGCGGCCTGGAGGGCGTCTACGACCCGGTGCTCCAGTTCAGACCCGAAATCGACAATTCCGTCCGCCCCGTCATCAACATCTTCGGCGGCGCGGATCAGTCCGGCACGGTCTCCACCACCGACTACAACAACAACCTCTCGGCCACGAAGCAGTTCGCCAAAGGCGGCGGCAACTACTCTTACTTTTTCAACAACACGCGTGAGAAGACGAGCGCGAGCAACACGACGCTGAATCCCTTCTACTCGGCGAGTCAGGGCATCCAGTTCACGCAGCCCCTGTTTCGCAACCGCTCGATCGACCGCAACCGGCAGCAGATTCGCGTCCAGCGCAAGCGCGTCGAACAATCCGACGCGGACTTCCGCATCCGCACCATCGGCGTCATCTCCAACGTGCAGCGCGTCTACTGGGATTTGGTGTTCGCCCTGCGCGATGAGCAGAACCAGATCGCCAACCTGAATCTGGCGCGCGAGAATTTTCGCCGCACCGAGGCCAGCGTGGCCGCGGGCGCGTCCGCCCCGCTCGAACGCGCCGAGGTGCAGACCGAACTCTCGAACCGCGAAGCCTCGCTCCTGATCGCGTCGCAAAACGTCTCCATCGCCGAGAACAATCTCAAGCAACTCATCCTGCGCGACCCGCTCGCGCCGGAATGGTCGGCCGCGCTCGTCCCGACCGACGAACCCGCGTTCGACGAAACGCCCGTTAATCTCAACGACGCGCTCACCGAAGCGCGCGCCAACCGCCCCGAGTTGCGCCGCCTGAAACTTCAGGAAGAGATCAACAACATAGACATCCAGTTTTTCAAAAACCAGACGAAGCCCGTCGTCGATCTGACCGGCACGTTCTCCACGACCGGCCTCGCCGGTTCGCGGCAGACGATACCGGGGTCGGGCGCGTCCGGGCCGCTCATCGGCGGCGACCCCAACACGGACGCCGCCGCGTTCCTGCTGCGCCAGCTCCGGCTCAATAATCTGGTCGTCGAGCCGATCCCGCAGGTCACGCAGACCGCGCCCGCCCCGCCCCCTTTTCTCATCGGCGGCTACGGGCAGACCTTGCAGAACCTGTTCGGCTTCAAAACCCGCAACCTGATCGCCGGCGTCACGATCCAACTGCCCCTGCGCAACCGCACGGCCGAAGCGAATCTGGCCGGTGCGCGCATCCAGAAGGATCAACTCGTCGCCTCGATGCGTTCGCAGGAGCAGGGCGTGGAGGTCGAAGTGCGTAACGCCGCTCAGGCCGTCGAGACGGCGCGGCGGCGCGTGCTCTCCGCGCGCCAGGCGCGCGAGAATGCCGAACTCCAACTCACGGGCGAGCAACGCCTCTATCAAGTCGGGCGTTCGACGACCTTCCTCCTGTTCCAGCGCGAGAACCAACTCGTCAACGCGCGCAACCAGGAACTCCGCGCCGAGACCGACTACAACAAGGCTCTCGCCGAACTACAGCGCGCCACCTCGACGACCCTGCGCGCCAATAACGTGATCGTCGAAACGCCGACGATGCAATAAAAATTTGCCGTCGCTCCTACGATGGCGGCGACAACCGACCGGCGCGTGGCCGGGCGACTCTTGAAGAACCCTGTTCTCAAGCCTCGCCCGGCCATTAGCTTTTCCCGCCCGCGCCCGCTCGCGCGCATGGCTCAAGGTTGACGCTTCCCCGCCCCTCTTCGTATCCTCCACACGAACACGACGAAGTCACGTCCCTTTCAACCCGCGCCGACGTTCACCGACTTGAAGACCACCGCCACGATCATCACTTTCAACGAAGCGGAGCACATCCGCGCGGCGTGCGAGTCCGTCAGTTGGGCGGACGAGATTCTCGTCGTTGACGCTGATTCCACGGACGCGACGCGCGAACTGGCCGCCGCGTGCGGCGCGCGCGTCATCCGCCGCGCGTGGCCGGGCTTCGCCGCGCAGAAGCAGTTCGCCGCCGAGTCCGCCCGCCACGATTGGATATTCAGCCTCGACGCAGACGAGCGCGTGTCGCCCGAACTGCGCGCCATCGTCGAAGACCTGCTCTACACCGCCGACGACCAACTCGCCGACGGCTATCGCATCGCGCGTCGCTCCTTCTACATGGATCGCTGGATTCGCGGCGGCGGCTGGTATCCAGATCACCAGTTGCGCTTTTATCGACGCACGCGCGGCCGCTGGGCGGGCGCACACGTCCACGAGTCGGTGCGGATGGACGAGGGCGCGCGCGTCGAGACGCTGCGGGGCGGCGACCTGCTCCACTACACCGGCCGCGATGCCGCCTATCACCATCGCATGATCGGCGAACGCTACGCCCCGCTCGCCGCCCGCCAGATGTTCGAGGCGGGCAAGCGCGCCACGGCCTGGCGCGTCGGCCTCTCCGCCCCGGCCGCTTTCGCGCGCAGCTATCTCCTCAAGGGCGGCTTTCGCGACGGCTTCCCCGGCTACTGCATCGCGCGCTTCGCCGCGCACCACGCTTTTCTCAAAAATTTATTATTGTGGGAGATGGGACGGAAACAGGGGACGGTGGACGAAGGACGGAGATTAACCGCCGACGAGTAGCGGTCGTTTTCAGTCCGCTGTTTTAACCAACCTCTGACCTTTCAACTCCGACCCCGGTTCTATCCGCAGGCTGTTCGGCGGGAGCAACTGGCGGCGCACCTTTGCGTCGAGGATGGGCGCGGGCTGGTGGCCGTTGACCGTCTCGGCGAGGAGTTGGTCGGCCATCTGCTTGTGCTCCCAGATGCGGTTGCCCTGCGCGAGGATGGCGAACAGGATCGGCTCGCTGTCTTTGGTGAACACGACTCCCGCGAGATTCGACATGCCGCCGTCGGTCGTCGTCAGCGTGCCGGTCTTGCCGACGAGCGAACACTCGAAGCCCGTGCCTTCCATGCGGCGGCGCACCGTGCCCCAGTCGCAGCCCGCGACGGGCAAGAGGTCTTCCGCTTTGAGTCCGTGCCGCCCGGCCTCTTCGAGCAAGGCTTTGATGACGACGAGCACGCCGCGCGGCGTCATGCGGTTGTTATACAAGCCCGACGCCGTTTCCAGCGACACTTGTTCCGGCGGCAGTTTCAACTCCTCGACGAGCAAACGCACGATGGCCTGCGGGCCGCCGAGAAACGCGCCGAGCCGGTCGGCCACGAAGTTGTTCGAGTGCGCGTTCATGTAGAGCAGAATTTCGCGCAGCGGGTTCGAAGAGAGCGCGAACAACTCAGTGCCCCGCGCTTCCTCCATCCCCGTCCCCGACTGTTTGAGTTGCATCACGCGCGCCGCGTATTCCGCAGACTCTTCCGCCCGCTCGTTGAAGTTGAAGGAGAAACCCGGCGCGGCGAGTATCTTGCCCTTCACGCGCGTCACGCCGCGCGCGCGCAATTCCTTCGCGATCAGATTCGCCGAGGCGTCGCCGAAGGACGGGTCGTTGCCCGCGAGGTAGAGATTGCCGTCGAGCACGCCCGCAGCGTCAACTTCGCCGTCGGCGTAGACGCGGGTGGTGAAACGATAATCGGGGCTGAGTCTTTTGAGCGCGGCGAGCGTCACGGTCAGTTTGGCGAGCGAGGCGGGGTTGAAGGTCGTGTCGGCGTTGTGCGAGGCGAAGACGCGGCGGCCGTCGAGAGTCTGGATCAGGACGCCGTGCCGCTCCGGTTCTTCGCCGCGCGCGCCGTACCATTGCGCCACGTCGTACTGCGGCACGATGGGCTGGCGCATCTCCGCCTCGAAGGCGGGCGGCGGTTCTTTGCCGAGCGAGGTCTGCACGGCGGCGGCCATGTCGTGCCCCGCCCGCCTGACCATCGTCAGCGAATAGGGGACGAAAGTGAGGACGGCGACGATGATCACGCCGACGCCCGCCACCGCGATGATTGGTCTGCGCGAATTCATGCGCGTTCCTTTCCCTGGAGTTCGTTGTAAAAATTTAGGTCTTTCGCAAACCCCTGCGAACCTTTAATATGCTTAAAGTTCGATGCGGGCGTCAAGCACGCCGGTCAACCCCGGCCGCAACTTCCCGGCGCGCCTGCGCGCGAATGACTCTGACAGGATGGCTCAACTGCAAAACCCAACTTCTTACGCCGACCTCTCGCTCGTGCCCTTCCCGCTCGCACTCATCTTCGTCTCCACCCTCGGCGCGCTGATCGGCAGCTTTCTCAACGTGGTCATTCATCGCGTGCCGCGCCGGGAGTCCATCGTCTTCCCCAACTCGCGCTGCCCCGCCTGCGATACGGCGATCCGACCTTACGACAACATTCCCATCCTCAGTTTCCTCGTGCTGCGCGGACGCTGCCGCGCCTGCGGCGGCTCCATCTCCCCGCGCTACCCGGCCATCGAAGCTCTCACCGCGCTCCTCTTCGGACTCGTCTTTCTCCACGACGGGCTGACGCTCGCGCTGCCCTTCGATCTCGTCTTCGTCGCCGCGCTCGTCGCGCTCGTCTTCATCGACGCCGAGCACATGATCCTGCCGGACGTGATCACGCTGCCGGGCTTCGCCTTCGCGCTCGTCGCCCGCGCGCTCGTGCCGAACGTTTACGGCCTCGCGTTTTTGAGCGAAGGGTTGCTCGAAGGCTGGCCGCTCTGGGCGGTATCGCTCGCGGGCGCGCTTTTCGGCGCGGCCATCGGCGGCGGCTCGCTGTGGCTGATGGGCTGGCTGTGGGAACGCCTGCGCGGCGTCGAAGCGATGGGACTCGGCGACGTGAAGATGCTGTTCATGGTGGGCGCATATCTCGGCTGGCCGCTGACGGTGCTGACGATCTTTCTCGGCGTGGTGGGCGGCTCCGTCGTCGGCGTCGGCCTCATGCTCCGGCGGCGCGAGCGCGACATGCAAATGCTCCTCCCCTTCGGCATCTTCCTCGGCATCGGCGCGATCATGAGCCTCCTCGTCGGCCGTCACATCATCAACTGGTATGTCGGGCACTTCATTCCTTAAAAGCAGAGGTCAGAGGTCAGAGGTTAGAGGTCAGTGCAAGACGAAAAGCTGATCTTCTACTAACCTCTGACCTCTAACCTCTGACCTCTATCTTATGTTGCCTCGTTACGAAAATCGCGTGCAGTTGGTGTTGGCGTTGGTCGTCGGGCTGCTGCTCGTTGCCAATCTGTTCACGCTGACGCTGGTCGCCATGACGCCGCCGGAGCGGAGCGTGCGCCCGCCCGTGCTGTTCGCGGTCTTCACGCTGACGTTGCTCGTGAGCCTGCCCGGCATCTTCCTGTTGCCGCGCTGGCTGGTGCGCCCCTACCGGCAACTCGTCGGCGAGGCCGAACGCGCGCCCGTGGCCGCACGCGCCGAGGGCGCGCGCGACGAGACGGAATTCGTGCTTGAGACGTTTCAGGCGGTGGTGGCGCAGTTGCGCGCGCAGCAGCGTGAGTTGGAACAGTTGAGCGCGCAGGCGAGCGAGCGCGCCGCGTCGGCCGAGAGGTTCAACGAGCGCGTGGTGGCGAGCGTGCCGTCCGGCCTCGTCGCCTTCGACGCGCAGGGCATCGTGACGATCATCAATCCCCCGGCGCGCGCCCTCCTGGATACGGAGGCCGATGCCACCGGGCAACACCTCAAGACGCTGCTGCGCCTCTCGCCGGAACTGTCGGAGATGGTCGAGCGTTGTTTGCAGACGGGCGAACTCTATCGCCGCATGGAAGTCTCCGCGACCACGGGCGACGGGCGCGCGCGCCGTTTCGGCGTCACGGTCGCGCCGGTCGATCCGCAACCGGCGCGCGGGGCGGCGCGCGGCGCGCTCTGCCTGCTCACGGACATTACGGAGGTGGCGCAGTTGCGCGAGGCGGTCGCGCTCAAAAGGAATCTGGAAAGTTTGGGCGAGATGTCGGCGGGGCTGGCGCACGAATTCAAAAACGCGCTCGCCACGCTCCACGGTTACGCGCAGCTTTTACAAAACCTCGAACTCGGCGACGACGGGCGCGGCGCGGCCTCCGCCCTCCTACAGGAAGTCCGCAATCTCTCGCAGATGGTCACGGCGTTTCTCAACTTCGCGCGCCCGCAGCCGCTCCAACTCTCCGAAGTCTCGCTCGCCGAACTGCTCGCCGATTGCGCCGCCGAACTACAACCTCTCTATGACGAACGACGCGTCGAGTTCTCCGTCTCCGGCGAATTCCCCGAAGTGCGCGCCGACGAGTTGATGCTGCGTCAGGCGTTGCTCAATCTGCTGCGAAACGCGGCCGAGGCGTTCGACGATGCGCGCGCGCACGACGGGCAGCGACGCGTCGTCGGCGCGCACGGGCAGGTGGAGGCGGACGAGCAGGGCGGCCGCCGCCTCGTCCTCTCCATCGAGGACACCGGCGCCGGACTCTCGCCTTCCGAACTTCAACGCATCTTCATCCCCTTCTTCACCACCAAGACCAAAGGCCACGGCATCGGCCTCGCCCTCGCGCATCGCGTCGTGGCCGAACACGGCGGCACGCTCTCGGCCGCGAACGCGCCCACGGGCGGCGCGGTTTTCACCCTCCGGTTACCGTTAGCAACTCCCTGAAACTTTAAGGTCGCCCGCGCGGCGCAAACGTCGGCGCGCCGTGTGAATCTCCGTCCCGGCGCGCGGGTGGCTCAAGGCGCGGGAGGTCGCAGCGACGGCTTGACGTGGATGCGGCGGAGTCCGAAGGCGATGAGCCGCGCGGGCAAGTCTCTGAGCAAGGGCGTGCGGAGGAAGAGACGGGCGACGAGCGGAACCTGGAGCGGTTGATTCGTCAGCAGAGCGTTGGCGATGATCCGTCGCTGCACGAGCGATTGCAGGGCTTGAATGAACCGTGTGGGCAGGGCGCGCTGTCTTTGCACTTCGCGCAGGTGGCGGAGTTCGACGCTGTTTGCGGCGAGCGGCGCGGCCAGTGTGTTGGCGGCGACGACGGCGTCCTGAATCGCGTAGTTGATGCCGACGCCGCCCACCGGCGACATCACGTGCGCGGCGTCGCCGATGAGCAACAGCCCCGGTTGATACCACTTTTCGAGACGGCTCGATTCCACTGAAAGCATCGCCACCTGTTTCCACTCTTTCAGGTGCGCGACGCGATCCGCGAGTTCCGGCGCGACCGCGACGAGCGAGGCGCGCAGCGCGTCCAGCCCCGCCTCGCGCACCTGCCGGTAGCTGCCCTTGAGGATCACGTAAGCGATCTGCCATTCGTCCAGACGGTCGAGCATGACGGCGATGTGGCCGCCGCCGACGCGCGCCAGCACCCCCTCCGGTTCGTCTTCCCGGCGCGGCAGGCGAAACCAGAGCACGTCCATCGGCGGCGAAGTTTTCCGCGCCTCCATCCCCGTCAGATGCCGCACGCGCGAATTGCGCCCGTCCGCCGCGATGGTCAGATGCGCGCGCACCTCATGCACGCCCGCGTCCGTCTCGTAACGCACCCCGCGCACCGCGCCGTCCTCCGCGATCAACTCTTCGACGCGCGCGCCCATCCTGAGTTGGAAATTCGGATATCGCTTCGCCTCGTCCGTGAGGAACTGAAGGAAGTGCGCCTGCGGGAGCATCATGATGTAGGGGAAGCGCGTGTCGAGTCGGCCGAAATCGGCGAGGGTCAAAGTGCCTGCGGGCGTCATGAAAGCGGCGTTGCGGATTTTGGAATGGCGCAGTTCGTGGAGACGCGCGGCGAGGCCGAGTTCGTCGAGAATTTCGAGGCCGGAAGGATGGATGGTGTCGCCGCGAAAGTCGCGCTCGAAATCTTCGTGCGCTTCGAGCAGGACGACGGGGATGCGCTGCCGCGCGAGGATGAGGGCGAGCGTCGCGCCCGCAGGCCCTCCGCCGACAATGCAGCAAGCGGTTTCCAGCGTCTCTTCAATCGCACGTTCGCTCATAAGTGTTTTTCGCGTGCGAGGGGCTGTTTGATTTAAGTCTCCGGCGCAGGCGGATTGTCGGCCGGGAAATATTCGCGCCAGCGTCTATCGACGAGTCGCTCGATGTCGGGGCGCACGATGAGTTCGTCCGGGTAAGCGGGTTTCATGCGCGCATCTATGACGAGGGGCGGCGAGTATGACAGATGATGACGATTCACGCTCGTGTTTTTTGCGTAGATGTCGGCGGCCGGTTCGAAGCGCGTCCACGTCGCCCAGAGGAAATCGGCGGACGAGCGCGCGACCCCGGCATCGTCGTGCAGGACGACGAGCGGCCAACCGGCGAACGCCTCATCCGTCGCCAGTCGCGCGGCCTGCTGCGGGTCTTCCGTGTAAGGCGCGCCTTCGACGACGAGACAGCCGCCGCAGAAAACTTCGGCGCGCGCCACACCTCGCGGCAACTGGCCGCGAAACTCACGCGGCAGTTCGCGCACGGCGTCGCCCAGGCCGAGCAGGATCGCTTTGCTGCCCTGATTGATCTTACCGCTCGTGTAATCGAGCGTGTCCATCGAGACGTTGGAGAAGATGAAGAGGTCGCTCTCGAAACGCGCGCGCGCGAGGATGTGCTCGAAGAGGCGCGGGAAGTCGCGCAAGTCCTGCGGCGTGTCGGTGAGGAGCAGAAACTTGGTGAGCGAGAGTTGGCCTTCGCCGAGGATGCGGAAGCCGGAGACCAACGCCTCGCGCGCGTAGCGTTCGCGCACGACGGCCGCCGCGAGCGAGTGAAAGCCCGTCTCGCCGTAAGACCAGAGGTCGCGCACGCTCGGCATGACGAGCGGGAAGAGGGGCGAGAGGAGCGCCTGCAAGTAGTCGCCGATAAAGAAGTCTTCCTGTCGCGGCTTGCCGACGACCGTGGCCGGATAGATGGCGTCGCGGCGATGGCAGACGGCTTCGGCGTGAAAGACCGGGTAGTCGTGTTGCAGAGAGTAGTAGCCGTAGTGATCGCCGAAGGGGCCTTCGGGTCGCCGCTCGTGCGGGGGGACGCGCCCGACGATGGCGAACTCCGCTTCGGCCACGAGGCGGTGGCCGTGCGTGAAAGGCTCGCGCGTCATCCTGATCTTCTCGCCCGCGAGCACGGAGGCCAGCACGAGTTCGGGCACGTCTTCGGGCAGCGGGGCGATGGCCGAGAGCATCAGCGCGGGCGCGCCGCCGATAAAGATCGTGACGGGCAAAGGTTCGTTGGCCGCTTCGGCCTCGTGGTAGTGAAAGCCGCCGCCCTTGTGTATCTGCCAGTGGATGCCGGTCGTCGCGGCGTCGTGTCGCTGGATGCGATACATGCCGAGATTGTGTTTGCGCGTGCGCGGGTGCTCGGTGTAGACGAGCGGGAGGGTGACGAACGCGCCGCCGTCTTCCTGCCACGTCGTGAGAATCGGCAACTCGTCGAGCCGCGCCGGGCGGTCAACCACTTCGAGGACGGGCGCGCGGCGCACGCGGCGCGTCCCCAGTTTTAATGCTTCGAGCGCGAGCGAGCGGTGCTGCCAGAGATCGGCGGGGCGCGGCGGCAAGAGCGATTCGACAACGTGAACGACCTCTCGCACCAACGCTTCCGGCTTGCGGCCGAACGCCATTTCGATGCGGCGCGCCGTGCCGAAGAGGTTGGTCACGACCGGGTAGCGGCTGCCCTTCACGCGTTTGAACAAGAGCGCGCCGCCGCCTTCGGCGATCACGCGGCGGTGAATTTCCGCCAGTTCGAGGTAAGGATCAACTTCCGTCTCGACGACGATGAGGTCGCGCTCGCGCGTCAGTTGATCGAGAAAGGAACGTAAGTTTCGGTGCATAGAATATCGTCGGCGGTCAATTATCAGCGGTCGGTTTGTTAATACCACAGAAAAGCGAAAAGGGGCGAGATGTGCGTCTCGCCCCCTTAGTCCGCCGCATGTCGGCCGGATTTACCTGCGCCCGCTCAGGGAACGTCCACGGCGGCTTGCCCGACTTGCCGCGTGCGCGTTTTGGCGTCGGGCAGCGGGGGCGCGTTGAGGCGGCGCGTGATTTCGCGCGTGGCGAAGCGCGCGGCGTCGGCGATCTTGGGGTCAATCGAAGCGGCGTATGGCTCGACGACGGGCAGCGTGTCGGCGTTGCCGGAACGGGCGAGGGCTTCGAGCAGCTTGGCTTGGATATTACCGTTGACTTGCGGCAGCAGGTTGTAGAGCGGTTCGGGCGTTTCGAGTTCGGCGAGATAAGCCTCGGACTGGTTCCGGCGTTGGCTATCGAGATCGCGCACCACGGCAAAGAGCGCGGCCGTCTTGCCCATGCGGTAGAGCGTCCAGTCGAGCGCGAGGCGCACGCGCGCATTCTTCTCTTGCAGCCGGTAGCCTTCGACGAGTTTGCGCTGCGCGGGCGGAGCGAGGCGCGCGATCTCTTCGGCCGCGCGCTGCCGCGTCAGCGGGTCGCGATCCGTCAGTTGGCGCATCAAGGCGCTCACGTCAGCGCGCGCCTCGACGCGCGCCGTGTCCTGGTCGCTCGCCGGGTCTTGCATGGAAAGCGCGGGCGACGAAGCGGCGTTGGCGTTGAAGGCCGACAGAAGGGCGAACGCGCAACTCACGAGAGCTATGCGGGTGGCGGCTAATTTATTCGGCATGTCGAATTTCCTCTCTGGGTCTGACCGGGACGGGGAGCGCGTGCGCGCGTTGACGACGACGAAGAATCGAATTCGAGGAGAGGATGAACGGGAGCCGGAAGCTCGCGCGCGCTCGGTCGTAAAATTCAACCGAGCGCGCGCGAGCCTTCGCGTGTTACTTCGTCTTGCGCAGTTGCGCGATGTTGAGGTCGAGATCGGCGACGGGGATCACCTCCACGTTCTTGTACTGCTTCTGAAGTTCGGGCAGAAACTTCCTGGCGTCGCCGACGATGATGACGTTGGCCGCGCCGGCCGCGAGCCGCGAGCCGGCGAAGCCCTGCACGTCTTTGGCCGTGATGGATTGCACGTTGTTGATGTAGCTGTTGATCTCGTCGAAGCCGATGCCGTAGAGCGCGAGGTTCGCCACCTGCGAGACCAAGCCGCCCGCCGTCTCCAGGTTGCGCGCGAAGCCGCCGATGAGCACGGCCTTGCGGGGCGTGAGTTCGGCGTCGGGGAGTTCGCCGTTGGCGAGGCGGCCGAGTTCGCCGAGGAGGAGCGCGGCGACCACCGCGCCCGACTCGTTCTTCGTCTGCGCTTCGGCCGTGAACGGCCCCGTCTCGCGCCGCGTCTCAAGCGCGCTGCGCGCGCCGTAGCTCAAACCGCGCTTGATGCGAATCTCCTGATTGAGACGACCGGAATAACCGCTCAAGACCGAGTTGGCGACGATGCCGCGGAAAAATTCGGGGTCGGTGCGACGAATGCCCGTGCGCGCGACGAGGACGGCGGCCTGCCCCGCGTCGGGCTTGTCCACGACGACGATGCGCGGCTGCGTGGTGGCCGTAGCGGCGGTCGCTTTCGCGCTCGAAGCGGGCAGCGGCGCGTTGGGTTTCTGCCAGTCGGCGAAGAAGCGTTCGGCGGTCTTGAAGGCGGCGGCGGCCGCGATGTCGCCACCGATCACGAGAATGGCATTGTCGGGGCGATAGTAAGACGCGTGCATCCGCACGATGTCGTCGCGTTTAATTCGCGCGATGGATTCGGGCGTGCCCGAGAGCGGGTGGCCGTAAGGGGTATCGCCGAAGACGACGCGCGAAGCGACGTAGCGCGCGATTGAGCCGGGCTGGCCGAGCGCGACCGTGAGATCATCGAGGTACTGCGCGCGCAGGCGTTCGATCTCCTCGTCTTTGAACGTCGGGCGGCGCACGACATCGGCGAGTATCTCCATCGCGTTGTTGATGCGCGACGACTCGACGCCGACGCTCGCCGTCGAAGCGTCCCAACGCGCGCCCGATTCGATGGAGCCGCCGAGGGCTTCGATGGCTTCAGCGATCTGCGGCGCGGTGCGCGTCTGCGTCCCCTTCGTCAGGAGCGTGGCGGTCATGTCGGCGAGTCCGGCGAGTTGCGACGGGTCAACTTCGCCGCCGTTCCTGATGAGCAACGCGGCGGAGACGAGCGGCATGTTGCTGCGCTCGACGACGACCACGCGCAGGCCGTTCGCGAGCGTGCGTTCGACGGGCTTCGGGACGGTGACGCTGCGCGGGGCGGCGGGCGGCGGCGGCGTCGCCTGCGCCGCGGGCTGCTGCGCCGTCGCGGGGATACTCAGGGCGGCGACGCTTGCCACGACGGCGAGCGACGGCGCGAGCGAGCGTAAAACGCGTTGCGAAAGTTCCTTGACGATGTTCACGTTATTTCCCTCCCCCGGCGAGGCGCGCATCGCGCTGCCCGCCCGCCTGCCCGGTCTTTTCCGCCGCCGGTTTCGCCGGGCGCAGGGATTCGGGCAGGTAATAGATCACGAGACGATTCGCATCCGTCAGATACTTACGCATCACGCGCTGCACGTCGGCCGCCGTCACTTTGGAGAGGCGTTCGATGTCGGTGTTGGCGCGGTTCGGGTCGCCGAGCAGCACGGCCGCGTCGCCGAGGGCGAGCGCCTTGCCGTTGTTGGTTTCGCGCTCGCGCAGTTGGTTGGTGATGATCTGATTCTTGGCCTTCTCAAGTTCGGCGGCCGTGACGAGCGTGTCCTGCATCCGCTTGATCTCGGCCATCATGGCGCGCTCAAGGTCGTCGGGTTTCTTGCCGCTCGCGAGGATGCCGAGGAAACTGAAGAGACTCAAATCCTCGCGCAGGTCTGTCCCGGCGTTCGCGCTCTGCGCCACCTGTTGCTCGTAGACGAGCGCGCGGTAGAGGCGCGACGATTCGCCCGAAGACAAAATCGACTCGGCGATCCGCAAGGCGTCCGAATCCGGGCTGGCTTTCGGCGGCGCGAGAAACGTGAAGGCCACGGCGGGCAACGGCACGTTTTGGCCGAACTCGACGACGCGCATCTCGCCCGTGCGCTCCGGCTCCTTCACATCGACGCGCGGAAGCGGGCGGTTGGGCTTCGGGATGCCCGCGAAATATTTATCCACCCAGGCGTCGAGTTGTTTCGGCTCGAAGTCGCCGACGACGACGAGCGTCGCGTTGTCGGGACGATAGAAGGTCGCGTGGAAGGCGCGCACGTCTTCGGTCGAGGCGGCGTCGAGGTCTTCGATACTGCCGATGCCGGGGCGGCGATAAGGGTGCCTGGAGAAAGATTTCTGTTCGATCAGGTAGAAGAGTTTGCCGTAGGGCGGCGCGAGCACGCGCTCGCGAAACTCCTCTTTCACCACGTCGCGCTCGCTCTTGTAGTTCGCGTCGTCAACGGTGAGCGTCGAGAGGCGGTCGGCCTCCGCCCAGAGCAGCGTCTCCAGATAATTGGACGGCACAACTTCAAAATAGACCGTCACGTCGTCGGCCGTGAAGGCATTGTTCATGCCGCCCACGTCTTCCGTGAGGCGATCCATCATTTCGGATTTCATGTTCTTCGTGCTCTTGAACATGATGTGCTCGAAGAGGTGTGCGAAGCCGCTGCGGCCTTCCGGGTCGTCCTTCGAGCCAACCTTGTACCAGACCTGTATGGCGACGGTCGGGCTGGATTTATCCACCGCGCTCAACACCCTGAGGCCGTTCGAGAGCGTGCGCTCGCGATAATCGAGGCGCGGCATTTTGGTTTGCGCCCGCGTCTCCGGCGGCGCGACGAACGCGAGCGCGACCAGCGCGATAACGGATATTTGCAGAACTCTCCGTGAAAATCGAAGCATAAGTTGTTGGCTCCAGAATGATGTGTAGGCCGATTGGCGGCAACCGCTGTGTCCGCGCTTTTTGATGCGGGGCGGCGCGCGTACTGTTGCACCGTCGAGCGCGCCAGCGGTGTCTCTCAAACCTCCGATGGGTCGAATTAGTTTACGAGTCGCCGCGCGATTTAGTTTTGCCAAACGCCGTTCGATCTCATGCCCGGCATTACCCGCCCCTCACACGACGCAGCTACGGGCAAGCTGACTATGCGAGTATTGCCGACTCGCAGCAGGCTACTTGACGTTTGCCGGGTGACGGCTTGCAATCGAGAATGTTCAAAACCACAGAGCTGAACTTTTATTTGAGAAGCAGGGCGATTCTATTTTCATCATTCGGTTGTTCGGGGTCTGCCAGAATTTGTATTGTTGAGCCGGTTTGCACCTGCGACAAATAAATCAGCGGGAGCGTGACGGTTTTTCGCGCCTGATATGGCTGATAGTTCGGAATATGAATTTCGAGCAGCAATTTGACGCGCGGATCGTCGTTTATCGTTACGCCCGTGTCGCTCAGTTCTAAAATGACGGCCGTTCCCTGTTTTCCGGTGGCAACGAGTTCTGCTATACGCTTTCGTTTAGTCACCAACCACATCAAAATACCGGAACTAGTGGCGAGTGGGATAACAAGAAATGCTGTCCCCATGAGATAGAAAAACCACTTCAAATTATACCCATCATCAGTCAACGCCCTTTCATCCGCCGTCAAGCCGCTATAAAACATAAAGCCGCTAATTAGAAAAAACGGGACATTAAACAGCAAAAGCCTTCCTACCAGTTTACCCATATCTGCCTCCGCGTTCCGCCTGATTTAGCAAGAGACCCTGAATTGTGAGGTATTTTCCAAGACAAGAAGGTTTGATAGAGAAGCCATCTAACGCCAGGCATCAGCGGCGGGCACAAACCACTATGAGGCGCGATGTCTCAACATCTGTGCTTTGTTTTCTGCTGCGGCCTATCGCCGGAATTGAGCGGTGGCGGGCGGCGGCACACAAGCAACGGGGTAAAAGACTACATGACAAGCACGCTATCCCGCCGTCCGCTCGAATGACTTGTTCGGTGCGGCCTTTGATGAAACAAGTCGCCTTTTTTTATCTTATCCTTCGCCTAGACTTATTCAGTACGATAATATTCCTCGCATATATAAATCCCGGAGGGTTGGTAATTTCTGCATCAACGCGGACTCTATTCCCTATGCGTATAAGGTGCGGCAGCCATCTTATTTCAAGCGGAGCCATATTATAAACGCAGTCATCATGTGTAATGCCGATGGACTCTCGGATGCCGTTATTAATCTCAAGCGCGAAGCCTACTATCTGTTCTCCGTCTTCGCCGTACTTTATATGAACTATTCTGCCGATATATCGCCGATTAGAGTAATTCGCATAGTCCGCCATTAGGTTATAAATTGCACTCGGACGGTCTCCGTCGGCGGAAAACTTCATTCTTGCTCTGCACTCCTCCTGTATAGCATTAGCATTAACAACAAGAGCCAAAATCATGGTGAGTGTAACCAGTATCTTTCCCATAAATTATCTCCCGCTTTACGCTAGATAAGCACCGAACTATATTTAGTCCGCTGGCGGTAATTATCCACTCGCTCCCGTCAATTACCGCCAGTAGTGTAAACAGGCCAACTCATTTCTTTTACCATTGGCGGCATGTCCCCAACGGAGGCGAGCCTTTCTGCCCATCGTCGCGTCGCCAGGCCGGGCGGGTCTGACTCTGCTCTAGGCCGCTTGCGTGTTCGCGGCGGGCAGTTTCAGGAGCGCGAGGCGTTCGACGACGCGGCCGCCGACGAGGTGCGACTCGACGATTTCCAAAACATCGGACTCACGCACCTGCGCGTACCAGACGCCGTCGGGGTAGACCATCACGGCCGCGCCCACGGCGCAGAAGCCGACCGAAGCGCATTCCGTCAGGACGATGCTGCCCTCCGGGTTCTTGCCCTTCTTGGCCTTGCCGAAGAGAAGTCCGCGCGCTTTCAACTCGCGCTCGAACGCCTCTTTCACTTCCGCGCTCCCCACGTTCGTGCAGGACTTTCCCGCGCACACCAAAACATGATGACGAATCGGCGCGTAGGCCACCGGCGCGAGCGCGCACACTTGATCTTTGTCTTCGATAAAAGAGATTTCTTTCATAAACGTTCGATTCACAAACCCCACGGGCGCGACCACCGTCGTGCGCCCGCGCCGGAAACATCGAATGGGCGGGCGTGGCTCATCTTTTAACTCTCCGCGACCCGTCGAATAATGGCTAATTTTTGCCCGTATGGTTAATCTTAGTATAAAATAAGCGGCGTTGGCGACTGCGCGCCAAAATGACCGTAGAAGTTTAAGTGAGGCGGTCGCGTCGCGGTCGCCTCTTCAATTGAGGGCGACCGGGCAGCGGCAAGTTTTAGACGTATGGCGAGTGGGCTGGTGGTACACATCGAGATCGGCGCGGAGCGGCACACGGAAGTGCTGATGGACGAGCGCATCCGCATCGGCTCGGACGCCGATTGCGAGCTGCGTTTCCAGCCCGGCAGCATCCCGCGCGCCGACGGCTTCCTGCTCGAACTCCAACGCACGAACGGCCATTATCGCGTCGGCGACTTCGACCGCTCGCTGCGCCTGACGCACAACGATGCGCCCCTCGCGCCCGCCGCCTCTATCGCCGACGGCGACCGGGTGCGCATCCCCGATACGGATTTCGTGCTTCAGTTCTTCCCCATCGAATCACCGCCCGCGCTCGTGGCGAACCGCCGCTCGAACGTTCACGTCGCGCCCTTCATCGAATCGGCGGCCATCGAATCGGCGGCCACCGCGCGGCGCGACGACGCCAAAGTCTTCCTCCGCGAGTTTACGCGCGAACTCGTCCGCGAGATCAATTTGAGCACGAAGATCATCGCGCTCGTGATCGTCGTCGCGCTCGTCGGCGGCTTCCTCTATTTCGGCTTCGCGGGCTTCAAGGAACTCAAGCAGAGCCGTCGCCATATCGAGGAGCAGAACGCGCAGATCGCGCGCCTCAATCTGAAGGTCGGCGAGTCGCAGAATCAATTCGAGGAAGTCAACCGCTCCAACAAAGACATCATCAACAGTCTCTCGCTCGCGCCCAAAATCCGCAGCGAATACGGCGACGGCGTCTGCATCATCTCCGGGATGTACGTCTTCGTCGAGGCGGGCACGGGGCGGCCGCTGCGCTACCCGCAGCGTCCGGCGGCGACCGACACGGAGAGCGACGCGGCGGAAGGCTCGGAGGCCGCCGAGAGCGAGATGCTTACTCCAGAGGGAACGGGCGCGGTCGCGGAATTTCCCTACGTCGGCACGGGCTTTCACGTCGGCGGCGGCTACGTGGTGACGAACCGCCACGTCGGCGTGGAGCCGTGGGTGGCCGACGAGCGTTCGCTGGTCTTGAGCAGCACGGTCAGCGGCAAGCCGCGACTGACGAAACTGCTCGCTTACTTCCCCGGCCGCACCCAGGCGTTCCCGCTCAAGTTCAGACAGGCTTCCACGCGCGACGATTTGGCCGTCCTCTATTTCGAGACGGGCGCGGCGGGCGGCGACATCCCCGCGCTCCCGCTCGACGATAATTCCGATGCGGGCGGCGTCGGCCGCGCGGTCGTGATGATGGGCTACCCGTCGGGGCCGGATCGCATCCTCGTCTCGCTGCCCGACGACGAGGCCAACAACATCAAGCAGCGTTACGGCGGGTCGCTCGACATACTCGTCGGCCATCTCGCCGAGCGCAAACTGATCAAGCCGTTCACCACGCAGGGGCACATCACCGATTCGCAAACGCGCCGCATCATCTACGACGCGCGCACCGCCGAGGGCGGATCGGGCGCGCCGCTGTTCGGCCAATCGGGGCGCGTGATCGGCATCAACTTCGGCATCTTCGAGGGCTTGCAAGACGCGAACTTCGCCGTGCCCGTGCGCTTCGCCATGCCGCTTCTGGTGCGCGCCGGTTGGAAACCCGCCGAGCCGCCCGCCGAAAACGTCCAGACAACGGCGACGACGGCCGCCGACGCGCCCGCCAAGGACGCGCGCCCGCCGAACGCGCCGCCGAATCAGGCGCGTTAATTTCCCTCACCTGTCAATCGTCGTTGTCGAGCGGGCGGAAAAGTGTGCGTGCGCGGGCGTCGCGGTGTAGTGACAATCCGCAAAGTGTCATAACTGCGGGGTCGAGTTCGGGCGTCAATCTTAGACTGGGCGCGCGTGAGTTTTTGACAGACCAACGAAAGGCGCAGTAACCTTTCGCCTTTTGCTCGACCCGCGCGGGCGCGCCGTCGCGCGCAGGCGCACATTTTCCGATTGGAGCGCAACGAAACGTTTGTCCGCCACTGCCGCAACCGCCGTCACGGCGCGCCTCACGCCCGAACTGTTCAACGCACACGGCGTGCGGGTTCGCAGCCGCGCGCTCGTCGTCGCCGCGCTCGTCCTGATTGTGTCGGCGGGCTTCGGCTTCCGCGCGAGCGGCCTCGGCGCGGAGGGCTTGAGCGAAGACGAGTTGAACAAACTCCGCACCGTCTCCGACTATCGCGCGCGCGGTTTGACATCGACCAACGGCGAGCACCCGTTTCTGATGAAAGCCTTGATGACGGCGAGCGTGGCGTCGGCCGAGCGTTGGAACGCCGGGGGCTTGGCGGCGAGTCGGCCGCGTCTGCGCGTATCCGAGGAGACGGCCTTGCGCCTGCCCGCCGCGTTGTTCGGCGCGTTCACGTCGCTCCTGCTGTATCTGGTGGTCTCCGAGTTGTTCGGCGCGCCGACGGCCTTGATCGCGGCGGCGTTGTGGGCGTTCGACCCGGCCGCCATCGGTTTCAATCGCATCGCCAAAGAAGACACTTTCCTCCTCTTCTTTTTCCTGCTGGCGAACGTCCTCTGGCTGCGCGGGCAGCGCACGGCCGAGTCGGGCGAGGAGAAACCGGAGCGTTACTACTGGGCGACGGCCGCCTGTTTCGGCGCGATGCTCGCCTCGAAATACATGCCCCACCTGATCGGCATCAGCGGAGCCTATTACTACATCTTTCAGGGCATCCCCGCGACGCGCTGGCGCATGGGCAAGCGCAAGTGGCTCATCTTCTTCGCCGTCATGGGTGCGGCGTTCCTCGTCTGCAACCCGACGATTCTCCTGCCCGGCACGTGGCGCGAGATGCGCATCTTCGCGGGCGAGCACCGCATCGGTCACGACGCCTACGAGTTCATGGGGCAACTCTATCGCAACCGTATGACGCTCTGGCTCAAAGGCTCGCCGTGGTATTTCTACTACGCGTTCATGGCCTTCAAACTACCGCCCGCCGTCATCGTCGCCTTCCTCGTCGGCCTGCCGCTCCTGCTCTCGAAGCGACTCGGCGACGGGCGTTTCTTCGTCTTCTTCTGGCTCTTTTTCTGGTTCTTCCCCTTCCCGCTGCTCGGCGGTAAATTCACACGATATTTCACCACCGCGCTGCCCGTCGTGCTGACGGTGGCGGCCATCGGCATCAACGCCGCGGGTCAATGGCTCGGACACGCGTTGCGGCGGCGCGAAGAAGCGGCGGCAGGCGCAACGTCGCCCGCCGGATACGCGCAGGCCGCCGTGGCCTTCCTCGTCATCATCGCTTCCGTCTACGCTGCGGCGGGCGCGTCGCCGCATTATCGTCTCTACACGAACGCGCTCGGCGGCGGCGACGCCCGCGCCGGAAGCTACTTCCCGCACGACGAGTTTTACGACGCGAGCGTGCGCGACGCCGCGCGCCACATCGCCGCCCTCGCACGCCCCGGGGCGCGCGTCGCCAGCGAAGCCCCCGAACTCTTCACGCATTACGCCGCCCGCGCGGGCAGAACCGACCTCGTCTCAATCTCGCTCTCCGACCGCGCCGCCTTACGCGATTTAGCCTTGAACGACATCGTCATGGTGGCGCGCGGGCGTCGTTATTTCAGCAACGACCCGCTCATCTCTAAACTCGCCGCGACGAGCCGACCGGCCGTCGAACTTTCGCTCGCGGGCGTCCCGTCAACGCGCATTTATCAACTTGACGACGAAGCTCTGCGGGCGGCCGCGGAAATTACCGCCCGTTGAGATGAGCATAGATTGCAACGCACGCCCGGCGGACGGGCATCGGAGGGCGCGCCGGAGAAGTATCTGTAAACATTTGGAGGCGGCGCAGCGTCAATTATAGAGTTGCCGCCCCGGATGGTTTCTCCCGGCGGGCGGCACGCGGGTTGCGATTCGACCGGGCGCACCTCGCAGGCGGGGCGTTCGACCCGCACAAAAGCTGCCGGGCAATTTCAGTCTGGCTCAGGCAGTGCAACTAATTTGCTCCAGAAGGAGCGGGTTTGTGAGCAAAGGCAGGTCTCACACGAACGCATGAACTATGTGAACTCGAACCGGAGAGCGCGGCGCATCGCCTGTCTCATCGTCGCGCTTCTGCTGCTCCCACTGCCCGGCGCGAACCCGACCGCCGCCGCGCAGGAACCCCCCGTCCCCGCTTCACCCGATGCCGCCCCGGCGCAACTGCAAACCCCCGGCTTCCGTCTCGAACGCCTGCACGTCGCGGGCGGCGCAGAACTGCTGACCGTCTTCGGCAGTCTCGACGGCCTCGCGCGCGCGCGTGAATCGGGAGACTCGGACGTTCCGCTCGTCAGCATCCTGCGCGACACGCTCGGCGACGAGACGATTGAAAACGACCGCCTGCGCTACGTCTGGATGCACACCTACACGCGCCCCACCTTCGGCCAGCGCGCCGCCGCCGCCGTGCCATTCCTCTACACGCGCGTCGCCAACAAAAAGAGCGCGGGCACAGGCGCGCCGCCGCCCCTGCTCGATCTCGCGGGCACGAAGCGCGAGGTCTGGCACAGGGTCTTTTGGAACGCGCTGCAAACGCTCTTGCTCAACCCTTATAGCCTGACGCTCAAAGCCACCTCGCACGCCTATCGACGCAACGCCGACGACTATCGCAAGGCGCACGTGATCCGCGCTCTCGCCGTGCTCGCGCTCTATCAGGCCGAATCGGGCACGGGGTCGGTCTTCGCGCCGCACGAGTTGAAGGAGATACAGGCGCGCCTCATGCTCACGCAGAAAACATTCGGCGGCCTCATCGACGACCTCTATCTCGGCCGCGTCTACGACAAGCAGAATTCCCAGTGGCTCGACACGCGCGGCCACAACTGGGAACTCCTGCGCCAGCGCGCCGAAACCGAAGGCTTCTATTTCGAGCCGCTCGAATTGCCCGGCGGCAACGCCACGCACGCGCTCCTCTGGATCGCCCGTTCCGACGTGGAAGCCGGACGCGCGCGCCCCTACGACAAACGCTTCCTCAACCTCTCGAACCCCTACGGCGACAAACGCCTCCGGCACTGGCGCGGATATACCGAGACGCGCTACTTCGACGCCGACAACCGTCGTGTCACGCCCGACGCTCCCGGCGCGCGCGCCGTCGAACTGATCCCGCTCGCGCTCTACGGGCTTGACCACCCGAAGATTCCGATCCTGCTCGTGGACTTCCGCGACAACCTGAACCCGAAGCGACGCGAGATGTCGCAGCGCGTCTTGCAGGATGTCGCGCGCACGACGGCGAGCCTCACGCAGCTCGACCTCCCCTTCTTCCTCGGCCGCGCCGTCTACGATTTCGTCACCGACCGCCGCGGCGTGGATGTCAACCAACCCACGCGCCTGCGCGCCTACTCGCAACTCAAACTGCTGCTCGCCCTCGACGCCTCGCTCGACCCCGAACTCCGCGCCGAAGTTTCGCGGAAGCTCGAACGCGTCTCGCTGAACCCGCTGGAAAACGACACGCAGACGGAGGCGCGTCTCGCCCGCGAACAATACGCCGCCCTGCTCGCGCACGCGCGCCGACCCTCCGGCGGACTCGCCGACAAACTCGAACGCGACCGTCGCGCCGAACTCACGCCGCTCGTCCATTCCCGCACCGAACGGGCGCTGCTGCGCGTGGCGAACGTCGCCACCTTCGGCCTCTACCGTCACCGCGAACAGGCCGCGCCCGCCGCGCAGTTCGCCGCGCTCGATGCGTCGCGGCGTCTCGCGCACCATCGTCAATTCCTGCGCGAGGTCGCGCGTTCGAGCGCGGCCGTCGAAGTGCAATGGAACATCGCGGACGTGCGCCGCGCGCTCGCCTTCGTCAACGAACACGGCGAGCGCGCCGACGGCAAAACGGCGGCCGCCATCGGGCGCATCTTCGCCCACACGGAGGACGAGGAGACGCGGCGGCTCTGCCTCTCAAGTCTCTATCGCATCAACAACGAGACGGCCAAGACCACGCTCGTGCGCATCTACCGCGACGAAGCCGCCGACGCTCGCTGGCGCGCTCTGAGCGCGGAATACCTGCGCAAAGCCGCGCGCGAATCGCAGCGCATCTCTCAGGGCGACGCGCGCATCATCGCCGCGATCTCCGCCGCGGGGGGACAATAAGCGCGCGATGGATGAACGAAACGCACACGGACGGCGGCGCAACGCTGAATGCCCGCGGGTGTTCTCATCCGGCTCCTGCCCCGTCTCGACCGCTTCTTTCGTTTCCCGGCCGCGCGACGCGCGACGCACGCCGCGCGCCGCGCGTCGCCTCCGCGCGCTCGTGTTCATCGCGTGCGCCTGGCTCCTGCTTGCCGCGCCCGTTGCTTTCGCGCAGGGGGCGCGTCGCCTCGTCGTGGTTAAAGTTGACGGGCTGTCGCAGGATGTCATCGACCGTTACGTGGGCGAGCGCGACCCGCGCACGGGCAAAAGTTTGTTGCCGTGGTTCGAGCACGTCTTCTACGAGCGGGGCACGCGCCTCGCTAATTTCTACGTGCGCGGCGTGAGCCTCTCCGGGCCTTCGTGGTCGCTGCTCGACACCGGGCAGCACTTGCAAATCAAGGGCAACGTCGAGTTCGACCGGCTCACGTTGCACTCCTACGACTATCTCAACTTCATTCCCTTCTGGCTCGGCACGGCGGGCAAGGCGCGCGTTGACATGCCCGGCGCGGAACTCCTCGACGAACTCGGCGTGCCCCTCCTCGTCGATTCCTACCCATACGACGAGCGACACGTCAGCTTCCAACTCTACCAACGCGGCACGCGCTGGACGACGCTCGAACGCGGCCTCAAAAATCGCTTCCTGACGCGCACGCCGCGCGAGTTGTTCGACGAGTGGCTGGTGGAGTTTGAGGTGCGCAACATCCTGATGGAGCAGCTTGAGCGCGAGGTGTTGGAGAAGTTGAAAGACCCGCGCATCCGCTATCTCGATTTCTACACGACCGAGTTTGACCACGCCGCCCACCACAACCGCGACCGCGAGACGCAACTCGCCGCCGTGCGCGAACTCGACCGCATCATCGGGCGCATCTGGACGAGCATCGCGGCCACGCCGCAAGCGAACGAAACCGCTCTCGTCGTCGTCTCCGATCACGGGACGAACACGGACGAACGCATCTACAGTCAGGGCTTCAATCTCGTCAAGCTGTTGGCGAGCCGCGCGGGCGGCGGTCATCACGTCATCACGAAGCGGCGCTTGCTCAGTGACTACGCCCTCAAAGGCATCTACCCGCTCGTGCCCTTGATCACCACGACCACCGAAGATTCTTACTATCTCGCAGGCCGGAGCACAGCCTACCCGACCGCGCTCGTCGATTTCGACGGCAACGAACGCGCCTCCATCCACCTGCGCCACAGCGACCTCAACGTGCTGCACATCCTGCTCGAAGAGTTGCGCGGCAAACGTCTCTCGCCCGCCCTCGCCCGCGCCGCCACCGAAGCCTTTTTCCAGACCATCGAAGCGCACCGCCCCCGCTGGCAAAAGCTGCACGCCGACTTGCAGGAAGAACTCCACGCGCTCGGCCGGCTCGTCGAGCGGGAACGCGCGCTCGTCGCCGCGCAGCCGAAGAAATGGACGCGCGCCGACGCCGATGCCGGGCGCGACCAGGCAGCGCGCCGCATCAAGACGCGCGCCGATTCGTGGGCGGCCGACATCCGCGAGTACGGCGAATACGCGCGCACGCTCTCGAACCTCCTCTCGCTCAAACGCGAGAACTTCGACGCCGCGCGCATCAACCTCGCCGACTATCTCGCCCAAGGCTCGATGGGCGACCACAACACTATCGGCGATTTGCGCGATTACGCCGTCGGCGTCGGCGCGGGCGGACTCACGCTCGCGCCCGATGGCTCGCTCGACCGGCAAAAGAGTTTCACCCGCGTCAACTACTTCGCCCTCCTGCGCGAGGCGCGCGTGCGCAACAACGTGCAGAGCGGCGTTGACAGCCGCCCCGTGGATTTCGTCGCCGCGCGCGTCCCGGCCGAAGCTCTGGCCGATGCCCACGGGAAAGATTTTCGCGCGGACGAGGCCGTCTGGCTCTATCGCGGCGAAGACACGCAGGCGTTGCTCCTCGCGCGCCGCGAGCGCGACGGCGAACTGCGTCTGCGCTACGTGCCCATCACCGGCTTGCGCCAGGAACCCGGCGGCGCGATCCGCTACGAGCGCGCCGCGTGGCGGGCGGAACTCCCGCTCAAGATGTGGGAAGACGCGAAGCTCTCCCTGCCCCCCGGCGAGCGGCGCGAAGCCTGGCTCGACGCCTGGCACACCGATCTCGAATGGCTGCGCGCCCTGCACCTGACGACCTATTCGAACGGACTCGTCGGCCTCCATGAACACTTCGGCCGACACGCCGCCCCGGCCATCGAGGCGGACGTGCCCGGCCTCTCCGTGGACGAACAACTCGTCCGGCGTTTCCGTCGCCGCCAACGCCTGCTCGTCGAGACGGACATGCTCATCCTCGCCAACAATCATTGGAACTTCGACGTGCGCGGCTTCAACCCCGGCGGCAACCACGGCTCGTTCTTCCGCGTCTCCACCCACTCGACCCTCATGCTCGCGGGCGGAGCGGCCACGCGCATCCCCCGCGCGTTGGTCATTCGTGAGCCGTATGATAGTTTGAGTTTCGTGCCGACGATTTTAGCTCTCACCAACCAACTGCCGCCCGCGCCCGCGCAAATTTCACCCGCTCGCTTTGACGGGCGGCCGCGCCCCTATCCCGGCCGCATCATCAACGAACTTTTCGACTCGTCGCGGCCGACTCCGCCCGCCGCGACCGTGGACGCCGGGGCGTCGTCTTCCGGCGCGCCCGCCAAAGCGGAGGACTGGCCTTGATCTCGCTCGACGAAAAAGCCAGAGCCGCCGCCCTCGCCGCGACGAGCGCGGCGGCGGGCGACCGGGAAGCTGAAGCCGCCGACGGCAAGAGCCGCCGCGGGCGCATGGTCGGCGTGCAATTAGTGGCTTTCGCGCTCGGCCTCGCGCTGCTCGTCTACGTCGTCAAACGCGTCGGCGTGCAATCCATTTTCGACACGCTCGCGCGCGTCGGCCTCGGTTTCTTCGTCCTGCTCGGCATCAGCGGCACGCGCCATTTCTTACGCGCCGTGCCGATGTACCTGGCCGTGCCGCCCGGTCAGCGGCGTTTCAATCTGTGGCAGGCGTTCACCACCCGTCTGAGCGGCGAGGCCGTCTCATTTCTCACTTTCACGGGGCCGCTGCTCGGCGAGGCGACGAAGGCCGCGCTCCTGCGCAAGAGCGTTCCGCTCGTGACGGGCGTGCAGGCGCTCGTCGTCGATAATCTGCTCTACAATCTCTCGGTCGCCCTCTTCATTCTGAGCGGCGCGTGCGTCATGCTCGCGTCCTACAACCTGCCCGACGCCGCGCACTACACGCTGCTCCTCATCGCCACCCTCTCCATGCTGACGCTGCTCGCCGTCGGGTTCGCCGCCTCGCGCCGCGTGATGCCGCTGACGTGGTTTATCGAACGCCTCGCCGCGCGCGGGTTCGCGCCGCGCGCCCTCTCCCGTCGCCGCGCCCACATCAACGAACTCGAATCCAACATCTACGATTTTTACTCGCAGCATCGCGGCTCCTTCTTCCTCATCGTCGCCTTCGATCTCGCCGCCCACGTGTCGAGCGTCGTCGAAGTTTACGCGACGCTGCGCATGCTCGGTTTCCGCCCCGGCTTCGACGCGCCCTACGTCATCGAGTCTTTGACGAAGGTGATCAATTTCGTGTTCGGCTTCGTGCCCGCCACCATCGGCGTCTACGAGGGCGGCACGGAGGTCATCCTGCGCACGCTCGGCTTCGCCGCGGCGACGGGCATCACGCTCGCCCTCGTGCGCAAGGCCGGGATGATTTTCTGGACGGGCATCGGCCTCGCCCTGCTCGCCACCGGCATGCTCCCGGCGGCCTCGCGCCGCCTCATCGAACGCCATCCGCGTTTACAGAAAGCCATGGACAATCTCGTTCTCTCAAACATCGCACACCGTCCGGCGCGCACGCTCGTGAGCGTCGCCGGCATTGCCGTTGGCGTCTTGCTCATCGTGTTCACGGTCGGCCTGGCGCACGGCGTTTTGCGCGAGCGCGGGCGGCGCGAGGCCGGGGTCGGCGCGGAGATCATGCTGCGCGCTTCCGGCACGGTCGGCCTGAGCGGTTCGCAACCGTTCGCCATGCCCGTCTCGCACGCAAGCGAGGTGGCGCGCATCGCGGGCGTGCGCGCCGCCGTCCCGCTCGGCCAAACCACCGCCAGCAGCGACAGCGGCTTCGGCGTCCGCCTCATCGACGGCATCGACTTCAACTCCTACTCGCAACTCGCCGGGCTGCGAATGGCGGCGGGCGAACCGCTCCCCAACGCGGGCGACGTGGCGATCGTTGACGCAATCTGGATCGAACAACGTAAGGCGCGCGTCGGCGACACGCTCGAACTCTACGACCGCCCCTTCCGCATCGCCGGTATCTATGAACCGCCCGGCGGCGCGCGCATCAAAATCCCGCTCGCCACGATGCAGGAACAGGTGGGAAGCACAACGAGTTGCACGAGCATCCTCGTCGCCGCCGCGAACCCGGCCGAGCAGGACGCCGTGGCCGAACGCATTCATCAGGCGTTTCCCGAAGATCAGATCATCTTCACGCGCGACCTGCCGGAACTCTACGCGACGGGCGTGCCCGCCCTGAACGTCTTCATCAACGTCGTCGTCGCCATCGCCGCCGCCATCAGCATGCTCGTCATCCTGCTCGCCATGTACACCACCGTCACGGAGCGCACGCGCCAGATCGGCATCCTCAAATCGCTCGGCATGTCCAACACGATGATCGCCTGGGTGATCGAGCAAGAGGCGTTGCTGGTGAGCGTGCTCGGCGTCGCCGTCGGACTCGCGCTCACCTTCGCGGCGCGTTTCGCGCTGATGCGCTTCAGCAGCCTGAGCGTCGAGATCGAGCCGCGTTGGGTTCTGATCGCGCTGCTCATCGGCGTGGTGGGCGGCAGCATCGGCGCGCTCTACCCCGCGCTGCGCGCCGCGCGCCAGGATGCCGTGGACGCGCTCAGTTACGAATAGCCGCCGCTCTCTCCGCTCCGCTCGTCAACCCGCAAAACGAAAAACTCCGGCCGTCGTCATTCTCGAAGAAGACGACGGCCGGAGTTTTCGTTGTCGCGGTTATCGCTGCCGCTGCGTCGGTTTTACCGCCCGTGGTCGGCGCGCACTTCGCGCACGGCGCGCGCCATGAAATTCTCCACGTC
Organism: Pyrinomonadaceae bacterium; assembly: GCA_036386515.1. GTDB lineage: Bacteria > Acidobacteriota > Blastocatellia > Pyrinomonadales > Pyrinomonadaceae > JAIVJZ01. The sequence goes on from DASVVO010000075.1 coordinate 83,045, forward strand.
GGCCAGCGTGCGCGGGAGCGCGGCCGACAGGTTGCGGTGGCCGCTTGCAGTGATCACCACGTCGTCTTCGATCCGCACGCCGATGCCCTTGTACTTCTCGAAGGCCGGGCGCACGGCTTCGGCGAACTTCCGGCCTTCCTCCGTCTTCGACAAATTATCGAGCGCGTCGAGCCGGATGTAGATGCCGGGTTCGATGGTGAAGACCATGCCGGGTTCGAATCGCGTGTTGAGCGCGCCGACATCGTGGACGTTCATGCCGAGCCAGTGTGAGGTGCCGTGCAGGAACCAGTGCGCGTATTGAAACGAGTTGCGATCCGTGATGAGGCCGAGACGCAGCAGCGCGTCTTTGACCACTTCGACGGAAGCCCTGTTCACATCCGCGAACGTGTTGCCCGGCTGCGCGGCGAGCATCGAGGCAGTCTGCGCCGCCAGCACCGCGTTATAGATGTCGGCCTGTGCCGCCGTGAACTTCCCGCCCACCGGGAACGTCCGCGTCACGTCGGCCGTGTAATGCCCGTACTCCGCGCCCACGTCCATCAGCAGCAGGTCGTTCGCGTTCACCGCGCCTTCCGACTCGACGTAGTGCAGCGTCGTCGCGTTAGGGCCGCAGCCGACGATTGAAGGGTAGCCCCAGTTGTCCGCGTGCCGCCGCTTGAAGGTGTAGTCAACTTCCGCCTCGACTTCATACTCCCACTTCGAGCGCGCGGCCACGGCCATCGCGCGACCCAGAGCCTCGGTCGTGATGTCTACGGCGTGCTGCAAGAGTTGCAACTCCGCGGGCGACTTGCGCAGGCGCATCTCCGACAAAATCGGCCACGCATCGCGCACCGTCAGCCCGCTCGAAGACTGCGCCCAGCGCGCCGCGAACGCCTGCTCCTGCCGAAACTCGCGGCTATCGCCCTCGCCGCCCGGAAGCAACAAGTAAAGCGACCCGCTCTTTTGCGTCATCGCGCCGAACAGCGTCTCAAAGCCGCCCGCGTTTTGCGGCGTGCCGGTAGTTGGATTAGCGGCCGCCGTCGTTCCCGTCGCCGGAGCCGGGGCGGGCGCGGCGAGCGTCGGCGCGCCGGACAACAGGATCGATTCGTTTTTCGGCCGGTAGCCACGGCGCGCACGGATCGCGCGCATGAACGGCTCAAACTCCGTGGCTTCCCAAATCTCGCCGATGCCCGAAATCGCGCGCGCCTCTTCGGGGCTGTACATGTGCCCCGTCCAGGTCTCCGCCGCCGGGTTGCGGCGCGGGATGAAGAGAATCTCGCGCGTCGCGGCATGACCGGGAACGAGCACGAGCGTCGCGCGTTGCTGCGCCAGCCCGGTCAGGTAATAGAGGTTGTTCTCCTGCCGGAATTCATAATCAACGTCGTTCGTGTAGACGCGCGGCTCGCCGCTGAACAGCGCCAGCAACGACTGCTTCCCGATCTCGTTTGCCACGCGAGCGCGTCGCGCGGCCAGTTCCGCGCGTCGCGCGTCGGCTTCGAAGACCGGCGCGGGCGGCGCGACGCGGATCGCCGGGGCGGGCGCGCCCGCCGCGCTGTTCTGCGAATTGACCGGCGTCACATTCCCGCCCGCCAGAGACAGCACGAGCAATGCCGCCAACAAACCGAAACTCACACGCCTTCTACACATGAACAAAAACCTTTCTCGACCCGAAGCCTATTAAAAAAATCCACTCGACCGTTCGCCAATGCGCCCGTCAACGCACCAACACGCCCGTCAACGCGCCCGCGCGCCCGCGCGCATGCGGCCGGTACTTAACCGAGTATCAATCCGCGCCGAGACGCGCTGAAGAAACTTTCAACCTGCGCTTCGCGGCCGAAACCTTCTCCCATTCGCCGCGCATCCGTTCGACGCGGTCAATAACCGACCGCCGCGCCCTCGTTCCGCGAATCGCTCGCACCGAGGCGCATGCCGGTCTTCTCCTCGATCATGATGCCGTGCGCGTCGCCCATGTAGCGCGGGCGTGCGACGAGCTTATGGCCGCGCGCCGCGAGCGCGCGCTGCGTGTCGGCGGAGAGGCCGTAAGGCTCGTGGACGATCTCGTCCGGCAGCCATTGATGATGAATGCGTGGGGCGTCGATGGCCTGCTGGATGTCCATGTCGTGATCCACGATGTTGATGATCGCTTGCAGCACCGTGTTGATGATCGTCGGGCCGCCGGGCGTGCCGATGGTGAACCAGAGCGTGCCGTCTTTGCGCATCACGAAGGTCGGCGTCATGGCCGATAGCGGCCGCTTGCGCGGCGCAACCGCGTTGCGCTCGCCCTGGATCAGCCCGAAGGCGTTCGGCGTGCCAGGCTTCGCGGCGAAGTCGTCCATCTCGTTGTTCAACAGAACGCCCGTCCCGCGCGCCGTGACGCCGGAACCGAAGCCGAGGTTCAAAGTGTAAGTGTTCGACACGGCGTTGCCTTGCGCATCGACCACGGTGAAGTGCGTCGTCTCTTCCGACTCGTAACCGGCGGGTCGCCCGGCGCGTATCTCCGCGCTCGTCGAGGCGCGTTCGAGATTGATGCTCGCGCGCTGTCGCCCCGCGTAACTTTTATCGATCAGACCGGCGATGGGGACTTTGACGAAATCCGTGTCGCCCATGTACTCGGCGCGGTCGGCGAACGCACGCCGCATCGCCTCCGTCACGAGATGATACTTTTCCGACGAAGCCCAGTTCATGCTCCGCAGGTCGTAGCCTTCGAGAATGTTCAGCATCTCGATGAGCACCGCCCCGCCCGAAGACGGCGGCGGCATCGAGATCACTTCGTGGCCGCGATAGGTGGTGCGCAGCGGCACGCGCTCCTTCGCCTCGTAGCCGCGCAAATCCGCGAGCGTCATCAAGCCCCGGTTGCGCCGCATGTCTTCGGCGATGAGCCGCGCCGTCTCGCCTTCGTAAAACTCGCGCGCCCCGCCGCGCTGCAAGCGCGCGAAGGTCGCCGCCAGTTCCGGCTGGCGCAGCGTGTCGCCTTCCTTGAAGTAGCGGCCGCCATTCAGGAAGATGCGCTTGCTGTCTGCGTAACGCCCGAGCAGTTCGTCGCCGGCGCGTAAAGATCGTGCGAATTGATGACTGACCGTGAAGCCGTCAGCCGCCAGACGCCGCGCCGGTTCGGCCAACTGCGCCCACGTCAAACGCCCCGACCCGTATTTCCTGAGCGCGAGTTCCATCCCCGCCACCGTGCCGGGCACGCCCGCCGCGCGATAGCCGATGGTAGATGAGCCTTCGCCTTTGATCAGGTTCCCTTGCGGGTCGAGATAGACGTTGCGGGTCGCGGCCTGGGGAGCCATCTCGCGATAATCGATCGCGGTCGTCTGCCCGTTGCGCAGCCGGATCAACATGAAGCCGCCGCCGCCGAGGTTTCCAGCCGCCGGGTAGGTCACGGCGAGCGCGAAGGCCACGGCGATGGCCGCGTCCACGGCATTGCCGCCGCGCCGCAAAACGTCCACGCCGACCTCGGAGGCGAGTTTATTCGTCGAGGCGACCATTCCGCGCGGCGCGCGCACGGGGTCGCGAGAGGCCGCGAGCGCGACGTTCGAGCGCGCGGCATCCGGCCGCAAGCGAGACAGAGGCGCGTTTATGAACAGCAGGGCGAGCAGAAAAAAGACTACGATGCGCGGTGCGGACATGAATCTTGATCCTCTCCGGTGGTGTGCGAAAGTCAATTCAGTTTCAACTACATAAACAGCGTTCCGGCGACGGTGTTGTCGCCGCCGACGGGCGCGCGACCATCACAGCGTGACGAGCAACCCGGCCAACAGCGCGCCGCGCCGCGCGATGTCGGCGCGGAGGATGTGTTCGTGCGCCGCATGCGCGCCGTCGCCCGCGATGCCTAATCCGTCGAGGACGGTCGCGCCGACCGCCGCCGCGAAGTTGCCGTCGGATGCGCCGCCGACGCTCGCCTCGCCCAACTCGAAGTCCAACAGTGAAGCGATGCGCCGCGCGTGCTCGTAGAGCGCGACGACCGCCGCGCTTCTTTCGAGCGGCGGGCGATTGATGCCACCCTCTATCGAGAGTGTGACGCGCTCGTCGAAGGAGCGCAAATTCAGGATCGTCTCTTCCATCCGCAGCGCGTCGTCCATCGTGCTGAAACGCACGTCAACCTCCGTCTCCGCCGAGGCGGCGACCACGTTGGAACGCGTTCCGCCCGAAACGACGCCCGCGTTGACGGTGACGCCGCGCGCCGCATCAGTGAGCGTGTGCAGCCGCTCGATCTGCCGCGCGATCTCCAGAATCGCGCTCGCTCCCTTCTCCGGGTCAAGCCCGGCGTGCGCGGCGATGCCCGCGGCGCGCACCGTGTAGGAACTCGTCCCCTTGCGAGCGGTCTTCGCCCGCCCACCCGGCGCGGAGGGTTCAAACACGAGCACGTGCGCCGCGCGGCGCGACTCCGCTTCGACGAGCGCGCGTCCGCTCTCGCTCCCGACTTCCTCGTCGCACGTCAACAGGATGACGACCGGGTTCGACGGGCGCAAGCCAAGCGTCGCGCACGCGCGCAGCGATTCGAGGGCGAGCGCGCAGTTCGCTTTCATGTCGAAGATGCCAGGAGCATAGACGCGCCCTTCCTCCTCGCGCCACGGCCGCAGCTCGATCGAGCCGCGCGGGTGAACCGTGTCCGTGTGCCCCAAAATCAGCGTCGTCGGCGCATCGTCCGGCAGGCCGGCGGAAGCGCGAATCAACAGGTGCGCGCCGTACGTCTCGTCGGACTCAAGCGTGACCTCCGTTTCGACGCCGAGGTTGCGCGCGGCTTCGGCGAGCAGGGAGACGACCCCGGCATTGCCGGCCACGTCGCCGGACGGAGATTCCGTTTCAACCAACGCGCGCACCGACGCCAACAGTTCGCCCTCGCGCCCGGCAAAATACTCCGCGAGCGCGCTCGCTTCACTCTGTTTCAACTCAAACGGCATATGCTCTCAACAGCCTTCCGCGCTCCACCTCGCGCCCGGCGATCAATCCGCCTTGAAAGTCTCTTTCCTCACCGTCAGGTGGTCGATCCTGTGATGTTTGATCTCGAAGCCGAGGCCGGGCGCGGCGGGGGCGGCGATCGTGCCGTGCGGCGTGACGGTGACGGGCGGCTCGATTATCTCTTCTTCCCAATAGCGCGCGCTGGCCGAGACATCGCCGGGCAGCGTGAAGCCCGCGAGCGTCGCCAGAGCGATGTTGTGCGCGCGCCCGATGCCCGACTCCAACATGCCGCCGCACCACACCGGCACACCCTTCTCACGACACACGCGCTCAACCTGCTGCGCCTCGCCATGCCCGCCCACGCGACCCAGTTTCACGTTGACGATGCGGCACGCGCCCATCTCGATCGCCTTGCGCGCATCGTCGCTCGAACGAATCGACTCGTCCAGACAGACGGGCGTCGAGACCTGTTCCTGCAAGCGCGCGTGGTCAACCATGTCGTCGTAGGCCAGCGGCTGCTCGATCATCATCAAGCCGTATTCGTCCATCTGCCGGAACAGCGGGGCGTCTTCGAGCGTGTAGGCGGAGTTGGCGTCAACCATCAATTGGATGCCGGGAAACTCCGCGCAGACGCGCTCGACGATGGCCGAGTCCCAGCCCGGTTTGATCTTGATCTTGATGCGCTGGTAGCCCGCGGCGAGTTCGCGCCCGATCTTGTCGAGCAAGGCTTCGGGCGTGTCCTGAATGCCGATGGAGACGCCGCACGCGATCTCCGCGCGCTCGCCGCCGAGCAACTTCCAGAGCGGCAACCCGGCGTGGCGCGCCTCGATGTCCCAGCACGCCGTTTCAATGGCGGCCTTCGCCATGCGATTGCCCCGCACCGGCCGCATCAGGGAGGACACCGCCGCCGCGCGTTCCACTCCGCGCCCGACCGTCATCGGCGCGAGGTAGTGTTTGATCACAGACCACGCGCTCTCCGTCCACTCCTCGCTGTAGAAAGGCCCTTCGCCGGCGGTGCATTCGCCCCAACCCTCCACGCCTTCCGTATCGAGCGCGCGCACGAGCAGGATTCTTCGCTCGGTCGTGCGCCCGAAACTGGTCTCGAAAAAATGTATCAGCGGTAAACGAATTTCACGCAGTTCGATGGTTGCGATCTTCACACGGGGACTCCTTCGTTAAACCATTATGGACGGATTTCGTCGCCTTTGCCAACACGGGCGGACACCAAAGAAAAAGACGGCCAACGTGGCCGTCTCGCCTTCCTTTGAAGCTGTGTGAAAAGTAAAGCCGTGTTTGTCCCGGAGGGACATTTGCTAATAGCCCGGCCATTGATGGCCGGGGATAGTTAATGGCTCTTTTACCCGGAGTCCCGTAGGGACGATTGAATAATGATG
>DASVVO010000076.1:0-30069 GCA_036386515.1 Pyrinomonadaceae bacterium
ATTGGCGGCGACTCTTTAGTTTGCGTCCCGGCGGCGGGTCAGGCGGCCTTCTGCCCGAGCACCAGCGTGGCCTTGACGGTGAGCGAGAAGGCGGCCTCGTTGCGCTCCTCGTCGATGATTCGTTTAACTTCCGCGAGGACGCGCGTGCGCCCCTCATCGTCCGCGCCGAGCGGTTCGAGCCAACCCTCCAGGAGGAAATCCCTGACGAGCGGCGCGTTGAGAAATTCTTCGCCCGATTCGTAGTCGAACTCCTCGATGTTCGTCCACGTTTGCACCAGGTCGAGACCTTCACGCGCCGCCAGGATTTCCACCTCGGCGACGGTCGGGCGTTCGCTGATCAATTGTTCCACGACGGGCGATAGGTCGAGCAACTCCGCGTTCATCAGGGCTTCCCAGTAGATCGAATAGAATTCGCCGAAACTGGAAGCGGTCGGCAGCGTGAAGGCCACGGTCGCGCCCGGCGCGGCGACGCGCACCATCTCGGCCAACACCTCCGGCAGACGCTCCGCCGCCACGAGCGAAGCGTCGGCGATGACGAGATCGAACTGCTCGTCCTCGAACGACAACGCTTCGAGTTGCGCGGGGCGAAACTCCGTCACCTCGTCCAACTTCGTCGCCGCCGCCTTCGCCCGCGCCAGCGCGAGCCGCGCTTCGCTCTCGTCCACGCCGATCAAAGTCATATCTCGACCCGCGCGTTCTTTGAGGGCGAGCGCGTGGCCGCCCGTGCCCGCCGCGACGTAGAGCGCGTGGCCGGCTTTCGGCACTTGCACGTGATCATCGAGCAACCCCGCGAAACGTTCGCCCCAGTCGGTTGCGATGTAGAGGTCGTGCAGGAAAGCCAACTCTTTGTCCGTCTTGTTCTCACTCATAAAAATCAAATGGCGAAGTCAGGAGACAGAATACAGGAGTCAGAATAAAAGCATGGCTCGCATTGACTCACTTCTGACTTCTGTTTTCTGTCTCCTGACTTCTTATTCCTCGTCCCCTTTGTAATATTCGTGGCCGCGCAGTTGTTCGGGCAGGCAGGCCATCTCGTCTTTGGCGTGCGGGTCGTCGTGGACGTAACGGTAGCCGCCGCCGTAACCGGCGCGTTTCATCAGCGGCGTGACGGCGTTGCGCAGGTGCAGGGGCACGGGTTCGCGCGCCGTCTCCTGCGCATCCTCGGCGGCGGCGAAGTAGGCGCGTTTGACGGCGTTCGACTTGGGCGCGCGCGCGAGATAAATCGTCGCCTGCGAGAGCGGGTAGAGAGCTTCGGGCAGGCCGATGAGCGCGGTGATTTGCGCGGCGGCGGCGGCCTGCGCCATAGCCTGCGGGTCGGCCAGTCCCACGTCTTCGGAGGCGAGAATGCAGAGGCGGCGCGCGATAAAGAGCGGGTCGGCTCCGCCCTCGATGAGCCGCGCGAGCCAGTAGAGCGCGGCGTTCGCGTCCGAGTTGCGCAAACTTTTGATGAGCGCGGAGGCGAGGTTGTAATGCTCCTCGCCGCCCTTGTCGTAAGCATAGCGGGCGCGCCCCAGGGCTTCGACCGCGATCTCGTCGGTGATCCGGCGCACGCCCGTCTCGTCGGGCGCGGTTGACTCGACCGCCGCTTCGAGTCCGGTGAGTGCGACGCGCGCGTCGCCGCCCGAGGCGCGCGCGAAACGCGCCAGCACGTCGTCGGAAACTTGCGGGTGCAAGTTTGCCAGGCCGCGCGTTTCGTCCGCCAGGGCGCGACGGATGAGCGCGGCGATGTCGGCCTCGGTCAGCGGTTCGAGCGAGAGCACGCGCGAGCGCGAGAGCAGCGCGCTGATAACTTCAAACGAGGGATTCTCCGTCGTCGCGCCGATAAGCGTCACCGTGCCGTCTTCGACGGCGGGCAGGAGCGCGTCCTGCTGCGCCTTGTTGAAGCGATGGATTTCATCTACGAAGAGGACGGTGCGGCGTCCCGTGCGTTTGGTCTCGCGCGCCTCGCCGATGGCCGCGCGCAAATCTTTGACGCCGGAGAAGACGGCCGAGAGCGCGATGAACTCCGCTTCGCTATGGCGCGCGAGCAGGCGCGCGAGCGTCGTCTTGCCCGTGCCGGGCGCGCCCCAGAGAATCAGAGAGGGCAGCGCGCCCTCGCCTTCGATCAGGCGGCGCAGGATGCGCCCCTCGCCGATCAGGTGGCGTTGCCCGACAAACTCTTCGAGCGTGCGCGGCCGCATCCGCTCGGCGAGCGGCGCATCGGCGGCCGCCACGGTCTCCGCCAGGGCGTCCGGTTCGGGTTCGTCAAACAGGCTATCGGTTTTACGTCGCGGCATCCGTCTACCATTCCAGATTGAACTACGGCCGGAAACGTTGACGCCCGCGCGGGCAACTTCCGGCGTAAAAAATCTTTTGCTTATCGAGAGATTTGCTATCATAGCTTAACACAATTTCCGGGCGCGTTGGGGGAGCGCGACGCGCCTGAATCAGTCCGAAGTCTTGGATGGAACGTTCGCCGTGGGTTGTTCGTATAGGAGGGCGAGCGCGCGGACGGGGCACGATATTTCCGACGCGCGCACGGGAATTCAAGCTACGGAAGTTGAGGTGGAAGTGATGAATGATATGTGGAGAATTATCGGAATAATCGCACTCGGTTTGGTGGTGTTGGTGATCGGCGTGCCGTTGCTGCTCGCGGCGGCCGGGATCGTCCTGGGCGGCATCGGCATGATCATCGGGCTGGCCGTCGGCGTGATCAAACTCGCCGTCGTCGTCGCTATCGGCTATCTCGCGCTCGTCGCGATCCGCGCCCTGATGCGCTGATAGACGCGCCCACCCCTGCAAGAAAGCAACGCGCCCGCTCCTCGTCCACCTTCGAGCGGGCGCGTTGTTTAACTGCCAACCTCAAATACCTATTTCGGAGAGACTATGTACTGCCAGACGTGCGGCACGGAAATGCAAACCGGACTCAACTACTGCAACCGCTGCGGCGCGGTGGTCAATTCATCTCTGACCACGAGACCGGAGACGGTCTTCGTTGACATCAAAAGCCCGGTGCATACGCTCGGCGCGACCATCACGCTGACCACGCTGCTCGGCTTCGTGATCCTCTTCTTCTCTCTGGCCGGTTTGGCCGGGGCTGAGAAGCCGCTGCCGGCTCCCCTGCTGGGCATCCTGAGCGTCGCCGGTCTCTTGATGATTCTCATCATAGACGTGATGCTGATTCGCATCCTATCGCGTCTCGTACAACTCCCCGCCGCCGCTCCGAGCCTCCAGGCGCAACCCAAGCGATCCGAAGCGAGAGAACTTCACGCGCCGTCGGAGCAAACCTACATGCCCGCTTCTTCGACCGACCCGCTGCCCGTCGCCAGCGTCACCGAACACACGACGCGCACCTTTCATCCCGTCTACCAGGAGCCGCGCGTTAAAAGCTAGTTCGCCTTAAAAGCCAGTTCGCCTTTTCCTCAAAGTACATTCACTCGCCTGCGCGCGTGACAGAGTCGGAGCCTTGCGTCGGGCTGACTTTTTCAACGAGCGCGCGGCCGCGCGTCCGTCCCGGCCTCCACCGCGAGACGCAACTCGCGGAACATGCGCGCCAAATCCTTCGGCTGGTAATGCGCGTTCAGGCCGCTCGGATTCGGCAGCACCCAGACGGAGGTGTCGCCGATCGATTCGGGTTGGAGGCCGAGCGCAGCCTTCGGGCGGGCGAACGCCGTCCGGTATGCGCCGACGCCGAGCACCGCGAGAAATGCCGGGCGGTAGCGTCGTACCGTGGCCTCTAACTTTCGTCCGCCTTCGACATACTCGGCGGCCGACAGTTCGGCGGCCGTGGCCGTCGCGCGCTCGACCACGTTGGTGATGCCATAGCCGCGCGCGAGAAGTTCGTGTCCCTCGAAAGGGGAGAGCAGCCTGTCCGTGAAGCCGGAGGCATGCAGGGCAGGCCAGAAACGATTGCCGGGGCGGGCGAAGTGGTGGCCGACCGCCGCCGTGTACAGTCCGGGATTGATGCCGCAAAACAGCACGCGCAAGTCCGGCGCGATAACCGACCGCACGGTCTTCCCGGCGGCGGCCAGAAGTTCTTCCCTGGAAGGTTTGTGGATGGGTAGCCTCTCCATAATTCGCACACCTGAATTTGTTCAGTTGACCACGGGAGCGTTTAAAGCAATCGACGGTGCGGCCGGAGATGCCGTCACGGAGACTGACGGCGCGCCCGTTCTACGCGCGATTGCGATCTCAGGCGCGGCAAGTCCGCGCGAGACGCGGTTCCGCCGTCGGCGGCGCGAAACCATGTTGCTTTTTCAGAGATGCGCGCAACTTCGGCCCGCCGCTTTTTTCTTGTACCGCCGACCGGCGTGTGATTTAATGCGCCTCCCCGAATTGTAACCGCGTCAACGTGCTGCACAGGCGTTAGCCACATCCCCCTGCGGCTGCCGGCATCGCGTCCATAGCCTGAAAGGAGTTTCGTCCATGCGCCGTACACTTATTCTCGCTTTGGCCTCGCTCGGTCTGCTGCTCGCGCTGTCCGCCGGTGCGAAGGCCGACCCGCTCGTCATAAACGCCGTCGGGCAAGGGTGGTACACGAATACCGGAACCAACAACGGCGTCACGCCCCCCAATCACCCCAACCTCGCCAACAACTACTTCGTGGGCGCGGCCAGCGGTGAGGTGCTTCGCAATTACTTCGTCTTCGACCTGACCTACGTGACGGGCGTGACCAGCGCGCAACTTCGCATTTACATGCCCGGCGACAGCAACCTGCAAGCCGACCCTTCGGAAACTTACGTCCTTTACGCCGTGCAAAACCCCGCCCTGTTGGGCACGCAGGAAGGCGTCGCGATCTATGACGATCTGGGTTCGGGCACGGTCTACGCTCAGGTCACGGTGCCCACCCCGATGTTTTACGGCAGTAGTTATTTAACCATCGACCTGAACGCCGAGGCGTTGGCGGCGATCCAAAGCAGCGGCGGACTCTTCGCCATCGGCGGCGCGATCACGACGCTCAGGAATCCCACCGTCCAGACCGGCCACGAGGGACTGTTCGGCGGGAGCGGCGGGAACACCGCGCAGCTTTTGATCAACGGCCAGACGGTTCCCACGCCCGAACCGGCGACGATGCTGCTGCTCGGCACGGGTCTGGCCGGAGTGGTCGCCAAGGTTCGCCGTCGCCGCTAAGGCGTAAGGCGTAGCAGCTAAACACGCACCGCACACGCGGCGAAGGGGCGGAGGGGCGCTAGAACCCTCGCCCCTCTTTTTTATGCGCCCCGCGAGATGTCAAACTCCTTCAACCACGAAAGAACCAAGGCGGACGAGCGGTTTCGGATCAGGACGCAGCGGGCGCGAAAATCGATGAGCGTGAGTAGACCTCAGACGTTGAAGCGGAAGTTGACGATGTCGCCTTCCTGCATGACGTACTCTTTGCCTTCGAGCCGGAGCAAGCCCTGTTCGCGGGCGGCGGCGTAAGAACCGGCGCGCGTGAGGTCTGCGTAGCTGACGATCTCGGCGCGGATGAAGCCGCGCTCGATGTCCGAGTGGATCGTCCCGGCGGCTTGCGGGGCGCGCGTGCCGCGCGGAATCGTCCAGGCGCGCACCTCTTTTTCGCCCGCCGTCAAAAACGACATGAGGCCGAGCAGGCGATACGCGCTCTTGATCAAGTCGTCCACGCCGCTGCCTTCGACTCCGAGCGACTGCAAATAGCCTTGACGATCTTCGGGCGAGAGTTCGACGAGTTCGGCCTCGATCTGCGCGCAGATGACGACCGATTCCGCCGCCTCGCTCGCGGCCAGCGCGCGCACCGTTTTGACGTGCGCGTTATCTTCGGGGGCGGCGAGCGTCGCCTCGTCCACGTTGGCCGCGTAGATGGTCGGCTTCATCGTGAGGAGAAAGAGCGTGCGCGCCGTGGCGCGTTCTTCGTCCGTCATCGGGACGAGGCGCGCGGGTTGGCCTTCGGAGAGCACGGGGAGCAGTTTGTCGATCAAGGCGATTTCGGCGAGCGCGGTTTTGTCGCCGCCCTTGGCGGTTTTTTGCGCGCGTTCGCGGCGGCGTTCGGCGGAGGCGAGGTCGGCGAGCGCGAGTTCGATCTGGATCGTCTCGATGTCGCGCTCCGGGTTGACCGAGCCTTCGACGTGGACGATGTTGTCGTCCTCGAAGCAGCGCACGACCTGGATCACGGCGTCCGTCTCGCGGATGTTGGCGAGAAACTGGTTGCCGAGTCCTTCGCCTTTGGACGCGCCGCGCACCAGCCCCGCGATGTCCACGAACTCGACGGTCGCCGGGACGATCGTGTTCGTTTTGACGATCACGGCGAGCGGGGCGAGGCGTTCGTCCGGCACGGCGACGACGCCGATGTTCGGGTCGATGGTGGCGAACGGGTAGTTGGCGGCGAGCGCGGAAGTCTGCGCCGTGAGCGCGTTGAACAGCGTGGACTTGCCGACGTTCGGCAGCCCGACAATACCTGCGCGGAGCATGGTGGAACCTCTCTACATTAAACACACGCGATTTACTTGCGGATAGACCTCTTTTACACCGTGGGGCGCGGAAAGGCAAAAGCAAAAAAGACCACGGGGCAAAAGCAAAAAGAGGCTGCGGACTTCGCGCGCCGCTTCGCGTATAATCTCGCGCGCCGGCGAATCGGCGCGCACGCGCGACGATCGCCGCCCGAAGTTTTCAAATTCACCCGCATAGGTTTCGCGTCGGACGCACTTGCACATGGCATTCATACTCGCGCTCGTCGCCATTATGAGCGGCGCGCTCGTCACCTACCTCTACGACCGCGACGCGCATTTCCTCGCGCGCCTCGCGGCCGGAGCCTGCACGGGACTGGCCGCCCTCGGCCTCGTCGGCTTCGTCTTCGCCTCTTTCCTCGGACTCACGCCCGCGTCTCTGATCATCTCGGCCGCCATCGTCGCCGCGCCGCTCGCCCTGTTGGCGAAAAGTGATTGGCGCGAGCGCGTGCGATTCGACGCCGCGCGGGCGTGGCGCGACGTGACGGATGTGGTCACGCGGCCGCAAGCGGCGACGACCGGCGCGCTCATCTTCTTCGTCGCGTGCGCGTTCCTGTTCTGGCGGGTTTACAGTCGCGCGATGTTCGTGCGCGGCGGCGAGATTTTCACGGGCGTCGATAACAACCTCGGCGATCTGCCGTTTCACCTGAGCATCATCACGGGTTTCGTTTACGGGGAGAACTTCCCGCCGGTGCATCCCGAATACGCGGGCGCGCGTTTGACCTACCCGTTCATCGTGGACTTCGTGGCGGCGATGTTCGTGCGCGCCGGGGCGACGCTGGAGGGCGCGCTCTTTCTGGAGAATTTCGTGCTCGCGCTCGCGCTCGTCGGGTTGCTGTATCGCTTCGCGCTGAAGTTGACCGGCGGCGATCGCACAGCCGCGCTCATCGCGCCCGCGCTGGCGCTCTTGAGCGGCGGCCTCGGCTGGTGGGTGTTCGCGCGCGAGTGGAGCGGCGGCAATCTCGGCTTCTTCGAGTTGCTCGGCCGCTTGCCGCACGATTACACGATCGGCGCGAACGGCGGGTTTCGCTGGGGCAACGCGATCACGACGCTGCTCGTGCCGCAACGCGGATTGTTGCTCGGCCTGCCGCTCGCGCTCGTCATCATCACGCAATGGTGGCTGGCGACGGGAAGCGATGAGGGGGAAAAGGGGAAGGGGGAAGGGGTAAAGGAAGAAGAAAGGGGAAGGGTGAAGGGTGAAAGGGGAAGAGAGAAATCGCGTAAGAAAGAGAAGCGCGTTTCGACCACGCGACATGAGCCGCCGCCGATCCCCGCGTTTAACCTTTTCCCCTTACCCTTGACCCTTTCCCCCACCGACGCGCGGATGCTCGGCGCGGGCGTGGTCGCGGGGTTGTTGCCGCTCGCGCACGCGCACAGTTTCGTCGTGTTGATGTTGATGGGCGGGTGTCTGGCGTTGCTGTTTCCGCGTTGGCGTGCGTGGTTCATCTTTTTCGCGGTCGCGCTCGTCATCGCCGCGCCGCAGATGTGGTGGGCGACGCGCGGGAGCGCGGCGCGGGCGGGGAGTTTCTTCGGGTGGCAGTTCGGTTGGGATCGCGGCGAGCAGGACGCGCTGTGGTTCTGGTTCAAGAACACGGGGTTGTTCATCCCGTTGCTTTTGGGCGCGGTGGCGTGGTTGGCGTGGCGCGGTCGCCGTGGCGGCGCGGTCGCGTCCAGGCGGCGGCTGCTTTTTTACCTGCCCTTCACGCTCCTGTTCATCATCTCGAACGCGGGGAAAATCTCGCCGTGGATTTGGGACAACATCAAGGTGCTGTACTACTGGTACGTCGCCTCCGTGCCGCTCGTCGCGTTGCTGCTGGCGCGTTTGTGGCGTCTGCACCTGGCGGCGCGCGCGGCCGCAATCGTCCTGTTGTTGACGTTGACGGCGGCGGGCGCGCTCGACGTGTGGCGCGTCGTGTCCGAGGCGTCGGAGCAGCGGGAGTTCGACGGGAAGGGAATCGCGTTCGCCGAGATCGTTAAAACCGAGACCGCTCCGCGCTCACTGATTCTCCACGCCCCGACTTATAATCACCCCGTTTATTTAACCGGACGGCGCGCCTTGATGGGCTACGCCGGGCATCTCTGGTCGCAAGGGATCGACTACGCGCCGCGCGAGGCCGAACTCAAACGCATGTACGCGGGCGCGCCCGACGCGGAGAGCTTGATGGCGAAGCACGGCGTCGATTACGTCGTCGTCAGCCCGCTTGAGCGCGCCGCAATTCCGGTCAACGAATTGTTCTTCAGACGCTTCACAAAGGTGGGGGAGACAGGTGGGTACAGCCTCTACAAAATCGCGCGCCGGTAAACCGAAGGGGCGTTGGGCGAACGCCGCCGCCGCCGCGGAGGGCGACGAGACGCACGGCGGCCTCGCCGGTACGCCGACAGCGGCCGACGCGGAACCGTCCCGCGTCGCGTGGTGGATCGCTTACGCGTCGGTGCTGTTCGTCGCCGCGCTCGTGCGCCTCTACCAACTCGAACTCCGGCCGATGCACCACGACGAAGGCGTCAACGGCTTCTTCCTCAACAACCTGATCCGCACGGGCAAATTCGCCTACGACCCCACCAATTATCACGGCCCGACGCTTTACTATTTCACGCTGCCGCTCGCGCTCGCCGCCGAGCGTCTGCAAATGTACGGCACGTGGACGGTGCGCCTCCTGCCGCTCGTCTTCGGGCTGGCGACCATCTGGCTCGCGCTCGGGTTGCGTCGCTACATCGGGCGCGTCGGCGCGCTCGCGGCCGGCGCGCTGCTCGCGCTCTCGCCCGGCGTCGTCTTCTTCTCGCGCTACTTCATCCACGAGATGATGTTCGTGTTCTTCACGCTCGGCATCGTCGTGGCCGCGCTGCGTTTTTACGAATCCGGCGCGCCGCCGGAGTCGCCCGACGGCGCGCCGGACGCGCCTCTGACCTTCGGGATCGCGGCGGCCGCGCTCATGCTCGTCGCCGCGTCGCTCGTCGCGGCCTACGTGCCGAAGTATTACCCCGTCGCGCTCGCGTTGATCCTGTTCGGCGTCGGCGTGTTGGTCATGCTGCTCAAGCGATACGACGGCCAGCGTTCGATGTATCTCGTGCTCGCCGCCGTCTCGGCCGCGCTGTTGTTTGCGACGAAGGAGACCGCTTTCATTTCCGTGGGCGTGCTCTTGATCGCGTGGGGGATGACGTGGGGCTACGCCTCGCTCGCCGCGCGGCGGGGCTGGTTCGACGCGCGCGAGCGGGCGACGGGCAGGCGCGCGCGCGGCAGGCAGACGGGGAAGGGAGGCGAGGGCGAAGGCCGCATCGACACGCACGCACTCGTGCGACGGCTCGGCGGCCGGACGCGCATCATCGTCCTGCTCACGGCCGCGCTCGGTCTCTTTCTCTTCGTCAACATCCTGTTCTACTCGTCCTTCTTCACCAACTCGAAGGGCGTCTGGGACGCCGTCGAGGCGTATAAAGTTTGGAAGAAGACGGGCGAGAGCGGCTTTCACGGCTACGGCTGGCATAAGTATCTACAGTGGCTCGTGATCGACCGGACGGACACGGCGACGGGCGGGAAATGGGAGTTCGGCGAAGAACCCGCGCTGTTCCTGCTGGCGGCGGCGGGCGCGCTCGTCGCCCTCCTCCGCGCGCCGCGCCGCCGCTTCCCACTCTTCACCGCGCTCTGGGGCTTCGGCCTGCTCGCCGCCTACTCGCTCATCAAATACAAGACGCCGTGGCTCGTGCTGAGCATGCTCGTCCCGTTCGCCCTCACGGGCGGCTACTTGATCGATTGGCTCTACCGGCGGCACGGGCGCGCGCTCGCGCTCGGCGTGCTCGGCGTCGCGCTCGCCGTCGCCGCCTACCAGACCGTCAAACTCAACTTCGTGCATTACGACAACGACCGTTACATCTACGTCTACGCGCACACGAAGCGCGAGTATCTGGACATGCTCAGAGAGGTTGACCGCATCGCCGAACGCGCGGGCACGCGCTTCGAGACGAGCATCAACGTGGCCGCGCCCGAATACTGGCCGTTGCCCTGGTACTTCCGCGACTACAAGCGCGTCGGCTATCAAAGCCGCGTGATCCCCACCACCACCGACGCCCTGGTCATCACCAGCACGACGCAGAGCGCGCAGATGGAAGCCACGAACGGCGCGAGCTATCAACTCGTCGGAACCTACCCGATGCGCCCCGGCGTGACCCTCAATCTCTACGCGCGCCGCGACCTCGCGCAGAGATAGTCGGTCGCCCGTTGAAGGCCGATCCGTGGCCGAGGCGGCGGTTGATGTTCAGGAGCGAAACTCCGCCCGGCTCGTCGTGACAAAAATTTCACATCTTGCCCTTCGTCATTTCATTGACGAAAAATCGGGCGGGGTGGTAATGTCCGCCCCTGTAAAAAAAAACGTCACAATTCGCTTGTGCGAAGCCAACCCCCCGGCCTTCCTTTCGCAAACCCCGACGCGAATTGTCGTCTATCTACCCGGATGAGGCGAGCCAGCCGTTCGATCCGGCGTTGCCGTGCTACCAAGTCGAAAGTTTCGTTTGAGCAAACTTCTAATCTGAACCCGCTCGCTCCCGGCGTCAGGCCGCTCCCGCAGCGCGCCGCGTCGGGAATAACTGCGCGCATTTTTCGGGCGCAACGCGTTCGCAATGTGAATGCAATTGAAATAGAGCTTGACGCGCCGCCCGGACGGGCGCGGTCTCAAGTATTTCTCAACCGCGCGGGCGTAGTCTGCGCAGTAACAACGTCGGAATAAATTTCCGCTTTTCGCAAGTCGCGCCACATCGCGCTCTCTGTTCCCGACCCCCGACAGGCGGTGGAGAGAAGAATCTACACAGGCCGTCACGCCGTGCTTACCGTTTGAGCATTCCGCCGCGTGGCACACAGACAAGGATTGCCGATTCTCTGGAGGGACACGTTAATGAATACCCGCCGAATTTTTCTCGCAACCGCCCTGGGGCTGCTTGCTCTGGCCGTCATCATGCCCGGCCTGTTCGGTTCCGCCGCCGAAGCCGTGAAGCAGGATTTGATCGATGCCCCGCGCAGCGGCGGCCTGCGCCCGCCCGAAAAGGACGTGCGCGGCGGCGCGCACGGCGTACCCAAAAGCCCCGTCGCGCGCGCCCTCTCCAGCACGCAGGCGCAAGGTTTGAGAGCCTTGCAGGCGGAAGTCGGCGGCGCGCCGCTCGTCGTGCAGTACAACGCTCTGACGAACACGCCGCGCCACCTCTTCAGCCACGCCGGTTATCTCACGCCGCCCACCGGGGGCGACGCCGAACAGATCGCGCGCGGTTTCCTCAAACGCTGGCAGGGAATTTTCCGCTTCACCGAGGCCGACCTCAATTCGCTGCACGTCAAGAGCCGCTCCCACATCCCCGACCTCGGCACCGATGTGCTGGTGTTCGAGCAACAGGTCGGCGGCGTGCCGGTTTACAAGGGCGAGGTGCTGGTGAACGTCAACCGCGAGGGTCGCGTGTTGAGCGTGGGCAGCGACAGCTTCCCGCAGTTGAAAGTGACGAACACGGTGGCGATCTCGCCCGCCGCCGCCATCGATTACGCGGCCAGAGATATGGGGCTGCCGGGCTACAACGGTAAGTCGCTCGGCACGACGCGCGTGCTCGCCTCCTACGGCAAATCCAAAGCCCGCTACAGCGACGGCCAAAAATTCAGCGGCGGCAATTTGTTCACGGACGACATCATCGTGACGCGCACCGTCTTCCCGCTCGGCGCGGAGGCGCGACAGGCGTACAAGTTTACTCTGACCACGCCGCAGTATTCCGGCATCGTGTGGCAGAACGTGGTGGACGCGCAGACCGGCGAGGTCTTGCACCGCTTCAGCCTGACGATGTTTCAGGGCAGGACGAAAACCGCGAAAGGCAAAGCCGAGAATCGCGCCCCGCAACCCGCGTTCGGCCCGCCCGGCGGCGGCCCCATCGACAGCCGGCGCGGTTCTTACCGCCCCGACGTGCAGGATTTACTCGAAGGTTTCAATTCGACGGGCACGGCCAGCGCGCTGGTTGTCGATGCCGCGCCGACCGCCCTCGCCGGGCGCAGAACCTGTACTTACAACCCGCCCTTCACCGCGCCGCTCGCCTGTAACGCGAACACGGGCACCTTTGGCAATGCCTACGGTCGCCCCGCGACGCGCGGCCAGCGACCCGGCTACCGCGCCGACGTGGCGAAGCCCGCCACCGTCTCGCGCGGCGAGGGACGCGGTTTCATGGAGGGCATGGTGCGCGCGCGCACCGAGAATCCGTTCTCGGTGACGGGCGGCGCGCTGTTCAATCTCGTCTACAACACGCCCTTCGGCCAGTTGCAGCGCGGCATGCCCGACGCGTCCAATCCGTCGCCCGGCTCGCCCTTCGGTTGGTACTACCTGCCGACCGGCACCGGCGGACTGGAGATCACGGAGGACGACACCAACCGCGCCGCCACGAAGGGTTACGGCTACACGATGGCGCCGGAAGCCCAACGCCGCAACCTGCCGGAGAACGCCCCCGTCCCTTGTACGGGCGACGTTCCGACGCGCGACTGCGACCAGCCCTTCTCGGCCACGCTCACGCCCTTGACCTCGCCCGTGACGCTGCCCGACGGGCGCACGCTCGCGCAGGTCTTCCAGTCGAACTACACCGAAGGCAACAACGTGCTCGTCTCGGACGACCGCGCCAACGATAACGAGACGACGAACGGCATCCGCGGCTACGACCCCGCGCGGCAGTTCACCGACCCGCACTTCGTCTTCACCAACTCGTTCGAGTTCGGCGGCCTCGACCCGGTTTGCAACAACCCTGTGGGCGTCGGCCCCTGCACGCCGGTCGTCAACGTCGGCGGGCGCGTCACCTTCCCGGCGACGGCCGACCCGGACATCTTCCCCGGCACGCTCTCGCTCTTTTACTTCAACAACATCGTCCACGATTATCTCTACAGCATCGGCTTCACCGAAGCCCTGTTCAACATGCAGCAGGACAACTTCGGCCGGGGCGGCTCCGGGCGCGACGGCATCATCGCGCAGGTGCAGGACGGCTCCGGCACGGATAACGCCAACATGTCGCCGACGGCCGAAGGCGCGCACCCGCGCATGCAGATGTACCTCTTCACCGAATCGGGCTTCCGCCGCGCCGACGGTTCTTTCGACTTCGACGTGGTGGCGCACGAACAGATGCACGCCATCAACAACCGCGCCGTCGGCAAAGGCGAGACGGGTTGCGTCGGCAACGGACTCGTCGGCGAGTCGGGCGGTCAGGGCGAAGGCTGGGGCGACTACCTATCGGATTCGATGGGCGACGACGATGCCATCGGCGAGTACGTGACGGGCGAGTTCGACGTAGCCATCCGCCGCATCCCCGTCACCAACTATCGCTGGTCTTACCAGTCGATCAACGGCAACGGGCTGACGCGCCGCGACCGCAGCTACAACCCGGCCGCGCTCCCCGACCCCGACCCCGGCGCGATCCCCTTCGAGACGCACGACACGGGCGAGTTGTGGAGCGCAACGCTCTGGGACATGCGCGAGTTGCTGATCATGAAAGACCCGAACGGCGTCTTCTTCGACGGCACGCGCCGCCTCGACCCGAATCAAGCGGGCGGCACGGGCGCGCAGTTCTACATCGGCAACCGGCTCGTGCGCTCGGTTGATGCCCAGCACCCGATCGAGTATCGCAACATCACCCACAACCCCGACTTCGACACCACGACGGACTCCACCGGCATGGCCGACGGCGTCACGCCGAACATCGTTCCCGCCCGGCACATCGTCCGTCCCGGCCTCATCACCGCCGAGATACAAAACTCCGGCAATCGCAACGGCGCGCTCTCGACCGCCCTGCGCAACGGCGCGCGCCTCGCCGACACGCTCATGCTGCGCGGCATGCAACTCTCTCCCTGCAACCCGACGTTCGTGGATTCGCGCGACTCGATCCTGTTGGCCGACCGCGAACTCTCCGGCGGCGAGAACCGTGCTCTCATCTGGCGCGCGTTCGCCAGCCACGGCGTCGGCCTGAACGCCACCTCGTCGTCGAACGGCGGCGTGGGCGGCACGGTCGTCGAAGACTTCTCCGTCCCGGCGGGCGTCGCGGCCTGCGAGCAGCAGGGGCCGCTCGCCGCCCCGACCTTCGTCCTGACCAACACCATCGCCAACACGGCCACCGTCACCATCTCGCCCCTCGCGGGCGCGGCGCGCTTCATCATCTCGCGCGCCGAGAGCGCGAGCGGCCCGTTCGTCACCATCGCCGACGTGCCCGCCGACCCCGTCAACCCGACCGTCTACAACGACAACGACGGCGGGCAGGGGTTGATCCTGAACAAGACCTATTACTATCAGGTGCGCGCCGCGCGCGACGCCGAGATGAACTGCGTCTCCGGCGCGCTGACGCAGAGCATCACGATCACCGTGGGCGTCGTCTTCAAACCCGCGCCCATTTTCGCGGGCGTCAACGAGGTCTTCGATTCGGAAGCCTGTAACCTTCTCGTGATCGGTTGGGGGCCTGCGACTTCGCTCAACCCCACGGCCGACATCGTCTACGACATCTACCGTTCGGAGACGGCCACAGACCCCGGCCCGCCCGTCGGGTCGTCCGATGCGCCGCTCGAACCGACCTTCGAGCCGACCGCTCAGAACCGCATCGCCACGGGCGTGCGCGGCACGTCCTACACCGACACGGGACTCAAGCGCAACCGCGTCTATTACTACATCGTTCAGGCCAGAGATGCGGATGCCAATTTGATCGACACGAACAACGCCGGCAACCGCAAGGTGAAGTTCAACGCGGCGTCCTCGCCGGGCATCACGAACACGCCGCCTTTCCCCTTCGAGGATTTCGAGGAAGGCGCGGCCGGGCAGGACGACTCGAACCTGCGCTTCACGCCGCCGCTCGTTGACGCGGGCGACGACCCGAAGGCCGAGATTCCCAACTTCCAGCGCGTGACGGGCGTGCAGGTCTCGACCGGCTCGGAGTTGAGCGTCGTCACGAGCATGATGTACGGGCCGGACTACAACCCCGGCGACTCGGCCGAAAACTGCGGGAGCGAGGGCGGCGGTCAGAGCGACTTCTCCACCACCATCGGCCCGCTCACCCTCAGTTCCGATTCCGTGATGGAGTTCGATCACTTCTTCATCACCGAGGCGGCCTTCGACGGCGGCGTGATGGAGATCAAAGTCGGCGGCGACGCGACCTTCAACTCGACGCCCTTCCCGGACAACATCACCACCTTCGACCTCGGCAATTTCATCGTCGAAGGCGGCTACAACGGCCGCCTCAACGGCGACCTGCCCGAAGCGCCCCAAGACGGCTCCACGCTGCAAGGCCGCCGCGCCTACACGGGCGCGAAGACGCTCCTGCACCACGTGCGCGTCCCGCTCGAAGCCTTCGCGCCGGGCGGCATGCACAACCCGGCGGGCTTGCCCGTCCGCATCCGCTTCCGCATGACTTCCGACGTGTTGAGCGTCCCGTCGTGCAACGCGGGCTGGTTCATAGACAATCTGGCGGTCAATAATCTCGACCCGGCCAGTTGTCCCACCGTCGGCGCAATCGGCGTCGGCGATCTCGTCATCAGCGAGTTTCGGCTCAACGGCCCCAGCGGCTCGAACGACGAGTTCATCGAGTTGTACAACACGACGAACTCGCCCATCATCGTCTCCGCCTTCGACGGCTCCGGCGGATTCACCGTGGCCGCGCCCAACACGAGCGGCGTGTTGACCGTGCTCGCCACCGTTCCGAGCGGCGTGACCATCCCGGCGCGCGGCCATTACCTGATCGCCAACAACAGTCCGGGCGGCTACAGCCTCTCGAATTACGGCGGCACGGACAAGGCCGCGCCCGACGCCACCTACACGAGCGACATCCCGGACAACTCCGGCATCGCGCTCTTTAGAACGAGCACGCCCGGTAACTTCACGCTCGCCAACCGGCTCGACGCCGCCGGATTCAGTTCGGCCGATCCGCTGTATCGTGAAGGCGCGGGGCTGACGCCCATTGGCACGACCGGCACCGATTACAGCTACGTGCGTAATCTCACGACCGGCTTCCCGCGCGACACGGGCGAGAACGCGGCCGACTTCGTGCTCGTCCACGTGCAGGGCGGGTTCTTCAGCGGCGGCGTCCAATCGACGCTCGGCGCGCCGGGGCCGGAGAATCGCTTCAGCCCCATTCAACGCAACGCCGTGGTCAAGGCTTCGCTCATCGATCCGGGCTGCGCGGGCGGCGGTTCGCCGACGAGCGCGTGTGCGCGCGTGCGCACGGCGGCCGGGGCTAACCCGCAGAACGCCGCTTTCGGCACGCTCCTGATTCGCCGTCGCTTCCGCAACAACACGGGCGAGCCGGTGCGCCAACTGCGCTTCCGCGCCGTCAACATCAGCACGCAGGGCAACCGGCAATCCGGCGAGGCCGACGTGCGCTTGCTCTCGTCGTCCGACGTGGAGGCGACGGACTCCAACGGCAATCCCATCACCATCGAAGGCGTCACGCTCGAAGAGAACCCGCCCGTGCAACTCAACGGCGGCGGCTTAAACTCGTCCGTGCGGCTCTCGCGCATCACGATGGGAACGCCGCTCGCGCCCGGGGCGGCCGTCAATCTCCAGTTCCGTCTAGGCGTGATGATCGACGGCAACTTCCGCTTCCTCGTCAACGTGGAAGCGTTACCCTGAAAACCCGACTCAAGCCGCGAGGCGAGAGTGAGAAACCATGTGCCCGCGCCGCCGCCGATTCAGAGGAGTCGGCGGCGGCGCGGTTTTAGCGGTCGGACACAATGCGGCGAGATCAGCTTGCGGCGAAAATTAACCCGACTCGTATCAGCAGTAAGGTCGTTCGACCTGAGAGTGTGGTTGACGAGCCACCCCGCTCCAACATATAGTGTGCGTCTCCCGCGCCGCGCCTAGCGGCTGTGCTTTTAGAGATTTAGTTCGCCATCCCTGACTGCGTCCCAGGCAGACGAAAGTTGCACGAATGTTCAGATTACAACGACTAGAAATAACCGGCTTCAAATCATTCGCCGACTACACCGACCTCGTGTTCACGGGCGAGGGCGTCACGGGCGTCGTCGGCCCGAACGGCTGCGGCAAGTCGAACGTCGCCGACGCGATCGCGTGGGTCTTGGGCGAGCAGCGTGTCAAACACCTGCGCGGCGCGGAGATGAAAGACGTTATCTTTCAAGGCTCGCGCAATCGCCAGCCGAGCGGCATGGCCGAAGTCGTCCTCCACCTCGTGCGCGACGAGGCGACGGCGGAAGAGACGGACATCGACGACATCGATTCCACGCTTGAAGAGATTGACGAGCGCAGCGAACTCGTCGCGGAGAAACTGCTGCCGGAAGCGGCGGCGGCCGGAACCATAGTCGGCGCGGACGCGTCCGTCGCCGTCGTGCAGGCAACTTCCGCCGGGGCGACCGTCTCGGGCGAGACGGTGAATGAGATCGCCGCCGACGGAAATGAAACCGCGCTCGCGGTCGTCTCAGGCGACGAAACGCCCGAAGCGTTGACGGCGAAAGTGCAGCAGCATCACAAACGTCACTGGCGTCCGCGTCGTCTCGCGCTCGGCTTCGCGCCCGGCGAGACCGTGACGGTGACGCGCCGCCTCTACCGCGACGGCGAGAGCGAATATCTGTTGAACGGGCGCACCTGCCGCCTGCGCGACATCCAGGATTTGTTCTCCGGCACGGGCTTGGCGGGCGCGCACTACGCGATCATCGAGCAGGGGCGCATCGGGCAGATTCTCTCGGCCAAGCCGATGGATCGCCGCTCGCTCATCGAGGAGGCCGCCGGGATCACGAAGTTTCGCGTGCGGCAACGCGCCGCCGAAGCGCGGCTCGAAGGGGCGCGCTCCAACCTGCGTCGCGTTTCGGACATCGTCTCGGAGATCGAGCGGCAGGTCGGGAGCTTGCGCCGTCAGGCGGCGAAGGCGCGTCGCTACCGCGCGCTGCGCGAAGAGTTGCGCGAACTGCTGCGTCACGTCTATGCGGCCGACGAGCGCGCGCTGACCGTCTCGCTGGAAGAACTGCGCACGCACCTGGCCGCCTCGGGCGAAGAAGTGTCCGCGCTCGCGTCCAGGTTGGAAGCGCACGAAGAGGAAGCGCGGCGGGCGACCGGGGAAGCGCGCGAGTGCGAAGAAGAACTCGCGGCGGCGCGGGGGGCGGTGGCCGACGCTGCGCTCAAGCGCGACCGGCGCGAGCGCGAGCGCGCTTATCAACTTGAGCAGGCCGCTTCGCTGGAGCGGCGCGTGTCCGACATCACGGGGCAGATGGAGATGGTGCGCGAGCGTCTGGCGACGGTCGAGGCGGAGCGCGAGACTTTGCGCGCGGGCGATGCGCAGTTGCGCCTGGAAGCCGAGACGACCGCGCGAGACTTGCAGGAGGCCGAGGCCGTCTACGCGCGTCGCGTCGCCGAAGTGTCGGAGGCCGAGATGCGCATCGAGGCGGCGCGCGCCGAATTGCTCACGCACACGGCCATCGCCGAACGTCTCTCGGAAATCAACCGGCAGTTGGAAGCGACGCTCGAACGCCTCGCGTTGCAGGCCGAAGGGTTGGAGCGCGAAGGCGAACGCGCGCGCGCCGCGCACGCCGAGTTTACCGTGCAGGCCGCGACTTTGAGCGAGGAGATCAAGGATGCGCGCGCGCGTCTCGACGTGCTGAACATCGAACGCGGAGCGGCCTCGGAAGGCGTGGCGGCGGCGCGCAGCCTCGTGTCGGCGACGCTGACGGAATATGCGCGGATGCGCGAGGAGGCGGCGCGCGTGCGCAATCGCCTCGACACGCTGGCCGAACTCGACGAGAAGCGCGCCCTCTATTCGCAGGCCGTGCAGCGCATCTTTTCCGCCGAACACGCCGACGAGGCCGAGATCGACCCGGCGAAAGATTTTCACACCATCGGCACGCTCGCGGACATGCTGCAAGTCGCGCCGCAATGGGAGCACGCCGTCGAGAGCATCTTCGGGTCGTACCTGCAAACCGTGATCGTGCCGACGCCCGACGACGCCTTCCGCGCCGCCGCGTGGCTCGAAGCCAACAACGCCGGACGCGCCACCTTTCTCGTCGCCGGTCTCCACGGCGCGAGCGCGGAGACGGACAACGATTATCTCTCACGCGGCACGCTCTCCGACGAACGGCTGAACGGCCTCCAGCGTCTCGGCGACCTGCTCGGCGCGCCCCGCGAGATCGCCTCGGTGCTCGCGCTCACGCTTCCGCGCGAGATGAACGCGCGTCTGAGCGATGATCTGGAAGGCGCGATGTCGTTGTCGTTCACGACGGGCGACATGTGCGTGACGCCGCGCGGCGAATGGGTGGCGGGCGGGCAACTGCTCGGCGCGGGCAATTCGCACGCGGTCGAAGAGGGCACGGGGCTGTTGGCTTTCCGGCGCGAGATGCGCGAACTCGAATCGCGCGCCGCCGATCTGGCTTCGGAAGTCGTCTCGGCGGAGGATTCCGTCAGCGCGGCGAGGGCGCGTCTCGTCGAACTGGAAGACGCGCTCGTTCTCGTCGCCGAGCAGATCGGGCGCGAGGAGCGCGAGCAGGTGGCGCGCGAACTCAACGCCGCGCAACTCACGCAGGAGATCGAACGCGCCGCGCGCCACCTGCGCGTGGTGGCCGACGACACGGCGCGGCTCGCCGAGGAGCGGCGCGCATTGGAAACGCGTCGCGCGCAAGGGCTGGCGGAAGCAGAGGCGGCGGAGGCGGCGCGCCTGGCCGCCACGCAGTCGGTCGCGGAGGCGGCGGAACTCTTAGCCGCCGAACGCCGCGCCGCCGAAGTGGAAGGCGAGCAGTTGAACCGGCAGCGCATGGCTTCGGCCGCCGCCGCCGAGCGTCGCCGCGCGACGGCCTCCGAACTCCGCCGCATGGAGACGGAGAACGCCGACCTCGAAGCCAGGCTCGAACGCCACGCCGCCGAGATCGAAGAGATGCAACTGCGGCTCGCGGAACTGCGGCGCGCGATGAGCGAGATGGACGAGACGAGCGGTTCGGTGGAGAGCGAGCGCGCCGCGCGCGAGGCGGAAGTGGCGACGGCCTCGGAGCGGCTGGCGGAAGCCCGCGCCCGCGCCGACGCGCTCTCCGATGAGTTGACGGAGTTGAATCATCGCGCGGCGGCGGCGCGCGACGCCCGCGCCACGCTCGAAGTGAACCGCGCGGAGACGGCCGCGCGCCTTAATTACCTGCACGAAGCCTGCATGGCCGAACTCGCGCAGTCGCTCGAAGAGATCGCGGCCGCGTATGAGCCGGACGCGGAGTTTGATCTGGAAGCGGGACGGGCGCGGGTCGAAGAGTTGCGCGCGCGGGTCGAGAGTTTCGGCGCGGTCAACATGATGGCGCTCGAAGAACTCGCCGAGTCGGAAGAACGCCTGACGTTCCTGACGACGCAGCGGCAGGACATCGTAGACGGCATCGGCTCGACCGAGGAAGCCCTGCGCGAGATCAAGCGACGCTCGCGCGAGCGTTTCCGCCAGGCGTTTGAAGAGATCAACCGCAACTTCGGGCAACTGTTCCTCGAACTCTTCGGCGGCGGGCGCGGCGAGATGAGCATGATCGACGCCGACGACGTGCTGGAATCGGGCATCGACATCATCGCGCAACCGCCGGGCAAGCGTCTGCAAAACGTGCTGCTGCTCTCCGGCGGCGAAAAGGCGATGGCCGCGCTGTCGCTCGTGCTCGCCATCTTCCGCTACCGGCCGTCGCCCTTCTGCCTGCTCGACGAAGTGGACGCGCCGCTCGACGAGGCCAACATCGGTCGCTTCACCGCGAAGATCGCCGAGATGGCAACGAACACGCAGTTCATCGTCATCACACACAACAAGCGCACGATGGAGATCGCGCGCGCTCTCTACGGCGTGACGATGGAAGAAGTGGGCGTCTCGAAACTCGTCTCGGTTAGATTTGAATAGACGTGAAGCAGGGAAAATTTTATCCGGCAGCACTCATCGCCGCGCTTCTCTTCCAGAGCGCGGCGTTTGACGCTGCAACGGCGCAAAGCAAGAAGAATCGCAAACCGGCGGGCAGTTCGTCGTCGTCGGCCGGAGTCAAGTCGTCGCCCGGACAAACGACGGAAGCCGCGCCCGTCGTCTCGCCGACGCCCGCGCCCGCCAAAACTAACAACCGGACGGCGACGCCGGAGCCGACGCCCGCCCCGTCTCCCGCGAGCGCGGATGCGGCGGACGCGAAAGCCGACGCCTCGGCCGCCGTGCGTTATTCCTACGAATTCAGTCAACCGAATTTCGTCGTCCGCCGGATCGTCATCGAGCACGATGCGGCGGGGCGCGGCCGAGTCTCTTTCACGCGCAAGGACAGCGAGGAAATTTTCACCGACCCGCTCCAAATCCCGGACGCCGCGCTCGCGCGCCTGCTCGCCGCGTGGGAGGCTCTGAAGTTTCTCGATTCAAACGCGAGCTATCAGGCCGAGAAGCAATTCCCGCATCTCGGCACGATGACGTTGGCGATGAAGGAAGGCGCGCGGGAACGCAAAGCGGAGTTCAACTGGACGCAGGACGAAGGGGTCGCCGCGCTCGTCAAAGAATATCGCGGCATCGGCGAGCAGCAACTCTTTATCTTCGACATCACGCTGGCGCGGCAGTATCAGCCCTCCGACACGGTGAAACTTTTCAAACGCCTCGAAAGTCTCCTCAGCCGCAACGAGCTGTCAGACACCGCGCCGCTCATCCCCGTGCTGCGCGACCTCTCCACGGACGAACGCATCCCCCTCATGGCGCGCAACCACGCCGCGCGCCTGCTCAAGAAAATAGAGAAGTAAATAGAAGACGCCGGCAGGGCGGCGTATGTCCGCCGCTTGCGCGGCGGACATACGCCCTTTCCTGTCTCAAGCGCCTCCGGTCGTGCGGTCGCTCTCCGGCGCGGCCGGAGGCGCGCCCGTCGTCGGTCGTTAGAAGTCGATGTCAGCCCAGATGGCGGCATGATCCGACGCGGAGTGAGTCTCTCTCTCCATCTCTTCATAATGAGGAAACAGCGTCCCGTGCTTGCCGCCCCACACGCCCATGCGCCAGATTTTTCCGCTTGTAACCCGGTCGAAAAGCGAGGGCGAGAGCAGCACGTAATCGATCTTGTTGGAGGCCGTGCCGTTGGCATACGTTCCGGGACGCCCGTCGCTCTCGAAGTTGGGGTGCTCGGTAATGTCACGCAAATCCGAACCGTCGCCGAGGAGCGGGCGGAGCGGGTCGCTGTCCGGCGTATCGTTCAAGTCGCCGACTATCACAATGTCGTCAATGCCTTCGGACTTACGTAGTTCGTAAATCTCTCGCACGCGCGCGGCCTGCGCCTTCCTCCGTGCATTGGACACGGCGGGCGTTCCGAAGCCTTTGCTCTTGAAATGGTTGACCATGATGATGAGGCTCTTTTCGCCTTTCCGGATCGTGAACTCCGGGCAGTCGCGGCTGAAAATCCGGACGCCGTCCTCCGAGTCGTCAACGTGGCTCACCACCGCCCCAATGTCGATGCCTTCCTTGGTCATCAACCCAACGTCAATGCCGCGCTCGTCGTTGCCGTCGATCAGCATGATGCAGTCGTAGGCCGCACCGAGTTCCTTGAGAAGCTGGTCGTTGAAACGTTTGAGCGCGATTCGATCCTCGGCTTCGACAACGGCGAGCACATCCGCGTCCACATCCTGAATCACCTTCGCGGTCATGCGGGTTGCGATTTCGTTAACGGCTTCAGCCTTCAATTCGAGCCAACCGATCCAATCGCCACGCCCCCCGGCCACGATCTCAGGAGGCGCGCCCGCGGGACGCTTGACGAGCTTTCCCCTGTTCTGCCGCAGGAGCACGAACGGTGATTCGTCGCTGCGTTCGAGGCCAAGTAGATCAAGGTCTGCGAGGATGGCATTCTTGTCGGCGGCGTTGTAGACGGCCTTCTGGAGGCGCGCGTTCAGGCGGCTGTATGCGGTCAGGATTTCCCGGCCTTCAGCCCAGGTGTCCTGATTAAGCGCGCGGGCGCGAGAGAAAAGGTTTTCGACGTTGAACGATGCGATGCGCATACTTGATGCTCCTTTTGTGTATGTGAGACGACCTTCACCCCGGCCTCATGTTATTGAGAGACGGTGATGGCCGGTGCGAGGTTTATGGCGAAGGTCGAAAGGGGAGACGTTAGGCGACGCTGCCTTCCGTCTCTTCAACCGGCGGCGCGGGTGTGAAGCGCACGCGCCGGATGCGATGGCGATCAACGCGCTCGATGGTGAACGTCGCTCCGTCGTGCTCGACGGTCTCGCCCTGTTTGAGGATGCGACCGGCGCGCGCGAGGAGGAATCCGGCGAGCGTCGTATAACCGGCGTCTTCCGGCAGTTTCAACTTGAACTTTCGATTGGCGTCGCGCACGGCGAGCATGCCGTCGAGGATGAAATGGCCGTCCTCTTCGATGATCTGCGCGCGCACTTCCTCGTCGTATTCATCATCGATCTCGCCCACGATCTCTTCGAGCAAATCTTCGAGCGTGAGGATGCCTTCGATGCCGCCGTGCTCGTCGATGGCGAAGGCGAGGTGCGTGCGCGCCGCCTGCATCTGCGCGAGCACGTTGCCGAGCCGGGCGGTCGCAGGCACGAACATCGGCGCGTGGAGCATCGCTTCCATGTCGAACTCCGTGCGCCCCGAAGTCTTCAAACACGGCATGATATCTTTCATGAAGAGAACGCCGACGATGTCGTCGAGTTGTTCGCGGTAGACGGGCAGACGCGAGTAGCCCGTCTCGCAGAATGTCTCTTCCACCTCTTGCAGCGAGGCCGTGATGGGGATGGCCGCGACGGTCGTGCGCGGGATCATGGCCTCGCGCACCTCGGCTTCGGAGAAGTCGAAGACGCGGTTGATCAACTGCTGTTCTTCTTCCTCCAGGTGGCCGCCCTTGTGCGAGGCGTTGATGAGTTGGCGTATCTCCTCTTCCGTGTAGATCGAGGCGTGCCCGCTCGACGCGCCCATGCCGAAGGGGCGGACGACGCGCACGCTCGCCCAATCGAGAGCGCGGATCGGCCAACTGAACAACTTGTAGAAAATCTCCATCGGCAACGCCGACCACATCGCCACCCGTTCGGCGCGCTCCAGCCCGACGAGCTTCGGGGCTTGCTCGCCGAAGACGATGTGGAGCGAGGTCAGGAGCGAGTAGGCGATGATGAAGGCGATGACGTGGAGGGCGGCCTCGGGCACGTGAAGGCGGTGGAGCGGAGCTTCGAGCAAGGCGGCGATGGTCGGTTCGCCGATGATGGCGAGCGCGAGCGAGGCGAGGGTGATGCCGAGTTGCGAAGCGGAGAGATAGGCGTTGAGGTTGTCGAGGATGCCGAGCAGGCGGTGTGCGCGGCGGTCGCCGCCTTCGGCCAGAGTTTCGATGCGCGCGCGCCGCACGCCGACGAGCGCGAACTCGGCCGCCACGAAGAAACCGTTGACCAACACGATCACCACGATGGCGACCAATTTGAGAGCCGTAATCATTATCTTGGCGGCGAGACGATCAGGCCGTTGGCGCCTCCCGTTGATTTCGAGTCGTGATGTCGGTAAATCGCTTTCAAGATTATTGCCATGCACGGCAACACGTCAACAGAATAAGGCAGAAGTCAGAAAACAGAATAAGGCAGAAGTCAGAAAACAGAATACAGAAGTCAGAATGAATAGCCGCTTTTATTCTGACTTCTGTATTCTGTTTTCTGATTCCCCTTCTATTCTTTTGCAGAACTCGATGAGCCGGTTTTCCGCCCAGAAGCGATCCTCGCCGGTGAGAAGGCCGTCGGCGACGAAGCCGACGTGGCCGCCGTGCCGGGGCGCGAGCAGGATCACGTTGGGGTTCGCGCCGACGGACGGGTGGCGGAGCGAGTCGAAGGGAATGAAGGGGTCGTCTTCGGCGTGGATGATGAGCGTCGGCACCTGTATGCGCGGGATGAGCGGGAGCGCGCTGGAACGCGCGTAATAGTCGGCCGCGTCGCGAAAGCCGCCGTGCGGGGCGGTGTAGAGTTCGTCGAACTGGCGAAGCGTGCGGACGAGCGCGAGGCGGCTCGCGTCGTAGCGTTCGGGGTAGAGCGCGGCGGCCTGGCGCATGCGCCGCTTGAGGCTGCGGATGAACCTGCGCTGGTAGACCCAGTTGGAACGCTGTTCGATGGCGACGGCGGAAGCGGCCAGTTCGACCGAGGCCGAGACGACGCAGACGCCCTTCAGTTCGCGCGGAAAG
Source organism: Pyrinomonadaceae bacterium (assembly GCA_036386515.1). GTDB lineage: Bacteria > Acidobacteriota > Blastocatellia > Pyrinomonadales > Pyrinomonadaceae > JAIVJZ01. The sequence goes on from DASVVO010000076.1 coordinate 25,522, forward strand.
CTCGCGCCGTATTCGCCCGCCAGCTTGAGACTCATGTTGCCGCCGAGCGAGAAGCCGCCGATGAACACGTCGGGCAACTCGTCGCGCTCGATGAGTTCGCCGACGAGCGCGCGGAGGTCTTGCGACATGCCGCTATTGTAGAGCGTCGGGGTGAGATGGAGCGTGTCGCCGCAGGTGCGTATGTTCAGGCGCAGCACGTTGAAGCCGGCGCGGTGCGCCTTGAGCGCGGTGCTCAACATGTAGATCGACTCGCTCGATCCTTCGAGGCCGTGAACGAGCAGGAGCGTGGGGTGCGCGCGCCGCTCGGCCTGCCAGCGACAATGGACGAGCACGCGCACGCCCGGTTCGACTTCAAACAGGCGCGCCTCGTCGCTCCGCAATTCGCGCAGACGGCGACGACGCGGCCACATGAAAGCGGCGAGCGTCTGCGCGTGGCCGCTCTTGAACAGCGGGTGCGGCGTGAACGGTTTCGCCGCGAGCGCGCTCGCGGTCTCAAGGAGGCGGGCGGCGGGCGCGCTCGCGTCCGCGACGTTGCGCTGTGCGCCGCCCGCGCGCGCTGCTTCCTCCGGCACGGTATCCACGTTGAAAGGCATTACGCCACCAGGCGCGGCGGCTCGGAGACGGGCGGGTCGCCCGCGGGCGGCGGCGTGTCGGGTTCCTGAATGGGAGACTTCGGTTCGGCGTCCGGGGGCAAGGGCAGCGGTTCGGGTTGCGACGGGTCAGGTTGCAGCGGGTCGTGCGGCGCGGGCGTCGGCGTCCGTTCGGGTTGCCGCTCCGGTTGCGGCGGATCGGTGTTCGGGTTGCGGCTCATGTGCTCGTCCTGTGTTTGAATTTAATAGGATGGATGATGAGGGGCGGGCGGGCAACGCGTCAAGCGCGGGGGCGGCGCGGCTGAATCTTAACGCGCCACTTCCGAAGCCTGCTTGCGCCCGGCGTCAACGCCCGCCGCGACGGCGACGGTGGCGCGTTGCAGGTCGGCGACGACGAAACGGATCATGCGATAGCTGATGTGGCGGGGCAGCGCGTCGCGCAGGGGCTTGAGCCGTTCGTCGCCGAGACGCGTGACGGCCGCTTCGATGAGCGCGCGGTCTGCCGCATTGACGTGCGCGGAGAGGTCGAAGGGTCGGCCTTCGAGGATGCAATCGGCGAGGTGCTTCTCGACCGTCATCTCCGCGATGCCGCGCTCGCGGCTGATATCCTCGATGGTCATGCCCGTTTCGTAGAAGGCGTAGGTTTCGTCAATCGTGCTGACGCGCGGCGCGTTGACGGCCGCCGCCGTCGCCCCGCGCGCGCCCGCGCCGGAAGAGGCGACTCGCGCCCCACGCGACTCGCGCGCATCACGAGGATCATACTGCGGCGGCGGCGCGGCGAGGGCAGGAGCGGCGGGCAGCGCGAGTTCGACGGAGGCGCGTTCGCGCATCACGTCGCTGCCGAGGGCGGTGATGGAGACGGTCGGGTAATTGTCGCCCGTGACGCGCAACGCGCCCGCGGCGACGAGCGCGTCGATGTAGAGCAATATCTCATCCTGCGTCATGTTGGAGAGGATGCCGTAAGTGGAGAGGCGTTGGAGTCCGAACTGGGAGATTTTGGCCGAGCGCGAACCGCGCAGGCAGGCGGCCAAAATGCCCTTGCCATAACGCCCTTCCATGCGCGCCGCACAGGCGAGGATTTTGCGCACGCACAACGTCTCGTCCTCGCCGAGCGCGCGCGCGCCCGTAATCTGCACGACCGCGTTCGACCCCGCCGCCCCGCCGAAGCTCTCCGCCTCGCGTCGCCGGTGCTCGGCGAGCGACTGTCGATCCAGTTCGTTTTCCAACTCGCCGGCGAAGGGCGTGTGTTCGATGACGAACTTGTCGAGCCGCGTGCGCGGCGCGGCCGGGACGGAGGAAGCGTCGGCGTCTCCGCGCGTCGAAGCGAACGGCGACTCTTCGCCGTCGTAGTCGCCCCCGGTTTCGTCGCCGTAGTCTTCGACGGCGCGCCCGGCGGGAGCGACGGGCGCAGGCTCCTTCATGCAGACGCCGCACGTGCCGCAGGCCGGTTTGTGCGAGCGGTCGCCGAAGTAGTCGAGGATGAAGGCGCGGTAGCAATGGTCTGCGTAGCAGAAGCTGATCATCTCGCGGAGCTTGCGTTGTTCGAGCGCGGCGCGGCGGGCGAGGTCTTGCGGGCGTATGCGCAGGTGCGAGACGGGTCGCTCGTCGAGCATTTGCAGCCCGCGCGTGCGCCGCCCGGACTTGTATGAGATGACGCCCGATGCGGTGAGAGACGAAAGCGAGCGGCGCACCGAGGCGAGATCGAGGCCGACGGTTTCGGCAAACTCGCTCGTATCGATTTCGGCGTCGGCGCGTTCGTTCAAGTCGTAGCCGCCGAGCAGGGCGAACAACACTTGCTTGTCGCGCGCGCTGCGTTTCGCGCCCACGGTTTCGCGTGCGAGGTGCGGGGGCATGAGCAGGCGCATCTCCGCGCGGTTTTCGCCCGCCGCGCCGCGCTCGATGTGGCCGGCCTTCTCCAGAATGATGAGCGCGGATTGCACGGCCATCTCGTTGCGGATGCTGGCGCGCACGGCGATCTCGCGCGTCGAGAGTTCGATGTGCGGCTGGCGGGTGGCGACCAGAGCCTCGTAGACCTTGGCGATGAGTTCGGGCGGCGGGTAGGAGCCTTCGATGAAAAAATCCTGGGTGCGCTTGTCGGCGTAGTTGAAGAGGAGGACGCATTCGGAGGGCAGCCCGTCGCGCCCGGCGCGGCCGATCTCCTGATAGTAGGCTTCGATTGAGCCGGGCAGGTGGTAGTGGATGACGAAGCGGATGTCGGCCTTGTCAATGCCCATGCCGAAGGCGTTCGTCGCCACGATCATCTGGACGCGGCCGGACATGAAATCGTCCTGCGCGCGCGTGCGCTCCGCCTCTTCCATCCCCGCGTGGTAGGCGACGACGCTCAAGCGCGCGTCTTTCAGTCGCCGCGCCACCTGCTCGACCGACTTGCGCGTCGAAGAGTAGATGATGCCGGAACCGCCACGGGCGGCGGCGGCGAGCGATTTGACGTGCGCGATCTTCTCGCGCTCCTTCTGCGTGTGGACGACGCGGATGGAGAGGTTCGGGCGGTCGAAGCCGGAGACGAAGGCGCGCGGCTCGCGGAGGCCGAGTTGTTCGATGATGTCGGCGCGGACGTGCGGCGTGGCGGTGGCGGTGAGCGCGACGACCTGCGGCCGCCCGATCTCTTCGATGGCCGCCTTGAGGCGCAGGAAGTCGGGGCGGAAATCGTGTCCCCAGGTCGAGACGCAATGCGCTTCGTCGATGGCGAACAGCGAGATGTTGACGCTCTTTAAGGCTTCGACGAAATGCGTGCTGCGGAAACGTTCGGGCGCAACGTAGACGAGTTTATATTTGCCCTGCCGGATGCCCGCGATGCGCGCCTTCTGCTCCTCGAAATCCACGGAACTATTGATGAAGGTGGCGGGCAGATGGCGCGCGTGCAGCGCATCGACTTGATCTTTCATGAGCGCGATGAGCGGGGAGACGACGATGGTCGCCCCTTCTTTCATCAGCGCGGGGAGTTGGAAACAGAGCGACTTGCCGCCGCCCGTCGGCATCACGACGACCGTATCGTGACCGGCGAGCACGGCGTCGATAACTTCGGGCTGGCCTTCGCGGAAAGTCTCAAAGCCGAAGTGTTCGCGCAGGGCGGCGAGGGCTGAATCGAGATTTGACATCACAGGTAAAGTCGTGCGGGGAAACTCCCCGGAGACACCTTGGATTTTACCGCAACGGCGGCGACGCGTCACATCCGCCGGGAACTCGTTCTCACTATTGACACTGATTTATGAGCGGGAATATGCTGTGCGCGTCAACCTCACCTCATCAACCGTGGGAAGGAACCCTACCATGATACAACCGGCCGCGCGCCCCTCACTCACTTTACTGCTCGCCTACCTCTGCTTATTCCTAGTCCCTTGCATCAACGCTCAGGAGGTGGCGCAAAATGAACGCCGCCTCATTAATTTCACCAGTGAAGGGTGGGGGCGTTCATGGGCAACGAAGAAGGTGTTGCCCGTCTATCCCGCCGCGGCCGTCGCACAGAATATTCAGGGCGTGGTGGAAGTAGGCGTCGGCATTAATGATGACGGGCAAGTGATTAAAGTCCGTGTGCCCTCCAGCCTCGACCGGCACTTACGCAAAGCGGCGGTCGCGGCCGTCAAGCAATGGAAGTTCCGGCCGTGGGAGAATAAAATGCCGCCGGGCGGGTATTGCATTTTCCGCCTGACCTTCCACTTCATCATCGAAGAAGGCGCGGCGCGCGTCGAATTATACAACCCGCCGCGCGACAGCCCCGAACACCTGCGCATGCGCGACTACCGGGAACGCAACGTTAAAGAGTGGCTAACTTGGGAAGACGCCACCGCCGACCACTGACACCTCTCAGGCTGGCGCGTCAGCCTTATCCCGTCAGCCTCACTTGAACGGGCAGGTCTAATGATCTACAGCCTGCTTGGATCGCGGACGCCTCTCACCTCAACGCGGTCACCCTTAAGGAGCCACTATATGAAGTCTCATC
>DASVVO010000077.1:0-39035 GCA_036386515.1 Pyrinomonadaceae bacterium
CTTCTTCGGCACGTTGCGCGTGACGCAAGACCCCGGCAGCGACACCCACTGGCTCTACCACGGCACGACCATCCACGGGCGGCAGTCGCTCGCGCTCGCGCGCCACTGCGAGCCGCTCTCCTACTATCACCGCGAGGGGCCGCTCGGTCAGGTCTTCAAAGGTTTCGACGACGACGCCGCCCCTAACGCGAACGTCGCCATCGTCGGCCTCGGCACGGGCGCGACCGCCGCTTACACGCGCGCCGGTCAGAATTGGACGTTCTACGAGATCAACCCCGCCGTCGTCCGCATCGCGCGCGACCCTTCATACTTCACTTATCTTTCTTACTGCGCCGCCGCGCCCGTCAGCGTCGCGCTCGGCGATGCGCGCCTGCAACTGCAACACGCGCCGCCCGCGCACTACGCGCTCATCGTCCTCGACGCCTTCAGTTCCGACGCCATCCCCATGCACCTGATGACCGTCGAAGCCCTCGACCTCTACCTCTCCAAGCTCGCCCCCGGCGGCCTCATCGTCTTTCACATCTCGAACCGCAGCCTCGATCTGCATCCGGTCGTCGCCGATCTGGCGCGCGCGCGAAACCTCGCCTGCCTCGTCTTCGACGACACGGCGCGCAATCAACCGGGCGGCAAAGAACCCTCACAGTGGGTCGTCATGGCGCGACGCCCCGAAGACGTGACGACGCTCGCCGCAGACACGCGCTGGCGGACGCTCGAAGGTCGCCCCGGACGCGCGGTCTGGAGCGACGACTTCTCCAACATCGTCTCCATCTTCAAATGGCGTTGACAGGTTCAACCCGTCGCCGGGAGGACGCAACGGCGCTCTCTCTCTTAGTGGTATACTGCGCCTCCGTGCCCCGCTGAATAACGAAGCCTTCGCTTTACTTTGCATAGCACTCACAATCAAGTCGCATAAAACGCAGTTAGGCTGTGGGAACAAAACCACCATGTGACGTTCATGTAGGGGAGAATGCTTCGTGAGTTTCGGATAGTTCAAACACCATGGGCCGATAGGAGTAATCAATGACCACTAAACGGAAAAACAAGCGTCGTGAAGAGTCGCCGCTGACGATGGACGAAATTTTAGAGCGCGACAATGTTGCGGCGTCGGAGCCTGTTCCAGTGGAGATAGCGGAGAGGCTGGCGAGCAATAAATTTGTGCTTTCGTCGGACGACAGGGACTTCGACCCGCGAAAATATTTCACCAGGAGCAAAGGCTCAAGTGGCACATGGGAGCTTTCCACAAGTAAGACTGTACGCGACTGGCCGTGCGTGGAAACGATGGAGCGCGTGAAGCCGGGTTCACTTAAGCGCGCAGCGCGCGGGGCGGGAATCATCGAGGCTTATCGGCCACCATGGCAGCCCTACATCTACCATCCGAAGACAATGTCCGCGCATGTCGAGCCTCAAACGCTGAAGCGAAAAAGCGGGGCGAAAGTGCGACCACATGCAGTGTTCAACCTTGACGACCGTGACATCTATCTCCCGCAAGGGTATCCGTGGCGTTGCATCGGGAGCGTATTTAGGAACTTTGGAAGTGGCTGGCAACCTAGCGGCACGGGAACATTGGTTGGCTCTCGCACGGTGCTGTGTTCCGGGCACATGATTCCGTGGGGACAGCCGGGGGTCGGTATACAGTTTGTTCCGGGCTATTACTCTACGGCGAACGTGTCGAGGGCTGTGGGTGGCAAGAGATTCCCGAGCTTCGTGACGGACGTAAGAGGATACGACGCGGGGGCGCGAGCGGGATGGGATATAGCCGTGATGCGGTTGGCAGACCCATTTGGCGACGGGCTGGGCACATTCGGCGCGCGAACCTACAACGATGACTGGGAGGATGAGCCGCGATGGACGTTAGTAGGGTATCCCAGCGAGTTTGGTACCCAAGTAATAACCAGTCCCTTTCAGCCCACTGTCATTACAAGCATACCGAATAACGGGAATTTTCCAACGCGCCAGTTCGGGATTTCGGTGGAAGATGATGACTCGGATGGAGACGCGCTGGAGTTGGAACACCACGGCGATTCTTCACCCGGTAATTCCGGCGGGCCGTTGTTCGGTCACTGGCCGGACGGGACGGCTTATGTGATCGGGGTTGAGAGTGGCGCTGAGATACCACCCGATCTGGGCTTCTTCTTTGGGGCGCGTATGACCAACATCGCTGCCGGTGGGCACGCGATGATCGACTTGATTAGATGGGCCAGAGAGACGTGGGTGTGAAGCTGCGACCTGTTTGCGGAAAGCCATCGCAAGCAAAATCGGGTCGGGAAAGTAGTGCTTCAAGATAGCCGCGCCTGACAACGGCATACGATTGCGAGTCAGCGAGCCTTACATGGCTAAACTTTGCCGTTGCTGAGTTACGCTCGCGGCGGCTGATGCCGTGCGTTAGACCTCATTTCCTACTCAATCGGCGAAGGCGACGCTCAACTCGCGCAGCGTCGCCGAATCGCTCGCGTCAGCACTTGTGGCTTCGTCGCGATTGATGTGTTTGTAGAGGATGTCGCGTTGCTGCGGGCGGAATCCGGCGGTGCGGATGAGGTAGCGGAGCATGTGTTCGTCGGCTTCGTTGTGCGCGCCCGCGGCGGAGACGACGTTCTCCTCGATCATGATCGAACCCATGTCGTCCGCGCCGAAGCGCAGCACGACCTGACCAAGGCGCAAGCCCTGCGTGAGCCAAGACGATTGGATGTGCTCGATGTTGTCGAGAAAGAGGCGCGAGACGGCGACCATCTTCAAATAGTCAACGCCCGTCGGCTCGTCCTTGATGCGGCGGCCGAGCGCGGTGTTCTCACGTTGGAACGTCCACGGGATGAAGGCCGTGAAGCCGCCCGTCTCGTCTTGCAGGTCGCGGATGCGTTCGAGATGACGGACGCGGTGCTCCGTGCGGTCGCCGATGCCGAACATCATGGTCGCCGTGGAGCGCAGGCCGACGAGGTGCGCGGCGCGCATCACGGCGAGCCATTCGTCGGTCGTGCATTTCGTCGAGACGCGCTTGCGCACCTCGTCGTCCAGAATCTCACCGCCGCCGCCGGGCAGCGACGACAGCCCCGCCGCTTTCAGACGCGTCATGATCTCTTCGTATGAAAGGCCGCTGATGAGATGGATGTTGTGAATCTCCGGCGGCGAGAAACTGTGCAACTGCATTTGCGGGTATTTCGCATGCAGCGTCCGCAGCAAATCTTCGTACCACTCGATGCCGAAGTCCGGGTGGAGGCCGCCCTGCATCAGGATGCCCGTGCCGCCGAGCGCGACCGTCTCGTCAATCTTCTCGCAAATCTCCTCGACGGTGCGGACGTAGGTATCGGGCTTGCCCGGCCGCCGGTAAAAGGCGCAGAAGGTGCAGACGACGTTGCAGACGTTCGTGTAATTGATGTTGCGGTCGATGATGTAGGTGACGACGCCGGACGGATGCCTGCGCTTACGCATCTCGTCGGCGGCGACGCCGATCCGCGCGATGTCTTCGGACTCCAGGAGCGCGGTGCAATCATCTGCGGTCAGACGCCCGCCTGCGAGCGCGCGGTCGAGAATCGGTTGAATGTCGGTCATAACTTCAATTCGTGTTTTTAGAGATGAAACACCTTTCTTCGTTGTCCCAGAAGATGCTTTCCCGATGCTGCTCCCAAACTTGCAGCCATCTTTTTTTGATGCTTTTTCTTCCTCGACGGTCAATGTAGTTCCGCAGGCGTTGTTCTCCCGTGAGACTCGGATCGTTTCCCCCGCCCAGAAACTCCTCCCTACCGACGCCGGGAATAGTCGTCCTCTTCCAACTCGCGTCGGTAAAAAAATTCGTCAGGATAATGAAAGCCACATCCCCGACGCGCACATCCGACCAGTAATCCAAAACATGCCCCTCGATTTTCGTCTCGTCCTCAAGGCGGTTGATCAGATAAGGGACGGATTCCTTGCCCTGCGCGATTAACTGCTCGACCACAGGTGAGCGATTGTATTCACTATCCTGAACCCGACCCTTGGGAGCGATGCGGCCGATTGCGGCGAGATTAATTTCAGCCGGTCGCACTCGGGGCGCAGGCGAGACATTCAACTGCGCGGTCGAATCTTGAAGACCGGCGACCTCCGCCCGGCCGCAACCGAGCAGGGACAGCATAACGATACAAGCTATCGAGGCTTTTTTCATATCCGGCTCGCCGCGCGCGTTTCGCATCTCAAGTTCAACTCATTATACGCCACGCGGCGCGCTTTGTTTGCTTGTCAACTTTAGGCGTCGAGCATTTTCAAAGGGCGCACGGCTTGCGTGAGCCGGTGCTTGTGCGCGAGCCGGAAAAACAGTTCGAGACCGGCGCGCATGTCTTCGTTCAAGTCGAAGCAGATGTTCTCGGTGAGGTAGGCGCGCAGTTCCGCGCGCGGCAGATTGAGCGTGCGCTCGTATTCGGCGACGATCTCTTCCAACCGCGCCAGCCCTTCGTCGCGCGCGCCCGCGAAATCCACGCGCCGCACGGCTTCCGCCGCCGACTCGTGCGCCATCCACATCGCAAACACGAAGCCCAATCCAGTGAACTCGCGCCACAACTCGGCGAGGTCGTACACGCGTAAATTCTCGCGCGCGAAGGTCATCGCCGGGTCGCCGATGACGAGGGCGGCGTCGTGCCGGGCGAGCATGGCTTTGACATCCGGCGACGCGGGCGCGGTTTGCACGTCATTGCCCACAAACTCACGAAAGATGATCTGCACGAGCGCGGCCGAAGTGCGCGACGAGGCATCTAGCGCGAGCGTCCGCACGTCCTTCAAATCCCCGCCCCGCGTCACCAGCACGACGCTGCGCACGGCACGGCGCGCGCCGACGCACACGCCGGGAACGACCGACACCTCCGGCAAACGTTGATACTCGATGACGGGGACGAGCGCGGCCTCGACCAGGCCGCGCGCCAGCATGTCGCCGCAACGCGCCGGGGCGGCATCCGTCAGGAGCGCGACCTCGCGCGCCCTCGCGCCGCGCGCGAAACTCCAGATGAGCGGGGCTGAGTTCAAATAACTCGAAGCCGCCACGCGCGGCACGTCCTGTTCGTCGGTCGTCTCTGAAATGGCTCGCGCTCCCTTCCCTTCCCAATACTTCAAGCGGCCAAATTCAACTTGTCGCCGGCAAATGCTAACGCACGTCAATCAACGCCGCAAGAAGTCGTGCGCCGGTGCCAACGACGCCGCGTTGACAGCCCTCGAAAGCTGCCATTAACATGCAGTCTGTGACGCGCGAGAAGCGACATCCGGCAAAATTCGGGTCGCTCTGAACCCGCCCCCGTCACCCGTCGCCGGTCACTCTAACGAATGCCTATCTACGACATCAGCGTCGCCATTTCGCCGGAGACGACGCCGACTTATCCGGGCGACCCCGGCATCGAAATCACCTCCTGGGCGGCCATCGCGCGGGGCGACGCCGCCAACGTCACGTTGCTGCGCCTCGGCGCGCACACGGCCACACACCTCGACGCCCCGGCACACTTTATCGAGCACGCGCCCCAAGTCTCCGCCTTACCCCTCGAAGTTTTGATGGGCGAGGCGCGCGTGGTCGAGTTGGCGGACGACGTGCAGGCCATCGACGCGAGCCACGTCGCCGCGCACGTCCCGGCGGGCACCACGCGCGTGCTCTTTAAAACGCGCAACTCGAATTTCTGGCACGACGACGGCAAAACGTTTCGCGAAGACTTCACACACCTCGCCCCCGGCGGCGCGCGCGCGCTCAACGAACGCGGCGTGCGGCTCGTCGGCATCGATTATCTGTCCGTCGAAAAATTCAAGTCGGAAACTTTCGAGACGCACACGACGTTGCTCGCGGCGGGAGTTATCGTCCTCGAAGGTCTGGACTTGCGCGGGGTGGCGGCCGGCCTCTACGAACTGATCTGTCTGCCTTTGAAAATCGCGGCCGGGAGCGGCGACGGCGCGCCCGCCCGCGCCGTCTTGCGCACGCGAGATTAAATTGGCCTCGGCGGTTACGCCGCGTCGGCGAGGAGCGTACCTATGGAGGTAGTAAATCTCAAAGAGAAGTTCGGCCTCCTGCAAGAGCACTGGCAGCCACGGATCGCGGGCGAGGTCAACGACGCCTACGTGAAACTGGTCAAGCTCAAGGGCGAATTCATCTGGCACAAGCACGACGCGGAAGACGAGTTGTTTCTCGTCGTCAAAGGAAATCTGACGATCAAATTGAGAGACCGCGACCTCCGGCTCGCGGAAGGCGAGTTCGTCATCATCCCCAGGGGCGTCGAGCACATGCCGGTGGCGGAGGAAGAAGTCCACGTCATGCTGATCGAACCGAAAGCGACGCTCAACACCGGCGACCGGCAAACGGAGCGCACCCTCTCCGAACTCGAACGCATCTGAACCCGCACGATGAATTCACCGAACGAGAAACAAAAAACTTTCGCCGCCGAGCGCGCCCGGTTCGCGCGGCTGCCCGTTCCGCGACTGATCGAATTATTGTCGCACGACGATCTGCGCACGCGCTTTCTGGCCGAGATGTGTTTGCGCGACGCAACCAACACCTGACTCAGTTTCCAGCCTGCGGCTCCGCAGGCCGAACGCACCCGCGCCATTGAAGCGTGGCGCGCATGGTGGCGCGAACACAGCCGGACAAGTAAAAAACGATGGACACGAAATCAAAACGAAGCGACGCCGAACGCGACTTGAAGCCCACGGCAGACGATCCGGCCAACCCGGACGAGCCGGGTTACAACGAACGCGTGTTCAAACTCGTCCGCCGCATCCCCACCGGCCACGTGATGACCTACGGGCAACTCGCGGAAATTCTCGGCGAAGGCTACACGGCGCGCACCGTCGGGTTCGTCATGAACAAAGCCGACGAGTCCGTCCCGTGGCATCGCGTCATCAACGCACAAGGGGCGTGTTCCACGGGACGCATCCTGCTGCCGATGAATAAGCAACAGCGCCTGCTCGAAGCCGAGGGCGTCGAATTCAACGCGCGCGACCGCTGCGACCTCGGCCGCTATCGCTGGACGCCCGAAGAAGCGCGCGATGGCGGCGACGACGAAGGCGGCGGACGTGATGCGCAGCCGTCCCTCTTCGGCGATTGACGGCCATCGACATTACGCTCCCCAGACAAGGCATCAACTATGAACAACGAATCTCTCCAAACCCGCGCGCCGTATGAAATCAGCGAGCGCAGTTATTCAGTCTCGCCGCACATGGTGACGACCGCCTTCGAGCTTCCCGGCTTCCGCGTCACGCGAAATCTGGGGATCGTGCGCGGCATCGTCGTGCGCTCGCGCAATCTCTTCGTCAACATCGGCGCGGTCTTCAATTCGATGGTTGGCGGCAATATCACCGCGTGGACGAACCTCTGCGAGCAGACGCGCCGCGAGGCCTTCGAGATTATGGTGCAGCACGCCACCGAACTCGGCGCCAACGCCATCATCGGCGCGCGCTACGATGCGACCGAGTTGGGGAGCGGCATCACGGAAGTGCTGGCCTACGGCACGGCGGTCGTGGTCGAATCGAGCGACCCTTCAGGACTCTACAACTCTTGAGCGAAACGCCGCTGACTCCCGAACAGTTGAGCCGCCTGCGCGAAGGTCTCGGCCGCATCCCTTACGCCCAACTGCTCGGCATCAATTTTGAAGACGCCGCGCGCGGCGCAGCCACCCTCTCCATGCGCGCCCGCCCGGAATTGGAGCGGTTCGGCGGCATCATGCACGGCGGCGCGCTCGCCTCGCTGGCCGATACGGCCTCCGCCTTCGCCGTCCTCTCCACGCTCGAACCCGCCGTCCAGACCGTTACTGTTGACCTCACGCTCCACTACCTGCGCCCCGTCACCGAGGGCAATTTAACCGCCCGCGCCCGCGTCGTGCGCGGCGGACGCCGCGTCGCCACCGTCTCCGTCGAGGTTTTCGACGAATCCGGCGCGCTTGTCGTGACTGCCCTGACGACCTATCTGAAACTCGGTTAAGTCCTTTATTCCTGTAAATAATCTTACTCGGAGTAGAATCGCCGGGGAGTATTTCCGGGGCTAAAATGTGTCTTGTAAATATTCATAGACAAAACCTGTTAATTCATGCAAAATATGTTTTGTCCAAGCCGCCTCCAATGCGGCGGCGAGGTTTTCACATCCGCAGTTCCTCTTGAACGAGCCTCATCAGGTCTGTCCGGTCACTTAAAGTCCCATGCTTTCTCTTTATCAAGCGCTGCTTTCCCAACACTCCCGACAGCTATCGCCGATGCGTTGCGCGGATCAGACCATCGCGCAACTGCATCGCTATTTCGAGGATGTGGTGTTGGAGAACAATCTGGCGTCGTTGGTGGTTGAGAGTTTGCCTGTACAGGTTGAGCGTTCGCCGCGCTCGGCCGAGCGCGTCTTGAAAGTCGGGCGGGCGGCGCGTCATGCCTTCTTCTTCATCGCGCCCGAAGACGCCTACAACGAGATGTCGTTTCTCGACGAGGTGCGCGGTTCGATGCTGCTCTCGCGCGCGGCTCAGGGCGAGAGCAACGAGCATTTCGTGATCATCGCCGACGCGCGCTTCTCCGCCCTGCTCGTCTCCTTGCCGGGGCAGCTCAACGAAGGCTCGGAAACGATTACCGAGAGCGAAGTGATCTGGACGTTCGAGCCGGACATCGTCTACTCAGCTCTGGAATACCTGATGGCGCGCGTCACGGCCGAACGCTTCGAGCAGACCGAAGCCTTCTCGCAGGCCGTGCGCACCTGCATGCCGAAGGCCACTTCGCTGCAACTGACCGTCTCCGTCACGACCAAGCTCGCACGCCTCCTGCAAGAACAGGCCGCGCGCGAGGTTGCCATCAACCGCATCGCGTCGGCGATCAGGAGTTCGCTCTCGCTGCCGAGCGTCTTGCAGACGACGGTGGACGAAGTCGGGCGCGCGCTCGGCGTGCAACTGAGCGGCCTGCACGTCGAAGGCGAAAACGATCAGTCGCCGGTGATGAAGTGCTACTTCCGCGACGGCGAGCCGACCGAGGAAACCCGCGAAGCCCTCGTCAACGATCTCTACGCCTATCACACCCAACTCGCGCGCCGCCTCAAACATTACGTGCTTGACGAGCAACGCGGCACGAGCGCGCAAACCGAAGACGAGACGCGCCCGCTGGCCGTCGTGCCCCTGCTCTATCAGGCGCGCTCGATGGGCGTGCTGCTGGTTTGTTCGGACGACCCGCACCGCATCTGGCAGGAGAACGAACTCCTGTTGCTGCGCACCGTGGCCGACCAGGTGGCCGTCGCCGTCAACCACGCGCGCCTGTTCACGCAGATGCAGCAGTTGGCTCTGACCGATGGTTTGACGGGCTGCGTCAACCGCCGCTCCTTCGAGATGCAGCTTGAGCGCGACCTCCGGCTCGCGACGCGCATGCGCCAGCCCGTCTCGCTCATCATGCTCGACATAGACCACTTCAAGCGCGTCAACGATACCTACGGGCACGACGCTGGCGACGCCGCCCTGCGCTTCCTCGCCGACGTGTTGCGCGACGAACTGCGCGGCGTGGACACGGCCGCGCGTTACGGCGGCGAAGAGTTTGCGGTCATCCTCCCGCAGGCCGGCCTTGAGGGCGCGCTCATCGTGGCCGAGCGGCTGCGCTCGCGTCTGGAGACGACGGAAGTGCCCGGCATCGGCTACATCACCGGCTCGTTCGGCCTCGCCACGTTTCCGCTCCACGCCAACTCGCGCGATCAACTCGTCGGCGCGGCCGACCGCGCGCTCTACGAAGCCAAGCACGCCGGGCGCAATCGCATCTGCACCCCGCCGAGCGAACAGACCGAAGTCAGCGACGAGATGTACGGCGCGCCCGTCGAGATGACGGCGCAGGCCGAGGCCGACGCCGCCGCCGGTATCCACACGTCCGTCGTCTAACACGAGAGACAGAGCAAATGGGAAAGGGGCGAAGGAAGAATCAACTTCCTTCGCCCCTTTCCCGTTTACCCGCCCCCGCTCGCCTCGCCTGCGGCGTCATACTTTCGCCAACCACTTGCACTACAATACGGAGACTCGCGCCGCACATCTCGACGTTTGGTTTTGGAGAGAAAGTCGCGCATCATAGGCGCGGCGGATGAGCCTCACGGTCGGATGAGACCGGAGGGGCGGCGCGCCGGTTTCCCTGTTATGGATGATCTGAAAAAATTCAGCCTCTATTTTCGCCCGTATAAAAAAGAGTTGATCGCGGGAGTCTTGACCATCCTCGCCTCGGTGGTGGCCGGGCTGTTCATCCCCCTGCTCGTCGGCCGCGCCGTGGACGGGCTGCGCGCGGACGTGACGTGGGCGAAACTGACGCGCTACGCGCTGCTCATTCTCGGCGTCAGCCTCATCAGCGGCGTGTTCCTGTTTTTGCAGCGGCGTATCCTGATCGGCATGTCGCGCCACATCGAGTTCGATCTCCGGCAAGACTTTTACCGCCACCTGCAACAACTGCCGCTCTCCTTCTTTCAGGCCAACCGCACGGGCGATCTCATGGCGCGGGCGACCAACGATCTCTCCGCCGCGCGCCAACTCGCCGGGCCAATGATCATGTACACGCTGCAAACGGTCTTCGTCGTCGTGCTCATCCTGCCCTTGATGCTGCGCATCAGCGTGCGCCTGACGCTTCTCCTGTTCGTCACGATGCCGCTCGTCTCGCTGACGGTGAAATTCTTTGGCCAGCAGGTACACGTGCGCTTCGAGAAGATTCAGGATTTCTTCGCGCAGATTTCCGCGCGCGCGCAGGAAAACTTCACGGGCGTGCGGGTGGTGCGCGCCTACGCGCAGGAGGAGGCCGAGATCGCGGTCTTCAAAAAGCTGAACCGCGAATACGCCGACCGCAATCTCGGCCTCGTCCGCATCGATGCGGTGATGCGCCCGCTGATGCAGTTCCTGATCGGGCTGGGCTTCGTCCTCATCCTCTGGTACGGCGGCGTGCTGGCCGTCCGCGGTGAGATCACGGTCGGGCAGTTCACGGAGTTCAACCTCTATCTCGGGCGGCTCATCTGGCCGCTCATCGCGCTCGGCTATGTCGTCAACCTTTATCAACGCGGCACGGCGAGTCTCAAACGCATGTACGCCGTCTTTGCGATCAAACCGGCCATCGCCGACGCGGAAGGCGTGCGCCCGCAACCGCCGATCAAGGGGCGCATCGAGTTTCGCAACCTGACCTTCGGCTACAGCGAGCATTTGCCGCCGGTGCTCCGGGACGTGAATCTCCTGATCGAGGCGGGTCAGATCGTCGCCTTCGTCGGGCGCACGGGCACGGGCAAATCTACGCTGATGAACCTGCTCCCGCGCATGATGGACGCGCCGCGCGGCACGGTCTTGATCGACGACGTGCCGCTCGCCGACTATCCGCTCGCGCAGTTGCGTTCGAGCATCGGCTACGTCCCGCAAGAGACTTTTCTGTTCAGCGAGTCGCTCGCCGAAAACATCGCCTTCGGGGTCGAACGCGCCGAGCGCGCCGAGATCGAATGGGCGGCCGAGATCGCGGGCTTGAGCGAAGACATTCGCGGCTTCCCCGAAGGCTTCGACACGCTCGTCGGCGAACGCGGCATCACGCTCTCCGGCGGGCAGAAGCAGCGCACGGCGATCGCCCGCGCCGTCATGCGCCAGCCGCGCATCCTGATTCTCGACGACGCGCTCTCCGCCGTCGACACTTACACGGAGGAGAAAATCCTCGCGCAACTGCGCGGCGTGATGCGCGAGCGCACGAGTCTCATCGTCTCGCACCGCGTCTCCACCGTGCGCGACGCCGACCTCATCTGCGTGCTCGACGAAGGCCGCATCATCGAACGCGGCACGCACGACGAACTGCTCGCGCGCGGCGGCGAATACGCCGCGCTCTACGAGCGACAACTTTTGGAAGAAGAACTCGCGGCCAGTTGAGTTCGGGCGCGGCTTGCACGCGGGCGCGCGCTCGGGTCGCGGCGAAGTTTGGAGTGACATCCGATGAATGAGAGTCCGATTCGAGTTTCCTCCGCGGCGCGCCGTCGCGGGCTGCTGCTCATCTGGGGCGCGCAGTTACTCTCGCTCGCGCTCCTTTTTTTTCTGACGTATGTCGTCCGGCCGGGGGCGCGCCCTGCCGGCGACAATCACACGCTGGCGTGGACGCTCGGCGCGGTCGGCTTCACGACTTTCCTCGCCTCGTTTCTCGTCAAGCGTAAGCTGCTGGCTCAGGCCACGGCGAAGCGTCGCGCCGACCTCGGCACGACCGCTTACGTGCTCGCCTTCGCCATGTGCGAGTTGACGGCCGTCCTCGGCTTCCTCGCTTATGTGCTGACGGGGCTGTCCTACGCGCTCCACTCGTTCATCATCGCGGCGGTCGGGCTATCGCTCCACTTCCCCCCGCGCGATGCGCTCGAAGGCATCGAGGCGCACGACGCGAGCGCGAATGTAAATAAGACGACTCTCTAACTGGCGGAATTTTTAAAGCATGGCGACAGCAGCTCAACAGTTTCACGAAGAAGAGGCCATCGGCAAAACTTACGACGCGCAAATCGCGCGTCGCCTCTTGCGCTACCTGCGGCCATACCTGCGCCTGCTCGTCCCCGCGCTGCTGTTGACGCTGGCCTTGAACGGGCTGCGCGTGCTGCAACCGAAGTTCACGCAGTATGCCATCGACTGGTATATCGTGCCGTGCCAGCAGGTGGGCAGCGGCGTTTCCTGCCAGTCGGGCGGGCTGCTCTGGCTTGCGCTCGCGATGCTCGTCGTGCTGCTTCTCACCTTTCTCTTCACTTACGCGGCGGCCGTCCTGCTCAACACCATCGGGCAGCACGTCATGTACGACCTGCGCGCCGAGCTTTACGAGAAACTGCAACGTCAAGAGGTGGCCTACTTCGACCGCCACCCCGTCGGGCGCATCATGACGCGCCTGACCTCCGACGTTGACTCGCTGAACGAACTGTTCACTTCCGGCGTTACCGACGTGCTCGGCGACTTCGTCACGATCTTCATCATCATCGGCATCATGCTCGCGATGGACTGGCGGCTCACGCTCGTCACGCTCATCACCGTGCCGCTCCTCTTCGCCGCGACCTCCTGGTTTCGCAAGCACGCGCGCCGCGGCTACGACATGGTGCGGACGCGGCTCGCGCGCATCAACTCGTTTTTACAGGAACACGTCTCCGGCGCGCAGACCGTGCAGATTTTCAACCGCGAGGCGAAGTCCGAACGCAAGTTCCGCGAACAGAACGACGATTACCGCCGCGCCAATATCGACACGATCTTTTACTACGCGGTCTTCTTCCCGCTCGTCGATCTCATCGGCGCGATCGGCATCGCGCTCATCGTCTGGTATGGCGGCTATCGCGTGATGGGCACCACGCCCGGCGCGCCCCAACTCCTGACGCTCGGCGCGCTCGTCGCCTTCATCCAATATTCGCAGGCTCTCTTTCAACCGATCCGCGACATCTCCGACAAGTACAACGTGCTGCAAGCCGCAATGGTCGCCTCGCATCGCCTCTTCAAAACGCTCGACCTGCCCATCGCCATCACGACGCCCGCCGCGCCGGCGCGGGCGGGTCGCGCGAGCGGCCGCATCGAATTCGAGAACGTCTGGTTCGCTTACAAAGGCGAGGACTGGGTGTTGAAAGATGTCTCGTTCGCCGTCGAGCCGGGGCAATCGGTCGCTCTCGTCGGGCACACGGGTTCGGGCAAAACGACGATCACGAATCTGCTCATGCGCTTCTACGACGTGCAGCGCGGGCGCGTGCTTCTCGACGGCGTGGACGTGCGCGAGTGGGACTTGAAACAGTTGCGCGAAAATTTCGCGGTCGTCTTGCAGGACGTGTTCCTGTTCAGCGGCACGGTCGAGGGCAACATCCGGCTCGGCCGCGAGGAGATGCCGGACGAGCGCATCCGCTGGGCGGCGCGCGAAGTACACGCGGAGAGCTTCATCGAGAAATTGCCGGAGGGCTTCAAATCGGAGGTGCGCGAGCGCGGCGCGGGGTTGTCGGTCGGGCAGAAGCAGTTGATCAGTTTCGCGCGTGCGCTGGCCTTCGACCCCGCGCTCCTGATTCTCGACGAGGCGACGAGTTCCATTGACACCGAAACCGAGCAACTCATCCAACAGGCCATCGAACGCGTGATGCGCGACCGCACGGCCATCCTCGTCGCGCACCGCCTCTCCACCATCCAACGCGCCGACCGCATCATCGTCCTGCACCACGGCGAAATCCGCGAGCAGGGTTCGCACCAGGAATTGCTCACCCTGCGCGGCCTCTACTGGCGGCTCTACAAACTCCAATACGCCGACAAGTCGCGCGACGAGGCCGTCCCGGACTTGCCGCTGCGGCGCGACTCGATGCAATACGGCGACTGAATAATTGTAAGGAGACGCGGGAAGGGCGGCGATCTGAAACGTAAAGTTTCCAAATCGCCGCCCTTCCCGCGTCTTCGTTTAATGCTTGAAAGCGCGCTCGCTAGCTTTGAACTTCCGCCGTTGGCGGCGTCGGCTTAACCCATGGCTTCGCGCGTGCCTTGATCGGCGCGAGAGATTCCAGCGATTGATAAATCTGGAGGTACATCTGCGTCTCGCGCGGGATGAGCGTGCGCCAGGCCGTGCCGCCACGACGAATGTAACCGGCGAGTTTCGCCGGGTTGGAATTGTAACCGGCGGCGATGAGGTCGGCGGGCGTGGCGATGCCGGAAGCGAGCGCGCCGGCAATGGTCTCGTTGAGCAGGAGGTCGCTCCAGGTGTCGCGGATGTAGAGCAGCATCGCTTCGAGGGCGTTGCCGTGGTTGCGCATGCCGAGCACGAAATCGGGGTTGAGGCCGACGGCCGGGTAACGCTGCCGGAGCATCTGGTAAGTCCACGGAATCATCTGCACCATGCCGCCCGCTCCGGCCGTGCTCACCGAGTAGCGATAGGTGTCGAGTTCGTTCAGGGCGTAGAGCGCGTAGACCTCGTTGAAGACCGCGAGGCGCGACTCCTTGCGAAAGCGGTCGTGGTCAACGTGTTCGACGAGACAGAGCCGCTCGGCCATGTCGAGCACTTCGGGCGTCATGTGATGCCCTTTGTCCTTGAGCCGCCTAGCCGCCAGATCAACCATCGTGCGCACGTAGTGTTGGCCGTTCCTGACGAGGTCGGGCGTGAGCAGCGCGGGGTGCGCCGAGGTGTAATAAGCCGTCTCGCGATACCTGCCGAACTTCTCGATCGGATATTCGACGAGCAGCGGCGCGAGTTGCCGCCCCGTCAGATCGGAGACGGTGACGGCCGTGTTGACGTAGTTGGAGCGCACGATGCGCACGCGCAGGAAGCCGCCGAGCGAAGAGGCGACGGTCATCTCGTTATCTTTTTTGAGAAACACTTCCTTCGCCAGCGTCAGCAAATGTATCTGCGAGGAATCGTGGTCGAGCGCGGCGATGGTGATGAAATTCAGGTTGGGCGTCTGCCCGAGGGCGGTCGGCGTGATACGCGTCTTCAGGGCGCGTTGCGATTCAAGGATGCGCGCGCGCACCTTCTCCGGGCTGATCGGCGGCGCGGGCTTCAACGCGATGACCGGCGCAACGACGGGAGCGACCAACGACGGCACAACCATGGGCTGACCGGCCGGGGTCGTCGCGCCTGGCGTGTCCGGCAAACCTCCCGCGGGCGTCTGCTGCTGCGGCGGCGGCGTCGCCGTGGGCGTTCTGACGGGCGCGGGAACGCCCGGCGCGGGTTGCTGCGCGGCGGTTTGACGCTGCGTCTGCTGCTCCTGCGCG
This sequence comes from Pyrinomonadaceae bacterium, assembly GCA_036386515.1. Lineage (GTDB taxonomy): Bacteria > Acidobacteriota > Blastocatellia > Pyrinomonadales > Pyrinomonadaceae > JAIVJZ01. The sequence continues at coordinate 15,624 of DASVVO010000077.1, forward strand.
GGCGTGCTCGCGACGCTGCGCGGGCGTGTGAACTGAGCCGGAGTGGAAGATTCCGTCTGCGCGTTCGCGGGGACGAGCGCGGCAAACACCAGGAGCAACGGGGCGGCAACTATTTTCATGTTTCTGTCAGACCCTTCGAGCGGTGGCGGTGCTTCATTCTGGCGGGAGCCAGACTTCTCTAAGATTCGCTTGCGAGGCTCATGGTTGTCAATCGGGGGTTAAGTTTCAAGTTTCAAGTTTCAAGTTTCAGGTCTGAAGTTTGTGAACTCGAAACTTGAAACCTGAAACCGTTCGCTCAGGACATCGAAGCGGCGGCGGAGGCGGCGCGATCGAGGGGCGCGCCGGGGCTACGCATGAGGCGGAAGCGTGCGGCAATAAGTTGCCCCGCGCTCATGCCGAGGCTCGTGTCGAGTTCCCACAACTCTTCGGCCAGGGCATCGGCCGAAACGCGCTCGAAGGCGGGTTGCAGTTCGGCGGCGAACGCGTCCAGACCTTCGACGAGAATCAGTTCGAGTTCGCGTCCGCCCTGCGTGCGCCGCCGCGCGTGTTCGCGCAGGCGCACGCGCGCGTCCTCCTGTATCTTCCCGGTCGCGACGAGCACGAGGTGCGCGCTCTCGACGCGGGCGTGCTCGTCGAGCGCGCGGCGCGCCTGCGCGGTCGTCCAGTCGCCGTCGTGCAGGAGAAAGAGGAACGCTTCGCCGCAGACGTTCGCCATCAAGCGCACCTCGCCGTCGCTTCCGGTGGGACGCGCGACGATCTGTTGGTCGGGGATGCCGAGTTTGGAAATGAGCGAGCGCAGGTGTGTGGCGAGCCACGCGCCGTCTTGCAGGAGCGTCGCGGTCAGCGAGGTCGGCACGATCACTTCCTCGGCGCGCTCGTCGGCCATGGCCGCGCCGCATTCGTTGCAGACGGCGTTGCTGCCGCTCAAAACGGAGAAGGCATCGGGCGACGGCAGGCGAAACAAAGCGCGGCCGTCTTTGCGGCAACTGACCAGAATCTCGCGTTTCAACAAACCCACTTCCGCGAGCCGGTTGAGCAACACATCCGGCACGCTCTCGCCGCTCGTCGCCAGCGTGGCCGCGCGCCCCTCTTTGTGCGCTTCGCTCAGGCGGCGTAAGTATCCGCGCGCCTGCGAATCTTCGAGCATGCCCGAAGTGCGGAGCCACCCCGCGACCATCTCGCCGCGCGTGCCCGTGGGCGTCGCGGACACCTCAGCCGCGAAGCGTTGAAAACTGTCGGCCACGCGCGCCGGGCGCATCTCCCACCCCGGCATGCCGGCGGCGTTGACCGGCGCAACCGCGCCGTTTGGCGCGCCGGGTGTACCCGACATACCCCGCGATGCGTCGAGCGACTCGCGTACGCTGCGGCAAAAGGCGTCGAGCTTTTCGAGCGGGTCGGCCGCCCCGCTTTCATAGACGATCCCGGCGCGCACGCCCTCGCCCGGCGCATCGCCGAACAGCAGGAAGTGCGCGTAGTCTTCCACACAGAAAAGGTCGCCGCGCACGTAAGGCGTCTCCAACTCCGCTTCGGCGCGCGCCGCCAACGCGCTCTCCAGGGCGCGCACCTGCTCCGCGCCCGCCGATTCCGCGCCCGCTAACGCCGTCTCGTACAGGTACAGGCGCGCCGAACGAATCAACGGCGCAAATCCCTGTTCCTGCAAACTTTCCAGCAGCGAAGTGCGCGTCTGCGCGTCAACCGCGTAATCGAGATTCTTGCTTTCGATGAATAACATAGTCCGCGCCCTCTCTCGCGCCGCCGCATGCTATCACGAACAGGCAAAAATATATCCACCTTCTTCCGCCTGAAACGCGCAAATTGTGCTTATGCCTGATTTACGGGCGCATGGACTCTACACACATCGTTCAGGTTGAACCAATTCGCGCCCAAGTTCATGGTTAGTTTTAGGTCACCGGACGATTTACGACCATGCCCTGTCACGAAACAGTCACATTGCCTCTTGTTTCAATCATGTTGCAACTGTAAGATGTTCTGGCTGCACGAAATGCAGCGCACATCCTTCTACCCCTGGAAGTTTCCCATAAGCAATTGTGGATTTTCACTAAGGAGCAAGAACCCCTAGTTCTATGTCTGTAAAAACCCCGTTCCCCCGCACGCTGGTCGCGTGTTTCGCCCTCTTCGTCTGCGCCTTCGGCGCGGTGGCGCAAACCGATTCGTCCCGCCCGCGTCAGGTCTCGCAAGTCACACAGCCCGATGGTTCGCACCGTCTTGAGACGGACGTGTACCTCGTCTCAGAGGCCGCCACCAGCACGCACCCCGAAACCGAACTCGTCAAACCGCGACTCATCGCCCCCCGCCTGTTTGAATTCAGGCAGATGATGATGTCCGCGATTGACACGCGTATCGGAGCGCCTTATGTCTACGGCACACAGGGGCCGCGCGTGTTCGACTGTTCCGGTTTCGTGTGGAGCGTCTTTCAATCGGCGGGCGTCAACTTCGAGCGCGGCAGCGCGCGCCACTTCTGGTCGAACTTCAATCTCGTGAACGACGACGAGAAGTACAAATTCGGCACGCTCGTCTTCTTCAACAACCTCAAGCACGTCGGCATCGTCGCCGACGCGAACGGCTTCTATCACGCTTCGACCAGCCAGGGCGTCACCTATTCGCCCTTCAACGAATACTGGACGAGCCGCATCACGGGCTTCCGCCGCGTTCCCCTGCCCGCCTCCACGCTGGCTGATTAAGTTTAAGGTTGCTCCTTAAAAATAACAGGCCGACGATCCGGTTAATCCCGAATCGCCGGCCTGTTAAATTTTAGGCGCGACCGGCCGCCCCCCAAACGAGGGCGACGGCGGCTTCTCACTTCACGACGCTGCGGCTCTATTGCCTTTTACTTAGCCATGCTGCCGAGGAAGCCCGCGCGATGTTCGTTCTCCTCACGCCGCTCCCACACGGCGATGATCTTCTCAATCGCCACGTAGCAGAGCGTCCCTTCCGTATCCTTCAAGTGCAGCACGCCGCCCTCGACCCGCACCACCTCGCCGTGCAAACTCGACACGCCGCCGCAAAAGACATCCAACTTTTGTCCCACCATCTTCGACAGAAAATCCTGCATCTTCTTAACACACCTCCAAATTAGTGACGGGTGACCGGTGACAGGCGACAGGAGGAAGACAGGTTTTAATCCCGTCACCTGTCACCTGTTACCCGTCACTTCTTCTTCTGTTTCCACTCCCAAATTTTTTCGCTGCCGTGTTCGTCCGTAACCACTTTCTTTTCCACTTCGCGGAAGGTAATTTGAAAGAGGGGCAGGACGGTTTCGTCGTCCTGCTGTTGCCGCTCGAATTTCAGCACGTCGTAATAGACGCAGCGCGGGCGATCCGGATACGTGCGGCACACTTCGGGGCGCGCGTGATAGATCGAGCAGCCGCGCGTTTCGGGGTCGAGAAACTGGCAGGCTTCGCCGAGAATGGGGTCGGGCGTGCGCTTGAGCACGCGCTCCCTCCCGTCCCACATCTTCGTGTAACGCTTGGCGGCTTTCTCCGGCGTCAGGCCGAAGTGCTTCGCCAAACGGTTCAGGTCGCGCTTCGACACCTGTATGCGCTCGTACAACCCGCAGCAGTAAGCCGGACACTTTGAACAATCGAAAAAAACGCGCTTCTGCTCGTCGGTTATCTTCTTCCCCATGCACACACCTTCGGAAGTGACAGGTGACGGGTGACAGGTGACAGGATTAAAAACCTGTCTTCAACTTGTCACCTGTCACCCGTCACCTGTCACCTTCTCTCAGATTTCTCATATTCAGACAACAGCAAATTCATCAACTCGCCGCGCCGTTCGTAGAGCCGTTTGAGTTGGCGCGGTTCGTGGCGCGCCAGCGCGTAGGCCGTGATGAGAGGCAGCGCGATGGTCGAGTCAACATAGCACACAACGGCGTCGGGCAGACGATCCGGATCGACCTTTCCCCAGGAGACGGCCTCGCCGGGCGTCGCGCCGGAGAGGCCGCCGGTGTCTGGGCGCGCGTCCGTGATCTGTAGAAAGAAGTCGTGGCCGCGCTCGTCGATGCCGAGCACCTCTTGAATCTGCGGCTCGGTTTGCAGCATGAAATTCTTGGGGCTGCCGCCGCCGAGGATGAAGACCGCGCTTTTGCCCCCGTGCTTGCGGCCGCGGTCGCCTTTGCCGTGGATCGCGCCGCGCTTGGCCGCCAGCACGATTGACGCGGTCTCGTTCACGTCGAGCGAAGGGTCGAAGGCGAGTTTATTGCCCTGCAAAGCCTTCGCCGCCACGTTCATGCCGATGGAAGAATCGCCGGGCGAAGAGGTGTAGAGGGGCACGCCGAACTCGTAGGCGGCCGCCAGCAGGGATTTATACTCCAAACCGAGTTTGCGCTCGCGCTCGCGCACGTAACGGCCGCAGAGATAATGAAACTCCGCCGTTGACATCGGACGCTGAAACTCCTCGCCCTCGATGATGCGACGGAAAAACTCGTCAGTGTCGAGCAGCACCGAGTAGTCGAAGAAGATGTCGTAGATTCTGACGACCTCTTCTTCGCGCAGGGTGATGTCCGAAGTGCTCGTGTTGCCCTGATGCAGCGAGAGGCCGATGCCGAAATGCGTGTCGTGGTAGAGGTTCGCGCCCGTGGTGATGATCCAGTCGATGAACCCGGCGCGCATCAAGGGGATGAGCGCGGAGATGCCGAGACCGGCGGGCGTGAGCGCGCCCGTGATCGAGACGCCGACCGTCACGTCCGGCTCAAGCATCTTCTGCGTGAACAACTGGCACGCCTCGCGCAAACGCCCCGCGTTGTAAGCCAGAAACGTCTCGTCAACTAAATCCGCGAGCGCGATTTCGCCCGTGATGGGCTGCGGGTCGATGCGCCGGCCGCGCAGGAATTTACTCTTCTTTTTCGCCATGCCGACAATATAAAGGATGAAGACGGAAGGGACAAAGGAACGATTGATTTCTTCATTGATCTATTGCTTCATTTGCTCATCGATTCAATCGGGAAGTGAAATATCGAATCGATGGATCAATCAAACAATGGAGCAAGTCTTCTTCATTCCGTCTCGGCCGGTTGCGCTTCGGCGCGCCGCAGGCGGAGACGCGCGATGCGCCGTTCGTCGGCTTCGAGCACCTCCACGTCGAGGCCGCGGAAGGTGAGTTGTTCGCCCGCGCGCGGGACGTAGCCGAGTTCGCTGATGACGAGACCGGCGATGGTCGTCGCGTCGTCGTCTTCCTCGATCTCGAAATCGAAGAGTCGTTCGATCTTGTCCACCTCGGTCGAACCGAGCACGTCGTAGTAGCCGTCGTGCGCTTCGATGATCTCGACCACCTCTTCGCGCGCCGTGTCTTCGTCCTCGATCTCGCCGACGATCTCTTCCAGGATGTCTTCGACCGTGACCAGCCCGGCGACGCCGCCGTATTCGTCGATCACCATCGCCAGTTGCGCGTGCTGCTTCTGCATCTCTTCGAGCAACTCGGCGACGGGCTTCGTGGCGGGCACGAAGAGCGTGGGGCGAATGAGCGTCTGGATCGAACCGTTTTCGCTGCCCTCAGCCCAGCATTGCAGCAGGTCGCGGACGTAGATGATGCCCTCGATATTATCGACTTGATCACGATAGACGGGCAGGCGCGAATACTTCGATTCGACCACGCAATCGCGCGCCTCGCGCACGGTCGCCGTTACGGGCAGCGCGACGATCTCGGTGCGCGGCGTCATCACCTCGTTGACGCTCGTGTCGCCGAACTCGATGATCGAATGGATCAGTTCGCCCTCTTCTTCTTCTAGAATGCCCTCTTCCTCGCCCACGTCGATTAACGCCTGCAAGTCGTCGCCGTTGTCATCTTCCTCCTCGACCCCGCCGCCCGTCTCCGTCGGGTGTTCGTTGCGGCGCGGGCGTTCGAAAGACTTGTGCCACGCGAAAGCGATGAGCGACAGCGGGCGATAAAACGGTCGGAGGATCGGCAACAGCCTGAGCAGCGTCGTCTCCGGGTTGTGCGACGCGACGAGGCGCGGGATCAACTGGCGCGCCACGGCCGTCAGCCCGACGCCCGCCACGACGGCGCTCAACAGAAAGACGGCGTGCGAAGTCGCCCCCGCTTCCGGCGAGCCATGTATCAACCGGGACGTAATCGAGGCGACGAGGACGGAGATCGTGACGACTAAGATCAGGATCGTGACGGTGAGCGTGAAACGAAAGCGCGAGCGGTTTTCCAGAATCTCCGCGAGAAACGACGTGACGGCGGTCGGTCTTTCTGCCTCCGACTCACCGATCAGGCGGCGCAAACCCACGTCGCTCAGTTCGCCGAACGCCATGTCGATCAACGCCATAAACGTCAGCGCGACCAACAGCAGACAGGTGATTCCGATCTCGATTTCCATAGCTTTATCGTGAAGCGTGAGTCGTGAATCGTGAATCGAAAGACGTGGTTTTATCTATTCGCAATTTACGCTTACACGCTTCACTCATTATATTCCCAACCGGCGACGCAGGCGGAGTTCCAGCGCGTTCATCTCCCCGTCGTCGCTTTCATGGTCGTAGCCACACAGATGCAGCATCCCATGCAAAATCAACTGCTCCACTTCCCGCTCAAAACTCAACCCGTGCGCCGCCGCCTGCGCCCCCGCGCGCTCCACCGAAATCACCACATCGCCCAACGTCGCGCCCGCCGCACGCTCAAACTCATCCTGCCCCGCCGGAAACGACAACACATCCGTCGTCCCACGCTTCCCCCGCCAACGCCGGTTCAGTTCCCGCATCGCGCGATCCGACACAAAAGCGATTGTCGCGCCCACACCATGAGCAGGCACAACCTTCAACGCCCGCGCCGCAAACGCTTCCCAACGCTCGCAATCAACCGGCGTCTTGCGCTGGCGATTCACAACCTCAATCATAAAAGCCGTGAATCGTGAAGGGTCGAGTGTGAACAGTTAAAATAGTTTTCTCTATTCACGCTCGACCCTTCACGATTTACTAAATCACAAGCCACTTTTGCTCGCGTGGTTTTCGTAAGCGCGGATGATCATCTGGACGAGGCGGTGGCGGACGACATCCTTGTCGGTGAAGTAGACGAACTCGATGCCTTCGACGCCGGAGAGCACGCGTTCGGCTTCGACGAGGCCGCTGCGGCGTCCGGTGGGCAAGTCGATCTGCGTCACGTCGCCGGTGATGACGGCTTTTGAGCCGAAGCCGATGCGCGTGAGGAACATCTTCATCTGTTCGCCGGTGGTGTTCTGCGCTTCGTCGAGGATGATGAAGGCGTCGGCGAGCGTGCGGCCGCGCATGAAGGCCAGCGGCGCGACTTCGATGACGCGCTTCTCCAGGAGTTTCGTCACGCGCTCGGCGTCGATGAGGTCGAAGAGGGCGTCGTAGAGCGGTCGCAGGTAGGGGTCAACTTTGTCCTGCAAGTCGCCGGGCAGGAAGCCCAGTTTCTCGCCCGCCTCGACGGCGGGGCGCGCCAGCACGATGCGACTCACCTGCTTCTGCATGAGAGCCTGCACGGCCATCGCCACGGCCAGATAAGTTTTGCCCGTCCCGGCGACGCCGACGCCGAAGACGACATCTTTGTTCTGGATGGCTTCGATGTAGTGACGCTGGTTGGCCGATTTGGGCGCGACCTGTTTTTTGCCCGCCGGGTTGAAGCGCGCCTTGGTGAAGTAGTCGCGCAGAGAGTAGGCGCGGTCTTCGGCGATCTGGGCGAAGGCTTCGCGCAGTTCTTTGTCGGTGAAGGTCTTGCCTTCCGCAAAGAGCGCGGTGAAGTCTTCGAGGATGCGTTCGACGGTAGCGACATCTTTCGGGTCGCCGTCGATGGTCAAGTCCTGTCCGCGCGCGTCAACGCGCACGTCCAGCAGTGATTCCAGATATTTGATGTTCTGGTCGTGGACGCCAAAAAGCGTCTCGATTCCTCGCGGCGGTAGTTCTATCTTCTTCAAGTGAGCGTGCTATCTCCTTACGTGGGCGGTGCGAGCGTGCCACAGGGGTCGGGCGGGGTGCGCGGGTGAGCAATTTTGGTTCTGCATGTTGCAGGTAAAACGCTACTACATGCCCCAAAATGTGTCAACGAAGACGGGCGACCGCGCGACCGCGCCCCGTGTGCCCCGCCTTGACACGACCCGCCGCGATACCTATACTTTGCCCTTTGCGCTCACCGTCAAATCGTTGTCTGTGGCGGCGCGAACGAAATAGAACATCAGTTATTTAGATTACCGACGGAGTTTCAGAAGATGCCTAATCATAAATCAGCCGAGAAGCGCATGCGCCAGAACGAGCGGCGCAAGGGAATCAACCGCAGCAACCGCACGCGCCTGCGCACCGAAATCAAGAAACTGCGCGCCGCGATCACCGGCGAAGACGCGGGCACGCTTCAGAGCGCACTGTCGCAGACGATCTCCACCATTGATAAGTCCGTGCAAAAGGGCGTGCTGCACCGCAACGCCGCCGCGCGCTACAAGTCCCGTTTGACGGCGCGCGTCAACGAAGCCGGCGCGAAGTAAAAAGAAGGTTCCACGCAACTTTAAAGCAGCGGGGCGGGTCGAATTGTTCGACCCGCCCCGCTGCTTTTGCCGTGGGCGAACAAGCGAAAGAGACGGAGGCGCGGAGATGTGCGACGAAGGCGCGGCGCGGAAGCGTTACGGGTGCGACCGGGAGATCGAAGAACTGGTCGGGAGTTTCGAGTCTTGCGCCGCGCCGCCGGCGGAGTTCGACCACGGCGCGCATCTGGCGGTCGCCCTCTGGTATCTCGCGCGCCTGCCCTACGCGGAGGCGTCCGCCTGCATGCGCGCCGGGCTGCATCGCTACACCGCACACAACAACGCGCAGGCGCACTATAACGAAACCCTGACCCTCTTCTGGCTCAAACTCGTCCGGCACTTTCTCCGTCAAGCCGACGACGACGACACGCGCCCCCTCGCCGAACGCGCCAACGAACTGCTCGCAAGCTACGGCAGTTCAAAACTCGTCTTCGAGTATTACAGTCACGCGCTTCTGCAACAGCCGGAAGCGAAAGCCTCTTGGGTCGAACCGGACTTGAAGCCGCTGGATTTCTGACGGGCGTGGTGTGGCGATGAGAGGGCGTTAGCTCGATAGTTCGCAGATGAGCAGTTCGAGTTGGAGGCGCGGCGTGCCGAGCGAGGTTTTGATGGCGAGGTCAGCCGAGGCGATGCGCGAGATGCGGCGCGAGAGGTCGGCCGAGTCGGTGCGGCGGGCAGTGGCGAGAAAGTCTTCGCGCTTGTTGAAGGGCATGGGCACGAGGCGAAAGACCTCTTCCTTCGGCCTGCCCGCCGTCATCAACTCTTTGGCGAGCGCGAGCCGGTGATAGTTGCTCGCGATCAGCCCCAGGAGCATCACGGGTTCCGCGTCGTCGGCGAGCAGGCGATGGAGGGTTCTGAGCGCGCCCTTGCGGTCTTTCGCGATCAGGTGATCGGTCAACTCGAAATTCGACAACTCGCGCGAGCGACCGACGAGCGCGTCCACCAACTCCATCGAGACGTGGCCGCCCGGCAAGGCGGCGGTCGCCAGTTTGTCCAACTCGTTCACGAGACGACGGACGCTCGTTCCCACCAGCGCGATGATCTGCCGCAGCGTGCGCTCGTCCGCCTCGGCCTTCAACTTCTTCAGATGTTCGCGCCCCCACGCGGCCAGTTCGTTGTCACTCAGAATCGCAAACTCGACGCTCGCGCAGGCGTCCATCAGCGTCTTCGACAACTTGCGCCGCTTGTCGAGATCGTCCGCCACGAAGATGACGACGGAACTCTCGGCCGGTCGCGCGAGATAGCGCAGGAGCGCGCCCTCGTCCGCCTCGCGCAGTTTGCCGAAGTCCGTGATGCGGACGACGCGACGCTCCGACATCATCGGGAGTTGTTCGGCGGTGGCGATTGCCTGTTGCACGTCCACGCTTGCGAGGCTGAAACTCGCTTCGTTGAACTCGCGCAAGCCCGCGCCGCGCAGGGCTTCATCCGCGATGCGCCGCGCCGCCGCATCGCGCAAATAATCCTCCGCGCCGAACAACAGGTAGAGCGGCGCGATGCGCCTGGCCTTCAACTCGCCCCGCAATTTTTCGCGCGTCAGGACGCTCATTTTTTCTTTTCTTCGTTGACGCCGAAGCCGTGGACGAGAGTTGATACGAGCGATTCGGCGAAGTTGCGCGCGATGCGCTGGACGGCCGGGTCTTCCTCGTTGAAGAAGGTGCGCGGGTCGCTCGTAAATTCGTACTCGCCGCGATAGACGTAGTTCTGATTGTCGTAGAGCACGCGGTTCTGCACCTGATCGCGCACCGTCACCGCGCCCACGACCGTCACCTCGAAGACGCGCGAACGGCCGCGCTCGTCCAAGAGCACGCCGGAGAAAGTGAAGCTGCGGATCACGCCGTCAACCACGGCATCCGCGCCCTCCGGCTCGCTCTGCACGCGCAGGCCGTGGCCGCGCCGGATGATCTCGTTCGCGACGGCCTCCGTAAAACGCGCTTCGATCTTGTAGCGCAACGCCTGATTCTGGAAAGGCGGCACGGCCACCGTGCGGACGTGCGTCGGCAGCCCGCTTTTCGTCACCGGCTTGTAACATTCCGTGAAGCCCGACGCGCACAGCAACAAAACCAGCAGCGACCCCACGCGCCCAGCCCTCTTCGCAAACTTCATTTTCGACCCTTCCCCTCTCTTGCCGCGCGCCAAACGCGAACGCCGCACGATACGATAAACAGAGACCAGTAACAAGTGACAGGCGGAGAATAGTGACAGGTGACGGGTGACAGGCAGAGAATAGTGACAGGTGACGGGTGACAGGTGACAGGTTAAAACAAAAGCGTGGTCTTTAACTTGTCACCCGTCACCCGTCACGGCTTTAACTTGTCACCTGTCACCCGTCACCTGTCACGGCTTTGATCGCGTCCGCGATGCGCGCGGTTTCGACGGCGGCGCGCACGTCGTGGACGCGGACGATGTGCGCGCCCGCGAGAATCGCCGCCGTCACCGAGGCCATCGTGCCGTGCAGGCGTTGTTCGGGGGGCGCGTCGCCGAGTAGACGGCCGATGAAGGACTTGCGCGACGTGCCGACGAGCAGCGGAAAGCCCGCGAACCCGGCGGCGAGCGCGTCGAGCTTGGCGAGCAACTCAAGGTTCTGCGATTGGCTCTTGCCGAAACCGATGCCGGGGTCGATGGCGATCTGCGCGCGCCCGACGCCGCGCCCTTCGGCCACGGCGATGCTCTGGCGCAGGCTCCGCGTCACTTCCGGCAGAATGTCCGCGACGGGCGGCAGGTGGTGGAGCGTGGCGGGCGTGCCGCGCGAATGCATGAGCACGAGTCCCGCGCCCGTGCGCGCGGCCTCGTCCGCGACGCGCTCGTCGAAACGGAGCGCGGAGATGTCGTTGATGATCTCAGCCCCGGCGTCGAGCGCGGCGCGCGCCACCGCGGCCTTCGTCGTATCGACGGAGATGAGGACGCCGGGAAGTTGCGCGCCGAGGCGTTCGACGACGGGCACGATGCGCCGCAACTCTTCATCCGTCGTGACGCTTGCGCCGCCCGGCCGGGTCGATTCGCCGCCGATGTCTATGATGTCCGCGCCGTCTTCGAGCATTTCTCCGGCGTGCGCGAGGGCGCGTTCGAGTGCGAAGAATCGGCCGCCGTCGCTGAAACTGTCGGGCGTCACGTTCAAGACGCCCATGACGAGCGTGCGCCCGCCGAGCGCGAGCGTGCGGCGTGCGAGTTTCCATTCGCGGGGTGGTGTCATCGGGAAATTTTAGGGCGGCGTGCCCTTCGTCTCAAAGGGCGAATCAAGACCGGCTTGTCCGAAGCGAAAAGGGGAAGGCGCAAAGCGAAAGGGGAAGAGGTTTGTGCCCCTTCCCCTTTTAACCTTTAGCCCTTCACCTTCCCTTACGCCGTGGCCGGGCCGGTAATGGGCGGCAGGATCGGCTTGAGCGGAGTGGTCGAAGGCTCTTTCAGTTGCGGACGCTCGCCGTCGTCTTTCGACGCCGGGGGCGGCTCCTCGTCGAGCGGGAGTCCGGCCACGATGCGGCGAATCTGCACGCCGTCGAGCGATTCGCGTTCGAGCAACGTCTCGGAGAGCCGGATCATGGTTTCGCGGTTCTCGGTGATGATGTTGCGCGCCCGCTCGTACTGGTCGGAGACGATCTTTCTCACTTCCTGATCGATCTTGATCGCCGTGTCTTCCGAGAAGTCGCGGTGTTGCGAAATCTCGCGGCCGAGGAAAATCTGCTCCTCCTTCTTGCCGTAGGTGAGCGGCCCCAGGTCGGACATGCCGTACTCGCAGACCATGGCGCGCGCCAGTTCCGTCGCGCGTTCGATGTCGTTGGACGCGCCGGTCGTGATGTCGTTCAGGAAAATCTCTTCCGCGAGGCGGCCGCCCATCATGATGGCGATCTGGCCGAGCAGGTACTCTCTCGTCGCGCTGTAGCGGTCGCCTTCCGGCAACTGCTGCGTGAGGCCGAGAGCCATGCCGCGCGGAATGATCGTGACCTTATGCACGGGGTCGGCGTTCGGCACTTTGAGGCCGACGAGCGTGTGCCCCGCCTCGTGATAGGCCGTGATGCGCTTCTCCTCGTTGGAGATGACCATGCTTTTGCGCTCCGCGCCCATCAGCACTTTGTCCTTCGCCAACTCGAAGTCGTTCTGCATGACGATCTTCTGGTTGTAGCGCGCCGCGTTCAGCGCGGCCTCGTTGACGAGGTTGGCGAGGTCTGCGCCCGTGAAGCCGGGTGTGCCGCGCGCGAGTATGGAGATGTCAACGTCTTCGCCGAGCGGAATCTTGCGCGTGTGAACTTTGAGAATGCCTTCGCGGCCGCGCACGTCGGGGCGCGAGACGACGACGCGACGGTCGAATCTACCGGGACGGAGCAGAGCCGGATCGAGCACGTCCGGGCGGTTGGTCGAAGCCATCAGGATGACGCCGTCGTTCGACTCGAAGCCGTCCATCTCGACGAGCAACTGGTTGAGCGTCTGTTCGCGCTCGTCGTGGCCGCCGCCGAGTCCCGCGCCCCTGTGGCGACCCACGGCGTCGATCTCATCTATGAAGATGATGCACGGCGCGTTCTTTTTGCCCTGTTCGAACAGGTCGCGGACGCGCGATGCGCCGACGCCGACGAACATCTCGACGAAGTCCGAACCAGAGATCGAGAAGAACGGCACGTTGGCCTCGCCCGCGACGGCGCGCGCCAGCAAAGTTTTACCCGTTCCCGGAGGCCCCATCATGAGGACGCCTTTCGGGATGCGCCCGCCGAGCTTTTGAAACTTCTGCGGCTCTTTGAGGAATTCGATGATCTCCTGCAACTCCTCTTTCGCCTCTTCGACGCCGGCCACGTCTTTGAACGTGACGCGCTTTTGCTGGTTGTTCAGCAACTTCGCGCGCGACTTGCCGAAGGAGAGCGCCTTGTTGCCGCCCGCCTGCATCTGCCGCAGCATGAAAATCCAGATGCCCATAAAGAGCAGGATCGGCGCCCACGTCAGGAGCAAGCCCCAGAGCAGGCTGTTGCCGCTTGAGAGGTCTTCGACTTTGGCAACGTAAGGGTTGCCGTTGTCGTCGAGTTTGGTGGCCGCGTCCATCAGGCTGCTTTGCTGCTCGGGGTTCGACAGGTCGGCGCGCAGTTGCCCGCCTTTCGAGTCGGTCGCCAGAGCCTCGCTCTGCTTGATGGTCAGGTTGTTGATCTCGTGCTTGTTGATTTTGGACTTCAGGCTGCTCAGGTCGATCTTAGCCGGCCCGCCCTGCCTGCCCGCGAAAGCCTGATAAAGCACCACCGCGCCCACCAGGATAAGCACCCAAAAGATTATTTGTCTGGCTGTTGAACTCAATTCCGTATTGCCTCCGACGCCGATCATAACCTATAACGGCGTCTGTTGTCGCTTCCGCGCGCTCCCTTCCGCCCGTGCCCGCTCTGGCCGGGAAAGAAAACGCGCCCGCTGGCGCGTGGGAGTCCGGCTCGATCAATGCCTTCTTAAGATGCCCTCGACGCGCGGCGCGTTGTGCCCCTCAACGCGCGGCCGCCCATGCGGAAATTATTGCACTTTCGCGGCAAACCGGCCTCAGGCGGGGCGCGCCAGATAGGGCAAATTCCGCCAACGCTCGTTCAGCCCCAAACCGTACCCGAAGACATAATTTTCGCGCGTCTCGAAGGCGCGCCAGTCCGGTTGCAACTCGACGCGGTGACGGTCAACCTTGTCAATCAACACGCAGAGTTTCACGGCCGCCGCGCCGCGCGATTCGAGTTGCTTGCACAGGTATTCCTGCGTCACGCCCGTCTCCATCACGCCCTCGACGAGCAGCACGTCGCGCCGCGCGAGGTCGAGCGGCGTGCTGAAATTCAAATCCTGCACGCCGCCGAGCGTGCGATGGTCGTAGCGCACGAAGGCCACGCGCAGCGGCACGTCGAGTCGGCGCAGCAAGTCCGCGAGAAACATGAAGCCGTCTTCGACCACGCCGAGCACGGTCAGTTCGCGCCCCGCGTAAGCGCGCGAGATTTCGCCCGCGAGCGTCTCGACGCGTTCCGCGATCTGCGCCGCGCTGTAAAGTTCAACGATGCCTTCTGCCATCTTGTTTTGCGCCTCGAAAAAATTTGCCCGTTAAAAAACAAAGACCGCTCGCGAAGACTGAGCGGCCAGGTGCGACGCTTTCGATTCTAAAGCCCCACCCGCCCTTTTTCAACTCTTTCCCGCGCTTCGTTCGCCCGCGCGAAACAGCAACAACCCGCGCCGCCGCTCGACCCTGTCTCCGCCCGGCAACTCCGCCACGCGCCCGCCGCGCACGCCCTCCAGCAACCCGGCGACCGCTTCGATGTGCCCCGCCTCGATGCGCCGCAGGTCGCCGCGCCCAGACTTGATCCAACCCCGCAAGGCGTAGCCGAGCGCGCCCGCGTCCGCCCCGCGCAACGCTTCGACGCTGAGCGGCGGCGGCTCTGCCACGGCGTCGCCCTCATCTCCCGCAACAGTGTCGCCCTCATTTCTCATAGCGTCGCCCTCATCCTCCATCACAGCATCGCGCTCATCCCTCATCGCGTCGCCCTTAGCCGCCACAATAGCGTCGCCCTCGGCCGCCGCGCGTCGCCTTTTGGCGGCAATGTCCGCCCGCTTGGCTGCTGCCTGTAAAGACGCGGCGCAGGCGGCTTCCGACAATAATTTCGCGCCCAGATGTTCCAGCGCATCGGCTTCGGCGCGCAGCAAGGCGGCGGTGCGCGCGAGTGTCTCGACCGCGCGCGGGTTGAACGTCTCCAACAGGGGCAACAACTGCCGCCGCACGCGCACGCGCGCGAAACGCTCGTCGTCGTTCATCTCGTCCGCGCGCACGACGACGCCGCGCGCCGCGCAATACTCCACCGTCTCCGCCCGCCGCGCCCATTCGAGCAGCGGGCGCGCGAGCAGCAATTCGTCCCCGCGCTCGTCGAAGGGGCGGCGCGCGCGCATCCCGCCGAGGCCGCGCGCGCCGCTCCCGCGCAGCAACGCCAGCAACAGCGTCTCCGCCTGATCCTCGACCGTGTGCGCCACCGCGACGGCGCAGGCTCCGCACCCGCGCGCCACGTTCCCCAAAAACTCGTAACGTTCGCGCCGCGCCGCCTGCTCCAGGTTGTCGCGTGTCGCCTCCGCCCGCCGCCCCACCGACGCGCGCCCGGTCGTCGCCTCGTAACCGAGCGCGCCCGCCAACTCCGACACGAAGCGCGCGTCGCTTGCGCCCGCCGCGCCGCGCAGCCCGTGATCCAGATGCGCGACTTTCAGCGCGAGCGCGATCCGCCCCGCCCGTTTCAACTCGTCGAACGCCAGCAGGAGCGCGGTCGAATCCGCCCCGCCCGACACGGCGACCACGACGACGCGCCCGTCGCAGGGCAGCGCAAGTTGTTTCCAAGCCTGCGCCAAACGCCGTGCGAAGCGGCTCAAAGGTCGCTTCGTCCCGGCGTGCGCCGGAGTTTGTTTTAAGTCGGATTTCTTCATCAAACCATCAATGATCGCACCAAAACACAAGACGACGGACTTCAAAACACAAAACGGCGCGCCGAAACACGCATTGCTGGAGTTAAAACCGCTGACGGCCGGGTTGAACCCGTTGACGGAGCATTAAAACACGCGGCGCCGGAGTTGAGACGCTTGGCGGCCGGGTACAAACACCTGACGTTGAAAGTATAAAGCAGGCGCGCGTTGCAATAACAACGCGCGCCTGCTCATCGGGGGGAAACTCTCTCCGCGTTTTAGGGAAGCGTGGGCTTCACGAGCGGCGATTCCTTGTCGTCAACGTAGACGCTGAGCACGCTCTCGTTACCGGGAAACACGAAGGTGTGATTCGTCACGAGCAGCGAGCCGTGCTTGTCGAAGGCGGCGTTGGCCGGCGAGTTGAAGGGCGAGATGAGGTTGCCGGGGGCGTTGCCGAAACGTGCGACCTCGACGCCCGCAGGGTTCAGCACGGAGACGCCGGAGAAGCCGGGCGAAGCCAACATCACGTAGAGTTTGCCCGAGTTGCCGAAGGCGATGCCGTCCGGCCCGTCGCCGTTATACTGGTGGAAGACTTGCAGGTCGGCCGCGGTCGGCGCGTCCACGAGCGGCAGCGTGTAGATTTTGCCGCCGGTGAAGCCGAATTCATTCGCGCCTTCGGCCGTCACGACGAAGTAGATTTTCGTGCGGTCGGGATTGAGGCGGATGCCGTTCGCACCGAAGGGCGTGGCGAGCGCGGCATGCTGAAACCAGACTTGCGGCGCGCCGCCGCCCGGCGGGATGCGCCAGATGGTCGCTTGCAGCGAATCGGTCAGGTAGAGATTGCCTGCCGGGTCGAAGGCGAGGTCGTTCGGGAGCGCGGGCACGGGCGGATTGAGTTGCGGCACGGGCGGCGCGTAGACCGTCTGCGCGTTGCTGCCGAGGTCTATGCGGACGATGCCGAGCTGCGTGTTGACGACGTAGAGGCGGCCGTTGCCGTCGAAGGCGACGCACGAGTTGGCGTGCTCCTGGCTCAGGTCTTCGCCCTGTATCTGGATGGTTTCGAGTTTTTCGCCGGTGCGCGTGTCGTAGACGACGACGATCGAGGGCGGCCCTCCCGCCGTGCCGAAGCGCGCGGGGCCGGAGACGTAAGCCTTGTTGCCCTTGACGGCGATGCCCTCGGGCGAGCCGGGCGGCACGGGGAACGGCGCGAGCGTCCGCACGTCTCCGTAGGGACGCGTGTGCGGGTTATCGGCGAATGCGGCCAGGGGGAAGATGGCGAGAGTGAGCAGGCACGACAAGAGAATTTTCTTTAACAGGTTCTTTCGGTGGATCATTTCGTCTCCTTACAAATACGGTGAGAATGTTGGTAACTTCGGGACGCGATAAGATGTCCCGCCCAAGGGCTTAAAAATGCCCGTGCAATGTATGGGGACGCGCTCGGGAATCAAATAAACTTCGCTTGCGGCTTTCCAATTATCGTCCCATCTACTAAGGCGAGATTCGGATCGAAAAAGTATCACCCGACGCTAAAAAAAATTTCGCCGCCCGCGAAAATATTTGCAACAAACATCGCGGCGGCGGTGTCTTCCCTGTGTAAAGCGCAATTTGGGGGCGGTCTCTCGCGCCCGAATCTTTCAACCACGCCGCTTGTATAAGGAGCATCCAGGATGAATCAGCGAAACGCCGCGACGAGTTCGCCCACCGCCGCACGCCGCCCGTCGGCCGCCCACCCTCAAACGCGACTGACGATATTCGCGGCCTTGTTCGCGCTCTCGCTGGCCTTCGCCGTGGCGGCGGCGGGCGGCGGCCAGCGTGGGTTGGCCTCCGCCGCCGCCGCGCAGGCGGGCGGCGCGGCCGGTTCGTACAGCGGCCAGTGGCTCCTCGAATTCAAGCCCGGCGAGGACAAACTGAACCTGACCCTGCGCTACGACACGGAGAACCGCCAATCGAACACGACGCGCAACATCACGGCCAACCAGTTAATCGGCCTGACGCGCGAACAGGCGATGTCGGCGAGCGGGACGCAGGTTAAGTTCCAACTGCAACGCGACGCGGGCGCGTTTCACTGCGAAGGGTGGTTCAAGGGCGGCAAAGGCTCCGGCCATTACGTCTTCGCCCCGAACCCGGCCTTCGTCTCCGAGTTGCGCGCGCGCGGTTACGACGCGCCGACCGACGAGCAGCAGTTTTCGATGGGCTTGCACGAGGTCAGCCTGGCCTTCGTCGATGAGTTGCGCGCCGCGGGTTATGAACGTCCCACGCTCGCCGAACTCGTCAGGACGGGCACGCACGGCGTAAGCCTCGAATACGTGCGCGGCCTCAAGTCGCTCGGCTACAGCCTGCGCTCCGTGCCCCTGCTCATCAGGATGCGCGACCACGGCGTCAGTCTCAGCTACATTCAGCAACTCGCCGCGTACGGCTACACGAATCTGCCCGTCGAAGAACTGATCCGCACGCGCGACCACGGCGTCACCGCCGACTTCGTTAAGACCTTCAACGCCGAAGGCTACGAAAAATTGACGCTCGCCCAACTCATTGAGTTGCGCGACCACGGCGTGTCGGCCGCCTTCGTCCGCGAGCTACGCGCGCACGGCTACGAACGCCTCCCCGTCGAGCAGTTGCGCCGCTTGCGCGACCACGGCGTCCAGATCAGCTTCATCAACGAACTCAAGCAACTCGGCTACGAACGCCTGCCCGTCGAACAACTCATCCGCCTCAAAGACCACGGCGTTTCGGCCAGTTACATTCAAAAAGTGAAGACCGGCAACGGCGCGCTCTCGCTCGATCAGATAATCGAGATGCGGGATCGCGGCGTGAGCCGGTAGCACACGGATCAGGCGCGGGGCGCGGGCGATGCGGGAGTTACCCCCTTTGCATCGCCCGCGCCCCGCGCCTTTCCAACGCCCGATTTCTACTTCCCGCTCGCCCCGCTATCCCTCAACCGTCACGCGACGATCATCGTGCCCGTGCCTTCGTCGGTGAAGACTTCGGAGAGCAGCGTGTTGCGCAGAGAGCCTTTGATGATGTGCGCGCTGCGAACGCCGCGATGCAAAAGTTCGGTGATGTTTTGCAGCTTCGGGATCATGCCGCCCGTGGCGACGCCGTCTTTGAGCAGTTGCGTCACCTCCCCAACCGTCAGGCGCGAGAGTTTCGTCGCCGACTCGCCCGGCCGCAGGTAAAGCCCGTCCACGTCGCTCAACAAGATCAACTTCTCCGCCTCCAGCCGCACGGCGATTTCGGCGGCGATGGTGTCGGCGTTGATATTGAAGACGCGCCCCCGCGAGTCCGCGCCGAGCGGCGAGACGACGGGCAGGTAATCGTGGTCGAGCAGCACGCGCAGCAGACGGTCGTCGATTTCCAACACGTCGCCGACGTGCCCGAAGTCCACGCGCTCGCTCTCGCCCGTCGCCTGATTCAACACGTCCTTCGGCGGGCGGCGTTCGGCCAGTACGATGTTGCCGTCCACGCCCGACAGGCCGACCGCGCTCACGCCGTGGTTGCGCAGCGCGGCGAGAATGTCCGTGTTGATCTTCCCGGCGAAGATCATCTTCGCCATGTCGAGCGTGGCGTCGTCGGTCACGCGCCGCCCGTTGATGATCGTCTGCTCGACGCCCATCTGCTCGGCCAGGTCTGTCAACTGCTTGCCGCCGCCATGCACCACGCAGAGCCGGATGCCCACCTGGTGCATCAACGCCAACTCCTCACAGAGCGACCTCAGATTTTCGTGATCCTCCGTCAGCTTGCCGGAGATTTTGACGACGAAAGTCTTGCCCTTGAAACGCTGAATGTAGGGCAAGGCTTCGCGCAACAGATCGAGTCGCGGCTGGCTCATTTTTAATCTCCAAAACCGGGCAAGGGGGAAAGGGTAAGGGGGAAAGGAAAGATCGTGCCGCCTTTCCCTTTCCCCCCTTACCCCTTCCCCTTTACCCTTTATTCTTTAGTAACTCCGCCATGACGGCTTTTTGCGCGTGCAGGCGATTCTCCGCTTCGTCGATGACGACGGAGGCGGGCGAGTCGATGACGCCGTCCGTCACGATGACGTTGCGGCGCACGGGCAGGCAGTGCATGAAGATGCCGCCACCGGTGCGCCGCATCTTCGCCTCGTCAACGATCCACCGGTCGCGGTATTCGGCGCGCGTCTCCAGGTCGTCTTCGGGCGCACCGTAAAACAGCTTGCTGCCCCAACTCTTCGCGTAGATAACTTCCGCGCCGTCGAAGGCCGCTTCCATGTCGTTCGTGACGTTGACGCTCGTGCCCGCGTCGAACGCGCGCTCGTTGAGTTGGCCGATGAGTTCGTCGTCAAGTTCGTAGCCGGGCGGGTGCGCGATGGTGAGTTCGTGCCCCATCTGCGCGGCCGCGAGCGCGAAGCTGTTCGGGACGGCCATCGGCAGGGGCTTCGGATGCCACGCCCACGTCAGGGTCACGCGTTTCGGAGCCGCACCGAGTTTCTCCCTGATCGTCAACATGTCGGCGAGAGCCTGGCAGGGATGATGCATCGCCGATTCGAGATTGACGATGGGCACATCGCTGTGGCGCGCGAAGGCGGCGAGCACGGGGTCGCGCCGCTCCTCTCGCCAGTCCTTGAGCGCGGCGAACGTCCGCACGCCGATGGCCGCGCAGTAACGCCCCAGGACGCGCACAAACTCCGCGACGTGTTCGGTCTTGTCGCCGTCCATCACCACGCCGTCGCGGTGTTCGAGCGTCCAACTCGTGCCGCCGGGTTCGAGCACGACCGCGTTGCCGCCGAGTTCGTAAATCCCGACCTGCATCGAGGCGCGCGTGCGCAAACTGGGATTGAAGAAGACGAGCGCGACGGACTTTCCGTCGAGCGGCCGCGAGGCGTCCTCGCCGCGCTTGAATCGCGCCGCCGCTTCCAGCAGACGCTCAAGCTCGTCGCGCGTCCAGTCTCCGGTGGTCAGAAAATCTCTCGGCATAGTCGTCCGGCGAAACTCACTCCGCCCCTCTCGGCAGTTCCTTCAACGTTGAGCCGCGCTCAGTTTTAACCGGAGGTCGAACCGGCTTGCAGCGATTGCGTGACGCGGCGCAGGGCGGCGACGAAAAGTTCGACTTCATCCTGCTTCAGACAGAGCGGCGGCAACAGCCTGAGCACGCGCGCATCGCTCGACGTGCCCGTGATGATTCTTTCGCCGAGCAGAGCCTGATGCACCTTCGCCGCGATCTCGTCCGCGAACTCGACTCCGAGCAACAACCCCGCGCCGCGCACGCGCGCCACCCCCGGCACGCCCTCAAGCGACGCGCGCAGGTGTCGCTCGGACGCGCGCGCGTTCTCCAACATGTCGTCCGCTTCGATCGCTTCGAGCGTCGCCGTCACGGCCGCCATGGCGAGCATCCCGCCGCCGAACGTCGTGCCGAGGTCGTTCTCCTTGATGTGCGCGGCGACCGTTCCGGTCGTCAGGCACGCGCCGACGGGAACGCCGCTCCCCAGAGCTTTCGCCAGCGTGATGATGTCCGGCTCGACGCCCGCGCCCGCCGCGCTCCCCGCGAAGAACCATTCGCCCGTGCGCCCGATGCCGGTCTGCACCTCATCATAAATCAAGAGCATCCCGCGCGCGTCGCACAACTCGCGCAGCGCGCGATAAAACTCCGGCCGCGCCTGCCGCACACCGGCCATCGACTGGATCGGTTCAAGCATCACGGCGGCCACCGTCTGGTCGGCGAGCGCGGCCACCGAAGCGATCGAACCAAACTCCGCGCACAAATGGCCGGGCACGTTCGGCCGCCCGATCTCTCGATACTTGCCCAGAAACGTTGCGCTGATGGCGTCGGCCGTGCGCCCGTGAAAGCCGCCCGTAAACGTGATGACGTTCTCGCGTCCCGTCGCCATGCGTGCCATGCGCATCGCGTTCTCGTTCGCCTCCGTGCCCGAATTGCAGAAGAAGGCTTTCGTGATGGAGGCGGGCGCACAACTCACCAACTTCTCCGCCGCCCGCGCGCGCACCTCCGAATAGACCAGATTCGAGTAGAACAACAACTCCCCGGCCTGCGCCCTGATCGCTTCGACGACGTGCGGATGGCAATGCCCCGTCGCCGCCACGGCGTGCCCGCCGTAGAGATCGAGAAAGCGTTCGCCCTCGCTCGTCTCCACCCACGCGCCACGCCCGCGCACCGCCGCCACCGGCATCTTCTTATAAGTCGCCAGTTGAAACTCGCCCTCGCGCGCCGCAACACGTTCGAAGTTCGTGATCGTTTTCATCGTCCTCTGTTTTAGTTTCAAGTTTCAGGTTTCAGGTTTCAAGTTAAAGACCGAATATCTTTCAGTCTTGAAACTTGAAACCTGAAACTTGAAACCCTTTCTCAAGGATTAGAGCCGAGCAGCATCAGCCCCGTCCGCTCGTCCAGCCCGAACATCAAGTTCATATTCTGGACGGCCTGCCCGGACGCGCCTTTGACGAGATTGTCGATCGCCGAGAAGACGACGAGCGCACGCCCGCGCACGGCGAAACCGAGATCGCAAAAGTTGGTCGTCTTCACCCAGTTGATGTCGGGCGAGCCTTCAACCGTGCGTACGAAGAAACTCTCCCGGTAAAAGTTTTCATACAACGCGCGCACGTCCGCGGCCGCGAGCGCGTCCGTCGTCTCGACGTAGATGGAGGCGAAGATGCCGCGCGCGACGGGCAGCGAGTGCGTCATAAACACGAATTCGCTCGCCCAGTCGCCGACGCGCCTGAGTTCCTGTTCGATCTCGGGCACGTGCTGATGCGTGAAAGGCTTGTAGGCGTAGAAGGAGTTCATGCGTTGCGGGTGGTGCGTGTTGGCGGCGGCCTTCACGCCGGAGCCGGAGGAACCCGTCTTCGCGTCCACGATGACGCGTCCGTGAAGTTGCCCGGCGGCGACGAGCGGCGCGAGGCCGAGCAGCGTCGCCGTCGCGAAGCAGCCGGGATTGCTAACCAGCCGCGCGCCCTTGATCGCTTCTCGATTCGTCTCCGTCAAACCGTAGACGAACTCGCGCTGCAACCTGGCGGCCGTGTGCTCGCGCCCGTAGTGTTCCAGAAACTCCGCCGCGTCATTCAGACGAAAATCGCCCGACAGGTCGATCACGCGCACGCCCGGCCGTAAGCGCGGCGCGATCTCCAAAGCCTGCCCGTGGGGCAACGCCAGAAACACGCAATCCACTTCCGGCAAGCTCTCCAGGTCGTCCGGCGCGGCGGTGAAACGCAACGCCGTCAAACCGTAAAGATTGCGATGCACCTCGCCCACGGATTTCCCCGCCCCCTCGTTCGCCGTCACGAACGCGACCTCCACGTCCGCGCGCCCTAGCAGGATGCGCAGCAACTCCGCCCCCCCATAGCCCGACCCGCCAAAGATGCCGATCCGAAGTTTCATCAGGTTTCAAGTTACAGGTTTCAAGTTTCAGGTTTCAGGACTGGAAACTGTAGTTTCAGATTTCACATTTCAAAGACTTTGTTGCATAAAAGAGGATGAGCGAAGCTGACCCTCCAACTAAATCTATCTCACGCCGTGACCTGATAGCTGTCGGGCATCCCTTCGTGCGTCATCCGGTTCAAGGCCGCGCACCGCACCAGCAGTTGAGTGGCCTG
>DASVVO010000078.1:0-82576 GCA_036386515.1 Pyrinomonadaceae bacterium
CCGGCGCACCCGCCCGCCCGGTTGCGCGGGACGACTCCCCGCACAGTCTTCCCGCCGGTTCATCTCGTGAGAGCGGATGGACTGTTCCGCGCGAGCAGTTGAAGGCCGCTCGCCCCCCTCCCGACGCTCCGCGAGAAACGTCTGGATTGAAGAAGGGACGCCCCGCCGCCGTGTCAATTTACGATGAAGATTTGCTCCCGCTCGACCTCGAAAAAGTAAACACCTACCCGCTCGCCTCGCGCCCGAGCAAAGTCGCGGCGGGGGATTTCGCGCGCCCCGTCGCCGCCGACGCGACGCTCCGTGAGTTCCTCGGCACGCTCCCCAACATTCTCGCCGTGCGTTCGCTGCGAGAGGTGGCCGCGCAGGTGCGCCGCGCGCGCGCGCTCGGCAAACCCGTCATCTGGGGCATCGGCGGCCACGTCATCAAGACCGGACTCGCGCCCGTTATCATCAACCTGCTGTCTCGCGGCTACGTCTCGGCCGTCGCCGCGAACGGCTCGGTGCTCGTCCACGATGCCGAGATCGCGCTCGTCGGCTCGACCTCGGAAGACGTTGACGCCACGCTCGGCGAGGGCGCGTTCGGCGCGGCCGAGGAGACCGGGAAACTTTTGAACGGCGCGGCGCGCGACGGCGCGCGCGACAACCTCGGACTCGGCGAGGCGATGGGACGCGAGCTATCGCAACTCAGTCCGCCGCACGCCAACTTGTCGCTGCTCTGCGCCGCTTACCGCGCGCGCGTGCCCTTCACCGCGCACGTCGCCATCGGCGCGGACATCGCGCACTTCCACCCGACGGCCGACGGCGCGAGTCTCGGCCAAACTTCGCACACGGATTTCCGGCTGCTCTCGGAACTCGTCCGGCGCATGCACGGCGGCGGGGTCTATTTGAACATCGGCTCGGCGGTCGTGCTGCCCGAAATATTTTTGAAGGCCGTCACGCTCGTGCGCAATCTCGGCCATCCGCTC
This sequence comes from Pyrinomonadaceae bacterium, assembly GCA_036386515.1. Lineage (GTDB taxonomy): Bacteria > Acidobacteriota > Blastocatellia > Pyrinomonadales > Pyrinomonadaceae > JAIVJZ01. Next base: position 966 of record DASVVO010000078.1, read on the forward strand.
GCCGATTTCACCACCGCCAACTTCGACTTCATCCAATCCTACCGGCCGCTCACCAACGTCGTCCGCCGCCCCACCAGCGCGGGCGCGGGGCGCGGCTACTCCGTCACCGGCCATCACGAACTCCTGATCCCGCTCCTCGCCGCCGAAATTCTCTGCGGCGAGGTCTAAAGCGGTTATCGCTCATCGGCGCGGAAAAGATACCGCTAACGGCAAGCCCGCTGCCCGCCCATTCACTACCGGCCGAACAGCGGACTTGTTCCCGTCCTGACGGTTGGACTCACCGCGTACCCTCTTCTGTAGCCCGCTCCCACGCCCCGCCGGACGCTTCAACGGCCTGCTTCCGACGCCTTCCCCGCCTCGCAAAAATTGTGTCACCAATTGATTTGTACTGTGCTCCCGTCCGGCGTGCGTCGTGCCTGCGCGCGTAAGTGTCTCTAAAGAAACACACTCCATCCCGGACGCGGGGCGGGCGCGCACGGGAAAGTTGAAAGTTGAGAGACTATTCCCCGAACCTTTCGCTTGACACGAGAAACACAAAGGTTTACTTTCACATCCCGTCTGGAAATGAAAACGGTTTTCAATTTCAGACACCTTCTAAGTTTTTCCATCTCAGTTAATGTTCTCATCAGAAGGAAGAAGTCATGGAGATACGGTTCATGTTGGGTCGGGCAGCGCGCGCGCTGTTCGAAGTGGCGGCGTTTTTCGCGTTGTGCGGGTGCGGCTGGGGCGTGGCGGCGCAGACGGGAGGCGTCTCGTTGTCGGGGCGCGTGCTCGATCAATTCGGGGCGGCGGTCGAAGGCGCGACCGTGACGCTCAGGCAGGAGAACCGTAACGACGAGAGCACGGCCGTCACGGACGGCGCGGGGGCATTCACCTTCGCGCAACTCGCCGCCGGCTCCTATCACCTGCGCGCCGTGAGCCGGGGCTTCGCGCTCGTCGATCAGGAGGTGTTAATCCGTGCGGGCGCGAGCAGCAACGTCGAACTCACTTTGCAGGCGGCTTCCCTGGCCGAGGCGGTCGTCGTCACGTCGAGCAGCATCGCGGGCATTCCAGAGGTGGTCGAGCGCATCCCCGGCTCGGTGGAGGTGGTCGAACGGGAGATGCTCGAACTCAGTCGCGTGTTCACTTCGAGCGAGGCTCTGCGCAAGGTGTCGGGCGTGAACGTGCGCGATGAAGAGGGCTTCGGCCTGCGTCCGAACATCGGCATCCGCGGTCTGAACCCGACGCGCTCCACCAAAGTGTTGCTTCTCGAAGACGGCATCCCGCTCACCTACGCACCCTACGGCGATAACGCCTCTTACTACCACCCGCCGATCGATCGCTTCGAGAGCATCGAGGTGCTCAAGGGGTCGGGGCAAATTCTCTACGGGCCGCAGACCATCGGCGGGGTCGTCAACTACATCACGCGCACGCCGCCTGAAAAAACATCCGGGTCGCTGACGCTCGTGGGCGGCAATCGCGACTACTTCAACGGCCACGCCAACTTCGGCGGCACGTTTCGCGGCACCGGGCTTCTCTTCGACCTCACGCGCAAACAGGGCGAGGGCGCGCGCGACCAGCATCGCACCGGCCTGTCCGATTTCAATTTCAAGAGCGTCACCGCGCTCGGCGCGCGGCAGGCGCTCACCGGCAAGTTCAACTTTTACCGCGAGCGTTCGCAGGTCTCCTACTCCGGGCTGACCGAGGCCGAATACGCGGCCGACCCGCGCTCCAACCCTTTCTTCAACGACCACTTCTACGGCGACCGTTTCGGCGCATCGGCCACGCACGCCGTCGTCTTCAACGCCAACGCGACGCTCAACACCACGCTCTACGGTTCTTACTTCCGCCGCCACTGGTGGCGCCAGTCGAGCAATTCCGCGCAGCGTCCGAACCGCCTGAACGTCGATCCCGATTGCCGCAGCTTCGCCGACCTGAACACGACCTGCGGCAACGAGGGTCGTCTGCGCGCCTACTACTTCTTCGGCGTCGAGCCGCATTTGAACGTCAGGCACAGACTCTTTGGCGTGCGCAGCGAGACCGACTTCGGCGTCCGCGCGCACTACGAGACGCAGGAGCGTTTGCAGAAGAACGGCGACTTGCCCAACTCGCGCGACGGCGTGCTTGCCGAAGATAACGAGCGGCGCAACCAGGCCTACTCCGGCTTCGTCCAGAACCGTTTCCTCTTCGAGAAATTCACCGTGACGCCGGGCGTCCGCATCGAGCACATCGAGTTTCAGCGCACCAACCGGCTCGCCAACGCGGGGCGCGGCGTCTCCGGCCGCACCGCACTCACACAGGTGATTCCCGGCATCGGGGTCTCCTATCAGCCGGCGGCGCAGTTGACGGTTTTCGCGGGCGTGCATCGCGGCTTCGCGCCGCCGCGCACCGAGGACATCATCAACAACGCGACGGGCGGAAGCATCGAACTCGACCCCGAACTCAGTTGGAACTATGAATTGGGATTTCGCGCCGCACCGCGTCGCGGCCTGAGGTTCGAGGCCACTCTGTTTCGCATGGACTACGAGAATCAGATCGTCCCGGCGAGTTTGGCGGGCGGCGTCGGCTCCGCGCTCACGAACGGCGGCTCGACCGTGCATCAGGGCGCGGAGTTCACCGGGCGCGTAGACTCCGGCACGCTGTTCAACAGCCGCCACAATTTTTACCTGCGCGTGGCCTACACTTTCCTCCCCACCGCGAAGTTCACGGGCGCGCGTTTCAGCAACATCGCGGGCTTCACCAACGTGAGCGTGACGGGCAATCGGCTGCCTTACGCGCCGGAGAATTTACTGAACGCCAACTTCGGCTATTCGCACTCGGTCGGCGTTGACGCGCTGCTTGAAGGCGTGTACGTCGGTCGGCAGTTCGGTGATGATCTGAACTTACTCGCGTCGCCCCGCAACGACGGCCAACTCGGCTCCCTGCCCGGCTACGCCGTCTGGAACGCGACGGTCAACTACCACGTGGAGCAGTTAAGCTCTACCTTTTTCGTCACGGCCAAGAACCTCCTCGACCGCACTTATATCGTTGACCGCTCGCGGGGCATCTTGCCGAGCAGCCCGCGCCTGGTGCAGGCCGGATTGAAGTTTCGCTTTTAACTGCCGGACTCGGGTTAAGCCTCACGTCACGGTCACAGCGCGACGCGGCCGGTGCGTCGAAAACAAGGTCAGCCCGGCGGGTCAAAGCGAAACTGCCGGCGGGTGAGACGAAGCATTTACAAACGGCAGTTTGACGTTTGCCGCACTCGAAACAGACACGCGCGAAGGCGGCCGCCGAATCATCAAAATTCGGCGGCCGCCTTCGCGCGTGAAGTTATGACGAGCGCGGGATGAGAGCAGACGGGGCGGATGCGCTCACTTTATGCGCCGCTCGTGCTCCGCTCGACCTCCTCTTTTTTAGACGCAGCGCGGCCGAGGTAATGCTCTCGGTGTTGCTGCGGGGTGAGGCCATAAGTGATGCGAAAATCGCGCGCGAAGTGGCTCTCGTCGTTGAGTCCGACGAGCGACCTGATCTCTTTGACGCTGAGGAAAGTGGTTTCCAATAATTCCCGCGCGCGTTCGAGCCGCAGGGCTTTGAGATACTTGGCGGGGCTGCTGCCCGTCTCGGCTTTGAACAGGTGGCAGAAATGAAAAGAAGTGAGATTGGCGGCGCGCGCCATGTCGTTGAGCGTGAACCTGGCGCGCAGGTCGCGCCGCATCAGGATGACTACTTTTTGCACTCGCACGTCCAAGATGAGCGTCCTTTCAGGCAAAATGCGAGAAAAGTTTTTGCCGTGTCCAAGCTAGAGCTTGCCGTGAGCAAGCCGTTTTCCGTCTCGGGAGTTGCATCGAGCATGGGGCACGCCGCTTGAGTAATGCTTGAGCCAACCGCGCGGCGTCGGGAGGAGAGTACAAAATTACTGTAGGCGGCTAAGATTGTAAACCCTCGAACTTTCATCCGGGAGTTTCAGCGGCGAACGGGGCGACGGAAGGGCGGCGGCGCGTGTGTTATAATTCCCGCGTTAGTACACAACACAACCGGAAGCGCACGCGTCTTCCTTTTAGATCAGGGGGCACTACTTTATATGGACGCAGACCGTTTGGAATATTTTCGCGGCATACTCGCCAAGCAACTACGCCAACACAGCGAACTCGTGAGAGATAACCAGCAGGCCGCGCTCGACATGATCGCCGACGACGGCGTGAAAGACAGCGTCGACATGTCGCTGCAAGATGTCAATCAGGAACTCCAATTGCGCCTCGGCGAGCGCGAATCGCAGGCCGTGGCCGACATCGATCAAGCCCTTCTCCGGATCGAAGAAGGCTCCTACGGCATCTGCCAGGCTTGTAACAAACCCATCGACGAACGCCGTCTCGAAGCCGTCCCCACCGCGCGCTACGACGCCCCTTGCCAATCCCGCCTCGAAGAACAGCAGGGACTCGACGACATCCCAACGTTGTAAAACTTAAGGGTCAGGGGTAAAGGGAAAGGGGAAAGGTAAAGAGCAACTGACGAGTTGCTTTTATCCCTTCCCCTTTTCCCTTTACCCTTTCACCCCGCCTTATGCCTTCGGGTGCGACTTGTCGTAGACCTCGATCAATTTTTCCATTGAGACGTGCGTGTAGATTTGGGTGGTGGAGAGGCGCGCGTGGCCGAGCAGTTCCTGGATGTGGCGGAGGTCTGCGCCGCTGTCGAGGAGGTGCGTGGCGAAGGAATGGCGCAAGCTATGCGGGCTGATGTTGTGGACGCCCGCGCAGATCAGGATGTACTTGTCCACCATGCGGCCGACGGAGCGCGTCGTGATGCGCGTGCCCTGATAGTTGAGGAAGACGGCCTCGTCGTCGCGTTCGGCGGCGGGCGCGTGGTTGAGGAACGCGCCGCGCACGGTGAGGTATTGCATCAGCGCGTGCAGAGCCGGGTCGCCGAAGGGCACGATGCGTTGCTTGCGCCGCTTGCCCGTCACTTTCGCCATCTTGTTTTTGAAATCGATGTCGCGCAGATTCAGCTTGACGAGTTCGGAGACGCGCACGCCCGTGCCGTAGAGAAATTCGAGAATGGCGCGGTCGCGTTTTCCCAGATCGGTTTCGAGGTCGGGCGTCTCGATGAAGCGGACGGCCTCCTCGATGGAGAGGTGGTTCGGGAGTTTCTTTTCCAGCCGCGGCGTGGAGACGAGTTTCGCCGGGTTCATCTCGACGACGCCCTCGCGCAAAAGAAACTGGAAGAAGGTGCGCAGGGCGGCGAGTTTGCGCGCGATGGAGCTTTTCTTTTTGTTGGCCGCATGCAGCGTCGAGAGCCATTCGCGGATCGTGATGTGGTCGATCTGCTTGAGGTCGAACTCGCGGCGCGCCCCCGTCGCGGCGTCGGCGGGCGCGAGGTGGTCGTAAAACTGGCCGAGGTCGATCCGGTAATTGCGCAGCGTGTGTTCGCTCACGTTGCGCTCGTAGCGCAGGTGCTCGAAAAACTGCTCGAAGAGTTGTTCGATCATGTCGGTCGCTTTTAGTGTCTACAGGCTGAACGTGTAGGTGATGAAACCGGAGACCGCGACGGGCTGGCCGGAGACGACCGTGGGCGTAAATTTCGCCTGCCGCGCGGCCATTACCGCCGACCCGCGCAACAGCACATGCCCGCTCTCCGCCCGCGCGGAAACCACTCTACCACTCTCGTCAATCGTCACCAGCACTTTTACCGAACCGCCGATGCCCATGCGCCGCGCCGTCTCGGGGTAGAGCGGTTTCGGGAGACTCAAGGCTTTCGAATTAAGTTGGCCGACGTTGAGCGGAGCTTGCGGCGCGGGCTGCGACGTTGAAAGCTGCGGCGTGGGCTGCGGAGACGGCGACGCGGGCGTCGGCGAAGTTGTTTCCGCTGACCGGGCGGGAGCGGTGGCCGGTGTCGGCGCGGGCGTCGGTTGCGGTTCGCTCGCGGCGATAGCGGCGGGAGACGGCGCGGCGTCTGGCTCCGCTTCCGGCGGCTCCGGCTTCGAACCAAGCGGCGACACGTTAGGTTGCGGCGAAGCGTTCGACCCTGCTTTCGGCTCTGCTTTGACCTCTAACATTTTGACCGCCGGGCGGACGACGCGCACGTCCGTCTCGGCGCGCGCCGGGGGGTCGCCGCTCGTCTCGGCGTTCATGTTCTTGCTTCCGTGGGCTGGCCCGCCGAGCCTGATGGTCGAACGCGCGGCGGCGGCGTTGCTCGCCAACTCGCGCGGCACGGTGAGCGGCGGGTTGAGATCGGGCGACGGTTCGCTGCGTTGAGAAGCCGCATCCGATGCGCCCGCGCTCCCGAAGCGTTCGGGCGAGAACGACGACAATTGCTGTGCGGTGCGACGCGGGTAATAGCCGCGCCGGGCGCGCACGCGCAGGTCGGGGCGCGTCTTGACCCGCAGGTTGATGACGCGGAAGCGATTGTCGCGTCCGTCGTCGGTCGGGTAGTAGCTGAGGACGTACTGCTGCGCGAGGTCGGCTGAAATTTGCGCGAAGGCCGTGTCGAGGTCGCCGGTCGTCTTCGGGACGTAGACCGCGCCGCCCGTCCGTTCGGAAAAAGTTTCGAGCCGGCGGACGGCCATCAGATCGGTCAGGTTCGCGCTCTCGAAGACGCCCGTCTGGACGGCGTAAATCTGGCAGTCGGCGGCGAGCACGCGGCGCAGCGTTTCGTCGAAGCCGAGATCGCTGACCGTGTCCGTGCCGTCCGAGACGATGACGAGCACTTTGCGCCCCGGCGTCAGGCGCAGGTATTCGGCGGCGTGCGCTATGGCATCGAGCAGTTTGGTCGCGCCGTCGGGTTCGGGAAACCGCTCGATAGTGCGGACGAGTTTCGCGACATCGTTCGTCAACGGTTGCTCCAGCGTGAACAGCGTCTCGACCGAATAGATCGCCGCCTCGTCAATCGGGCGCAGCACCTTTTTAAAGAAACGGATCGCGGCCTGTTTCTCAAATTCGCGGGATGCGCGAATGCTCTTGCTGTTGTCGAACAGCATCACCATGCGGACGGGCGTCTCCGAGTGGCTGAGGCCGCCGATGGGTTTCGGCTGCCCGTCAACGCGCAATTCGAAATCATCCACGGTCAGGTCGGTGATGGCCTTGCCGCGCGTGTCCGTCACGGTCGCCGAGACGGGCACGAGATTCGATGTCACGCGCACGATCTCGCCGTCGTCAACTTCAATCGCGGCGTCGTCCGCGGGCGTCGCGGGGGCGGTCGCCTCGTTCGGCTGCGGGCGCGGCGCGGAGACTTGCGGGGCGGGCGTCGGGGTGACGGTCGCGCCCGGCTCATCGGGCGTCGTGGGTTGGCCGGGGATGTTATCGGTCGAGCGGATCGGCGTGGCGCGACGCGGGCGTTGCGTGTTGGGCGCGGGCGAAGCGGAAGGCTCCGGCCTGCGACGACCCGACTGCGCGAGCGTGTGCGAGGCCAGCGAGAAGAGAAAAGCTCCGACGATTAAGAGACAGGCCGCGCGGCGCGTGCGGGCGCGCAGTAGTTCGCGCCGCGCGTGCGCCGGGCTGGATGCCCGCCACGGTCGCGTCAGATACCTGCGGCGCGCGGCGGATGAGGAAGAACCGTCGCGGAATCGTCCGGGTGAAGATTGTGCAGCCAGTTGTTCCACTCTGTTAATGCTCGTTCGACTTGCAGTTGATGCCGCTCGCGCTTGCGCCGGACGCGTTTGCGATCCGCTTCGGGCAGCGGTTCGAGCAGCGCGAAGGTGATGTTGACGGGTTGATAATTGTCTGTCCCGGCCGCTGAGACGTAGCGCGCCAGCGCACCCGTGGCCGACTTCGGCGGAGCTTCGACGAGTTCCTGCCCCGCCAACTGCCGCGCCGCGTTCACCCCGGCGAGCCAGCCCGTCGCCACCGATTCGACGTAGCCTTCGACGCCGCTGATCTGCCCGGCGAAGTAGACCGTGGGGCGTTCGCGCATCCGCATCGTCGCGGCGAGCACGCGCGGGGCGCGTATATAAGTATTACGATGAATCTGCCCGTACTGCAAGAACTCCGCACGTTCCAGCCCCGGAATCAAACGAATCACCCGCGCCTGTTCGCCGTAACGTAGATGATTCTGAAAGCCCACGAGGTTGTAGGCGTCGGCCATCAAGTTTTCCTGCCGGAGTTGGACGGCGGCGAACGGCTCGCGCCCGTCGCGCGGGTCGCGCAAGCCCACGGGCTTCATCGGCCCGTAGCGCAAAGTGTCGTAGCCGCGTCGCGCCAGTTCCTCGACGGGCAGGCACGCCTCGAACCAGCGCGTCTCCTCGAAGCGTTGGAGCGGCACGCTCCTGGCCTCCCTCAAGGCTTCGTAAAACACACGGTATTGTTCCTCGTCAAACGGGCAGTTGACGTAATCGTCGCCGCCCTTATCGTAGCGCGCGGCGCGAAACGCGACGGTGTAATCGATCGAATCGGCGGCGATGATGGGCGCGATGGCATCGTAAAAATAAAGCTGCCCGTCGCCCGTCAAGCGCACGATCTCCTCTGCGAGCGCGTCGGAACAGAGCGGCCCGGCGGCGATGATCACGAGCGCATCGTCCGGCACGCGCGTCACCTCTTCGCGGATCAGAGTGATGTTCGGATGCGCCTCGATCCTTTGCGTGATCAACTCGGCGAACCGATGGCGGTCAACCGCCAGAGCGGCGCCCGCCGGAACGCGCGTCTGTGCCGCAACTTCCAACACGAGCGACCCGCCCCGCCGCAACTCTTCCTTCAACAGGTAAGGCGCGGTTCCCGGCTCGTCGGATTTCAGCGAGTTGGAACACACGATCTCGGCCAACTGCTCTGTCCGGTGCGCGGGCGTCTGCCGCACGGGACGCATCTCGTACAGGCGCACGCGCGCACCATTCCGCGCCGCCTGCCACGCCGCCTCCACTCCCGCGAACCCGCCGCCGATCACAATCACTTCATTCATTTTCTTTGTCACCCAGGTCAATACACGCGCCGCAACTCTTTCACCAGCGCTGTCGGCAACTCCACGGGGTAGAAGCGCGCGGCTTCAAACAAATAATCCTCGCCGCTCTCGTCAATCACGCGGATCATGCCGTCGCCTTCGGCGGCCTCGTCAGTGATAAGTTGATATAACTTCCCCACTTCAAGCGAAGCCTTGTAACCGTCATTATTGATGCAAACGGCGTATGCCGGCGCGGGATTTCTCTTCTTTGTCATACTCAGTCGAGATAGCGTTTGATCTTATGGTCAACTCTTGCGATGCCGTGTGCTTCGTACCAGTGAATCTCCGCCAGCCTGATCCTACCACCTACAAGCTGCACGGTGGCAACGCCTTTTAGTTTACGCCAACGGCCTTTGCCATATTCGCGCCGCAAGCGAGCAAGGTCACGGATGCTTTTACCTGCGGCAATTATTTCCACCTCGTTGATTTTGCCGATGATCTTAAATTTGATCATTACTCGTCAACGTCATTCATCGCACGTCCGGCGGAGTCGGGGACGGCTGCGGCGGCGGCTCCACTTTCGCGTCGCCGACGTTGGCGCTGAAACGCTTGTAGTTGCTGTATTCGCGGATCGCGTCGAGACGAAATCCGGCGAAGAGGAAGATTTTGGCCGAGGCGTTGATCTGCTCGTAGCGCGGCAGCCAGACGCCGTCCGCGAGCCGCGTCTGCTCCAACACGACCGCCGAACCGGGACGCACCGACGCCACCAAACCGCCGCCCACTTTGAAACCTTCCGCCAGCCGCGCTTCGAGCCGCATCACCTGCATGTCCACCGGATCGATCCAGGCGACGCCCGCGAGCTTGGCGACGAACGATTCGCCGCGGTTGGCGGGCTTGAAATTGGGGCGCGGGCGAAAATCGAAGACGATGGCGTCGCGGTCTTGAAAACGCTCGCGGCGCGGGCTGACGAATTCGCAGGCGCGCAGGAAGACGCCGACACCGATCTGTTCGTCCGCCGCTTCGTCGCCTCCCGCCTCGCTTTGTTTGCGCGCGCGCTCGGCGCGTTCGCGCTCACGCTTCTCCTTGCGTTTGGCGTTGTCTGTTTCGAGCTTCCCGATCAATTCGGCGACGCGTCGTTCTTCCTTCGCCGCGCGCTCCGGCGAGAGCGGCGCGCCGTCTTCGCTGATCAACTTGAACACGCTCCCGCCGCCCGCCACCGGGTACACTTCGCGCACGGTTCGCTTCTCTTTCTTCACCACGCCCTTGTCGTCGATCTCGCGTTCCGTCTCGGTGCGCGTGAAAGTGTAATCGCTGACGCGCTCGTCAATCTGCCGCTGATTGCGCGCGACGGCGCGCAGCAGTTCAGAGATGTTCAGAGAAACGTCGCCCGGCGGCTCGAAGAGAGCGTCGTCCAACCCGGTGTTGTAGCGCACGCTGTCCAGGGTCAAGGCCAGCGTCTCCGCATCGCGCGTTCCGATCTCCACCCGGTGCGGTTCGAGCAGGCCGTTTTGCGCCGCGCGATAATCTTTGTAACGGATCGTGAGTTGGCGCGACTCGTCCGTCACCTGTAAAGGCAGTTTGCTGTCCACGCCGAACCGGTAGTTCAGACGCGCGCCGTTGCGTCTGGAGAACTCGACGACGTAAGCGGGTTCGAGTTGATCGCCGCCGTCCGAGAGTTCGACCGTGCGTGCGAGCACGTCCTGTTTCTTGTAATCGACGAGACGACCGGCATCGAGCGCGGAGAGCAGCTTGGCGACGTTAGCTTCCGTGCCGGTCAGCGTTTGCAAACGGCCGCCGTCGCGTCGCAGCCAGGCGGAACGCGCGTTGGCCGCCGCGTTGGTCTCGCCGCCTTCGAGCGAGATGTCCGTGCGCGTCGCGGCCGGAAACTTAGTGAACGTGCGCGCCGTGCCCTTCGCCCCGCTCGCGCCCTGTTGCACGCTCCACACGTAAGTGGCATCGCGCACCGCGCCCTGTCGTTTCTTTCCCCCGGCGGCCTTCAAATAGTCGGCCACGATCTTATCGGGCGAGGGCAATTTCCGCGTCCTGCTTTTTTGCGCGGCGGCATCGAACGGGCTGCCGAGCAAAGTCAGCACGACCAGCAACAGTGCGCACAACCGGGACGGACGCGCCGCCCCGGCGGAGCGAAACTCAATCGAACCCAAGCGGACTTCTCTAACGCTGCTTTTCATCATGTTATGTGGGACGAGAAATGCGTGCGGGCAAATGGACGCGACCGTTACCGACGCATCTTAACTTACTTTATGCCTACCGGCACAGCACACAGGTTAAGGGCGAGCGCGTTGTAGAATCGCCGCTCGCCCAATCGTTGTTTTCGAGTTTTAGTTGCCGGGAGAACTCAGGAGGGTTGTCCCTCGGTCGTCTCCGAAGCGTCGGGCGGCTGCGGCACTTCCGCGTCCATCGCCGCCGCCGACTCCTGCTCGGCCTCCGGCTCGCCCTCGTGCCCCGCGCCCGCCGCGCCGCCGCGGTTCTCGGCCGCCTGCCCGCCACCCGCCGCCGTCGCCTCGCTCTCTTCGCCTTGTCCCGCCATCCGTCTCGCTCCTTCCCGGTTCGTAGCCGCCCCCTTAAAACTCCCGGCCGCGTCGCTCAAACGCGACCCTCTAAACTCAACGCCCGCCGCCCTTGCGCGTCGCTTGTTTACTACCGGCGGACTTTTTACCCGCGGAGCCGCTGCCGCCGCTGTTGTTGCCGCCGCCCGCCTTTTTGCCCGCGGACTTTTTAGCCGCGCCCTTCGCGCCCGCCGCAGACTTTTTAGACGTGCCTTTCGCGCCCGCCTTCACTCCCGACCTGGCGGCCGCACCCTGCTTCGCGCCCGACCACGTTGCGCCCTTCGCGGCCTTCTTGCTCGCGCCCTGCTTCGCACCGCCCGCCGCCGCTTGAGCTTTCCCGCCGCCCTTTGACGCCGCTGTCTGCGCGCCCTGCTTTGACGCCCCTTTCGCGCCCGCCGCTGTCTTCGCGGCGGCAACCGGCGTCTTTGCGCCCGCCGCCGCTTTCCCTGCGCCGCCGGACTTCTGCGCGCCCGCGCCGCCCGCCTGTGCGCGCGCCTTGCGACGCTTCGCGGCCGCGCGCGCCGCCTCCTTCTCCTTCTCGCGCTGGACGCGCTCGCGCACGTCTTCCATCAACTGCTGGATGCGCTCGGCCTCTGTTTGCGGCGGGTCAAATTGATCCCCGCTCTGCCGCTGCTGGTCGCCGAAACGGTTGCGTTCCTCTTCCGTGATCGCGCCGTGGCTCTGCGTAAATTCATACTCGTTTAACTTCTGGCCGTCGATCTGATAGTTCTGTTTGTGCTTCGTTGGGTCTTTTGCCATCTCTCTTTTTCGCTCCTCCCTTTCTCGTCCGAGCGTCTGCTTGACAGCGCGCGCCCCGCTTCGTATTCTTGCTCGGCACACTCGTGCGCCGCCTTAGCTCAGTTGGTAGAGCACCTGATTCGTAATTAGGGGGTCTGCGGTTCAAGTCCGCAAGGCGGCTTCATTTGCTTTCACGGCCTGCTTCACTTATCTCACACAAATCGTCAAACATATTCGGCCGCTCGTTGATATAGAGCAGGGCGCATCCGCAACACGGAGTCTGCGCCCCGCTCCACGTCGAAACATCCCGCGCGTTCAAGGCTTGTGCGCGAGCGGCGTTCAACTATCTCCCGCCGCGCCCTTTGCCGCCACCGCCGCCCGTCTTGGAACCGCCGGACTTCGAGCCGCCGGACTTGGAACCACCCGATTTAGAGCCGCCCTTCGCGCTGCCCGACTTCGAGCCGCCCTTCGCGCCGGACGACTTGCCCGCCGCACCTTTGCCGCCACCGCTGCCGCCGCTGCCCGCGCCGGTGGCCGACGAGGCCGTGCGGTTGATGCCTTTGCTCACGGACTTGGCCGAGCGCGACGTGGCGCGTCCCTCGCGCTCGGCGGCCGCGCCCGCGCGTTCCGTGGCCTTACCCGCCTGCCGCGCGATGCTCCGCACCGCGCTCGACGTGGACGTGGAGCCGCTGCGCCCCGTGGACGAACGCCCCGACGTGCGACCCGACTTGCTGCTTCCGCCCGGCCGCACGATGTCGCCGAGCGTCGGGCTGACGCTGCCCACCGTGTCGGCTAATGTTTCGAGCAAGGAACTGCCGAGGTTCGAGCCGCGTTCGGCCACTTCGCCCGCCACCTCCGTCACCTGATTGACCGCGCCCGTCGCGGTTTCGGTCACGGTGCTCGCCATGTCGCCGCTCGCCGCGTCCCCCTGGCGGTTAGATTGTTTACGTCTGCTTGGCATGATTCTCTCCTCCCGTGTGTGTCGAGTTGAATGAACTAAACCCGCTCGGTTCAAGGCGAAATAAACAACCTTGCGCCCTCTGTAATTTTCAATTTCACTTTAGAGCGTTATCGCTTGCCTTGAGATTTACATGATGTGCGGCGCACGCGTCAATCAGAAAGTGCTTGACGTGTGCGCCCTTGAGGCTCGATGCGGCTCCCGGTGTGCGCGCGGCGCAAGTAACGTAAACGAACGTTCGCGCCCGCGGTCTGTACGGGTTTGTGCGAACGAGACAGACGCGCGGCGGCTTTTCGCCCGCATTCAACCCGCGCGCTCGCTGGCACGGTCTTTGCCAATTTATGCCGAGGATAACCAAACTGAACATGCCTGGCGCGGACGAACGCCCGCGTGGCGTCTTTTGCGAATCAGAATTATTGAAGGAGTTAAATTGATGACGAAGCAGGAAAGCGCGACGAAGCGGGTCGCCATTTTGATCGAGAACCACGTCGAGGACAGCGAGTTTCTCATTCCTTATAACGCGCTGCGGGAAGCGGGCGCGGAGGTGACCGTGCTCGGGTCGCGCGTCAACGAAAAATATCAGGGCAAGCAGATGAAGCTCTCGATGGAGGCCGACCGGACGACCACCGATGCGCTCGCCGAAGAGTTCGACGCCGTCGTCATCCCCGGCGGCATGGCTCCCGACAAGATGCGCACCAACATGAAGACCGTCCGCTTCGTGCAGGACGCCGTCGAGCGCGGCAAACTCGTGGCCGCCGTCTGCCACGGCCCGCAAGTGCTGATCGAAGGCGACCTCCTGCAAGGCAAACGCGCCACCGGCTTTCGCGCCATCCGCAAGGACATGCAGAACGCCGGCGCAAACTACGAAGACGCCCCGCTCGTGCGCGACGGCAACCTGTTCACGTCGCGCCGTCCGGGCGACGTGCCCCTCTTCACGGCCGCCATCCTGCGTCATCTCGGACTCGAAGGCGCATTGAAAGAGCCGCTGCCGGATGAAGCGAACCTGTCGGCCGACTGGTGGAAGCTGGCCGAAGGCTGGGGCGGTTCGACGAAGGCCGAGATCGTTGACGGCATCAACACGGCGATTCGCGGCGAGCGTTACGCCTTGACGGCCTTCGAGCACTACGCCGAGAAGGCCACCGCCGCCGACCTGCGCGCCGCCTTCACGGAAATCCGCGCCGACAAGGAACGCCACGTGGCCGCGCTCGAAGCGCGTCTCGCCGCGCTCGGCGAGAAGGAGTCGTTTCAGGCGGCGGGTAGCGGCGCGTGGGCGACGCTCAAGAGTTGGCTGCAATCGAGCGACGACATCGCGCTCATGCGCCGCGCCATCGGCGACCTGCAAACCGGCGTCGTCGATTCGTTCAACCTCGCCAACAGTTTCACCGACCCGGCGACCGCGCAAATCTTCGACGACATCAGCGTGGACATCGCCAGAAATGAGCAGCGCATCGCAGACCTCTATCACGCGCACCCCGGCAACCGGAAACCGGACGCCGCCACGCCCTCAACCGGCGCGGCCGTGAGCGCGTAAGAACAAAGCGGCCGACAGCAAACGAAAAGGCGAAAGAGGAGTAAGGAAGCCTACGAGCTTTCCTTACTCCTCTTTCGCCTTTCTGCTTGCTCGCCGTTAGCTTGGCTTACGCGGCCGGGCGCAAGAGGCCGCGAAAGATGCCCTGCACCTGTACCTGCGCGGCGGGCAGGCGGATGGGAGCGAGTTGGGAATTGGCGGGGCGCAGTTCCACTTCGCGGCCGAAGCGGTGGAGCCGTTTGAGCGTCGCGCCGGAGCCTTCGACGAACGCGACGACGATCTCGCCGTCGCGCGCCTCGACGCGATTTTCGATGAGGGCGATGTCGCCGTCGCAGATGTGCTCGTCAATCATGGAGTCGCCGGAGACGCGCAGGGCGTAGACGCGTTCGGGACGCACGCGCCCCAAAAGGAAACGCGGCACGCCGATGGTTTCGCCGTTGTCGTCAACCGTCTCCAGGGGCGCGCCCGCCGCGACGCGGCCGAGCAACCGCACCTCGCACACGCCGTCGCCCGCCGCTTCTTCAACATGGACGTTCAACCCGAACGAGCCGTTCGTGTGGCTGCGCGCGAGCAGGCCGCGCTTCTCCAACGCTTCGATGTGCTTGGCGATGGTGGCCTTCGAGGAGATGCCGAAGTGGCGCGCGATCTGCGCGTAAGAGGGTTCGTACCCGTGCCGCTCGATAAAGCGTTGGATGTAGTCGAAGATTTCCTTCTGGCGTTGGGTACGGGGTTGCATGAAGCTATCGTTCCTTTCAAACGCGGGCGAGATTCCCGCGTCTCTTCCATCTCTCGCCGCTTCCGGCGAGGGCGTACCGGATTCTAAAGTCGCCCTCGCCGCAGCGTCAAGCTATTACTCGATTTCGCCCGCCCGTCGCCGCTACACGCCGGGCATGGCCTTCTTGAGCGGCTTGAGTAAGAGGAACAGCACGACGGCCATGACGAGAGCCATCAACCCGAGCACGAGGAAGAAAGTGGAGTGCAGCCAGCGATCCCAGAAGATGCCGATCTGCGTCAGCTTGTTGCCCATCGCCGTGGCGACGAACCACCCGCCCATCATCAAGCCGCGCAAACGTATCGGCGCGACCTTCGAGACGAGCGACAGACCCATCGGCGACAACATCAACTCGCCGAGCGTGACGACGAAGTAGGAGAGCACCAGCCACATGGGCGACACGCGGAACGCGTAGGGGTCGCCGCCGAGGGCGGTCGCCTCGCCCGTCCTCGCGGCGAAGAAGAGGATGAAGAAAGAGAGCGCGGTCAGCGTCATGCCGAAGGCCATCTTCGTGGGCGTCGAAGGCTCCAGGCCGCGCTTATCGAGGAAGCCCCAGAACCAGACGAGCGGGAACGTCAGCGTGATGACCCAGAAGGGGTTGATCGAGTTGGAGATGATGCCGCCCGACTCTTTCGCCGTCTCCGGCGAGAAGATCGCCGTCCAGTCGGTGTTGGCGTCGGCGAAGTAGGTCAGCGTCGAAGCGTTCTGATGGAAGACCATCCAGAAGACGATGACGACGGCGAAGATGACGATGAGCGCGATGATGCGCCTGCTTTCGGGAACGGCGTCCATCACGCCCTGGCGGCTGGCGTTGGCCGCGTCCTGATTGCTGACGCCGTGCGGCGGCGCGTCCGTGGCGGTGGCGGCCGTGTCGGCGGCCGTGTCGCCGGAGCGCGTGGCGGCCGTCGGCGTCGCACCTGCGGGCGCGGTCAGGTTGCGCCCTATCTCCGGGATGTGCTTCTTGAACTGGAACAGAATCCAGACCGAGATGACCATGCCGCCCGCCGCCACGGCGAACGCCGGGTGGAAGCCGAACTTCGCGCGCACCCAACCCGCGATGAGCGGGGCGAGAAACGCGCCGATGTTGATGCCCATGTAAAAGATGTTGTAGGCGCGATCCTTGAGGTGGCTGCCTTCGGGGTAGAGATTGCCGACCATCGTCGAGACGTTCGGCTTGAAGAAGCCGTTGCCGATGACGAGGCAGGTGAGCGCGGCATAGACGGCGGTGAGCGAAGAGAAGGAGAGCAGCAGGTGGCCGGCGATGAAGAACAGGCCGCCGATCATCACCGCTTTGCGATAGCCCGTCACGCGGTCGGCGATGAAGCCGCCGACGAGCGGCGAGAGATAGACGAACATCAAGTAGTTGGCGTAGAGGCTCGTCGCCTCGGCCGCCGTCCAACCGAAGCCTTCGGTCGGGTCGCGCAGGTACAGGGTAAACATCGCGAGCATCGAGTAGAAGCTGAAACGCTCCCACATCTCGGTCGCAAAGAGCACGTAGAGACCCTTCGGATGTTTGTCCTCGTGTCCCGCCGTGAAGGCGTTGTTCATTGCCGCTGTTGTAGCCATGTTGGAAACCCTCTCCTCTCTATTCTCTATTCTCTCTAGTCTTGATGTGGCTCACATCTCTCGAACTTTTCCTGACCATCCGCGCGGCCGTCTTTAACGGCGCGAGTAGCGCGCGAGCGTGACGGGGAAGACGCGCACCGCGGCGGGCGCTTGATCCGCCCGGAGTTGCGTTGCGTCGCTCAGAAGTTTATCGGCCTTCATGCCGTAGACGGCCTCGTTCAGATTGTTGTCGGGGTTGACGACCGCCCCTTTCAGTTCGAGACCGGCGAAGAGACCTTTGCTGCGCGAGTAGGAAAGAATGCCCGCGTCGAGCGTGAGGTTGGTGGAAGCAGACGCCGTGCGGCCGATTGGCCCGGCCGCCGCGCTCGCCTCGCCGCCCATCTCGAACCTGTCTTCGAGCAAACCCTGCACGGCCGACTCGTTCATAAAGAGCAGCACGAAATCCGTCCTGGCCGCGCCGATCTGCGCGCCGAAACTCCCGCCGCGCATCGTGAAGAACGCGGGCGCGCTCCACCCGCCCTTTAGCCGCCGACTGATCAAACCGCTCCCGCCCCGCCCGCCGACGACGAAGCCCGCCTTGAGCACGCCCGGAAACACCGCGACGGCTTCGGCCTTGTCGATCAACTCTTTCGGGATCGCGTTGTCGCGCGCGCCCATCGCCTGTTCGAACACCTTCGCCGCGTTGGCGGCCTTGCGCTCCGCCTCCTCTTCCCTCTTCGTCGGCGGCGCGCTCACACGCCGCTGCCGTTGTCGCTGCTCCTGCTGCGGCGGCTGTGCTTCCTGTCCCTCCTGCGCCACGGTCGGAGGGGCGACGGGCGCGAGGCTCGCGCCCGTCAAACAGAGCGCGATGAGCGCAGACCGCCACGGCGACGACGACCAACACCACCGCCACCATCGCGCCTTACTCGACGACAAATGCTTCATGCCTTCAGACCTTTCTCGAACTTACTTGCGCGAGTAGCGCGACAGTTGCAACGGGAAATTACGCACGCTCTGGGGAATCCACGGCTTGCCGCCGCGCATCAGCCCCTGCCCCGTCAGCAGTTCCCTGGCCTTCATGCCGTAGACGGCCTCGTTGTCTTTGTTGTCGGGGTTGATGACGACGCCCTTCAGTTCGAGACCGGCGAAGAGACCCTTGCTGCGTGAATATGAAAGGATGGCGGCGCGGAGTTGGATGTCGGTCGAGGCGCTGGCCGCGCGCCCGACGGGGCCGGCGGCGATGCTGCCCTCGCCGCCGATCTCAAACTTGTCGTCGAGCAATCCCTTCACCGCGTCTTCGTTCATAAAGAGGAGCACGAAGTCGGTGGAAGACGCGCCGAGTTGGGGGCCGATGCTGCCGCCGCCGAGGTTGAAGAAGGCGGGCGCGCTCCACCCGCCGGGGATGCGACGGCTGATCACGCCGCGCCCGCCGCGCCCGCCGACGAGCAGAAACCCCGCCTTGATCACGTCTGGGAAGACGGCGACGGCTTCGGCCTTGTCGATCAACTCTCGCGGGATCGCCCGCTCCGGCGTAGACATGATCTGGCGGAAAACTTTCGCCGCCTTGTTCGCCTGTTCGCGCGCTTCCTCCTGCGCCTTGAGTTCTTTTTTACCAGCCTGCGCCGGGGCGTCTAAGGCCGCCGCCGAGGCGAGAACGCAAAACAGCAACGCGCAGGTCAGTCGTTTCCAAAATGATTTCATGCTTCTTCTCCTTAACAACGTCCGAAAAAATGATAATGCGGCGGCGACACCGGAAGGGGAGAACAAGCGTGTTCGCTGTCCGGCGGGGAGAGATCATTCGAGTGTGTCGCGCCTTTTGTTATTACGCGCACATCTTAGCAAGCGGATGGGGCAAGGGGAAGGGGGAGCGAGCAAAAACTGGTAAAAGGGGAAGGAGCAAAGGGTAAGCAGGTAAACACGGGTAAGGGGGAAGGGGCAAAGGGTAAGGGTAAAGAGAAAACACTGCGCGGCCTGAGTTTTCCTCCTTTCCCCTTTCCCCCTTACCCGTTTACCCCGTACCCCTTCCCCCTTCCCCCTTTCCCAAGATTTAAAACGCGACGCTATAACTCACGCCCGGATACTTGCTCTTGACCATGATGAGCGAGAAGGCGTGGCGGTCGTAGCTGTAATTCAAAATCGGATGGAAGTTGATGCCGTTGTGCGTCAGGAGCGCGGAGAAATTCTTGTTGAGTTGAATGCTCATGCCGCCGACAGGCAGAAATCTGTGTTGGAACGTGCCGTAAACCACGCCGACGTAGGGCGCGATGGGAAGCCCCGTCTCGCGCCGCAGGCTCTTGCTCAGGGTCAGGTAATAAGACTGACCGGACGGCGTGCCGATGCGGTCGGAACTCGTGCCGATCATCAGGGCGGGACGCCGCTTCGTCTCCGTCAAAATAAGCAGGTTGGCGATGGGCGCAACCTCGTCCGCGCCGGGGTTATATTCCACACCGGCCGTCAGACGCGGATGGAATTTGTAAGTTAAAGTTGTGCGGACGGTGGCGCGCGGAATCTGCTTCGAGAGCACGCGCATGCCGTAAACCCAACGCTCTTTGTGTTCGTTTCCTGCCCCGCTCACGGCGCGGCCTTCGCCCGGTCAAGAGGGTCAAGAGGGCACGCTCGACGCGTGCTCCTCTTCCTTCGCGGCCGCCGTTTCTACCCGAGCCGGTTCTTTCGCGCGCGGCGTCGTGTCGGCCGGTTCGCGCTCCCCTGCCGTTGCCGCCTGCGCCAGCAGTTCGTCGATCTTTTGCTTCACGTCGGCCTCTTTGACGACGCCGCTGCGATGCCAGACGATGCGGCCGTCGCGGCCGATGATGACCGTGCCGGGGAGCACGGGCGCGAGGCCGAACCGCTCCATGTCGCCCGTGGTGGCGCCGAGCCAGACGGGGAAATTGAGTTTGGTCTCCTTGATGAACTGCATCACCTGCGGGCGCGCCGCCGCGTCTTCGGCCGTCGCGCCGACGACCTGCACGCCGAGCGCGGCGTAGTTGTTCTGAATCCGGGCGAGGTCGGGCATCTCTTTGCGGCACGGCACGCAGTAGGTCGCCCAGAAATTGAGCACCACGATGCGCCCGCGCAGCGCGCTCAAACGCTGCTCCGCGCCGAAGAGGTCTTTGAGCGCGAGTTCCACTTCCGTGCCGATCACTTTCGCGTCCTGTAAGGCGGAGGCGTTTGCGCCGCCCGCATCCGCGACGACTTGCAGCGCGTCAACCTTCACATAGCTTTTTCGTTCCGCCCCGCGCCGCGCGAGCGTGCCCGCCACCTCCACGCGCTTGCCCATGTAGGCGAGCCAGTTTTTCGCGCCCTTGTCGAAGCGGCCGTCTTCGAGCAGGTAGAGCGCGAAAGTGTTCCCTTCCTTCACGGCGAGCGCGGCGTCAACGCCCTTCGCGGCGCAATCGACCGCGCACTTCAAGTCGGCCGCCGTGCCGTAAGGCGTCTTCGCCCGGTCGTCCGACTCGAACCAGCAGACCGAGCACACGATCTGTCCTTCCAACTTCACCGCCGCGTTTCCCGCTTCCTCCTGCGCCCGCGCCGGCGACACCGCCGCCAGTGCAACGACGACCAGCGCGAACGCGTAGCCCATCAACAACTTTTTCATTCTAAAATTCTCCCGCGCGAAAACGCGCGATGCTAATGACACGTCCCTTGCACGCAGCAACGCTCGCCGCGTAAAGCCCTGTAACCCTCGACGCCGATGAGCGGAACCATCAACAACGCCGCGACCGGGTCAGCCCACCACCAACCGACGAGCGCGTTCAACGCCAACCCGCCGAGCAGGATCGCGGAGAGATAGGTGCAGAGTTCGGTCTGCTTCGCGTCCGCCGACATCGCCGCGCTGTCGAGGCCGCGCGCCACGCGTCGTTTCGCGCGCGCCAGAAGCGGCATCACGACGAGCGAGGCGGCGGCCAACACGATCCCCGGCACGCTTCGCTCCGGCAACGCGCGCCGCGAGAGCGAGACGACCGCCTCGTAGCCGACGTAAATCGCCAGCGCGAGGAAACAGACGCCGACGATGCGGAGGCTTAAAGCTTCCACGCGCTCGCGCCGCCGCTCGTCCATCTCGGCGCGCAGCCGCCAGAGCAGCACCGCGCCGGATGTCACCTCGATCACGCTGTCGAAGCCGAAGCCCACGAGCGCGATGCTGCCCGCGAGCGCGCCGAAAGCGATGGCGATCAAACCTTCGAGACTGTTGTAAGCAATCGTGAAGTATTCGAGTCGCTGCCCGCGCACGGCGAAGCGCGCGCGTTCGTCGTGCATCAACTGTCCGGCGGTCTGGTTCATAACTTCTCCGTCCGAAGCCCATCACGCGGCGGCGCGGACGCGGCGACGGCTACTACTACTATTGCGCCTGTCCATACTGGGCGATGATGCGCTCGCGTATCTGCGCCGGGTTGAGCCGTTCCTCTTTTTGCAGCTTGTAGGCGAGCAACGCTTCCTCGACGCAGACGGCGCAGTGCGCGGCGTGGTCGTCAACGAAACAGGTCTGCAAACTCTTGTGGCCGAAGCCTTCGTCGCAGTGGCAATAGCAAGGCAGTTGCGCGATGGTTTGCGGTATCTCTTTGACGGCCGCGTAGGCCATCCGCGTCAGCCCCGTGAATTGCGCTGCCGGGAGGACGGGCGGCAGATTCTTCAAGTCGGCGGCGGTGGCGGCGAAGCGCGGCACGCGTCCCGGCGCGCCGTGCGAGTGGCCGTGGTGAGCGTCGTCGTCGGCCGCCGTCGCCGGGGCGTTCGTCTCTCCCGCGCCGTGCGCGGCCTGCGGAACGACTCGCGCAGTTTGCGGCGGCGACGCCTGCTCGCGGGCGGGTGTCGCCGTCGCGGTCGCCGCTGGTTGACGCGAGGCGGCCGGTTCGGAAGCCGCCCCGCCGCACGCCTGCAACATCAACGCCGCCGCGAACACGCAGCCGCACGCGAGCATGTGGGTGATTTTTCGAGATGTCTTCATCGGTGTTCCTGTCTCCTTGGGAATGATCGAAGCGATAATGTTTGAATTCGCGCTCAATGTTTGTCGTGGGCGTCGTGCGCGTCTTTGTCGCCCGCCGGGTCGCCGTGCCTGTCGTGCCCGTCCATCTTCATGCGGCCGGGACGAAAGCGCAGGAAAAACTTGTACGACTTCGGGCTTGCGCCGTAGACGGAATCGAGGATGGCGGGCTTGGAATAGAACGTGAAGTCGCCGCCGAGGCCGACCGATAGTTTATCCGTGTTCCACACGTCGCGCACGTAGCCGAAGGTGTATGCGCCGATGCGAAACTGCGGGTGCGTGTCGTGGTCGAAGCCGAGCGCGTCGAGTTCGGCGTGGCGCAGCAGTTCGCTCTTGTCGGCGAGTTCGAGGCGCGTGTAGAGATAATTCCGGTCGCGGAAGTTTGCGGTCGTCTCGAAGGTGTAGCCGTTGAGGTTGAAGATTTCGCCGTCGTGACTTTCGTGATTGCGTCCCCAGATGAAGGCCGCCGCGAGGTTGCCGCGCGCGAAAGGTTTGTTGTACTGCACGGAGGCGGTGGTGCGTCGCACGTCGCCCTCGTGCGATTGTTCGGGGTTACGCAAAAAGCCGTGGCTCACTTGAAACGCCCAGTTGGCATTGGGCGCGAAACTGAGACGCGCCGAGCGCGAGTTGAACGGGTTGAACTCGAAATTGTAGCGTCGCTCGTCCGGCTCGCGCCCGTTGAAGAGAGAGCCTTCGAGTTTGAACCAGCGATAGGTGAAGCCGGTGGTGAAGACGCCGAAGGAGATGTGGGTCGAGTCCTGCAAGTGGTGCGTGAGCGGCGCGGTGGGGTTCTCCGAGGCGGAGGCGCGGTGCATGAAGGCGACGGGGCCGAGCGCGGGTTCGCCGGGAAAGCCGAAATAGGCGTACCACGTGGCACGCTCGCCCACAGGCACGGTGTATTGCGCGGAGAGTTCCATGAACAGGTCGTGCGGGTGCTGCGCGTCGATGATCGGCTCGCCCTTGTAAACCTCGCCGGTCTGGAAAAGCTGCGGCGACCCCGCGCCCGAAAAGGTCAGCGGTTCGACGCTGAGCATCGCGCGCAGTTGCAACGTGCCCGCGCCGACGCGCCGGTAGGCCATCGGCATGATCCAGTTCTGCGACTCGAACTTCGTCACGCCGCGCAAGCCCCCTTGCGCGTTCACGCCGACCTTCGCCTCGCCGTGGAACATGAACAGCCAGTCGCCGTAGAACTTGTGCGTCATGTGCATCGGCGAGGTGGCGGGCTGCCAGGCCGTGCCCGACCCCATCTGCCCCATCGGCGTGAAGTTCGTGCGGCTCGCGCCGTTGCGAATCCCCATCACCTCGCCAGACATCACCATCAACTCATTAACTTCCGCTTCCGAAACTTCTTTGACGCCCTCCACGGCCGCCGCATCATTCGAGGCCGCGGCGTGCCCGGTGTGCATGCTGTGATCAACCGCTGCCACGGGCTTATCCGTCGCGGGCGCGACCTCCTGCGCCGGAGCGGGCGCATGTGTGCCGTGATCCACGACGGGAGGCGCGGCGGGGGTCGCAGGAGAGGGCGCGGGCGCGTCGAATTCCGATTGCCGGGTGGCGGGCGTCGGGCTGGCCTGCGGCATGACCGGCGAATGCGTGTGCGTGTGCGACGGGGCTGCGGCGGGCGACGCGGCCTCGGTCAACGGTTGCGACGGCGTCGCGGCGGGCATGGCGGCGGGCGCGGCGGGCGATAGCGGCGCGGGCTGCTGCGTCGTGTCGTGGCCGACGTGAGTGTCGTGTGCGGCGGGCGGCGCGGCCTGCGTGCTTGCAGGTTGAGACGTGCGCTGCGCGCGTTTGCGTGGCGCGGGCGTCCGTTTTTTGGGTGCGGCCTTTTTCGGCGCGGCCTTCTTCGGCGCGGCCTTCTTCGGGACGGCGTGCCCTTCGTGGCCGCCGTGCTGTTCGTGCTGCGCCTGTGCGCCGCCGCTCGCGGCGCAGAGCGCGACGACGAACGCCAACGGGCGCAGGCACGCGCGCAGGCTGCGGTTCGCTGAATGCAAAATGTTCATTAGTTACCTCTCAAAAACCCTTCGGGCTTGAAGCGCGAAGCAAACGCGTCGGCGCATCGTTCCGGTCAATCTGTGTGACGCCAAAGTTGGAGCAGGGTTTCAGGCTCCCGGCCACCTCAAGATGCTCCGCGCGGGCGCGCAGAAGAGGCCGGAAACGTTTGAGAGAGGTTAGATGAGAAAGACGCCGAGCAGCAGGTGGCGACGCTCAAGCGGCGCGGGCGGCGCATGCTGCGAGGGCGCGAGGTGTGACAGGTGAGGCGGCGCGGGCGCGAACAGTTGGCGCGCGCGCGCGGATTCGCTCACGGCGTCGCGCTTGACCCTGGTCTGTTCCGGCGCGACGACAACGGCCGTCGCCGGAGTTTGACCTGATCCGCCCGCGCAACATTCGGCGCACGATTGGCCGCCGCGAGCCGCGACCCCGATTTCAGGCGGTGCCTCGGCCTCCTGCGCGCAATCCATTTCGGAGTGCGCCGCGCCGTCTGTTTGACGAGCGTTTGATGTTTCGTGCGCGGCATCATCATGCGAAGCGTCCTGCGCCGCCGTGTGGCGCGCGTTCGACTCGCCGATTTTGGCGCGGCAGCAGTCGTGCTCGTCGGGCGCGGAAGTCGCGCTCGCTTCGTGCAGGCACCAGGCGGAGGCGGCGACCGGCGCGCTGCTCCACACGCCCGCCGTGAGCGTGAGAAACAGGCCGCAGATGAGAGCCAATCGCCGCATAAATTCGCAGGGGTTTTCGATGCTTACCTTACAACCTTCCGGTTGCCGTCAATTTATCACGAACGCTCCGCGCCGCCCTAATTCGCCCGGCCGCCAAAACGCGCCGCGCGCCTCATACGCCCCGCCGGGCGCGTTTCAATCCTCCACGATCAACTTGCCGCGCACCATGTTCATGCCGCAGTTGAACGTGAACGCGCCCGCGCGCTCCGGCGTAAACCCGATCCGCGTCGTCTTGAAGGCGGGCAGCATGCGGCTGATCTGGAAGTCGCCGAAGACGACCTGCTCAGTGCAAGAGTTGGTTTCGTCGCGGTAGAAGTCGAGTTCGACGGGCACGCCGCGCTTGACGACGATCACGTCAGGCGTGTAGCCGCCCTTGACCATGATCTGCAAACGCTGCGCGCCCGTCGCCGTTACGCTCGCCGCCGCGCGCACGCCTTCGCCCGCGAAGAAGTACCAGAGCACGAAGGCGATCGAAGCGACGCCCGCCAGTAAGACGATAATTTCCGACGTGTCCATGTTCATTCTCCCAATCAAGTGTTACGGATGAAAGCGTCTGAGCCGCAGGCTATTGGCGACGACGGAGACGGACGAGAGCGCCATCGCCGCGCTCGCCACGACGGGCGAGAGCAGCCAGCCCGTCAAAGGGTAGAGCGCGCCCGCCGCGAGCGGGATGCCGAGCGTGTTGTAGACGAACGCCCAGAACAAATTCTGCCGGATCACTTTGATCGTCCGCCGCGAGAGCGCGATGGCCGTCGCCACCCCGTGCAGGCTGCCGCGAAGCAAAGTGATGTCCGAGGCTTCGATGGCAACGTCCGCGCCCGTTCCGATGGCGATGCCGGTATCGGCCTGAGCCAGCGCGGGCGCATCGTTGATGCCGTCGCCCACCATCGCCACGCGCTTGCCTTCGGCCTGCAACTTTTTCACTTCCGCCGCCTTGCCCTCCGGCAACACTTCGGCCAGCACGCGCCTGATGCCTACTTCGCGCGCCACCGCTTCCGCCGTCGGGCGGCTATCGCCCGTCAGCATCAACACTTCCAGCCCCAGCTTGTGCAGCGCGGCGACCGCCTCTTTCGAGTCGGCTTTGATCTCGTCCGCGACGGCGACGACGCCCGCCGCCGCGCCGTCGATGGCGACGTAGACGGCCGTCCGTCCCGCCTCCGCCGACGCGGCCGCGCGCTCGCGCAAATCTCCCAACTCGACGCCGCGCTCCGTCATCAACCTGAGATTGCCGAGCAGCACGCGCCGCCCTTCAACTTCAGCCTCGACGCCGTGGCCTGCCCGCGCCTCGAAGGCCATGGCGGGCGCGAGCGCGAGTCCGCGCTCCGTGGCGCGACGCACAATGGCCTCGCCCACCGGGTGTTCGCTGCCGCGTTCGGCGGAAGCGGCGAGGCGCAACAGTTCGTCTGCGTTGAAACCGGCGGCCGGAGACACCTCAGCCACGGCGGGCTGCCCCTTCGTGATCGTGCCCGTCTTGTCGAGCACGATGGTCGTCAGGCGGTGCGCCGTCTCCAGAGCCTCGCCGCCTTTGACGAGGATGCCGTGTTCCGCCCCGCGCCCCGTGCCGACCATCACGGCGGTCGGCGTGGCGAGTCCGAGCGCGCACGGGCAGGCGATGATCAGAACGGACACGAAACTGACGAGCGCGTAACTCAGGCGCGACTCCTGCGGCGCGGCGATGAACCACACGACGAACGCCGCGATCGCCACGCAGATCACGATGGGCGTGAAATAACCGCTCACGACATCTGCGAGGCGCGCGATGGGCGCGCGTTGCCCCTGCGCCTGTTCCACCATCCGCACGATCTGTTGCAACACCGTCTCGCGCCCGATCTTCGTCGCGCGAAAAGTGAAACTCCCCGTCCCGTTGATGGTCGCGCCAAAGACCTCTGCGCCCGCCGTCTTCTCGACGGGCATACTCTCGCCCGTCAACATCGCCTCGTTCACGGCCGACGCGCCCTCCGTGACCACGCCGTCAACCGGAATCCGCTCGCCCGGCCGCACCACCAACACGTCGCCCACCGCCACCTCCGCGACGGGAACGTCAACTTCCACGCCCCCTGCGCGCACGACGCGCGCCGTGCGCGGCTGGAGTCCCATCAGACGCTTGATCGCGTCGGAAGTCTTGCCGCGCGCCCGCGCTTCGAGCAGACGCCCGAGCAGGATGAGCGCGATGATCACGCTGGCCGCCTCGAAGTACACGGGCGCGGCGTTCATCCGGCCGTCGCTCATGCCCGCCATCGTCGCCGCCGCGTGGTCGGCCGAGACGAGTTGCGGCGCGACCGTCACGACGAGCGAATAGATGAAGGCCGCGCCCGTGCCCGTCGCGATGAGCGTGTTCATGTCGGCCGCGCGATGTTTGAGGGCAGTCCACGCGCCCTGATAGAAAGGCCAACCGCTATAAAAGACGACGGGGAGGGTCAGCGCGAGTTGCGCCCAATTGATCCACCAGCGGTTGAACACCTCAATGCGCCCGTGCGACATCGCCACGAGGAGCACGGGCGCGGAGAGCGCGGCGGCGACGACGAAGCGGCGGCGCAGTTGCGTCTGCTCGGCGCGCGCGGCCTCCTGCTCCCTGTCCGCCGCGCCTTCCGCTTCGGCGTCGCTCGCGCCGTAGCCGATCTCCGCGACCGCCTCGACGAGTTGCGACGGCGCGGTCGCGCGCGGGTCGTACTCCACACGCGCGCGCGCCGTCGCAAAGTTGACGTTCGCGCTCTGCACGCCCACGGCTTTCGTAAGCCTGCGCTCGATACGACGCGCGCACGCGTTGCAAGTCATGCCCGTGAGCGATAGATCAACGCGCTCGACCCGGCTCGCATCGGCGTCGGCATCCATGTCGTGCGCGTGCGCGGCGTGCGGGACGCCGTGCGCCGTGGGCAGTTGCGCGCCGACGGATGCGTCGCCGTTTGCGCTTGCGTCCGCGCGGATGGATGCGTCGCCGGTCGCACCGACGGATGCGTTGCCGGTCGCGGGTTCTTTGGTGATGGCCGGTTCTTTGCCGGTGGCCGGTTCTTTGGTGATGGTCGCGTTCATTTTCGTTTCCCCTGGTTCGTCTGTTTGCGCGCGGGCGCGTGTGTCGCCGCCGTGGCGGGCGCATGCACGTGGCTGTGCTCGATGAGGCCGCAGAATTGTCCTTCCTCGATGCCGCGCTCGTCCCAATCCGCGAGCGTGCGCGCCAGTTCGTTGCGGTAGCGGCGCAGTTCGCGCAGGCGTGCGTCGAGTTCGTCGAGTTTGCGTCGCGCCGCCGCGCGCACCTCCAGGCAAGGGGCTTCGCCCCGCCCGTGCATCTCCAGAATCTCCCCGATCTCGTCCAGCGAGAAGCCGACGGCCTGCGCGCGTTTGATGAAGGCGAGCCGTTCGAGCACGCTTTCGTTGTAGGCGCGATAGCCGGAGGGCGTGCGCGCGGGGCGACCGAGCAGGCCGCGCCGCTCGTAAAACCGCAACGCCTCGACGCTGATTCCCGTGGCCTCCGCCACCTCGCCGATGCGCAAGGTGCGCCCCTCAACCTGTCGTCCGAATTGTTTCGCAGTTTTCAACATGGAGACATTGTAAACCCTGTAGTCAGCTACAGAGTCAAGCCCTCACGGAAAATATTTTTCGACGGCGCGGCGGGGGCGACGATTTGACCGCGCCGCGCCAACAGTGAGACGATGCCGGGACTATTTTTTTTCACGTTAGCCGTGCTTCTAAAGAGGAGGTTGGAGTATGTCAATTGACCCGGACAAGGTGACGACGCAGGAGGAGACGGGCGAACCCGCCGCGATCGACGAAGTGGAGGGGCGCGTTCAGGCGGAGATGAAGATCGCGGAAGGCCGCGCCAAAGAAAGTGTCGCGCAAGGCTTGCAGGACGAGGAACTCGAACGCGAAGGGCGCGCGCTGCAAGCGGAAGGCGAACGCGAGTTGGAACACGAACGACAACAGCAACAGCAACGCGACGCCTCAGCCCGCGGCGGCGACGAGTGAGCGGCGGAGTTTTCCTCGCGCCGGAAGGTTAACAGGGCGAGAGCCGTCTAAGACCAAAGGCAGCCGGCACGCGTTAGCACGTGCCCGGCTGCCTTTGCTTTTAAATCTCCGACCTCTTAAAAAGCCCGCGTCGTCTATTTCACGCTCTCAGTCTCTAACGCCCGCCCGCCGCCGCCGCGTTGCCGAGCGACTGGTCGGCGATCTGGCGCACCATCGTCGCCACCTGCGGGCTGTAGCCGACGAACTTCCGGATCAGGTTTCCGTCCGTCCCGAGCACGTAGGTCTGCGGGATGCTGTAGCGCGGCGCGAGGAAAGCCTCCCACCCTTTCGCGTCAACCCACACCACCTTGTAATTGATCTTGAACTCCGTGACGAACTCCTTGACGGACGCCGCCGTGTTGCGCTCGTCCTCCGACGTGATGCCGAGCACTTCGACCCCGCGCCCTGCATAGTCTTCCTGTATCTTGATGAAATCGGGAATCTCGCGGCGGCACGGCCCGCACCACGTCGCCCACAAATTCAGCACCACGACCTTGCCTTTCAGATCGGACAATTTCAACGTCTGCCCGTCGAGCGTGGTCAGGGCGGAGTTGAGCAGTTCGTCGGGCAGAGGCGTCGGCGTCATTTGCGCGGGCGGCGCGGACTGATCGGCTTGGCGCGGCGGCGCGCCTGAAGCGGCCGCGGGCGTCGGCGAGGGGATGGCCTTGCTGCCGTCGCGCGTGCTGTCGGTCGGATTACAACTCGAAGATAACGCCACGGCCAGCAGCGAGAACACGAGCGCGGCCGACGCGACGCGCCCCCCCGTCCAGATTTTCTTCTCCGGCGCGCGCGCCGGGTGTTCAGAGGTCATGCGAAAATAACTTCCTTCGGGCTGACAGAATTACCGCTCGGTAATTCATAGACTAAAGCATGGGGAAAGATTTGTCAGTTATCCGTGGTCAGTTATCCGTGGTCAATTGTCAGTTGTCCGTGGTCAGTGGTCAGTTGTTTCGTGATTCATGCGTGAGCCGCTATTGATTCAACTTAACAACTGACTACTGACAACTGACTACTGACAGCTTTTAACGAACGACGATGTTGACGAGCCGTTGCGGGACGATGATCACTTTGACCACCTGGCGGCCTTCCATGTGCGCGCGCACTTTTTCATCGGCGAGCGCGGCGGCGCGCAGTTCGTCCTCGGAGGTTTCGGGCGTGGCCTGAATGCGCCCGCGCAGTTTGCCGTTGATCTGCACGGGGATTTCCAGAGCCTCTTTGCGCGCCAGTTCGGCGTCGGCCACAGGCCAGCGCGCGCCGCTCCCCAGCAGGCCGCCCGCATGCCCCAGAGATTCCCACAACTCCTCCGCGACGTGCGGCGTGAAGGGCGCGAGCATCAAGATCAACGCCTCCAACGCCTCGCGCACGGCGAATTTGTCGGCCTCCGTCGCCGACTCCGGCCGCACGTCGAAGTCGCCGAGCGCGTTCATCAGTTCCATCAAGGCGGCGATGCTCGTGTTGAAATGCAACTCGGCGAAGTCCTGCGTAATGCGCGCGATGGTCTGGTGCGTCTTGCGGCGCAGAACGCGCGCGGCCTCCGAGAACTCTCCCGCGTCCGGCGCAACCTTCGGCGCGTCCGTCAAGCTATCGCGCCAACGCCAGATGAAGTTATAGACGCGGCGCAGGAAACGCACCGCGCCCTCTATCCCTGTCTCCAACCAGCGCAACTCGTTTTCCGGCGGCGCGGCGAACATGATGAATAGGCGCACGGCGTCCGCGCCGTAAGCCTCGATCATCTCGTCGGGGTCGATGCCGTTGCCCAGAGACTTCGACATCGCCTTCCACTCGCCCGTGCCCTCGACGACGTTCGTGACCATCCCCTGCGTCAACAAATTCCGCACCGGCTCGTCGAAAGTGACGAGGCCGATGTCGCGCATCATCTTCGTCCAGAAGCGCGCGTAGAGCAGGTGCATCACGGCGTGCTCGATGCCGCCGATGTAGTGATCGACCGGAGTCCAGTAGGCGACCCGCGCTGTGTCGAACGGCGCGGCGTCGTTGTGCGGGTCGCAGTAGCGGAAGAAGTACCAGGAGGAATCGACGAAGGTATCCATCGTATCCGTCTCGCGCCGCGCCGCCCGCCCGCACTTCGGGCACGACGTGTTGACGAACTCCGCCACGTTCGCCAGCGGCGACTTGCCCGCCCCCGCAAACTCCGCGCGCTCCGGCAACAGCACCGGTAAGTCGGCCTCCGGCACGGGCACGATGCCGCAATCGTCGCAATAGACGACGGGTATGGGCGCGCCCCAGAAGCGTTGGCGCGAGATGCCCCAATCGCGCAGGCGATACGTCACCGCGCCGCCCCCGAAACCTCTCTCGTCGGCAAAGGCGGCCATCTCGCGCATCGCGTCGTGCGACAGTTTGCCGCCCCACTCGGCCGAGTTCACGAGCAGGCCGTAGTCCGTGAAGGCGTGCGGCATCGCGGCGGATTGATCCAGCCCCGCCGCATCCGTGTGCGGGATCGACTCCTGCTCGTGCGAGACGCGTTCGATGACGCGCCGGACGGGCAGAGAGTATTTCTGCGCAAACTCGAAATCGCGCGCGTCGTGCGCCGGGACGGCCATCACCGCGCCCGCGCCGTATTCGATCAAGACGTAGTTCGCCACCCACACGGGCATCTGCTCGCCGCTGAAAGGATTGACGGCGAACAGCCCCGTGTTCACTCCCTCCTTCTCTTCCTCTTCGCCCGGCGCGCTCGCGGCGCGGCTCGCGCGCTCCGCCTTCACGCGCGCGACGAAGGCCATCACGCTCGCTTTCAAAGGCGACTCTTCCAGTTCGTTCAACAACGGATGCTCCGCGGCGACGACGATGGCCGTCGCGCCGTAGATGGTGTCGATGCGCGTGGTGAAAACGCGCACTTTCGTCTCGCTCTCCTTGATCTGAAAATCTACGTACGCGCCCTCGCTGCGCCCGATCCAGTTGCGCTGCATCGTCAGCACGCGCTCCGGCCAGCCCGCTTCGATCTGGCTCATGTCGGCGAGCAGCGACTCGGCGTACTGCGTGGTGCGGATGAACCACTGTTCCAAATCGCGCTTCTCGAGCGGGGTGCCGCAACGCCAGCACACGCCGCCCGACGATTGTTCGTTCGACAAGACGGTCTCTTCCTTCGGGCACCAGTTGATCGGCGACGTGCGCCGGTAGATCAAACCGCGCTCCAACATCTTCAGGAAGAACCACTGATCCCACTTGTAATAGTCAGGCCGGTGCGCCGCCGTCTCGCGTCGCCAGTCGAAGCTGATGCCGAGACGTTTGAACTGCCCGCGCATGTGCGCGATGTTGTCTTCCGTCCACTCGCGCGGCTGGACGCCCCGTTTGATGGCGGCCTGTTCGGCGGGCTGCCCGAAGCTATCCCAGCCGATCGGGTGCAGCACGTTGAAGCCTTGCAGACGCTTGTGCCAGGCCAGCGCGTCGCCGATGGAATAGTTGCGCACGTGCCCCATGTGCAGAAAGCCCGACGGGTAAGGCAGCATCTCCAAACAAAAAAACTTCGGCCGCGCATCCGCGTCGTCGCCGGGTTCAACCTCGAAGGCTCCCGTCTCCGCCCATATGCGCTGCCACTTCTCTTCGATCTTTTCCGGGAAATATTTTTCGTCCATAAGTCACACTCTTCCTTACTTACATAACCCCACAACGCCGGACGTGCCGAAGCCTCTTTAGCTTCCGCTCCCCACTACCGGCTGATTCATTGTTGATTGGTCGCTCTGGTGAAGTGTCGCCGCGTCGAACATTACCGCGCACAAAATCAGGCGCGGCCGCCGAGCGGCACTGTAAGAAGGAGTTTGGTTGGTTTAACGAAACTGATCATAACAATCCTGCTAACTTTCGTTGCGCAAACTGCCGCCATGTTAGCGCAACAGGCCGCCACTTGTCGAACGCGATGTGTGTCATCTTTATTTTAGATGCTCTTCAAATCTGCGCCTTAAGTACTGACATAAGCCGCTCAATTCGGGGTAGACTGTGTACTCATTCACACCAGCCATCTCAAGATAATTTTCGGCGTCGTTGAGCGAGGCGCGTGTCAGCGTGAAGGGCTGTACCAGAAGATGTTGCGGCATGAACTTCTGTCCCGTCGCGTCACGCGCGGGGCTGTTCTCTAACATACTCTGATACCAATCTTCAAGAGGCTCTCGACTGCCATGGAGAGTGAACCCGCCTTTCTGAGCGGAGATGCGTGGGTTCTGTCTCTGCGGGTAGATAGCCACCGCGCTGTAGGGGAAAGCCTTGTCTCTAGCTTCGTCTTCGTCTTCGGGCTGATCAGCCCAAAAGTAGGTGTAATAATCGTGCTTAAAATCGGCGTCCACGTCTAGAATTTCGTCACGCTTGTATGTCCCGCTGTTTAGCCAATACTGGTCAAGGAACCAGAGCACACCGTTCTCGCTGTCATTCTTTGCTAATTCCCTGACTGCGAAGAAGAGTGCGACTGAGAAGTTTTCCGTCCAATCAAGGAGCCTCGTCGGCAATCCGTAATGCTGCATCGAGAAAGCAACGTTCCAAGAGCTTAAATTGTTTTCGAGAAGCATTCCCGCGCCCGAAACATACTCATAATAGAGGCTCTGCTCGATGTAACGCCCACCATCTTTGGCGCACGTTGCACAATCGCAATTAGCCCTTAAGGCACTCGGCAAGAGCTTCCAGCGGTTGTCGCCGTGCCCTCTGAAGAACGGGACAGCAGTTTTGCCCCAAACTCTTTTAAACTCCCTCACCCGGCTGCTGACGGTGCTATAAAACTGTTCCCATTCGCTCATCGTAGTCTAGACCAAAGTTAACCTGTTTAACTCGCTCTTGTTAGATGTGTTAGGCAACATCAAAATATACGAAAGACCGAAGCATGGCGAGGTTGCGCTCGTCGTCGCCGGTTTCGTCGAGCGGCGTCTCTAAGATGAAGGCGGCGTGGGCGAGTTTCGGATGCTGCGCGATGCGCGCCAGCGGCTCGCGGCCGATGTGGCCGAGGCCGATGTGCCAGTGGCGATCGACGCGCGAGTTATAGTCGGCCTTCGAGTCGTTGAAGTGGACGGCGCGCACGTTCTCCGTGCCGATGTTTCGTTCGAGCGCGTCGAAGGTGGCCGCGAGTCCGTCCTCTGCGCGGATGTCGTAACCGGCGGTGAAGGCGTGCGCGGTGTCGAAGCAGACGCCGAGATTCAAATCGGGGCAGGCGGCGATGATGTCGCGCAGGTGCTCGAAGCGGTGGCCGATGCACGCGCCCTGCCCCGCCGTGTTTTCGAGCAGCACGCGAAAGGCGGAGAGATCGAGGCCGCGACAGGCGGCGCGCAAACTCTCGGCGCAGGTGCGGATGCCGTCCACCTCGCACGCGCCCCGCGCGCTGCCCGGATGCACGACCAGATAATCCGCGCCGAGCATCATGCCGCGCTCGACCTCCTCGCGAAACGAGGCGACCGACTTCTCGCGGATCACTTCATCGGCGGCCGCGAGGTTGATCAAATAGTTGGCGTGAATCACGACGGGCGCGATTTCCGTCTCGCGCCGGACGCGCTTGAAAGTTTCCACCTCTTCGCCCGTCAACTCTCTCGCCTTCCAGCCGCGCGGGTTGCGCGAAAAGATTTGCACCGTGTCGCAGCGAAGCGCGCCGGCTTTCAACAAGGCGTGCTGCAAACCGCCCGCAATCGGCGCGTGGAAGCCGATGCGCGGCGCGCTCGTCGTGACAACTTTTGCCATTGGCCTGCTGACCGTCATCCCGGTTTTTGTCCCGTCAGGAACAGTTGACAATAGCCCGGCGATTCATCGCCGGGGACAAGCACAAGTCTTTAACCTGAGTCCCGGAGGGACGATTGAGTGGACATTCAATCGTCCCTCCGGGACTCTCTTTATTTTCGTCCGGCTAACCCGGCGATGAATCGCCGGGCTATTTCCAATCGCCCCTATCGGGGCTTAAAACCCGCCGGATTGAATCTGCTCATGTCGGCTACTTTCTCTCCACCTCCGCCATCACGCGCAGCATGTTGCCGCCGAGAATCTTGTGGATGTCGGTTTCGGTGTAGCCGCGCCTGAGTAGTTCGGCGGTCAGGTTCGGGAAGTCGGCGACGGTCGAGAGGTCGTGGGGAACGGACTGGATGCCGTCGAAGTCCGAGCCGACGCCGACGTGATCCACGCCGACGAGTTTGACGATGTAATCGATGTGATCGACGACGCGCGCGACGGAGACGGGCGGCAGCCGACGCGCGTACTCGCGTTCGCGCACGCGATCGCGCGCGAGTTTCTTCTGTGCGGGCGTGCCCGTGGCCGCGCGCGAAGCCGCGGCGACGAGCGGCGCGATCTCGGCGTCAACTTTGCGTT
The DNA here is from genome assembly GCA_036386515.1 of Pyrinomonadaceae bacterium. Classification (GTDB taxonomy): domain Bacteria; phylum Acidobacteriota; class Blastocatellia; order Pyrinomonadales; family Pyrinomonadaceae; genus JAIVJZ01. Next base: position 35,870 of record DASVVO010000078.1, read on the forward strand.
GCGCTTCCTCCCAGCCCGGCTCGATGAAGCGCGGGTAGAAGACGACGGCGCAGAGGCCGCCCGTGCGTGCGAGGGCGCGCAGTTGATCGTCCGTCAGGTTGCGCGGGACGTTGACGATCGAGCGCACGCCGGAGTGGGTGGCGATCACGGGTTTCGTGGAAGTTTCGATGATGTCCAGGAAAGTCCGGTCGGAGACGTGCGACACGTCAACCATGATGCCGAGGCGATTCATCTCGCCGATTACCGCGCGCCCGAACTCGTTCAAGCCGCGCGTCTGTCCCGCCGCATCGCCCGACGAGCCAGCCCAACTGAGCGAGACCGACCATGCCGGCGACATGTAGCGCACGCCGAGGCGATAGTATTTCTCCACGTTCTCCAACCGCTCGTCTATCGCGTAACCGCCTTCGAGACCCATCAGGGCGGCGAGGCGTCCGGCGGCGGCGATGCGCCGGATGTCGGCGGCGGTGGTCGCCAGTTCCCACGTCTCCGGATGACGTTCGGCGAGCGCGCGCACGGCGGCGATCTGTTTGTCCGCGCGTTCGACGGCGGACTTGCCGCCCCCGCCGAAGTACTGCGGCTCGACCCAGATGGAGAAGAACTGCGCGTCGTGTCCCCCGGCTTTCATGCGCGGGGCGTCGAGGTGCCCGTCCGGCAGTTGCGTGTTGATGTCCGCGCCTTCGTCGATCATGCGCTGCACGGTGTCGGCGTGCATGTCTATGAGGATGGCGCGGGCGTGCAGGGAGCGCGGGTCGGCGGCGGCGTCGCTTTTGGTTTCGGGCGCAGCAGTAGCGGGGGTGGGGGCGGTGTCGGCGTTTGAGTTTTGCGGCATGCGGCAACCTTCGAGGGCGAGCGCGGCGAACGCGGCGAGCGCGAGAACCGTCAACATGGCACTTATTCGTCGGTCTCGCATCGCTCGTCAGGCTCGTCAACCGGACGCGGAATTTCGCCTCTAATCAATGTTTATCAAGACAACGAAGATGGTATGTCGCACGGGCGAAAAGAAGCAAGCGGCGCGCTTGCACGCCATATCGGTTTCTTGCTATTGTGCGGTTTAATCTGCCGCGCGTAATTGCCACGATTTAGAGCACAATCCATTTTCGATAATGGACTCGACCGAAATATGTTTACTTTCGCCACCGGCCTCAGCAGCGGAGACGAATAAAGGAGCGAATCAATGTTTGCAGACGACGCACCCGCCAAAGACGTGAAAACGCCGCGCATCAACCCGCTCATCTGGCACAACGGTGAATTCATCAAGTGGGACGACGCGCGCGTCCACGTCATGTCGCACGTCTTGCACTACGGGTCGAGCGTCTTTGAAGGCATTCGCTGTTACGACACGCAGCGCGGCCCCGCCATCTTCCGCCTGCGCGAGCACATGCGCCGCCTGATGAACTCCGCGAAAATCTACCGCATGGATCACGAGTGGACGCTCGACCAACTGTGCGAGGCGGCCGTCGGCCTCGTCCAGCGCGGCGGACTCGAACAGTGCTACCTGCGCCCGATCATCTTCCGCAGTTTGGACGAAGCGCGCCCGGCCTTCGGCGTCAACCCGTTTCCGAATCCGCTGGCCTGCTACATCGGCGCGTGGGACTGGGGCAAGTACCTCGGCGACGAGGCCATCGAAGAGGGCGTAGACGTGTGCGTCTCCTCCTGGAATCGCCTCTCGCCCAACTCGATGCCCGCGATGGCGAAGTCCGGCGCGAACTACATGAACTCGCAACTGATCAAGATGGAGGCGATCAAAAACGGCTACTCGGAAGGCATCGCGCTCGACGACCGCGGCTTCGTCTCGGAAGGCTCGGGCGAGAATATCTTCCTCGTTCACGACGGGCGCGTGATCACGCCGCCGCTCTCGTCCTCGATCCTGCCCGGCATCACGCGCGACAGCGTCATCCAGATTTGCCGCGACCTCGACATCCCCGTCGCCGAGACCGGCTTGCAGCGCGCTGCGCTCTACGTGGCCGACGAACTGTTCTTCACCGGCACGGCGGCCGAAGTGACGCCGATTCGCTCCGTGGACAAGATCAAGATCGGCGAGGGCAAGCGCGGCGACATCACGGCGCGCATCCAGCAGGCCTACTTCGAGGTCACGAAGGGCGAGCGCGCCGCGCCCGGCGATTGGCTCACCTACGTCAACGAGACGAAGGCGAGCGCGCCGGAGAGCAACGGACACCGCAACGGCACAGCGGCAGCTCACACCGCACCCGCGGGCGCGAACGCGACGGAGCCGGAAATCTCCGAAAGTTTCCTCACCGTCGGCACCGAGTAGAAACGCGGCGACGCACCGTAAATCATGCAGAGGGGCGACGAGCCGCATCGTCGCCCCTCTCTTTTTATGGCCGTGCGAGGGTTCGCGGGCACGACGGCGACGTTTCTTAGCGAGTTAGGGACGTTTCTTAGAAGCCGTTTGCAAAGTAAAGCTGTGTTTGTCCCGGAGGGACATTTGGTAATAGCCCAGCCATTGATGGCTGGGATGGTGAACGCGCCCTTATACAGAGAGTCCCGTAGGGACGATTGAAGGGTGCGGAACATTCAATCGTCCCTACGGGACTCAATACTTTATCTTGTACCTTATTCCCGGCGATAAATCGCCGGGCTATTATCAATCGTCCCTGACGGGACTCTTCATACAGCTTCTTGGAGATCGCGTCCGGGGGCGGGAACGCAACGGCCACCTCACGCCGCCACAGGATAGCGGTTCGGCCTGCGCCGGAGTAATTTGTTGACGCCTTCGGGAAGGGCGGGCTAGAATGAATTCGGCGTCTCCGGGTTGCTAATCTTTCCCGTGGCGCAATCCCCCTCGAATCCCACATCAGCCCGCGAGCCTGCCGAATCGTTTCGATTCCGATTTAACGCACAAGATTCTTAAGTTTCGGATTTATCTCTCCGCCCCTCGATCCGCGTCCGCGACGCTCTCGAATTTGATCCGGCGAAAGTTATTCCCAACTCATTTTATGGTAGTCAAGATAGACGATCTCTTGCGGGGCGCGACCGTGTGCGGCGCGTCAGACCTGCACATTAAAGCCGGTTCGTTTCCCGTCATGCGCGTTGACGGAGAGTTGAAACCCGTCGCCAACTCGGCGCGCCTGACGCAGGACGACACGCTCGACATGGCTTTTTCGATCATGTCGAACCGGCAGAAGCAACGCTTCAAAGAGACCTCCGAAGTTGACATCGCCTACGGGCTGTCGGGCGTCGGGCGTTTCCGCGCCAACGTCTTTCAGCAGCGCGGCACGGTGAGCATGGTCTTGCGCGTCATCCCCGACCGCGTGCGCACCATGTCCGATCTGGGCTTGCCGCCCGCCGTCGAGCAGGTGGCGGCCGAACAGCGCGGCCTCATTCTCGTCACCGGCGCAACCGGCTCCGGTAAATCTTCCACGCTCGCCGCCGTCATCGACCACATCAACTCCACGCGCGGCGGCCACATCGTCACCATCGAAGACCCGATAGAGTTTCTCCACCGCGACAAGAAATCCTTCATCTCGCAGCGCGAGGTTGACGTGGACACGCGCTCTTTCGCCGAAGCCCTGCGCGGCGCGCTCAGGCAAGACCCGGACGTGATCCTCGTCGGCGAAATGCGCGACCACGAGACGATTGAGACCGCCCTGACCGCCGCCGAAACCGGCCACCTCGTGCTCTCCACGCTCCACACGCTTGACGCCACCGAAACCGTCACGCGCATCGTCTCGTCGTTCCCGCCGCACCAGCAAAAGAGCGTCCGCCTGCAACTCGCCGGGATACTTCGCGCCGTCATCTCAATGCGCCTCGTGCGCGCCGCGAACGGCATCGGGCGCGTCCCCGCCGCCGAGATCATGGTCTCTACCGGCACCATCCGCGACTACATCGCCAACGAAGAAAAGACGCCGCTCATCCGCGATGCCATCGCCGCCGGCACGTCGCAATACGGCATGCAGACCTTCGACCAATCACTCTTCAATCTCTTCCAGTCCGGCCTCATCACGCTCGAAGAAGCCCTGCGCGGCGCGTCTAACCCGGACGAGTTCCGCATGCGCGTCTCCGGCATCTGCTCCAGCAGCGACCAAGCGAAAGAAGAGATCGTGAGCATGAGCAACGGCTGACAGCAGGGATGAGGGATGAGGGATGAGGGATGAGGGATGAAAGAAAGCATTCAAGAGCATTGAGTGCTTATCTTATTCATCCCTCATCCCTCATCCCTCATCCCTGATATGGCGTTCCTTTTCGCGTGTAGAAATCCACGACGCTCCGCGCGGCGGCCAAGACCCGTTCGCGCAGCGCGACCGGCTCCAACACCTCCAACTGCGCGCCGAACGAGAGCGCGTACTCGCAAGCCATCTCCTCCGCGTCGAACCCGAGCGAAACCTCGACCCAGCCGTCCGCGTCCGGCTCGCCCGTCCGCTCGATGCGCGCGAACCTGCCCGCGTAAGGCATCCGCGCCACGACCTCCCGGCGCACCCGCACGCGCACCCGGTAGTTCGGCGGATGCGCGCGATACTCGGCCGCAGACCTCTCCCAGTAGGCCGCCAGATCGAAACCGGGCGGGCGCGCGCACAATTCGTCCGACACCTCCACGCTCTCGACGCGCGAGACGCGGTAACTGCGAACTTCTCCTGCCACCGCCGCGACGAGATACCAGACGCTTCCCTTCGCCACGAGTCCGAGCGGGTCGGCCACGCGCTCGACCGTCTCACATTCGCCCCGCGCATACGTGAAGCGCACGCGCCGCTCCCGCCAGATCGCTTCCTGCAACGCGTGCAGGTGCGGCACCGTTTCCGCCGCGCGATGCCAGCCCGTCACGTCCACGTAGATGCGTTGGCGCGCGTTCTCTGCCCCGCGCCGGAAAACCGACGGCAGCGCGGCCAGTAGTTTCAAAAACGCCCCCTCGGCCGCCTTCTCCAGATTCAAATCGGCCAGCAGGCGCGACGGCTTGATGGCGAACAGCGATTGAATCTCCGCCTCGTTCAGCCCCGTCAGGTTCGTGCGATACTCGCCGAGCAGAGACCACCCGCCGCCCGTGCCGCGCTCGGCGACCACCGGGATGCCCGCCCCGCTCAGAGCCTCCATGTCGCGGTGAATCGTCCGCGCGGAAACTTCCAGCCGCCCGGCCAAATCCCTGGAGGTCAACTGCCGGTGCGATTGCAACAGCAGCACGATGGAAAACAGCCTGTCCGCGCGCATCTCGTCCCCTCACCTTCTACTTCGCCGACTCGAAAAGCTCCCACGCGATTCCGCAACCGCCCCCGATTTTATCTCACGAATATGACAGAGGGTGTCATCAATCTTCGCCCATCATGAACTTATCGCGCGCGGGGCGGCAACGCGTTCGTCGCGGAGACGACAAATCGCATTCGGGGCAGACTGAGACGAAGGGAGCGGGAACGATGAAAGCTGACGGGACGACGAAAAAACCTCTGGCGGGCAGGATCGCGCTTGTCGCGGGGGCGACGCGGGGCGCGGGGCGCGGCATCGCTGCGATGTTGGGCGAGGCGGGCGCGCTCGTCTATTGCACGGGTCGCAGCGTCGTGGGTGCGCCGCCCACGACCGGCATTCACACGGGGCGCAGGGAGACCATCGAGGAGACGACGGAGATGGTCACGACGCACGGCGGCCGGGGCATCCACGTGCGCGTCGATCACACGGACAAGGCGCAGGTCGCCGCCCTGTGTGAAAGAGTTAAAGCCGAACAGGGGCGGCTCGACATCCTCGTCAACGTGCTCGGCGGCGACACGCAGGCCGAGTGGAAACCTTTCTGGGAACAGTCGCTCGAACAGGGCTTGCGCTGGCTCGGCACGGAACTCTTCTCGCACATCATCACGAGCCGCCACGCCGCCGCGCTGATGTGCGAGCGCAAGCCGCAGCACGGCCTCATCGTCTGCCTCACGGACGGCGACGGCGTCGGCTATCGCGGGAGTTTCTTCTACGACCTCGTCAAGGTGTCAACGATCCGTCTCGCCTACGCGATGGCCGAGGAACTCGCGACGAAGAAGATCGCCGCGCTCGCCGTCACGCCCGGCTTCATGCGCACCGAATGGGCGCTCGATCACTTCGGCGCGACCGAGGAGAACTGGCGCGAGGTGGCCGAGACGAACCCGGCGGCGAAAAGCATGGGCTTCGACGCCTCGGAGACGCCCTGCTTCGTCGGGCGCGCGGTGGCCGCGCTCGCCGCCGACCCGCGCGTGTTGGAGAAGTCCGGCGGCGTCTACGGCTCCTGGACGCTCTCCGACGAATACGGCTTCACGGACACGGACGGCAACCGCCCGCACATGGGGCGGTATTTCGACGAGCATTACCCGGAATTGTTCTCCGCGCCGACGAAAACCGGCTTCCGCTGGAAACTCGAACGCGACACGCCGCCGGCCACACCACGCCCGCGCGCACGCGCCAAACGGGCGCGCTAACGTCATCCGACAATCATTCCGCTCATCACCGGAAAGAAATACAAACCTTCGATGCCACAAACGCACGAGAACCCCAACCGGCGCGGAAATCAAGAATTTGAAATCTCATATTTGAAATCTCATATTTGAAATTCCAACCTTTGAAATCTCAACCTTTGGAATCTCAACCTTTGGAATCTCATATTTGAGATTTCAAATTTGAGATCGTTCAGGCTCTCCTCCGCGTTCTCCTGTCCGCGAGATTGAATCTTATTTTGAATCCGGGTGGGGGGCGTGAGAGGCGCGGTCGGAAGTCAGGACGCGACGCGTTGATCTATGTCGGGGAAGAGTGGGACGAGGACGTTCGGGGTGCGGCGGCTGGAGTTGTTGGCGTTCGTCAACTTGAACCAGTCGAGCACGAAATCGCTCGCGCTGAAACCGAGCGCGGCGTCGAGCGCGAAGAGGTGCCGGGAGAGTTGGCGATGAAGGGCGCGCTCGAAGGAGCGTTCGATCTCGCGGTGCGCGCCGTCCAGACCTTCGATGAGGGTCGTGTCTAAATCCTGGCCGCCGCGCGCGCGCCGCCACGCGAACTCGTAGAGGCGCAGGCGTCCCTCGTCTTCGACCGCACCCGTCGTGACGACGACGAGGTGCGTCGCCTCCGTCTCGGCCACGGTCTCGACGACGCGGCGCGCACAGGCGGGCGTCAAATCTCCGTCCTTCGTGACGAACAGATAAGAGTTGCCGCACACGTCGGCCGCGAGATACGACTCGCCGTGCGTGGAGGCCGGGCCGGTGGCGATCTCGCTATCGGGCACGCCGAGCGAGCGGATGATCTTGTGGACGCGATTGTTCAGCCAGCCGCCGTCTTCTAAGAGCGACACGGCGAGCCACGTCGGGTTGATCGTCTCTTCCACCACCTCGTCCGCGACGGGCGCGGCGCACAGGCTGCATTTCGCTTTGCTGATCGTGATGGCCGCGAGCGAATCGGGCGAAGGCAGGTCGAACAAGGCGTGCCCCGACTTGCGGCAACTGACGCGCACCTCGCGTTCGAGCAATCCGGCCTCCACCATCCGCTCGACCGAGACGCCGCCCCTGAGCGTGGCCGCTTCGGCGAACAGGCGGCGCGGCGTATAGCCCTCGCGGCGCATCTCCTGCACGCGCCGCAAAAACTGGCGCACCGTCTGTTCCTCCATCAACTCGGAAGCGCGCACGAACTGCCGCGCGCCGCCTCTCAACTTCGCGGCGACGGCGAAATCCGTCGGTTGAATCGCCATGAACCGCGCCAGCCCCTGCGGCGCACGCGTGGCGCGCGTCTTCCAGCACGGCACTTCAAACAACTCTTCGTCGCCCGCGCCCGTCCGCCCCGTCTTGATCAAAGCCTCGCGCACGTCGCGGCAGAAACGGTCGAGTTTCGTCAGCGGCTCTTTGGTCTCCACGCTGTAGACGATGCCCGTCGTCAACCCTTCGTCCGCGCCCGCGCCGAAGACGATGAACAGCACGCAATCGCCCGCGCAGAAAATCTCGCCGGGCGTGTAAGCCGACGCGTTGCTCGCCGTCGTCTCGCCTACAGTTCCGCGCCGCGTCGCCGCTTCGCGCTCGAACCCGGCGACCGCCGCCTTGACCGCCGCCGCATCCCCCGCGCCCGCCGCCAGCAACTCGAAACAGCGACGCCGCGACGTGCGGATGAGCGGGGCGAGTTCTCTCGCCTCCAGCGCGTCGAGCAGGCGCAGGCGTTCCCCCTCGTCGAGTGGGTGCGCCAGACTGTTGCTTTGGATGAACAGCATCTTTTTCTCCGCCCGCGCCCTCTACCGGCTCAAGCGCACGCCGCGCGCCTGAGCGACCGAAGCCGCGCGCGACCTTCAACCTCAGGGCTTAACTCTCACCTTCCACGTGTCGCCGCCGGTGAAGTTCTTCGGGTAGCGTCGCTGTCGCGCCGTCTTGAGCGCGAGAGCTTCATAAGCCTTCGCGCCGGGGCGTGGGTTCAACACGCGCGCGTTCGTCACCTGCCCGTCGCGCACCTCCAACAGCACCCGCACGTCGTAGCCGCGCGCATTCGCCGTGCCGCCGTTCCGCGCGCGCGCATCGCTCGACGCGATTTGGGTCGCGTCGGGTGTGGCGACCGGCGACGTTGCCACCGGCGCGGGCGATTCGTTCTTCGTCGCGCTCGCCGCCTGAGAGGCATTGGCGACGCCCGCGCGCCCCGCGAGCGCGACGCCTTCGTCTCCCCGCTTAACGGTTGTGGCGGATGCCGCCGTACGCGCCGCTTCGCCGCCGGTTGCGCCCCTCGCCGAAGCGGGCGGCGGGCGGAGGTCGATCAAGGCCTGGAGGGCGGTGACGAGAGTCAGCCCGACGAGGAAGCTGATGACGACCGCGTAAACCAGACGCTCGCGCGAGAAGCGACGCGAGGTAGCGTTGACGGCCGCTTCCACGGCCGTCAGGCGTTCTTCGAGCGGGGCGATCAACTCGGCGGACACGGGCGCGAGTTGGAGCGGCGCGGGTTGCGCCGAATGAACGCGCGCCGCCGCGTTGGGAAACGCCCCGCCCGCCACTTTGATCTCCGCCAGATTTTCGCGCCGCGGAATCTCGACCAGATCGGTGATGAACTTCTGTTGCTGCCGGTCGATGCTGCGCTCGGGCGGGCGCACGAGCGGGTTGAAGTTGAAGGATGCGCCGTCGAGCGCGAGGGCGGCATAGAGGGCTTCGAGTCCGCGGAGGCTGCCGAGCCGGGCATCGACGAGTTGGCCGTCCTCGAAGAAGAACGAGCCGGGCGTATCGGTGTATTCCACCTGGAGACGACCCGATTTTCTCTGCACGCGCAACGTCCTGATGAGGTCGGGCAGCGACTGGTCGTCCAGGTGCCCGGTTAAAACCATGAACTGCGTGCGCTCTATATTTTCCAATGTGCAGCTTCCTGATTACGAATTTATCGCCGCCGATGCGCCCGCGCGCTCGCCCGCGAGCGCGTCGGCTTGAGAGCAATTCGGCATCCGGCAAAATCGCGGCGGGTATCTCGGATTCGGGCGGCGCGGCGGGTCGGGAGCGTCGCGCCGTGGTAGACCGCTCGCATCACGATATGTTGTGCCGTTCGGGTTCGCCGGTCGCACTATGCTGTGCCCGCCCGCGCCTTTCCCGCCGAAAGCCGTTCGCGCGGAATCTACCATTTTATTAACGGGGGCACAAGAAACTTCGCGGGCTTCATGGCTCGACCTCCGCCCTCCGCACGGCGTGAGACTTCGAGCGTGAACGACGGGGATGAAGGTCACAAGTCGGCGTGAGTAGCTTCGACGAATTCAGGCGGGGCGATGAAGCGTTTCGCGCTTGTCTGTGAGGGTCGGATTCTGGCGAGCGGGTTCCGGTCGGTTCCGTTAGACGATTCAAGGCGGGGTGCCTTAGTGCGATGCTGATTTTATCTCTCCGCGTTATTCGCCGACGCCATTCTGTCCCCTGTTAATTAACGGGAGAAGGAGAAAATTCCTCTTTGACGGAAGGCTGCTCAAGAGTGAGCCTGAGAAAATCATGGCGGCTCCCAGATACGAAGCGTAATCCAGCCGCAAATACAGGTTGGAGACGAGGGCGATGAGAGTGCCCGACAGAGCCAGGTAAAACGCGGCGAATTCCTTCATCCGTGTGGCTCGTCGATAGACTAGAACCAAGTTCGACAGCATCAGAATTATCAACACATATAGCGCCCACGGGCTGTAAGGTATGCCCTGTAGTCCGGTTATTCCGAACGCGCTCAAGTAAGCAGCCCAGCAAAGCGGGCATTTCGGGAAGAAGGCCAGGAGGAGCGGCGGAGCGGCGTTGAGGATGCTGTTCGACACGGTGCGCGCGTAGGCCGGTGGGGGCGCGGCGACTTTGAGCGGCTTCGCGGTTTGAGCCGGGCGGTGGGCGTTTTCCAGCAACGACGCGGCGAGGTCGAGCACCTCCCGCACCTCCCATTGCAGGCGGGTGAAGGCGTAGGCGATGCCGCCTTTGTCGTCGAGGATGAACAGTTCGATTCGATGCCGGTTGACGATTGACCCGATGAAACTCACGCCGGAATCAAAGTAGTTTTCCAATTCCTTGAAATTGTTTCGGGAGCGCAGCATGCGTTTGTCCGCGCCGAAGCGCACGCCCCGATTTTGCCCGTAGGCTTTCAGACGCGGCGGCAAATCGTAAGCCGGGTCGTAGGTGATCGCGGCGGTTTTCAGTTGTCCATCCAATCCGGCTTCCTCGATGGCTTGTTGCAGCCGCGCCAGTTTGGTAACGGTCAGCGAGCACTTGTGCGGGTTATCGCAGCGAGAATAGAAGAAGACGACGATGGACGGCCGGCGGCTGAAGAAATCGCTGAACGTGAGAACGTTGCCGTCCTGATCTTCAAACTCGACGGCGGCCATCGAAGCGGGGGTCGGCCGTCCTCGCCTGAAGCGTTCCGCGAGGAGATTCAAATTCTTCGGGAGCGTGCAGCAGTCTGCGCCGATGTCGGTTTCGTCGGCGCGGATGCGCTCAACCGCCCTTTCGATCTCGGCTCTGACGCTCGCGGAGAAAGCGTCGCGCCGGTTCTCCAGCAGGTTCTCCAGGTCGGCCACGGCGGAACGCGCGTGCGCGCCCAGGCAGCCGAACGTGATGAACAACTCTTTGAGTGCGGTGGTGGGGTGAGCGGCAGGCCAGCGCGGCCGGTAGCTCTCGAAGGTCAGAGTATCGTCCGCATACTTGATGTTCTCGACGGCCTTGAAGAGAAAGGGGAGGAGTTCGGTGGTCGGCCGGTCAAAGCTCCGCAGAGCCTTGGCGGCGGCGGCGACGAGATACGCGTCGCGGCCGTTCTCCAGTTCCTCCAGGACGTAGGGCAGCGCGGCCTCGGGCATTCCGGTCTGCTCGAAGGCCGCCAGCACATAGCCCCTGAGGCGTATCACCTCGTTTGCGCCCCGGTTGAGGTAGAGGGGATTTTGCTCGGGCAGGAGCCGCACTAAAGCATCCCGGCGGCGCGGCGAACGCTTCACCGCAGCGACGAACCCGGCCACTTCATCTTCGGAAGTGTGTTCGTCGAAGACCGGCTCCCAATCTGTTTCCGGCATTGGCTTCCGCATCGTTCGGGCGCGCCGTGGGCAAAACTCTACTGCCGACGCCTCTTGATAAATCTGTCGGCGGCGCGCTCCAATTCGCCGGAAGCTCGCTCCAATTCGCCGCCCGCGCTCTTAAGTTCGCCGCTCGCGCTTTCCAGCGCGCCGGATTGCGCCCGGCTGCTCAACCGGTCGATCCCTCGATTGAACTCCTCGTCACGATTCAAGCTCTCTTGATCGCCGAAGTAGTCCAGCGCGCTGAGACAGACGGCGCGGAGGTCGTCGTCCTCCTCCTCGTCGAGCGCAATCTGCTTGGCCTGCGCTTCGAATTCCGCCGGGGCGATCGACTGGAGGGCGGTCGCGCTGATGGTTCTGATCTCAGCATCCTCGCTTTTATCTTGCAGCAGACGGGCGAGCATATCTTTTGAGGTGGCATCGGCCGAGAGCAGGCGCACCGCTTCCCTTCTGGCCGCCGGGTTGGGCGAAGTCTCCACCATCTCTCGCAGGAGCGGATAGTAGCTGCCGTGGAGATCATAGCCGAGAAACTCGATGGCCTTCTCGGGCGGCACCAGCGCAACCGAGGGGTTTTTGAGACCTTCTATCAAGCGCGTTTGCACCTCGCCGTCCTTCTCCACGGCCAGCGTCTCGATGGCGAGCAGGCGCAACTGCGGGTCGGCATCAGTCACAACTCCCCGCAGCACGGCCAGATATTCGGGACGCCTGGGCTGAAACAAGATGGTGCGAAAACTGCTCTGTTGCAAAACCCGGAACGCGGCGCGGCGCAGCAAAGGCGGTTCGGACTGATCGGCCAACAGGGCGAGCGTCACGTCGATCAAGACGTGATGTTCTCCGACCTCGCTGCTGACGCCGTCGAGCGCGGAAATTCTTAGTTCGAGGTCTTCATCCTTGTTCCGCACGAGGTTGACGATGTCGCCGACAACATCCTGTCCCTTCGCCCCCCTCACCGATTCAAGCGCATCGAGCCTTTCGGGGACGGATTTAGACCTGTCCAGCACGTCGCGCAGCCTGGCCTGTCCTCCCGCGCCGCGCTTCAGTTGTTCTTCGTACTGCTTGCGGTATTCTGAAACGTCCATCATCAATCACCTCATCGCGCGCCGCGCCGTCGGACAATTAAACTTCAAAGGGGACATCATCATAATCGAAACCGAGCCGCCTCGGGCGATCCAAGGTTCCCTGAAAATCAACCATGTCGAACACGGCGGGCGACGCCCCCGGCGCATTGACGATGGCCGAAGCGGCAAACCGGCCGCCGGGAGCGGTTGCAGGCCGCGGGTCGTTCGTGTCTTGATTCCAAGGCCACATCGTATCTTGCAGGTTGTGCCCGATTCTGGTGGCGCCCTGATCCTCCGCGCTGCCGAGATAGGTATAGGTGGCGACGCTCGTGGTGTCGAAACGATGATAGAACCACTGCCACTTAGCCCACAGGCGATCCACGTTGGCGTGCAGGAGGAAGAAGAGAGGGTCTTGCGGCGCGGTCGCGGCATTGGAGATATAGCCGGTAAAGCTCACGTGCGCGCGGCCGTGCGGCTGGCCTTCCATTTGGACGAACGCCTCGTAAAGATTGCCCTGCCCTTCGCCGAGACGCAGCGTGGTCTGCTCGTCGATCACCGCCCCCGCGCTATTGGAGGCCGGTTGCGTGGCGGTGTCGAAGCGCGGAGTGCGGCGGATTCCCGTCGTGTTGTCCGTGACCCAGAATTGGAGAGGATTGGTCGGACTAAAGCGAACCGTGCCGCCGCCGCCCACGGACGCGCCGAGAAACTCGCGCGTGAAAATTCTGGGGGCGGGGCGATCGAATCTCCAATAGGGGAGAGCCACGGCCGGGTCGAGGTTCTGCAATTCCCTCTCCAGATCGAGCAGGTAGGCTCTGTGCCACGGAAGGAAGCCCGCATCGCCGTGCGCCTCGTCGAGCGCGGCGCTCCGGTGCATGTTGCGGAAGTCGCTGAACCTGCCCATGCCTCGATCGTTGAGCGTTGCGAGAGCGGAGACGAAGCGGTCGCGCTCGGCATCCGTCAGCGTGTTGGCATCCTTCCTGATCCGCACCATCAGCCGCGTTAGGGAGAGCGTCGCGCCGCCGTTCGTCTCGGTCACCTCGATGGCGGCATCCTGGTCGGCCGTGCTCGGGTGGCCGAACTTGCCCCCGGCGAAGAAATCCACCGGAGAGCCGTCGGTCGGCAGCGTCAGGCGCAACTCGTCATGCCCTTCCAGCGCCCCGGCCGCGGCGTAGAAGACGACTTGCCCGCCCGAGTTCTGATCTCGATTGCGCAAGGTGACATCAACCGACCCACTCAGCCCACCGGCATCCGCAAGTCTGATGCGGCAAGGCGCGGGCGTCCAGGGGAGATAGTTCGCGGCCGCGTCGGCGCTACCGTTGATTGTGATTTCTGTTCTCATGGGGTTGTCGGTGAAGGTAGGACACCTGAGTTTCGTAGCTTAATCATCCGTGTGAGCGACGTGTGGAGCGGGCAGTGTTCCCATGGCTCCGGGAAAGACAGGAACTGTCCGGCGACAGGCGTCTTCTATAACACTGCCCAGTCCGAAGTCAACACAATTCGAGCCGCCCGGTGCGTGCCGTCGTCAGGACGCGCTCCGGCATTGCTCGGGCGCGCTCTCTCGCATTGGGGTTTGAGGCCGGGCTTCGCCGCCCCGGCCGCGCGGCCGTCAGATGCGAACGCTCTCCAGGCTATCGAGCCTCTCTTCAAGCGGCGCGCCGCCCGCGCGCTCGTGCTCGGAAAAACCGTCATAGTCGAGGAGCGCGCTGAAGTCGAGGTTGGTGTTATTCATCACCTGCCGGACGCTGATCTGGAATGTCTTGTAGCCCGCGAAGACAAACTCCAATTCTCCGAGTTCGCGCTCCTGACTCACCTTGTAAGCGGTGGCCGAGGGGCGTCCGTCTTCGGTCACGATGGCGACCACCTTCCAGAAGGCCAGCGGAATCTTCGCGCCGGTTTCGTGTTCCAGGTCGCGGTCGGTGAAGAAGGGGCCGGTAAAGACGCTGACCTTCATTTGATCGGCGCGCGCGTGCCTCAGGACGTAATTCTCCAGCCCGAGCCAGACGACCTGATTGACTCCCGCCATCTGCGGACAGCTATTGGTGAAATGGAACGTGTCGAAGTTAGCCTGCCGGGCTATTTCCGGGGTGCCCCAGATGGGGTCTTCACGACGCACCATGTGGCCGCGGTCGAGACTGTTCTGATAATAGAGAATGTCGCCCCATTGATCTTCTTTGTCGAGACGCCCGTCAAAGCTCCAGGCGCTGATGCGCGGGACGCTGCGCGACTCCGCGCCGTTGATGTTGGCGACCGTGAGCATGGGCATGCGCCGCGAGGCCGACATGATGACGGAGAAGTTGGTGTACTTGAGTTCGACGCCGCCCCCGCCGCGCCGCAACTGCCGCATGTCCGCAGCCGCCGCGCCGGTCGCCAGCGGCAGTTCGATGCCCCATCCGTCGAGAAAGTCGGGGTCGTATCCGTTTCTGCCTTCAAACTCTTCGGCGGGGGTTTCGGGTTCGTGTCCCGGACGTTCGAGCAGTTCGCCGCCCGTCAGGCGAACCATATTTTCCAGTGTGGCCTTGCGGCTCAAGTCGGCGGTGGTCATTATTTTTTCCTCGTTTTCAAGATAGTGGTGAATGCGTTTAGCAGGGTCAGGCGCACGGCCTCGTCCCATCTTTGATAGGCTTCGGCCACGCGGCCGAGCTTTGCCGCCTCAGGCCGCGCCGCGCGCGCGCGCTTGAGCAAGTCGCCGAGCGCCCAGCAACGGTCAACGAGTTCGACGTAGCTTTCGAGCGCGTGTTCGGCGTTCGGGGCGAGCGCGGCGGCGAAGGTTTCGGGTTCCAGGTCTTTGAGGTCGAGCTTGACGACCTCGGCGAAGATCGCCCCGAGTTCCACGCGCGAAGAATGATCGGGAAACGCTTCGAGCAAGGCGAAGCGGCACGGGTCGCGAAATTCGGGGTCGGGGCCGCGCAGCAGTTGCAGAAGTTTGGCGGGGCTGGTGGAGTCCCACTCGATGTCGATTTGAATTCCGCCTTGAAACTGGGTCGGGGTCAACCGTTCGTCGATGTTCCCCAGCAGCAATCGGATTTTACCTCCTTCGTTAAACACATACCTGAACACGACCTTGGCGACGCCGCTGATGAATTTGGTGAGTTGCGCGTTACGCTTCCTGTCGCCGCCGAGGAGCGCGGTCACCTCCGCCAGCCAGGACAGGTCGAGCTTGAGCATGGCGGGCGGCAACGCCAGCTTCGGCAGGTCTTCCGCGCTAGACCGGGGCGCGACGCCGAGCAGAGATAAAAACATTTGCCTTCTTTCAAAAGTCGGGGTGGGATGCTTTAACAGGCTCCCGACGCTTCTCGCCATCTCTCCGGCCGCCTCGCGCGCCTCGGGCGGGAGGCGACGCCGCGCGTCCAGCAACAAGAGTCCCATGACGATGCGCTGGAAGGTAAGCTCCACCCTTTCGGGCGCGACTCCTTTAAAAGCGACCACGCCCGCCTCCCGGCACTCCCTCAACGCCTCCGTCGCCAACGTGACGGACGCCGAACCGGGCTTCACCACCTCGGCCGGGAAGAGGATGTCGGCGAGCCGCAGGGCGGCGATATGAGCGTTTCGCTGGGGCGGGTGAGACAGCACGAACGAACTATCCTCGGTCAGTTTGTCCCACGAAGCGGTGGCGAACAAGAGGTCTCGCTCCCACTCGCCGAAGTAGTTCTCGCCGCTTGCCCGCGGCACGCCCCACCCTTCGGTGCGTTGGGAATAAAGTTTCAACGCTCTGCCGAACTCCCGGCTGCCGACGAGATGCACGCCCTTCTCGACATACGCTTTATCTCGCAAGCGCGGCGGCAACAGCTTGACCTCGGACACGGAGACCTCGCCCGCCGTGACGCACCTGAGCAGCGCGGCCGCCGCCGCGGGCAAGTCAACGATGTCGGCTCCGATATAGGAGTTGGCTTTGATCAGCCCGGCGTCCTCGAAGGCTTCACCGTCCTGCGGCTTCGTCACCAGCATCAGGCGGTGATAAATGCCTTCAGCCCATTCCCTCTCATCCTTCGCCGTGCTGAAGAAACTGGCCGCCGCCTGGTTGATGCGCCGCGCATTCTCGCCCTCTTGCGCGATCATCGCCTTGAGCATCGAGCGGCGCAGGTCTTTGCGGTGGAAGACCTCGTTGTCCGCGCCCCGGTAGGTGAGCCAGCCATAGGAGGCCAGGGCTTCGAGCGCGAGCCTGGCGTCGGCATCGTCGAGCGGCGGCAGGTTCAGCACGGGCGCGAGCACTTTCTGGATCAGTTCGGTCGTGACGTAGCGCAGCACCAGACCGGGATAGGCGAGCGCGCGCGCCGTTTCGTTCTCGATGCGACGCAGGACGCGCCGGTAGACGATGCCCGCGAACAGGCCGCGCGCCGCCTCGCCGCCCTCGCGGATTTCTTCCTCAAGTTCGGGGATGGCCGCCCCGTCGTCGCCCTTCACGAGTTTGGCAAGCAGCTTGAGTTCGAGCGGCCGGAGCGGCAGCACGTCGGAATGCGCCAGGCGGCTCGCCGCCGCCGGCGAGAGTTCGAGGTTGATGAGCAACTTCTCGGCGGCGGCCGGTTCCAGTTCGCCCAGACTCAGCGTCTGCATCGCGCCGTGGCGCGTCAGGTCTTCAAGCTCCTCGTCGTACAGTCGGCCGGAGACGACGACCCGCAGCGGCGCGGGAGACACCCGACTGGCGACCTCGGAGAGCCATTCGGTGATGCGTCCGGTGAGGTCGCGCTGCGTCACCTCTTCAAACGTGTCGAGCACGAGCAGGAAGGGACGCTCGGCCGCCCCGACCAGCTTCAACGCATCGGCGACGCCTGTCACCGTGCCGCGCAAACTGCGCTCCACGCGCACGTGATCCGAGGCGGACAACCACGCGGCTTCCGAATTAATCTTGGCGACGCGCTCCCGCGCATTGTGTCTGAGCGTCCGCAGCCGCTCCTCGGTTTCGGGATATTGATGGCCGACCTGCCTGGTCAATTCCGTCTCCAGCCAATAGAAATCCCTCGCGTCGATGCCGGGGCGGTCGAAGTCGAGGATCACGACCGTCGCCGCGCGTCGCTCCCACATCTCGCGCGCAACCTTCGCGACCAGCGTGGACTTACCCGCGCCGCCCGCGCCCGTGAGCACCAACCCCTGCCACGAACCCGAACCGCCTTTATCTTCAGAACTGATGAAACGCTTGAGCGCGTCGTATTCAGTGTTGCGGCCGACCACTTCTTTATCCAGCAACACGTCGTAGTCGGAGAGGAAATCCGCGCGCTTGAGCAGCTTGCGCAAAACGCCCTCGTCCGGCTTCCGAATTTTCACCTCCGAAGTCGCTTCGACGGCGCACGCGAGGGCTGACATCTCTTCGCGCGTGCGCCCTTCGAGCGACACTCCCGCGCCGTCGCGCAGGAGTTCGCGCAGCAACATTCCGAGCTGATCGGTCTCGGGCAAAGGACGCTCGTCGAGGCGGCGCAGGAGCCTGTCTTCTTCGATGAGGCGGTTGAGCGCCGCTGTCCGAGCGTTTTTCGAGAGCAGCCAGCGCACTTTGCCCTCAAAGGATTCGATGACGCATTCGGGCGCGAGCCGACTGAGCGCGGTTTGACGCATCTCTTCATCGACCGACCCGTCGAACAGTTCGCGCGGGTCGAACCTGCCCGAGAGCGCGGCCGTCACTTCAACTTCACGGAGCAGCCTTTCCAACGACGACGAATCCCCCCCGGCGGGGCGGGCGCGCCGGTCGGCGGCGCGCTTGAGCAGCATTTGCGACTGGGGCGCGGACACGGCCTCGTCGGCGGCTTCGGCCGCCCGGAGCTTCTTCCCCATCCGCCTTTCTATCGCGGCCGCAAACTCGATTGCGATGCTGCTTTTATCGCTCATGCACACCTTTCGTCTTCGTGGTCGGAGCTACTCGTCGTCGTCGAGATGAGCGATGACCACCTTCATCACCTCATCGACGAGCAGCTCCATCGCCTTTTCAGGGTTTTGCCGAAGCTCTCGCTCATACTCTGATAACACAAGTCTGGACATCGCCACGGGGGCGAGCGGCAGGTTTCTCTCCGCCCGCAAACGCTCGAAGTATTTTTGGATGTCTTCGCGCCTGATGGTCGTGACGAGGTGGGTCTTCGTGACCTCCCTGAGCGACCGCGGCACGTCCGCCCGCATGCCGTCGAGCACGATGCGCAGCCAATCGACTTTGAGCGCCTGTTCGTATAACAGAAAGAGCAGTTCCGAGGCATCTTTCTCCTTGATCTCGGAGTGGTTCAATTCGGTGAACAGGAGCCAGACGAGACGACCCTGGCGCGCCTTTTCCAGCGCGCCTAACACCTTGTCCACGACCTCGTCTTTGAGCCAGGCGGAGCCGGTCGTGTCGGCGTCGTCAGGTTCGACGAGGGGCGGCAGGGTGGTTCCGGCGGCCTTGCAGATCGTGTCGGCTAACTGTCGGGCGTCGAGCTTGGAGATGGCGTCGGCCTTGAGCGTCAACTTGAGGTGGCCGCCGTCGGAGAGCATGGCCGATAGGAGTTGCACCAAAAAAGTCTTGCCGCTGCCCGGCGTGCCGCCGATGACCAACACTTTGGGCGTCCCGGCCACGGCCGCCCGCCAGACCAGTTTTTGAAAGGTTTCGGTGCCGATCACCGGCTCATTGTTTTTCGCTTCGCCGAGACTCCACATCGGATTCTCCTCCGGGTCGAGCGGCGGCAACCCTTCGGAATTGGCGTTGATATGTTCGATCACGCGCAGGACGGGGACGCCCCGGTTGGTCACACGCCCGTCGCCGGTCGCGCCCGTCCACACGCCCTGATGAAATCCGAACAGCATGAAGCTCTTATCGAAGCACGGGCCGCCCGATGAGCCGTGGTTGGTATTGGCGTAATGCAGGAAGCGCAGCTTGGGAATGACGGCCGGTTCGGGCGGGTCTAGATCGGTGATGAAGTTCTGATCGACTTTGAGCGGCTGCATGGCGGGATGCTGAAAGAGGAAGATGCCCTCGTTCGCGCGGGGCACGACGGAGCGCGCATCGAGCGATGCCCAGCGGCGCGTCAACCCCGGAGCCGCCTTCAGTTTGATAACCGCATAGTCCCAGTAACCTTGCAACTGCGCGTGGTCGTCCGGCAGTTGCCCCGACAACTCCGACGGGTGACAGGCGGAGAAGAGGAAACACCAGTCTTCATGCGTCTCCACGATTTGCGGGTCGGGCTGCTGGAGCGTCCCGCTGATGAGTGCGAGAAAGTCGTCGAACGCGACCTGTAGCCGCCTGCTGCCGTTCGGAGCCAGCACCCATTCGCCGTCCGCCCCCGGCGTGAACAGGGCTTTGACGACGTGCCAGGCCGTGAGCACGAGATGCGGCCCGATCAGGATGCCGGTGCCGCTGGCAACCCCGTCCACGATGATCTTTCCCGTCCAGCGGATGCCGTCGCCATAACCTTTATAGACGATGTCGGGATTAGAGTAGCCGTTGGCGAGGTTGGTCATCGCCTGCAAGGCCGCGCCGCCGACCCCGGCGTGAGATTCGGCGATGGCGCGCGTGAGACTCCCGTTCTGGAGGTTCGCTTCGATGATGAGATTGACGAGCGTGTCGAACCAGCCTTGCGCCTGGGCGTAGCGCAAGGCCGTCTCGTAGGCGGCTCTGTCAGGCAGAGAGAGGGCGATGGCCTCGAAGTTCTTGCGGTCGTAGGCTCCGATGCCGACCTGCGCCTGCGCCTGCAAAAACAGTCTGCCGAACTCTTCGCGCGTGGTCTTCAGCGCATCGAGAATTGTTTGGATTGCGACCACCTGATTTACTCCGGCTGCCCCGACCCGCTAATGACCCGGCTGCTGCCTCGCGCTAACCCGATCGACGAACCGCACGCCTCGCTCGCGCAAGTGCTGGCGCAACGTGGTATCCGAGCGGCCGTCGGTTTCATCCAGGACGAGGCCGAGGACGTGCCCCCAATTCTCGCGCGGGTCGCCGCGCCGCCCGCCATAATGCAGCCCCGCCGCCGCATGCTCGCGCCCCACCACCAGCAGGACGGAACCCGAGTTGCCGCCGAGCGTCGTGGCGTCGTGGGCGAACGTCCAGGTATGCACCTTGACCTGCGGTTTAATCACCAGCCCCGGCGCGAGCCGCTTGTAGCCGAAGGTCGTCTGAAAAAGTTGTTCGAGCAGCGTGGGCGCGTAGAGGCCGACGCCGGGATTGGCCGGGTAGCCGAGCGTGAACAGAGAGAGATCGGGCTTCGCCCAGTCGCCCGCGACATCGAGCGATAGAGTGGCGCGCGGTCGCTCGTCGGCCGCGGCCGGTTCGAGTTCGATGAGAGCCAGGTCGAGTTTGGTGTGTTCCACGAGAGCGGTTTCGAGGATGGTCTTCGCACCGGCGAAGACCACGCTGCGCAAAGCCCGCCGGCCGACCGACTCGCGCGCGCGAAACTCGTGGCCGAAATCTATCGCCGCGCCTTCGGTGAGAGTCCAGACGCCCTCGTCGTTGCGGCGGCCGATGGCTTGGAGCACGTGGCGATTGGTGACGATGAGGTTGTCCTGAATCAGAAAGCCCGTGCCCTCGAAGCCCTGCGGCGCGGAGGGACTGTCGATCCGCCCCACGCACGAAATCGCATCGCGCAGCATGTTGGAACTCCCGTCGAGCGCGTCAGCCCAAGCCCCGACGGGACTGGTCGAGCGGTCTACGTCGCCGTTGCGAACCATGAACGAAGGGCGCGAGCCGTCGGTACGGATGATGGCCTCAAGGCTGTCGAGCAGGTTGCGCCGCCTGCCGAGCAGTTGTTCGTCTTCATCGCGCAGCACGCGCAACGCCTCGTCGGCATCGGTGACGATTTTCTCCGCGATGTCGTGGAGTTCGGCCGTGCCGCCGAGGTGCTGGTCGATGATGCGTTTGAGTTGCGTCCTCGTTTCGTCGAGACGGTCTTTGATGCCGCCGTTCGATAGGTCGGGTTCGGCGGCGGCATCCCCGGCGCCTTCGGGGCCGCCCCCCGCAGGCGTGCCCTGTCTCAGGAGTTTTTTGTAGTGGCCGCTGAGGTCGCTCGGCGTTTCGGGCTGCTCGTCAGCCCCCGGAGGTGTTTGCATCTGAAGACTCCTATCCGCATACATCTCGACGAGTCAATCGGATAAATCAAGCATTTAACCGTTCATGCTCCTCGAAGAAGTTTGTCCAACGCCGCAATGTGGACGGGCGGCGGCGTCAAAGCTCCGCGACGCCTTCGCGCGGCATTCAGGCTCTCGGAACCACATCACAAAGCAAGCTGCAATCAGATTGAAGACCCAACGAGGTATTGTTTGAAGTGAGACTGACGAAGACCCGCCCGGCGTCAGCTTATGAGTTATAGCTTCATGCGAAGCTGCTGAAGTAGCCTGTAAACTCGCGCAGCGTAAACCTAAATTCCAGTTCTGTCAACAATTTCCCAAGCCGATCGTTTATTACTTTTGCCGCGCCCTCAGCCGGGCGAAAAATCGCCTACGAGATCGCGGCGCACCCCGGCGCGCCGCAGCACGCGCACGCACGCGCGCCAATCCTCATTCAAATCAAAGCGGTACATTTCGATGGCGGGTGAGATCAGGCGCGTGAGCAGGTCGAAGTGGCGATGGAAGCGCAGAAAGGGCGCGACGAGATAGACGAGCGGCGGCTCATCCGCGATGTGCGCGTCGCCGAAGAGGCGCGTGCGCGTGAGGTCGCCGCGTCGCCGGTGCGCTTCGACGCGCTGCCAGTAGTGCGCGCCTTGCAGCGGCAGCGCGGCGTCTTCCGAAACTTTCAGTTCGATGACGACGAGCCGCCCGTCGCGGCGCAGGGCGAGCAGATCGACGGGACGCGCCGACGCCGCGCCGCCGACGCCGTGCGCCGGGGTGCGAAACTGCGCGTAGAGCGGGGCGAGACGCAGGCCGGGGTCGAGCCGCGTGATGTCGCGCCGGAGGAGAGATTCGAGCCACGCTTCCGGCGCGGAGGCATAGAAGGCGTGGCGATGATCGACGGCCGCGGCGCGGCGATGCTCGCGCAGTTCGTCTATCAGTTTCGAGAATTGCGGCAGGTTGTCGTCCGCCAGTAAAACTCTCGGCGCGCGTCCCACGCCGAACCACACGCGCTCATGGCTCATCCAGCGTCGAATGCGCGCGAAACTCAGGCCGTGGAAACGCAGCGTCTCGCCGTGGCGCGCACGCACGGCGTCGATCGCCTCGGGCGCGAGCGCGACGATGCGCGCGGCCGTCTCGCTCAACTCCGCGCGCGGCGGACGACGAAAGCGCGGCGCGGCGGCGAGAGTTTGGGCGAGCGAAAGCGGCGCGATGCGCGTCAAGTTTCGCCAACCTTCGTCCGTCTCGAACAACTCGATCTCGCGCCGCACAGCTTCGCCCAACAAGGCCAGCCGCGCGGCAATCGCGTCCTTCAAGTCGGGCGAGACGACGAGCCACAACCGGGGCGCGCCCGCGCCGCGATGCGACTTAACCACCTCACGCCTCCACCACAGCACAGCCGACGCCAGGCAGGCATCCGCCTCATGCGCCGCGAGAGGGACGACCGCGCCCGTCACGGCGACGCGCTCGCGCCCCACGCGCAGAGCGATCCGCGCGTAACGCCCCGGCTCGGAACGACGCGCGCCCGCGCTCAAACTCGCGCGCTCGACTCTCGCGTTCCCCGTCGCCTCGCACACGAGCGCGGCCAAACGCTCGCATGCCGCGCGTCGCGCCGCCTTGAGCGTCTCCACGCCCTCGCGCACGGAGGCGCGCGGCACGAGTTCCAACGTCGCGCGCTCCGCGCCCATCCGGCGCGTCGCGTCGAGGCGCAGCCGTTCTCCCGCCCAGTCCCAACCGGCCACGCGCCACACGCGCGCCAGTCCGCGCTCGTTCCGGTAAGAGAAGTACAGCGCGCCGTGACTGGACATCAACTCCCACTCGCCTCTGCCGAGCGGCACGCCCGCGCCCTCGCGCGTCTCGGCGCAGAACCACTCGACGCGCGCCTCAAGTATTTCCGCGAGGCGACGGCGCGCCTCCTCTCTGTCATCTAAGCTAGTGAGGACGTTCATCAAACTAAGGCCGCGACCACGGCGCGGCTCGACTGTGAGATGCGGGATTCCCTTGCGACTTGACGGTCGTATCGCCCGCGCGCCTCCGGCGTGCGAACCCTTTCTCTCACCGGCGGGAGGTCGCACCGGAAGGCGCGTGGGTTTCGCGTAGCGGCGCGCCGTTTTGGAATCTACCCGGAGGACAAGCTATTATCTTGTCACTTGTCGGCGAATCTTAATTCAGCGAGTGAAGCAATGAAAGACATTTATCTGTTGGGGGCGGTGCGCACGCCCATCGGTCGCTTCGGCGGCGCGCTCGCCAATGTCCCGGCGGCGGAGTTGGGCGCGACGGCGGCGAAGGAATCTCTACGGCGCGCCGGACTGGCGGCCGACCGGGTTCAGCAAGTCGTGTGGGGCGCGGCGCGGCAGGCGGGCACGGGGCCGAACCTCGCGCGCCAGATCGGTTATCGCGCGGGCGCGCCCGATACAGTGCCCGCGTTCACCGTCAATCAAGCGTGCGGGTCGGGCTTGAAGGCCATCATCCTCGCGGCGCAGGAGATCATGCTCGGACGCGCCCGCGCCGTGCTCGCGGGCGGCGTGGAGAACATGTCGCGCGTGCCCTACTTCGCCGAGGGCGCGCGCTGGGGCGCGAAGATGGGCAACGTCGAACTCGTGGACGGCATGTACCGCGACGGCTTCCTCGACCCGCTCTCCGGCCTCATCATGGGCGAGACGGCCGAAAACCTCGCGCGCCAATACGAGATCACGCGCGACGAACAGGATGCCTTCGCCCTGCGCTCGCAACAGCGCGCCGCCGTCGCCATCGACTCCGGCCGCTTCGACGCCGAACTCACGCCCGTAGAGATCAAAGGCCGACGCGGCGAACCGCTCACGCTCGAACGCGACGAGCATCCGCGCGCCGACACGACCATCGAGACCCTACGCAAACTCGCGCCCGTCTTCGACCGCCGGAGCGGCACGGTTACGGCGGGCAACTCGTCCGGCATCACGGACGGCGCGGCGGCCGTCGTCGTCATGGATGAAGAAACATTGAAGGAGACGACGCGCGATGGCGTCGAGCCGCTGGCGCGCATCCTTGATTACGAGATCGCCGGGGTCGCGCCGGAGGTCATGGGCATCGGCCCCGTGCCCGCCGTGCGCGCCCTGCTCGCGCGACAAAACCTGACGCTCGCCGACATAGACCTCGTCGAACTCAACGAAGCCTTCGCCGCGCAAGTCATCGCCTGCGACCGCGAACTCAACTTCGACCCGGCGCGCCTCAACGTCAACGGCGGAGCCATCGCCCTCGGCCACCCCATCGGCTGCACCGGCGTCCGCATCACCACCACGCTGCTGCACGAGATGCACAAGCGCGAAGCCCGCCTCGGCCTCGCCACCCTCTGCGTCAGCGGCGGCCTCGGCCTCGCCCTGCTGCTCGAACGGGTGTGAGGGTATGATTGAGCCTTATTAGATCGGCTGGTCAGCCGAGACATGCGTGTCACGCCGCATGAGTGGGACTTCACCGCTCTCTACAGAGTCAGGTCGAATCGTGCGGCACGATATGCATTAGACATATTAGGTATGTGTGATATGAACAAAGAGAAAATCTTAATCATCGACGACGAGAGAGAAACTCCAGATTACCTTGGCCTTCTACTTGAAGGTAATGGATTTCAAATTCTTAAGGCTTATGGTGGGGCAGACGGCCTCCGTGTTGCTACTGAGGAACATCCAGATTTAATCCTATTGGATATTATGATGCCTGACGTGGATGGTTTTGAAGTGTTGAAAAAGATTAAAGAAAGAAGTATCCCAACTAGAGTGATCATGGTGACAGGTTATCGAAATTCTATACCGGATGTTGTCCGCTTCATTAAAGCTGGAGCTTGCGATTATCTAATGAAACCAGTTAACCCAGAAGAACTCCTAATTGCGACCAAACGTGCATTAGCCTTGGAATCAACTATAAATTTACATGTAAGTGACACCACCCCAATAGTTGAGCAGCTAATAGTCAGAGCAGAAAAATTGGAGCAAGAGAAAGCAAATCTTACACAGCAGGTCAAAGGAATCCCTAGCCAAGACAACAAAAATGTCCTGATTATGATGGGCATTAGATTGCTATGTTTGGTGATCGCTATTGGTGTAACACTTCTTCTCCACTCGCTAGACTTGATCACGAGGAATTGGTCGTTTCTCCTATCTATGATTATTTTTATTCTGCTGCTCTTGCCGATTGAAAAGGTTAAAAAACTTTCTTTAAAAGCTCGAAAAACCGAGACTGAAATTGAAATGTAAGTTTAAACGTTCTATTGCACGATGGCTAACATCTGATGTTAAGCACTCAAGGGACGACTCAAAGGTGCAAAGGAATTCTTCTCTTCTTCGTGTCCTAATCTTGTCGCCTTTCGCAGTTAAACCGGCTATCCTATATACCCTACGCTAGTAGCTCCACAGCCTCTAAATCAAGACAACCAGCAAGCCGCTGCCCGCGTCTAGTGTGGTTAGCGTCTGCGCGGTGTTAAAATATTTCGTCGCGGTCGCGGCTTGTTCAGCGTCAGGTCTTGGCCGCAGATTCCCACGCTTAATTTTCAAAGGAGAATTTTTAAGTTGAAGACGCCTCGTTCTAAATTCGTGGCCGCGTTCGCGGTCTTTGCGTTGTTGTTGTTTGCCGGGACGGTCGAGGAAGCGCGGGCGCAGCTTGGCGGTCTCAGCGGTCTCGGCGATAAACTGAAGAAGAAGACGCCGGGCATCGGTTCGTTGCTCGAAGGCAAGCCGCCGATCACGACGAGTTTGCCGGACGCGAAGTGGGGCGATGCCTCGAAGGACAATTTCACCCCGCGCGAGGCCAGGCGTTCGTTGATGACGCTCCAGCGCACGCCGAACGGCGGCTTCGTCATCCAGCCCGGCTACTACGACATGCAGACGCAGAGCTACTGCCTCAAGGCCGGGACGCACGCCCCCGGCGGCGGCGACGGCTATCTCTACGCGCCCCCCCTGGGGCCGGCCGAGGATGCCGTGATGACCATCGTGCGCAACTCCGTCAATCGCCCCGAAATCCCGCAGCAGGAGATACAGCAGTTGCTCTGGGCGATCATCGCGCGCGCCAAGTTTGAAGACCTCAGCCCGAACTTGAAAGCGACGGCCTCGCGCCTCTTGACGCCGCGCCAACTCGGTTCGCTCAATCGCAGCGCGCTCGACGTTCTCTCCAACTCACAATTGCAGGGCGCGCTCGGCGGCGTGCCCGCCCCCGTGCGTCAAGTCCTGGAGGCGG
The DNA here is from genome assembly GCA_036386515.1 of Pyrinomonadaceae bacterium. Taxonomy (GTDB): domain Bacteria; phylum Acidobacteriota; class Blastocatellia; order Pyrinomonadales; family Pyrinomonadaceae; genus JAIVJZ01. Next base: position 62,528 of record DASVVO010000078.1, read on the forward strand.
AGGCGCAACTGCGCCGGATGTTGACGACGCCGGGCGCTTCGTTCGCAGAGATGGAGCGCGTGGCCGTGCTCTCGGGCGCGGCGCCGCGCGGCGAGGGCAGCCGCGACGTGCCGAGCGGCCGGTGGTCGCTGCACCCGGACGGCTACTACGTGCGCTACCTGCCGAGCGGCTACAGTTCGACGCGCGTCGAACTCTGGGTTCCGCAGGGCAGCCCGGCGGTCGGCAAAGAGTACGACCCGGCCGCGCACGTCGCCGTCCCCGGCAACACCGCGCGACAAAGACTCATCCAGTCGGGACGCGCCAGTCGATAGGGCACGCGCGCGGGCGGCCGGGAGCGAATGAGAGAGACCTGGCGGGGGCAGCGATTGAGTTCTCTGCCCCCGCGCCTGTTCAGCCCGCGTTGCGGCGTTCTCACTTACACACATCGGGTTAAAGCTCTTTCTCGCCTGCGTCGGCGGCGCGCGGCGCGCGAACCGGAGACTTGAGGGTCGGCGAATGTTGATCGAGGTCAGAGAGGATTCGGCGGCGGCTCTCGCGGAGTACGCGCGTATTCCCATCGCCTTCGAGGTCTCGGAGATTTTTGAAGTGGCCGAGCACGCCGGAGGCGGCGGCGAATTCGTCCTGACGAAACGCAGGCTCGACGTTCCATACGTTAAGGACTACGACGCGCCGGAGACGGAGAGTCCGGCGCAGTGGGCGACGCGTTTCGACCTGTCCAACTGGGACTTTCTCGCCGCGTACAGCGGAGGCAAGCGCGTCGGCGGCGCGGTTCTCGCCTTCGACACCCCCGGCCTCCACATGTTGGAAGGACGCACAGACCTGTGTGTCCTGTGGGACATTCGCGTCGCGCCGGAAGCGCGCGGGCAAGGCGTCGGTTCCGCGCTCTTTCGCGCGGCGGAGGCGCGTGCCGCGGCGCGCGGCTGCCGTCAACTCAAGATCGAGACGCAGAACGTCAACGTCCCAGCGTGCAGTTTTTATGCGCGACAGGGGTGCGCGCTCAAAGCGGTCAATCGTTTCGCTTACACGGAATTCCCGGACGAGATTCAACTGCTCTGGTACAAGCCGCTCTCGACGGCGACGGCCGCGCGACGCGCCGACGAATAGCGGAAGGCGGAAGGCGTCGTTCGCCGCCCGCGCTCTCTCGTCGCCCCGGCGACGTTTAATGTTTATTATTTGCGGTCGTGGGGGAATAAAGTATGAATTTGAAATATCGCTCTCTGCTGTTGAGCCTGGCGCTGCTGTTCGCGTGCGCCACACCGGGCGCGGCGCAGCAGGACGCAGGAACAAAGTCGAAGTTTAAGCATAACGCGAAAATTCAAGCCACTTACGACCGCGCGCAAGACCGCACGGTGGTCGCCTTCCAGCCCTACGTCGTAAACGCTAACTTCCACGACCCGAGCGAATCCGTCGCCATCACCGCCGGGTTCATCCATCCCGGCCAGACGCTCGCCTCGCGACCGCAGTTCATCGAGTTCGGCGTCTTGTCTCAATCGAGAAACGGGTGGGAATTCGAGAAGGAGAAAGAGCGCGAGTTGACGCTGGTGCTCGACGGCGAAGCGGTCAACCTGGGCGGCATGAAACTCATCACGGCCAGAAGATTCCAACTCGGCGGGAGCAAGCTCTATTACCGCGAAGACCTCGCCTTCACCATGCCCTCCGAAGGCTTCAACAGGATGGCGAACGCGAAGAAAGTCGTCGTCAAAGTGGGACGCAGGGAGTTGAAACTGAAGCAGGAGCACCTCGAAGCCATGCGCGACCTGCTCGGCCGGGCGGGCGCGGCTTGAGCCGCGCGACGGGATTGAATTGCGGCCTAGAAGCGTTAAAGTTACACCCGGCATGTAGCGTTTTTCCGCGCGGGAGCGTCTTAAACGGGCGGGCGCAGGCTGCGACGGTCACGCCGCCCGAAGGAGGCCAACGGCGAGGGCGCGCGGGGCATCGGAGTTGGGTCACACTCTCTCCGCAATTTAAATTTTCACGTGCGACGCCCGCGAAGCGTCGCCTGTTTTCAATCGGGACGGAAAGGCATGTTGTGTTTATGAGGAAATATTTTTACGTTTTGACTTTGGCGGTCGTCGTCGCCGCGTTTTCGTCTGTGGGGATGTTGACGGCGAACGCGCAGGGCAGGGGCGTCGCCCCCCCGATTCCCTTGGAGCACGCGCTGGCGAAGGCCGCCGTCGCATCGCTTCCGGCGTCCGATGCGGCGATGCTCGTTGATGTGCGGCGCATGCTCAACGACGCGCTGCCGCGCGCTTACAGCAACAATCCGGCGGAACTCGCGCGCGTCAATTCGGAGATCGATAAGTTCAAGACGACAACCGGATTCGACGCGCGCTCGTTCGAGCGGGTCGCCGTCGGCGTCCGTTTCGTGCAGACGCCCACGGGCAAGACGCTGGTCGAGACGGTCGCCGTCGCGCACGGCAAATACAACCTGGCGACGCTGGTCGCCGCCACGCGCGCCGGGGCGAAAAACCGGATGCGCGAGGAAAAGTATGCGGGGCAGACGATCCACATCATCAGCGTGGATGCGCCCGTGAAGCTGCTCGGTCTCGTTAATATGAACCTGACTGACGTGGCCTTCGCCCCGCTCGACGGGGGCACGGTGGCCTTCGGCAAACTCGAACGCGTGCGCGCCGCCATCGATGCACACGCCGGACGCGGGCGCATCTCCTCCGACATCACCGCGCTGGCGACGCGCGACGGCAATGCGCTCGTCGGGGCGGGCGGCAACATTCCCGCGTGGCTCACGCAGAATCTCGACATCGGCGGCGGCAATCTCTCCCAAAGCATCGCCAGCGTGCGCCAGTTCTACAGCACGCTCGGCACGACGACGAACGGTTTCAACCTGCTGACCGCCCTGCGCACGGATAACGCGGGCGCGGCGCGGACTCTGAGTTTGACGCTCACGAGTTTGAAGTCGCTCGCGCCTTTAGCCATCGGGCAGATGCCCGCGCCGCGCGCGCGTCCTTTGCAGAACCTCGTCGAGAACACGAAAGTCGCCGCCGAGGGCAACGATGTGCTCATCACGCTCCAACTCGCGCAACTCGACGTGGCCGCGTTGCTTGACGCGTTCTGAGCGCGCAAACCGGGCGGCGCGTCCGCCCGCCACGAGCGCGTGGATTTACGCCGCGCGAGCGCGCAAAATTAAAAGGGGATGTCAGGCCGCCGCCTGACATCCCCTTTTAATTTTGTTGGACGCGCGACTTCCCGGAAGTCGCGTCCTCACTGGCCGGTCGCCTACTGTCCGGGGATCGCGCCCGTGAACGGCGGGGGCGCGGCGGCCTCATCCTGATCGGCGTTGCGCGCGAGCACGTCCTCGTAGATTTTGACTTTGCCTTCGCGGTCGAGCCGCGCGCGCGCCGCGCTCACGTAGTCCTCGAACACGTCGCTGCGGCGCGTGGTCAGGAGGCTCTGCGTGAGTTGGTCGCGCTGCTTGGCAAACTCCGCGAGATCGGCGTCGGTGCGTTTCGTCGAGGCGACGACGACCCACGTCTCGCCGAGTTTGACGGGCGTTTTGGAAACTTCGCCTTCCTTCAAGTTATAGATCACGTCGTCGGCCGCCGCGCTCGTGCCCACTTCTTCGAGCGGCGAGCCGAGTTTGTAACTGTCGGCCGTTTTGGCTTCGAGTCCCAATTTTTCGGCGGCGGCTTTGAGCGCGTCCGCGCTCGCGTGGTTGCCCGCAAGTTCGCGCGCCGTCTGTTCGAGTTGCGACTGCGCGCGCGCCTGCCTGGCGCGGCGCACGACCTCATCGCGCACTTCCGCGAAATCGGGGATGCGCGGCTCGCGCCGCTCGACCAGCATCGGCACGGCGAACCCGTTCTTGATGCTCACGCGGTCGCCGATGTCGTTGGCGTTCTCCAGCGGGCGGATCGCCTCTTCGAACTGCGGCGAACTGCCGATGTCCGGCACGTCGTCGCCGGGCTTGATGAACGGCGTCTCCTTCACCATGTCGGCCGCGCTCATGTTCGCCTCCGCGGCCAACTCCTGAGCGACCTTCTGAAAATCGCGCGTCTCTTTCAGACGCCCGGCGGCGCGGGCGGCGAGGTCGGCGGCCGCCTTGTAGGCGCGCTGGTTGCGCTGCGAAACGAGCAGTTCGCGCTTGGCCTCTTCAAAACTCTTCGGCACGGAAGCCCCGCGACGGAAGACGTAATACGCGCCTTTGCTGAAAACGGGGTCAGAGATTTGCCCCTCCTGCATGTCGAGCGTGGCTTGCAGGATGTCGTTTTTGCGGTTCGGGTCGCGGCGCACGGGCGCGGGCAGCCAGCCGCCGTTCGTCGCCGTCGCGGGGTCTTCCGAGTTGCCCCTGGCCGCCTCGGCAAACTTCTCTTCGGGCACGTTGGCGATGGTCGAGTCAGCCCCGCCGCGCACGTCCTGCGCGAGTTTCGTGGCCTTCGCCAGCACCTGCTGGTCTAAGTCCTGGCGCGCCACCTTCAAGACGATCTGCTGCACGCGCACGCCCGCCTGTTTGTTCTCCGGCGCGAGCGCATCGTAGGCGGCGCGCAAATCCGCGTCGGGGATCGTCAGTTTCTCGCCCGCCTTCTCCTGATTGATGAAGAGGTAGCGAATCTTCTTCTGCGGTTCGAGGTAGCGGAAGTTGGTCTTGTTCTCCTCGTAATACTTTTGCAGTTCCTCCTCGGAAGGCTGGATGGAGGCGGCGAGTTTGTCCGCGACGATGGGCACGTAAGTTAAGTTGAACGAACTGTTCTTGCGTTTGAAATCCTCGCGCACCTCTTCCTCGGAGACGCTCACGCCGGCCGTCACGAAAGCGCGCAGCTTATTCTGCGCGAGTTCCTCGCGCAGCACCTGCTCGAACCGCTCGACGCTGCCGTAGGCGCGCCCGACCTGCTCCTTGTACTTAGCCACGCCGATGAACTTGCCGCTCGCATCGACGAACTGCGAGACGACGGCCTTGTTCACTTCCGCGTCCGACGCGCCGAGCGAGAGCCGCGCGGCCTCTTGCGCGATGATCTTGCTGCGCACCAGGCCGTCGAGCATGGACTTGTCGGTGAGACCGAGTTGCGAGAGGCTGAACTGGCCGCCGAAACGCTGCTGGGTCGCCTGTTTCTGCCGGTACAGGTCGGCCACCGTGATCTCGTCGCGGTTGACCTCGGCGAGCACTTCCGTGTTCGTCGCCGGGTTGGCGTTCACCTGATTGCGCCCCGGCGCGTAGAACAGGACGAGACTCGCCCCCATCAACAGGGCAAAGAAAATGATTATATATTTGTGTGCGCCTTTGGCGCGGTTAAACTGTTTCAGCATCTTCGATCCTTCCCGAATCCGACGGCGATTTTTAATATTTGAATAGGAGCGCGCGGGGCTGTCAGAGGCGTCGCCCTGAAAGTTCAAGCGGACTTTACGGACGACGCAACCCTCTGGCCGCCGCCCGCCTGATCCCATGAATCGCCGATTGTAACGGACACTCCTACGCGGTCGCAACCTGCAAGGCAGAGGTCTGAAGGTCGGAGGTTAGAGGCCGGTTAAGACAAATCTTTTCCGGCCTCCGACCTCCGACCTCTGACCTCTTGCGCTGCGCCGCGCGGGTGCTATATGTTTACGCACATGGAATATTCAATCTGGGCGTGGGTGGGTTTTGCCGTCTTCATCCTCTTTATGCTGGCTTTGGATTTGGGCGTGCTCAACCGCAAAGCTCATGTTCCCTCCTATCGCGAGGCGGCGACCTGGAGCGTCGTCTGGGTCACGCTGGCGTTGATTTTCGCCGGCGGCGTGTTCTGGAAACTGGGATCGCTCACGGGCAAGGAATTTCTCGCGGGTTATTTGATCGAGTTGTCGCTGTCGGTAGATAATCTCTTCGTCTTCCTGCTCATCTTCTCCTACTTCAAAGTCCCGGCCAAGTATCAGCACCGCGTGCTGTTTTGGGGCGTGCTCGGCGCGCTCATCATGCGCATCATGATGATCGGGATCGGCGCGGCCTTGATCGAACGCTTCCACTGGATCATCTACATCTTCGGCGCGTTTCTCATCTACACCGGCATCAAGATGATGCGCCAGGAAGAGACGGAGGTGAAGCCGGAAGACAACCCCATCGTCCGGTTCGTGACGCGGTTCATCCCCATCTCGCGCAAGTATGAAGGCGAAAACTTCTTCACCGAGATCGACGGGAAGCGCACGGGGACGCTCCTCTTGCTCGTGCTCGTCATCGTGGAAGTGACCGATCTCGTTTTCGCCGTGGATTCCATTCCCGCCATCTTCGGCATCACGACCGACACGTTCATCGTCTACACCTCGAACGTCTTCGCCATCCTCGGTTTGCGCTCGCTCTACTTCCTGCTGGCGGGCGTGGTGGAAAAATTTCACTACCTGAAGATCGGCCTCGCCATCGTGCTCACCTTCGTCGGCGTGAAGATGCTCGGCGAGGGCTTCGTGCATCAGTGGCTCGATAAAGAGTCGATCATCGGCATCTCGCTCGGCGTCGTCGCGCTGGTGCTCATCGGCTCGGTGGTCGCCTCGCTCATCTGGCCGCAGCAGGCCGAGACGCACGTCGAAGTCCAACTCCCGCCCGACTTCAACTCGCCCTTCGACGACGATCAGGGTCGTCTCGGAGCCGACGAACCGCAAGGTTGAGCGCGGGTCGTAAAAAGTAGAAATCACGGCCGGAAAACGCTCATCACCCGCCCCGCGCGCCGCCACGGAAATCGTGCTTGATGCGGCGCGCGTCGCTGTGTTAAGTTGCTTGTGAGGCCGAATTTCGGATTCGCCCGCCCCGCGTCGCCCCACTCCAGAAGACTTGCAACGATTAGGCCGCAAGCATCTGCTTTAACAAACAACGTTCGCAAACTCCTCCTCTCCGGTTTTGCCGTCGCTCGACATCCGTTAGCTATGTCTACAAAGTCCAGCCGCTTCGATCTCGAATGGTGGGTTGTCTCGAAGCGCATGATCTACCTGCTCGTCGCCCTCGTCGTGCTCGGCGTGGCCGCGAGCGGCCTCGGCCTCTATTCGTGGCTCTACGGCAACCCGTTCAAAGGCGGCGCGACCGAGGCGCACGCCCCGGCCGGCGCGCGCTTTATCTCGTTCGACGGCGATGTGCGCGTGGTGCGCGCGCAGACGCGCGAATCGCTTCTGGCGCGCAGCGACACGCAACTCTACCCCGGCGACATCGTGCAGACGCAGGCCGACGGCCGCGCCCGCATCCAACTCGCCGACGGCTCGAACATGATCGTGCGCCCGAACAGCGTCGTCACCATCCGCGACAACACGACTTTGGAGGGCGGCCAGCGCACGAACGTCCGCGTGGCCGTCGCGCGCGGCCAGATCAACGTCCGCACCGAGCAGCAGCCCGAAGGCGGCAGCAACATCGTCGAGACGCCGCTCTCGAAGAACAATCTCGCCGGGCAGACCGGCGCGAGTTTCGACGTGCGCGAGGATAACTCGGAGGGCATTCGCGTCAGTTCCGGTCAACTCGAAACCGTGACGCGCGGCGGCGTCAAGACGACCGTGCAGGGCAACGAGTACATCGCGCTCAATCAACAGGGCAACATCAAGAGCCGCGAGAGTTTGCTGGCGGTGCCGCTCCTGCTCTCGCCGCGCGACCTCGAAAAAATTTCCGCCACGGACAAAGGAGCCACCAGCGTGACGCTGCGCTGGGTGCGGCCGCCGACGGGCGCGCCGCGCCATTACCGCGTCGAAGTCGCCACGTCGCCCTTCTTCGTCGCGGCCGGGAAAGTGACCGAGCGCGATCAGCTTGAGGCGACGCAGTTCAGCGTCAGCGACCTGCGCGTCGGCATCTACTTCTGGCGCGTGCTGGCCGTGGCCGCCTCCGGCCAGATCAGCGAATGGACTGAGCCGCAGAAGTTCACCATCGTCGCCGGGCGGCAGGCCACAAGCGAGCACATCACGGTCTCGAATGTCGCGTTCGAGTTTATCGGCGGCAGCATCTACGTGGCGCGCGGGCGCACCCAACCCGGCAACACCATCCGCATCAACGGGCGCGAAACCCTGGCCGCCTCCGACGGTTCGTTCCAACTCCAAATCTCCGTGCCCAGAGCCGCACGCGAGATCATCCTCGAAGCCGAAGACTCGCAAGGCACGCGCAACGACACGCGCCTCGCTTTCACGCCCGACGCGGGACAACGATAATTTAAGGAGTGACAGGTGACGGGTGACAAGTGACAAGTTAAAAATCAAAACTCGCCCTAGCCACACTTGCTTCAACTCGTCACCTGTTACCTGTCACCTGTCACCGTCTTTCTTATGCACATCATCCTGTTAAAAGTTGAGCACGAACCGCCGGGGCGCGCGTTGCTGGAAACGTTGCGCGCGGCAGGCGTGTGCGCGGAGGTGTGGGCGGCGGCCGGGTCGTATGGCGGAGACGAGGGCGGGGTCGCGGCGTCGCCGCTGGCGGTGATCTGCGAGGTGGCGGAGGGCGTGAGCGTCGGGGAGATTCACGCGGCGGTGATGGAGTCGGCCACCGTTTGGCCGGACGCGCCGGTCGTGGCCTGCCGCCGCATCGAAGCGGGCGAGCCGCCGCCCGACACCTTCCGGCTGGACACGCACGCGCTCCTGCGGCTCGGCTTCCACGCCGTCGCCGACGACCCGGCGCAACTGCCCGCGCTCCTGCGCGAACTCGAAGAGAGCGGCGAGAGTTTGCCGGAATCGTCCTCGCACTCGGAAGAGTTTGAACCGGCCACGACGGCGACGCCCGCCAGTATGCTCTTGCCCGACAACCTGAGCGTAGCGCGTTTGCGCGCGGCCTTCGAGGCGGTCGCCTCGCTCCATTTCGTGAGCGATCAGAAGAGCGCGGCGCAAACCACGCTCGTCGGCCTGGCTCCCCTCGTCGCGGCGGATCGCTGGACGATCTATCTGACCGAGTTGGAACGCGGCCAGACGGAAGCGCGCTTCGAACCGCTCGCCGTGCGCGGGCTGACCGAGAGCGAGCGCGCCCTGCCCGAAGGCGATTGGCGGCGCGCGCTCCACGGCGATTCGCTGATGCTCTTGACGGGCACGGAGTCGCAGGCCGCGCGCGAGGCGTTCGCCTCGAACGAGACGCTGCGGAAGACCGAAGGCGCGCGGCGCGTGCTGGCCGTCCCGCTCCTGAACGGCGACCGCGTGCTGGGCGTGCTCGAAGCGGTGCGCGAGGGAGCTTCGGCGCGTGCGTTCGCGGCCGGCGAAGCGGCGTTGCTCTCCGCGCTCGCGCTGCCGCTCTCCGCCGCGCTCGCCAACTCCGTGCGGATCGCCGAGGCGGAAAAACTCTCGCAGACAGACGATCTCACCAAACTCCACAACGCGCGCTTCCTCCGCCAGTATTTGACGGCCGAGGTCAAACGCGCGCGCCGCTACGGCTCCACCGTCACCGCGCTTTTCTTCGACCTCGACGACTTCAAAGAGATCAACGACCGCTACGGCCATCTCGTCGGCTCGCATACCCTGATGGAGATGGCGACCGTCATTCTGACGGGCGTGCGCGACACGGACGTGGTGGCTCGCTACGGCGGCGACGAGTTCGTCGTCATCCTGCCGGAGACGGGTCTCGACATGGCCGTGCGCGTCGCCGAGCGGATGCGCGAAAAGATCGCCGAACACGTCTTTACCGGCGGGCGTAATCTGCGCCTGCGCCTCACGGCCAGCTTCGGCGTCTCCTCGTTTCCCGAACATTCCCAATCCCCTCAACAATTAATCGCCGACGCCGATGCCGCGATGTATGACGCCAAAGCCGCGCACAAAAACTGCGTCCGCATCGCCTCCAGGCGGTAATCAGGCGTAAATCCCGATTTTCCACATTAAAATCCGCAATTTGAGCCTGTTGGCTTTAGTATTTGGGCTTTTTCGTTGTATCTTCTTGAGTTGGTAGGGCGTCAGCGGGGCAGCGGCCTCGCAGGGTATTGTGGGAAGTCAGACTTACGTGGCGTCATTTCATGTAACGCTCGAACTTTGCCGCACCCGCCCTGTTGACATCCATTTCTAGCGCATCTCATACACATGCTTGGATCGAAAAATTAATGGCCTTTAAATCACTCTTCAGCCTGTTTTCCAGCGATCTGGCAATCGACCTCGGGACGGCCAACACGCTCGTCTACGCCAAGGGGCGCGGCATCGTCGTCTCGGAGCCGTCCATCGTTGCGATCAACAAATCAACCAACCAGCCGCTCGCCGTCGGCAAGGAAGCCAAAGAGATGTTGGGGCGCACGCCCGGCAACATCGTCGCCATCCGCCCGATGAAAGACGGCGTGATCGCCAACTTCGAAGTGACGGAGAAGATGCTCCAACACTTCATCCGCAAGGCGCACAACGGCAAGTCTTGGGTTTCGCCCCGCGTCGTCATCGGCATCCCGAGCGAGATCACGCAGGTCGAACGCCGCGCCGTCGAAGATTCGGCCTATCGCGCCAAGGCTTCGGAAGTGTATCTCGTCGAAGAGGCGATGGCGGCGGCCATCGGCGCGGGTCTGCCGATCACGGAACCGCACGGCAACATGATCGTGGACATCGGCGGCGGCACGACCGACATCGCCGTCATCTCGCTCTCCGGCATCGTCTACTCGCGCGCCGTGCGCGTGGCGGGCAACGAGATGGACGAGGCGATCACGGGCTTCATCAAACGCAAATACAACCTGCTCATCGGCGAACGCACCGCCGAAATGATCAAGATCAACCTCGGCTCGGCCTTCCCGCTCGACGAACAACTCTCGATGGACGTGCGCGGGCGCAACCTCATCGAAGGCATCCCCAAAACCATCACGATCACGGACGACGAAGTGCGCGAAGCGCTCGCCGATTCGATCTCGACCATCGTCAACGCCGTGCGCGTCGCCTTGGAGCGCACGCCGCCGGAGTTGTCGGCCGACATCGTCGAGCGCGGCATCGTGCTCACGGGCGGCGGCGCGTTGTTGAAAAATCTGGACAAGCGGCTCTCCATCGAAACCGGCCTGCCCGTTTCGGTCTCCGAAGACCCGCTCTCGTCGGTCGTGCTCGGCGCGGGCAAAATGCTCTCGGACTTCAACCTCCTGAAACGCGTGAAGTGGGACAACACCCTGACGAGCGGAACTTAAAAACAGAGGTCGCAGGTGAGAGGTTAGAGATCAGTGAAAACAAGAACTGTCTCTTAAACTAACCTCCGACCTCTGACCTCTAACCTCTGTTTTGCAATGGCACTTACGCGAACGCAGAAAGAGATCAGGCAGCGCGCGCCGTTGTGGTTGCTGGCGTTGCTCGGCGTGAATCTGGTGTTGATGTCGGTGTCGGCGCGCGATGAGTCGGGGCATAAGCGTCTCATCCAGGTGTGGGCGCAGGCCGTGGCCTCGCCGGTGCAGAGCCTCTTTTCGGGAGCGTCGGGCGCGGGGACGGGTTTCTTCCAGCACCTCGGCAGCCTCAACCGCGCCGCCACCGAAAACGAAGACCTCAAACGCCGCCTCGCCCTGACCGAAACCGAACTGCGCGAAGCGCACATGGCGCGCGACGAGAACGAACGGCTCAAAGGACTCCTCGACCTCAAGGAAAAGAGCGGCTACCAGACCGTCACGGCGCGCGTGATCGCGCGCGACCCGTCCGAGTGGTTCGACTCCGTGATGATCAACCGGGGCAGTTCCTCGGGCATCGAGAAAGACATGCCGGTCGTGACGCACGAGGGCATCGTCGGGCGCATCATCGGCGTCAGTCCCGTCACGGCGCAGGTGCTCTTGATCACGGACGAACGCGCGGCGGCGGGTGCGGTCGTCGGCCAACTCGGAGCGTCGCAGGCGATGGGTTCGGTGCGCGGTTACGGCAGCAACGGCCTGCTCGACATGCGCTACGTCTCCGGGCTGGAGGCGGTCAAACAGGGCGACCTCGTCGTGACGACGGGGCAGGACAGCATTTACCCGGCGGGCTTGAGCGTCGGGCAGGTGGTGGAGTTCAAGCAGGGGTCGGCCACCTCTCCGCACGAGATCAAAGTTAAACCGACGGCGCGTTTGAATTCACTGGGAGAGGTGGCGGTGCTGCTCTACCATCCGCCGCCGCGCACGCCACCCCCCGCCGCCGCCACGACCACCGCGCCGTCGAACACTGGAAAGCAGTGACGGGTGGCAAGTGACAGGTGACAAGTTCGCTGACACTTGCTTTTACCCGTCGCCCGTCGCCCGTCGCTTGTCACTGTTTTTATGAGACTCAAGATCGCCGTTTGTGTCGCGCTCGCCGTGTTGTTGCAGACGAACCTGCGCCTCGTCTGGCCGCCGCTGGTTCATCTCGACCTGCCGCTCATCGTCGTGACCTACTTCGCCCTGCGGCGCGACGTGGTGCAGGCGCTCATCGTCGGCTTCGTAGCCGGACTCGCCACAGACTTTTTCAGCAAGGGACTCCTCGGCGCGAACGGGTTTTCCAAGACGCTCATCGCCTACCTGATCGCCGCGCTCGTGACGCGCGTGATGCTCGACAACCCTCTGGCGCGAATCCCCGTCTTAGCAGGTGCGGTCGCGCTCGACGCTCTCATCATCGTGCTGCTCCATCGCCTGCTCGGCCAGCCGTCGCTCGTGCCCTTCGCCGAGACGGCGGCCTACAAGATGATCGCGACGACCATCGCCGGCACGTTCATCTTTTACATGTTCGACATTTTTTTCAGCGACCGCGCGCGCCAGCGTCGCCACTTCGCTTTCCGCCGCCGCGCCGCGCGCCGCAGTCTGGTCAGCCGGAGGTAGTAAACGGTGACAGGTGACGGGTGACGGGATAAAACCCTTTGGGGGAACTTACGTTGGACAGTTGTTCCAACCTGTCACCTGTCACCTGTCACCCGTCACCTGTCACTTGTCACTTGTCTTATGAAATTCCACGACGAATCGCAAAATTTGCGGGTGCGGCTGCGAATCATCCAGGTGATCGTGTTCGTGCTGCTGGCCGTGCTGGGCGTGCGGCTCTACTTCCTGCAAGTCGTCAACGGCGAATACTACGCCGAGCGCGCGGAGAACCAGCGCGTGCGTTTGCTGCCCATCCCGGCGCAGCGCGGCACGATCTTCGACCGCAACGGGCGCATCCTCGTCGATTCGCGCCCGATCTACAACGTCATCCTCTCGCGCGAGGAGATGCAGGGCAAAGACTTCGGCTCGCTCGTCGCGCCGCTCTCAACCGAACTCGGACTCGACCCCGAACTCCTGCGCGACCGCTTCAACGAACTCAAGTCGCAGCCCGCCTTCGAGTCCATCATCATCAAGCAGAACGCCACGATGGCCGATATCCAATGGGTCGAGGCGCGGCAGGCGTTCGACCACCCGGAACTGCGTATCGAGCAGCAGCCGCAGCGTCGCTACCCGGAGAACGGCGTGCTGGCGCACGTCCTCGGCTATGTCGCAGAAGTCAACCCGAAACAGTTGGAGCGCGAAGAGTACAAGGCGAAGGGTCTCAAGCCGGGCGACATCATCGGGCAGGAGGGCTTGGAAGCCACTTACGACAATTACCTGCGCGGGCGCGACGGCTACCGCAAGGTGATCGTGGATAGTCGCGGGCGGATTCAGGACGAGATCGAGAAAGTGTCGCCGCAGCCCGGTCAGGACATCGTCACGACGATTGACGTGGATTTGCAGGAGATGGCCGAGGAGCAACTGCGCAACTCGCCTTCGGGACGCGGCGTGATCATCTCGGTTGACCCGCGCAACGGCGAGATTCTGACGATGGCCTCCGCCCCGACCTTCGACCCCAACCTCTTCTCGCAGCGCATCTCCACCAAAGCCGGACGCGCCGAATACGCCGCGCTCATCCGAGACCCCAAACGCCCGCTCTACAATCGCGCCATTCGCGGCCGCTACCCGCCCGGCTCGACCTGGAAAATTCCGATGGCCGTGGCCGGCCTGGAACAGGGACAGATCACGACGGAGAACTCCGGCCTCGTCTGCGGCGGCGGCATCACCGTCGGCAACAAGTTCACGCGCTGCATGGGTCATCACGGCACGCCTCCGCTGACCACGGCCATCAAGCATTCCTGCGACGGCTATTTCTATCGCCTCGGCCTGAAGATGAAGCTCGAAGGCATCATGGAGATGGTTGAGAGTTTTGATCTCAACAAGCGCACGGGCGTCGATCTGCCGCACGAGTTGATCAGTTGGACGCCCTCGCGCGAGTTCAAGAAGAAGTTCCAGCCGAAGGCCGCCGAGTGGGGCGACATCGACACGGTCTTCGCCTCCTTCGGGCAGGTTTACGAGAACATGACGCCGCTCTCGATGCTGCGCACGATTGCGGGCATCAGCGTCGGCGGTCAACTCTACGTGCCGCACCTCCTGAAAGAAGTGCGCGCGATGCCGGCGATGGGCGAACCCGGCCGGTTCGACTATCGACCGGCGCGCGAGGCGCGCACGTTCGTGCCGCTCGACGCGTCGCGCCCGAACCCGAAAGTCGTGCCCATCGCGCCGGAGCATCACCGGCTCGTCGTCGAAGGCATGTGGCAGGTGGTCAACCAACCGGGCGGCACGGGCGGAGCGATGCAGATGGCCGGGTTCGACGTGGCAGGCAAGACGGGCACGGCGCAGGTCGTCTCGCTCGGCAAGGACGTGGGCGAGAACAAAGACCACTCGTGGTTCGTCGCCTACGCGCCCGCCTACAAACCCGAAATCGCTTCCATCGCGCTCGTCGAAAACGTCGGCTTCGGCGGCAAGTTCGCCGCCCCGGCCACGAAGGCCGTCTACGAGGTTTACTACCGCAAGACCCGGCCGGACGCCGCGCCGACCGCAGTCGCGGAACTTAAAACCGGGAAGTCACAGGTTGGGCACCAGTGACGGCCAAAACCGATTTCCACTAACCTCTGATCTCTAACCTCTGACCTCTGTATTTTTATGTCCGCAATTTTAGAAACTCGCCGCTTCCGTGATTTCGACTGGCTGCTGACGCTCCTGGCGACCGCCATCGTGTTCTTCGGCACGTGGCAGATTCACAACGCGCAGCCGCTGGAGAACTACTGGAAGAAACAATTGATCGGGTTGGCGATCTCGCTCGTCGCGCTGTTCGCCATCGCCTTCACGGACTACCGCAAGCTCGTCCGCTACGCGCCCGCCTTCTACCTGTTCGGCCTCTTTCTGCTGATCATCGTGCTGATCCCCGGCATCGGCATCAAGATCAACGGGCAGCAGTGCTGGATCAGGATGCCCGTCGTCGGCCAGTTTCAGCCCTCCGAGTTCGTCAAGATTCCGACCGTGCTGATGCTGGCTTACTACTACGGCAAACCGAGGTCGGGCGCGCTCGGTTGGATGGAGATCGCCGTCGGCGTCGGCATCCTCGCCTTGCCCGCCGGTCTGATCCTGCTCGAACCCGATGCGGGACAGGTCATCACTTACCTGCCCCTGCTCGCCGTGGTGCTCTTTCTCTCGTCGGTGCGGATGTGGCTCGTGCTCGCCTCGCTCGCCTTGAGCGTGGTGCTGATTCCGGCGGCCTACGTCGTCGGCGTGAAGACCGGCAAGATCAAGAACTACCAGCAGCAACGCATTCAGGCCATCATCGAACCCGAAAAAGCCGACCGACGCGGCTACGGCTACCAAACTTATCAATCCATCCTCTCCGTCGGCAAAGGCGGGGTGGCGGGCACGGCCGGCGGCTCGACCGAATACTCGCAGAGCCGTCTGAAATTCCTCCCCGAACCGCACTCCGATTTCATCTTCGCCGTGACGGCCGAGCGCACCGGCTTCGTCGGCTCGATCCTCCTGCTCATCGCCTATGCGGTGCTGCTCTCGCGCCTGCTGATGGGCGCACGCCGCGCGCCCGACCGCGCCGGGATGCTCGTCATCATGGCGATCGTCGGCGGCCTGGCCTTCCAGATTTTCATCAACGTCGGCATGGCGCTCGGTCTCCTGCCGGTCATCGGCGTGCCGCTCCCGATGATGAGCGCGGGACTTTCCTCCGTCCTCGCCACCTTCATCGCCATCGGCTTCGCCGTCAGCGTCCAACTGCGCCGCTTCGTCAACTGACAAAAGTTCGCAAACAACTATAGCGAAGCGCAAAGGCACACGGAACTTGTAAGTTCCGTGTGCCTTTGCGCTTCGCTATCGAAGTTGAGGGGTGAAAGAGGGCTATTCCCTGCCGCCGTCTTTGCGCTTTTTGCGCAGGCGCATCGCCGCGCCTGCCAGCCCGGTGCCGAGCAGGATGAGCGTGGCGGGTTCGGGCACGGGTTGGAGTTGCCCGCGAATCTCGCCGCCGGGGAAGGCGTTGCTGTGAATGTTGAAGTAGGTCTGCCCCGTCTGTAAGCCGTTGAGGAAAGCGAGGCGCGCTCCTTCCACCGTTCCGCCGTTCGCATTGATGAAGGCGGGGTTGTAAGAGGAAGCGAGCGTGAGGTCGAAAGTGTTTGTGTAACTGCCGGAGGTGACGCCGGAGGGAAAGCCGGGAAAGGTCGGCACCGGCGTGGCGACGCCGGCCGCGCCCGTCGCGGGAGCGCAACAGTGGATATGCGCGGCGGTCGTGCCGCTCGGCGAACCGTTGGTCGTCGTGCTGACCAAACCGCTGAAGTTGGCGGTGACGGTCATGATGTTGCCGTCCACGCTTACGACGGCGAAGCCGGTGCCGGGAGAGTTATTCGGTTGCGGTCTCTCGTTCAGGCCGCTCATCGTGGCAGTGAAAACCAGCGGGTCGGCTTTCGCCACCCCGGACAACGCCGCAAAGGCCGCCGCAAAGACGAGAAGGCCAACTATCCTCTTCATCACACACCTCTTTCTCCGATCAAGTTATGGTCGTACGGGTAGGGCGCAAAAACTACTCCCTTTCGGATGCGGAGTCAACATTTTTTGCGCGGGCGACGGGCGGCCAACTTTGATCGCGCCGGTCGATAAAGAGTTCGAGGGGCGACGTGATACGTGCGCGTCGCCCCTTGCCTGATGTCTGCCCGAATAGGTGTTGCCGTTGTCGTCGCGCGCCTTACGATTTTTTGCCCTTTGCGGGATTCGGCGCAGGCTTCGCGGGCGCGGGTTTCACGTCCTTCGGGAGAACGGTGGGCGTCGCCAGCGGGGGCGTCGCGCCGGGGGGCGCGATCCAGAGTTCGACGGTCGGCTGCTCGCGGTAGCCGCCGACGCCGGAGAGCGTGCGCGCGCCGTCCATCTTCCGAATGTTGATGGTGTAGTCGGTCGCGTTGTCGGCGGCCTTCTGCGCGTCGTCGGGCTGGCTGGTGCGGCCGCCGTAGGCGATGAGGTAGCCCTGCGCGGCCGGGTCTCTTTGGAGCGCGAGGACGAACTTGTCGAGTTGCGCCTTGTTCGCGCTCAGGTCGTTCGTCACGTACTCGCCGAACTTGACGGGCGGCGCGGACTGTTTGGCGATGCTCGTCGTGCAGGAGTTGGAGGTGCGACACTCGCGCAGGAAACCGCCCACGTCCACGGTCGCCGTCACGGTCTGCCCGCCGATGCCCGTCGTGTCCACCTTGATCGAGGATGTGCCCTGCCCCGAACTGATAGTGCCCGCCGAGACCGTCCAGTTGAAGGTCGGTGTCACGTTCGGGTCGCCGCCGCTCACGTTGGCCGTGAACGTCAAGGCGTCTTCAAGATTCTCGGCGGCCGTGTCCGGGCACGACACGGTGACCGTGGGGCATTGCTGCCCGGCGGAAGCCGCGGCGGCGGGGGCGACGGCGGGCTGCGCCGGGGCGGGGGCAGACGCGCCGCTGTTGGGAATCAGCGTCAACGCGGCGACCAGTAGGGGCGCGGCCAGACGACCGTAACTGAGTTTCATATCGATGCTCTCCTGAGAGTTCGGATGGTTGATTAGGATGTGTGCGCCGGGTTTGCGTGCGGGAGATAAATCCGAAAAACTTTGCGCGCCGCGCCGGGCTGAACTTCGCGAGCCATTATCCCCAAAATCTTCCGCAGGTCAACGCGCCCGTCACGCCCGATGCTCCGCGTCCGGCGAGCGACGGCGGCAACCGGCGATTGGCGGCCATCTGCCGTCGTCGCTCGCGGCGCGCATCTTTACTCGCGTTTCGCAAGGGCGTCGGTTATACTCGCCGTGCCTCGTCCCAAGCCGGATTTACCGGCGCGGTGCAGACGCGCTTTGAGTCGCGACGCGATTCAATCTCGCACCCCGCAGAGACGAGACGATTTTTTTACAGCATTGCGGACAACGGTTCCGCGATTGTTGATGAGATGTTTGAAGCCGTTGACGGCCACGTGGGGCGCGCGCGTTTGCACGCTCTCGACACGGAGAGGCTGTCCGCTGTTGCTTGCGAGAGTCAGGAAACGTCAGGCCGGAGGGTGACATGTCCGCGCCGCGCGATTTATGCGCGCGCCGTCGGTCTCGGATCGCCCGCCGCCCGCCTCCGCTCTCGCACGGCGCGCGACCCAGACGGCTCGACGGAGTTTCAGGTGAACAGTTCAAATCGCTTTTCCGCTCGGGCGGAAGTGGCGCACGTGAATGCCGGGCAGGTTATGCCATGGCAGCGTGAGGCGCGCTTTCGTCAGGCCACCGCAGAACAGTCCGATTTGTGCCAGCGCACGCGTCCCGCCGTCGGCTTAGAAATTCCAACCCATCTCATCTCCTACCCGCGCCCGACGCCTCGGCGGCGTCGCCGCTTCCGTCGCGAGGTATCGAACGCCTGCGCCCGACACTAAACAATCCACGCGCGCGCACTCACAGGTCGCCCGCCCTATTTCCACACCACGGCCGCCGCCCGTCGTTTAACGAAGGACGCGCCGCAGAGTCGTATCAGGAGTCAAAAATTTTCTCATGTCGAAAGAATTAATCGTGAGCGTCAACGGGCGCGAAAAGAAGATCGCCATCATCGAGAACGGCAAGGTCACGGAGTTTTACATCGAGCGCGGCGAGGACGGTCAGGGCATCGTCGGCAACATCTACAAGGGGCGCGTGATGCGCGTGCTGCCCGGCATGCAGTCGGCCTTCGTGGACATCGGCCTGGAGCGCGACGCCTTCCTCTACGTCTCAGACTTCTTCGACGAGGAAGAAGAGTTCGAGCGCATCGTGGTGGACAAGAAGAAGACGGAGGGCGCGGACGACGCGGCCGCCGCCCGCGCCGCCGCCGAGAAGATCGAACGCTCGCGCCTCGAACGCGAACGCCAGATGGAGTCCGCGCAGGAACGCGCGCAACCGACCGCCGGCGGAGAGGACGAAGAAGAAGAGGGCGACGAGGAGACGGACGACGCGCAGCAGCAGCCACAGCAGCAGCAACCCATCGCGGCGCAAACCGCGACTGAACCGGAGGCCGCGCTTGCCAACGACGAAGATGAAAGCGGTGCGGAAACCGGAAGGCGCGGCAGGCGCGACCGCAAACGGCGCGGCGGTGGCGGCGGGCGCGAAGGTCAGGAGCGCGGCGAAACCGGCGCGGCGGCCTCGGCCATCGGCCGCGGTTCGCAACCGGCGACCAGTTTTTCCGACGACGTGCAGGCGCGTATCTCGGCGCGCGAAGATTTGAACACGCCTTTCGTCGTGGCGGACAATTCATTCGAGCGCGTCGTTGACGACGAGGCCGCGGCCGCCAACGGCGAGATGTTCAAAGACGCGCGCCTGCAAGAACGGCTCACGGATCAGATTCACGCCATCGAGTTCGACATGGAGACGACGACGGAAGCCGAAGTCGGCTCGCTGCTCTCTTCCGAAAACATCTCCGGCGGCAGTTCCTTCCAGCGCATCGCCGATGACGACGACGAAGCGGATGCCCCGCGCGCCACGGTCGAGGCCGTCCAACCGGCGGTGGCCGCTTCCGTGTCGGCTTTCATAGACGACGCCGATGAAGACTCCGCGTTGACGGCGACGCTGACGCAATCGTTCGAGCGCGTGAGCGACGACGGCGAAGCCGCCGCCGAGGGCGTGCCGCCGACGACGGACGACGAAGCGGCGACTTCCACGCGCGGCAAAGCGAGCAAGTCGCGGCGCGGCGGCAGCAAGGGCAAGAAGGCCGCCCCGGCAAGCGACGAGACGAGCGGCGACGCTTCCGAAGAGGCGACGACCGAAACGGCGGCGACCGACGATGCCGCTCCGAAAAAGGGCGGCCGTTCGCGCGCGACGAAAGAAGCCGCCTCGAAGAAGTCGGCCACGAAGGGTAAGGCGGCGGCGAAGGGCGCGCAGACGCGTCGCGGCAAAGCGGCCAAGTCAGGCGAGGCGGCCGCGGTGGCGACGGCCGAAGGCAATGCCCCGGACGACGCGGCGGCCGCAGCAATGGGCGGC
>DASVVO010000079.1:0-11503 GCA_036386515.1 Pyrinomonadaceae bacterium
CCCGCGACGAAGAGAAGTTGACAGGTTAGTACGCTTCCGCCGGCGGCGGGCAGTACACGTCCAGACAAGCCTGACCCTTCGGGCAATACCCGCACGGAGGGGGAGGCGGCGGCGGCGCGTACTCCGTTCCCACGCGGAACAGACCCCAGATGCCGCCGTCGAACTGGAAGGACTGGAAGGTGCGGTACAGGTAATCGCCCTGCACCTGGAACCTGCCGCCCGCGCTGCTCAACACCACGTCGAAGTGGTTCGAAGGCCCGTGGCCGTACTGCGAGCCGTGCCACGGCGAGTCGTCCTTGAACCCGATGATGGTGGAATTCGACCCCGTTTGGTAGGGCATCTCCTGCCAGATGTGGCCGTGTACCATGAAGACGTTGTTGCGCGCGTGGCCGCCGGAGTGCAGGACGCGGAAGCGCACCTGTTTGCCGGGCGCGGCCGTGAAGATCGGCGTCACCGGATCGAGACCGCCGATCTGCGTGTTGTGCAGCGCGTTGGTCACGTCGATCTGATGCGTCGATTCCGCCGGGTTCGGGCACCCGACCTGCGGCGACCTCGGATCACCGCCCGTCAGCGGCAGCGACGGGAAGTAACAGAGGCGCGTCCACATCGGCTCGGTGCGATAGTTGATCGCCTTTTGCGCCGAGTCTTCCGGGTCTTCCGCTTCCGCCAGATTCGGGACGGGGCTGCCGTCGCCGAACCTCATGTTGACATCGTTCTGGAACTGCAAGACCTGCTCGCGGAACGAATCCGGCTCAGGCTGGATACAGGGAGCGCGCACGCAGTTGAACGTTCCGCCATCCGACGGCATGGTGATGGTCGCCGAGTGGGTCGAATCGGCATCGACCGTCCAGGTGCTGCCGAACGGCTCGATGATGAGCGAGCCGATCGCGCTCTTGTTCGAGTGCTTGATCGGGTCGGAGGACGAAAGGTTCGTCGCGCCGAACTCGATGGGCACGGGCGTGCCGTAGTTGGTATCGGGGTTGATGTTGATGTCGCCCGCGTACCATTGGTAAGTGACGGTACCGCCCGGCGCGGCCGTCTGAACCGGATTGTTGCCGACGTTCATGCCGTCGCTCTTGGTCACGTCGAAGAAGACCAACTGCGGGTGCAGCCCGACGTGCGAGGACGGGATCACCTGATTGGCGTTGAAGTAATCGACGATCATGGGCATCGTGTTGTAGCCGGGCAGGTCGGGCGCCTTCTCCGGCAGCTTGTTGATGAGCGTGACGTTGATGCAATCGCCGGAATTGGCGCGCAGGATGAGCGGCTCGACGCGCGCCCGCGCATACTTGCCGGTCGAATCAAGGTCGTTATTCGTGAGATTAACGAAGATGATCGCGGTCGGGTCGTGCAGCGGCCCGGTCTCGACATCGCCGTAGGTCGGGCTGTGCGGGTCGTTGTCCTGCACCTTGAAGTTGTAGCCGTTCTGCCCGTCGAATTTCAGCGTGCGATCCGGCAGGATGTCGCGCGCCAGATAAGCCGCGACCGTGTAGTTTCTCGGATTCTCGGCGGCCGCCCGCGGGCAAACCCCGACGAAGTCGCCGACATTGCTCGCGCCCGGCCCGAAGCCGTGCTTGTTGTTGGGCAGGATGACGAGGTCTCTGCGCGCCGAACTGTAAGACCTGAACAGACCCCACAAACCGTTCCACTGATCGTCCACGGCCGTGCCCGGCTTGTAGAGATAGTCGGACGTGCGTGCGTTCTTCGGCATGCGCGGGACGATGAAGTCGTATTTCTCGGAGATGCCCATCATCTGCGAGTTGCGATAGCCGGAGTCTGGGTCGAACGGTTCAAAGAGCCACTTGATGCCGTTGATGCTGAAGTTGTGTCCCTCTTCATGCGCGCCGACCATCACGCGCACCTCGACGTTGTCGTTCTCATAGGCGCGCAGCAGCGGCGTGTACGGATCGTAGGGGCCGACATCGGCCGTCAGCGCCGGATATGGGCCGGCGCCGTTCAAAGCCGGATCGACGCGCGCGATGCTGCGATAGACGTGCGAGAGGTCGCCCTGGGTGCCGAGCACCTGCTTGTTGGTGTTCGGGTCGCGGACGCGCAACGGGATCGGCTCGTTGCGGTAGTTGACGGAGAACGTGCCGGGATCGTCCGCCGAAATAATCTCAGGACACGGCGCGGGTTCGCCGTCCGGGCACCGGCCGTGCGCGGGACGTTTCAAGAGCGCGGTGTCGGGGCCGAAGGGGCCGTTGCCGAGGAAGGATGCGGGCAGCGGAATCTCGTTTCTGCCCGGCGGGTTGACGGCGCGTTCCGGGTCGGGGATGGCGAGGCCGTTGCCGTCCACGCCGCCGCCCTTGAGGTATGCGAGTTGGAAGTCCTGAAATTCGAGCAGGAATTCGCGGTAGCTATAACGGTCGTCGGGGCGCGTGATGATGACGGCCTGGAAAGTGGTCGGGCCGCCGTCGTCGCGCTGTTGAGAGGGGCCGCCGAGCAGCGCGCCCGTTTCGTTGTGATACCACTCGGAGTTCTGCGGCTCGATGATGAGACCGCCGTAGAGTCCGCCCTGCTGGTGCGTGGACGGGCCGAAGTGATCGTGCGTGAAGGCGTTGCGCAGCGTCCGGTTGCCGGCCGCGCTCTTACCCACGTCGTCAACGAGCCAACGCTGGATGGTGGTCTGCGCCGGGACGCCGAAGAACGGGTGATTTTGCGCCGTCAGGATACGACGCCCGCCGGTGGGCGTGTAGATGCCGCCGACGCGGTTGATCTCCTCGATGCGGTGTTTGACCTCTTCGGGGCCGAACGTGCCGTCCTCGTAGTTCCAGCCGTTGCCCGCGCCGTCCGAAGAGGTCACGTCGAACTTCACGAGGTGGATGTGCTGGCCGACGATGTCAGTCGGCGTACGCACCTGAAAGTCGTCAACGCGATAGACTTTCGGGATGAGGTTGACGTGCTTGAAGGTGATGCAGTCTTCCTGATTGGCACGGAAGAAAAGCGGTTCGGGCGCACGCTGGCCGAGCCGGATCGGATCGTAGTCGCGCCAGAGCGACTCGATGCGCGTCTGCGGGAAGTGCCAGCCGGCCTTGTTGATCGTCATGTCGAACTGGAACATGACGCCCTTGTAAGTGACCGGGCGGCCGCGCGGCGCGACCGTGAGCACGGGATTGCCGGTGGTCGGGAAACGATCCGTCACGCACGGGTCGGCGAAGGGCGCGCCCGCGATGGGCGGGAGGCCGTTTGTGAGGAACGGCGCGCTCGTGCCGTCCGTGCGATAGCTGGGGTGAGTAGCCTGGGCGTGGAAATTCATCGCGGCAACTTCGACGGGTTCGCCGGTTTCACGAATTTCCTGCGCGCGGATGTCCGCGATCTCTTTGTCGAAACTGGTGCGCGTGTGTTGTTCAAGCGAGACGCGCGCATCGAAAATAATGTGACGCGGGAGACCGGCGTCAAACTCGGTGTCGAGCGGCGGGTGCGGCGGGCGATGACCGGCGCGCGCCGGTACGAAGAACGGGAAGCCGGGATTGCCCGCGCCCGTGATCTGCACCTGCCCGTTGACGATCCGCGCCTGCGCTTGCGGCATCGGCGGCATCGCATACTTCGCCATGTTCGTCGCGCCGCCGCCGGGCAGCGGCACGATGGCCGGGATCGGCGTGCCGCGCAAAATTTCCGCGTCGGGCAGCGCGCGCGCCGAAGAGGTCGGCCGACCGTTGTAATCGAGTTGCGTGCCGTCCTCGAACACGTCGTGGACGCGCCAGAGTTCCCACATGCCCTGTGCGAAGTGCGGGTAGAAGTGGCAGTGGAAGATCGAATCGCCGACGGTCAGGTTACGGTTGCCGCTGCCGCTGTGCGTGATCTCAAGGTTGTGACCCGAACCCGGCCCGAGCGCCTGGCTATCGTTGTAAGACGAGCCTTCGCCGTCGGCCGACTTCAACCACTGGTGCGCGTGCAGGTGGTGAATGTGATGCTCCTTCGGCCCCGCATGCACGATGCGCTGCTTGACGTGGTCGCCGAGATAGCTGTGGTGGACGTTCGACGGGTCTTGCGGGTAGAAGGCTTTGGTCGCCTTGAATCCCGGCGGCGGGTTGACGAGGTTGTTCGTGCAACGCCCATCGCGTAGCGCGTCAACCGTGCAGGGCGAGTTGGCCGGACGATCCACGACCATCGCCGGGTCGCCCACCGCCCACGCCGACAGGAAGAACTCTTCAAACAGACACTCCTTGCAATCCTTCATCGGCCCGACGCCGAGACGGTTGGCGAGAATCTCCGAGCCGATGCCGCCCGAGCCGTAGTTGATGGCGAAGGCGTCGCGCGAGCCGTGCAGCGTGAACTCAAGGTTTTCCGGGTGGCCGTCTTCAAAATGCGGGAACGCCTGCACCGCGCCGATCTCGTCGTGGTAGATGATGGTGAACTCGCGGAAAGGCCAATCGCGGTTGGGCGCAACCACGGGGATGTCTCTGAAAGTGCCGGCGGGGAATTTGCCGCGCCCCGGCCCCGTGATGACGGCATTCAAATCCTGATGAACGATGATCTTGTTCTTGTTCATGATCTTCAGGATCGGCAGGCCGCTATAGACATGCCACCACGGATAGACGGCATCGTAGTTGATGATCGGCTGACCGGCGGGCGTGCGCCCTCTGGTCGCCAACTGGAGTTCGTCGCGCGTCAACTGCGAGCGATACCACTCCGCGCCGCGCGGCTCGACGTTGACCGCGCCGAACAGGCCGGGCGGAATCTGGCCGCCGTCGCCTTCGCCGGTCGTCGTCGCGCCCGCGCTGTACATCAGGTGGACGCCTTCCTTCATGCTGCCGTCGGCATAAAGCGTGTAGGTGGTGCGGCCGCCCGGCGCGACGAGGCCGCCCGGCGGGTTCGGGTTGCGGCCGACGTTCGAGCCGTCGTCCTTGATGTCGTTGACGAGTTGGAGGCCGACGACGTGGATGGAGGCGTGGCGCGTGGCGGGCTGCTGCTCGTCAACGGGCGTGGGGTTGAGCAAATTCTGGAAGTCGATCTGCAAACAGTCGCCGACGTTCATGCGCAGGACGAGCGGCCGCGGCCGCTTGTCGCCGCGCAGGCGAACGTTGCCGGGCGAGAGTCCCTTGCGCCAGTTGATCGGCACCACGTTGTGGCGCAGCGCGAAGATCATGCCCTGCGGCTGCACCGCTCCCAAGCGGTTCCAGAAGAAGACCTGATCGAGAGCGACGACGCTCGCCTTGACCATGCGCTCGCACGGAGAGCGACTGCCGGAGGCCGTCGTGTAATCATACGAGAGACTGTTCGGCGCCGCCGTCGCGTCCGACGACATCATCGCGTCGGAGTCCGTCTTCATCATTTCCGCCTCTTTGTAATCCTGTGAGGCGACGGCCTTCTCGCTCTCCGTCGTGGGCTGAGAGCCGTCCTGAACGGGCGGCTCCTCTTGCAGCACTTCGTCGGCGATGGACGGGTCGTTATTGGGTTGATCCTGAAGCGCAGGGTCGGGCGTCGGCGTCGCGGTCGGCGTCGGGGTCGGGGTCGGCGTGGCCGTCGGCTCCTCTTCGAGCAAGACCGGCGGCCCCGGCGTCGGCTCCGGCTCCGGGGCGTAGGCCGATGTTGCGGTAGAGTCGTCTTTGACTGTGGTCGTGCCGGTCGTCGTGGTGGTCGATGACCTGGTCGCCGTGGTCGAAGTTCCGGTCGCCGGGGTGGGCGTCGGCGTCGGCTTGGCGGTTTGCCCCGCCGCGCTCGACGACGAGACGCACATGAAGGCGACGAAGGCCGCGCAGAACAAAAAGAACGATTGGAGCGATTGCCGGTAGGCACGAACTGTAGACATAAACTCACCTCTGAAGGCTGCCCGGTCGGGTCGGGTCGTAAATCGTTACGACGCGCGACGCGTGAAACCGGAGACATGGTTTAGGAGAGTTTCAAGTGCGTGGAAGCGAGAGTTGCCGTGGCTGGCGCGCATTTGAAAACATCTCCTCTATGAAGATAAAGGTTGAGCAGATGCCACAAAGTGCGCTAAGATGCGGGCTGCTTGGCGTTAGCATCTTTGGTCGCAGTAATGTGGCGGAAGTTGTTTACGCAAAACAGTCCCCGTCGTCACCGGCAAGTGACGGCGGGGACAATTATTTATCCCGAGCTTCTGTTGACGTTCTCTATCACGACGAGGTTTGACAGTTAAATCCGATGGCTGAATGGCTAGAGTGCGGCCGCTCAGCGCATGATGACTATTATTAAGATTAAGCTAAAATGCTCTCGACACGAGGAACCTCAAACACGGCTGATGAGATTCGGGGTTTTGGTGAGAACAACATCGAACACTTCTTTTGGGGTGCGGGCACTTTAAACTCCGCCCGCCTCGCCTGTCAAGCGTTATTTTTTAGAAACATTATGGTTGCATCTTGTTGCGAAGTATTGTGCAAACCGCAAATACTTGATGTAATTGCAACATAAGCCGCCCCTATCGCAACATTCGCCAGCGCGCAAAATTTTTACCCCGCGCGGTTGAATTCACCCCTCGCCCCGCCCGTCAGACCGCCTTCGCAACATCACAAATCTATGTCGGGAAACCCGGCGCGGCCAGAGAGGGCGCACGAGCCGGAGTCGAATCACGGGCGAGAGCGTTTACCTGTCGTGCGCTCGTATCCGCGTTTGAAGGCGGGGGCGCGGCGTTTATGTTTTTCCGGCCGCCCCTCTTTTTTGTGATACGCTTGAAAGGTGATGGGTGAAGCGCAGGCACAGGCGAAAGCGGGCGCATCTTTAGGGCGCAAAATGTGGTGGCTCATCGCCGGCCGTTTCGTGTTGACGCTCGCGCTGTTCGGATTGAGTCTCACGTTCGGCAGAAGCGGAGCGGGTCTGGCCTCCTTCAGCGGCGCGCTCACTTTCGGGCTGGTCGTGCTGCTGTACTCCGCGCTGGCGGCGGCGATGCTGCGCTTCTCCCGCGTGTCGTTGCAGTGGCAGGCCGGGGCGCAGATTTTTTGCGACGTGCTGCTCGTGACGTGGCTCACGGCGATGCGCGGCGATCTGAATTCGCCCTATGTCGCGCTCTATATCGTGATCATCTCGGCGGCGGGCATCTTCATCGGCGTGCGCGGCGCGCTCATCACGTCCGTCGGGTGCGCCGTCTGCTACACGTTCGTGGTCTTCGCGGGCGCGTTCGGATGGGTCAACGCGGGCGTGGGCGATATGTCCGCGGCCTCCGTGCCGGAAGTGATCGGGAACGTCGGGCTGCACGACATCGCCTTCTTCGTCGTCGGGCTGCTGGCCTCGCGCCTCGCCGAACGCCAGGCGCACTCCGAAGTTCAACTCATCGAAGCCAAACACGCGCTCGCAGACCTCCGCGCGCTGCACGAGCGCATCGTCGAATCGATCCGCTCCGGCCTCGTCACGACCGACCTCGGCGGTCTCATCTATACTTTCAACGCCGCCGCCGAAGAGATCACGGGCTACACGGCCGAAGCCCTGCGCGGCAAAGACGTGTCCATCCTCTTCGGCGCGCTCGCCCCGAAGGCCGAAGAGTCTCTGCGCGCGGCGGAAGCGGGCGCGGCCAGTCCGCGTTACGAGGCCGACTGTCTCACCGCCGACGGCCTGCGCCTGCGCCTCGGCTACAGCATCTTCCCCCTCTTCGGCGAGACGGGCGCGCGCACCGGCCTCGTCATCACCTTTCAGGATTTGACGCAGGTGCGCGCGCTCGAAGAGACTTCGCGGCGACAGGACAGGCTGGCGGCCGTGGGGCGCGTGGCGGCGGGCATCGCGC
The DNA here is from genome assembly GCA_036386515.1 of Pyrinomonadaceae bacterium. Taxonomy (GTDB): domain Bacteria; phylum Acidobacteriota; class Blastocatellia; order Pyrinomonadales; family Pyrinomonadaceae; genus JAIVJZ01. The sequence continues at coordinate 7,676 of DASVVO010000079.1, forward strand.
ACGAGATACGCAACCCGCTCGCGGCCATGCGCGGCTCCATACAGGTGTTGCGCTCCGAGATGGACGGCGACCCCTCGCAGGCCGAACTCATGGAGATCGTCCTGCGCGAATCCGACCGCCTCAACCACATCATCACGGACTTTCTCACCTACGCCCGCCCGCGCCCCGTCTCGCTCGCCGACACGGACTTGCGCGAACCCCTGCGCGAAACCTTCACGCTCCTGCGCCACAGCCCGGAGACCGGCGACGGCCACAGGATCGAAGAAGACTTCCCCGGCGACCCCGTCCGCGTGCCGGCCGATGCGGCGGGCTTGCGGCAGGTCTTCTGGAATCTCGCGCGCAATTCGCTCGCGGCCATGCCCGTGGGCGGCACGCTTCGCGTCGAACTGCGCCCGATGAATTACGGCCGCGTCCGCATCACTTTCACCGACACCGGACAAGGGATGTCACCCGAGCAGGTCGAAAGATTGTTCGAGCCGTTCTCTTCCTCCACCACCGGCGGCACGGGACTCGGCCTCTCGATTGTTTATCAAATCATCCGCGATCATGGTGGTACAATAAACGTCCGCAGCCGTGAAGGGGACGGGACGACGATCATCATCGAGTTACCTGAAACGCAGAGGTCAGAGGTTAGAGGTTAGAGATCAGAGAAGCAAGAAATGGTTGAGAGGCGGAGATGGATCAGATCAAAAGTCACCGGGATTTGATCGCATGGCAAAAGGCGATGGAGTTGGTGGTGACTGTTTACAAGTTGAGTAAAAATTTTCCTAAAGAAGAGTTGTATGGCCTGACGAGCCAACTCAGACGAGCCGCCGTCTCAATTCCGGCCAATATAGCGGAGGGTCAGGGTCGTAGATCAAAAACAGAATTCAAACAGTTTCTCGGTCATGCGCGAGGTTCGCTATTGGAACTCGATACTCATTTAGAATTAGCCTGTCGTCTTGAATATCTCAACTTAACCGAGCACGCCTCCGTCCAAGAACAACTTCGGGAGGTCGGGCGGATTACGAACGGGTTAATGCGTTCACTAACCTCTGACCTCTAATCTCTAACCTCTGCACTATTATGGCTAACCTTCTCATTGTTGACGACGAACAGGGCATGCGGCAGTTGTTGTCGCTGGTGTTCGGGCGCGCGGGGCACAGCGTGCGCGCGGCGGAGAACGGGCGGCGGGCGGTGGAGATGTTGCGCGAGACGGCGGCCGATCTGATCATCTCGGATGTGCGGATGCCGGACATGGGCGGCATCGAATTGCTCAGCGCGGCGCGCGAGTTGTCGCCGGATACGGCCATCGTCATGATGACGGCCTTCGCCACGGTCGAGACGGCGCGCGAGGCGTTCAAACTCGGAGCGGACGATTTTATCCAGAAGCCCTTCGACGTGGACGAGTTGAAGTTGATCGTCGAGAAGGCGCTCGAACTGCGCCAACTCAAGCAGGAGATTCAGGGCTGGCGCAAGACGCAGAGCGAGCGCGGGCGGCTCGATCAGATCGTCGGCCGCTCGCCACGCATGCAGGCCGTCTATCAGATGGTGGAGACGGTGGCCGCCGTGCAGTCAACGGTTTTAATCACGGGCGAGTCGGGCACGGGCAAGGAACTCGTCGCGCGCGCCGTCCACAATCTCTCACCGCGCAACGACAAGCCGTTCGTCTCGATCAACTGCGGCGCGTTCACCGAGACGCTGCTCGAATCCGAACTCTTCGGCTACGTGCGCGGCGCGTTCACCGGCGCGACCGCCAACCGCAAAGGCTTATTCGAGGCGGCCGACCGGGGCACGATCTTTCTCGACGAGATCGGCGAGATGTCGCCCGCCATGCAGGTGAAGTTGCTGCGCGTGCTGCAAGAGCGCAAGGTGCGCCCGGTGGGCGGGCACGAAGAGTTGAGCGTGGACGCGCGCGTGATCGCCGCCACGAACCGCGACCTGCCCGCGATGGTTAAAGCCGGGACGTTTCGCGAAGACCTGTTTTATCGCGTCTCGGTTATTCCCATCGAGTTGCCCCCCTTGCGCGAGAAGCGCGAAGACATCCCCGAACTCGTCACCCACTTCGCGGAAAAGTATTGCGCGCAGGCCGGTCGCAATCTCAGCGTCTCGGAGCGCGCGATGGCCTTGCTCGAACGCTACTCGTGGCCGGGCAACGTGCGCGAACTCGAACACACCATCGAACGCGCCGTCGCGCTCGAACGCACCGACCAGATTCAACCCGAACGACTCCCCGAACAGATCACCAACTACAACCCGGCGCGCGTCGCCGACGCGCTCGACCTGCCCAACGACGGACTCAACCTCACGGCGCACCTCGACCAGTTGGAGAAGACCTACCTGCTCGAAGCCCTGCGCCGCACCGGCGGCAACCAGACGCGCGCCGCCGACCTGCTCCAACTCTCCGTCCGATCCTTGCGCCACCTCCTCGACAAGCACGGCATCCGCAACCTCACCGCGCAAATCCGCAACGACGCCGCGCGCGGCGCGCACGAATAATATAGACACGCGCGGCGCAATCGGGCGCAAGGCGCAAGGCCAGGACGGAGCCTGCGCTCCCTTTGAGCTGAAACGCTCCCCGCCGCGCTCGCATCCCTCCTTGCTCCTTTCTCTTTTACGCCCCTCAGTCTTTCTAATTTCGCTTTTCTCTTGGTATGAGGCTTGCTCAGTGACCCGGTGAGGTTGACTGCAAAGTCATTCAGCTTGACCGTTCAAGGTTAAAAGTCAGACCATGCACACATCTTCTTCCCATCCCCGTCAACGCGGCTTCTCACTGCTCGAAGTCCTGATCGTGGTGGCGATCATCGGCGTCGTCGCCGCCCTCGCCGTCCCCAACTTCGTCAACTCAAGACAGGCCGCGCACAACGCCAGCGCGTTCAGTTCCCTCCGGCTCATTCACTCAGCCCAGATCGCTTACCGCGCCCGCTTCGACCAGTACGGGGATTTAACCGAACTCCGGGATGCCGGGACGCTGACAGACCCTTTGCTCGTGTCGGGAACGCGGAGCAACTACAATTTTGTCGTGAATCCCGCCACCCTCGGCAGCGATTATTATGAGGTTTCGGCGACGCCCAGTGTCGCGCCGTGGCGTTACTATTACATTGACGCCAGCGGCGTCATCCGCAGTTCGATGGGCAGCGCGGCCAACGCATCCAGCCCGCCCATCTCCTACTAGCCGGGGGCGCGCCTCGTCTCGCGCGCCCGGCTCTACGCTCCCACGCTCACCGGCCGGGCACGCACCTTTGCACGGTCTCCCCAAACCCGACTCTTGACAAATTTCGTCACCCGCCCGCTGACGGGTTTTGTAAGTTCCCCGCACTTCGCGTCTTCCACGTCGCCCGACTTCAATGTCTTTCCCCGCTAAAACGCCGCAAATTTGCCACCATTCGGCGCACTTCACGGTCGATGCGGACGTGGCATGACTCTTGTAACTACACGAGCCAGCACGGCGCGTATGCCTCCAAGACGGCGAACGATGGCGCGTGAAGAAAGATTCAAACATCCCTCTTTTTGCTTATAAGGAGCACACCAAAGAAATGCAACAGAACAAAGGCCAACGCGGCTTCTCACTCATCGAACTCCTGATCGTGGTTGCGATCATCGGCATCATCGCCGCCATCGCCATCCCCAACCTGCTCGCGTCGCGTCGCGCCGCCAACGAAGGTTCCGCCATCGGTTCCGTTCGTTCGCTCAACACCGCCGAAGCGACCTACTTCACGACCGTCGGCGCGAACCTGTCCTACGCCAACCTGACCGCGCTGAACACGGCCGGTCTCATCGACGCCGTCCTGATGGGTGGCACCAAGAGCGGCTACACGTTCGCCATCCCCCAGGCCAGCATCCTGACGG
>DASVVO010000080.1:0-7979 GCA_036386515.1 Pyrinomonadaceae bacterium
GAGCTTTGTTATATTCACTCCAGTTACGGAGACGGTACGTGCTTTTCGTATTCTTGCGTTTCACACCTCAAGATTACCAGCACTCCCGTCTCCGTAGCCTTTTATGCAACAACGTCATGCCAAGTCCTAAAGATACTATAAAGTATAAGATGGATGAGCTTAAGATACGTGTTAATACTTATCAGAAATATATCATCATAACGTTACAGGTAAACGCATTTTATTATGCAATTACAGGTGGCGTACTTGGATTCTATTTGAGTAAATCTGATGGCCGATTGGTATTTTTCTTGTTACTGCCAATTTTAATGGGGGCTGTGCTAGGTGGAATTTTTCTTCATGGGGCAAGGTTACAAAAGAACGCTTCTATTAAAATTCAGTCGATCATTGACAAGTTAAATAGCGAGCCGATGGAACTAGAAATCAAGCCAATTGATGATGTTGATCTGTTGCGCCAACTGCTCATAATTTTTGGAGTTATATTCTTATTGGTTAGCGCAGCATTAACGGGGATGCCAATCATAAGAGAACTTATAAAAACATGTTCCTTACCAAATTATTTAGGAGTTTTTCTCATATTCGCATCGTTGGCTTTGATTGTAGGAGGATGTGCATGCTTGCTTGTTACCAAGATATTCGATAGGCCAAGTGCATGAACGGCAGATACAAAATGGTGCGGTAGCCGCACATAACAACCCATCCAACCCTCCCATCCGGCTTTCGTGTCCAGATAGAAGTAGGGGCGACGCCCGATCAAAAGCGTCGCCCTTTTTTATTGAAACTCACCCTTCATATCTTCACCGCACTATATTGCTTTCGTGAGCCTCACGTTTATTATTTGATGGTCGAACAATACCGCCAGTGGCTAGCGTGCAATGAGGTACCCACAAAAGTCCCCACAGCGAGTTTGAACAATCGCTGTAGGGATTTCGTTTGTATCTGTAATTTGTAGAGCAAAGGGAATTATTGAAGGCGGCGATCGGAATCGAACCGATGAATAAAGGTTTTGCAGACCTCTGCCTTACCACTTGGCTACGCCGCCGTGAGAGAAGGTGAAGGGCGAAAGGCGAAAGGTGAAAGTTAATCTTTCGCCTTTCGCCTTTCTACTCGCTACTTGAAGTGTTGGAGCGGGAGACGAGATTTGAACTCGCGACTTCGACCTTGGCAAGGTCGCACTCTACCACTGAGTTACTCCCGCTCAGCGAAAAGAGATTTTACCGATTCGTCCCCGCTTGTCAAGCGACGCCCCCGACCAAATTTGACAAGGCCGCCCACGCGCGGTTAATTTTTCCACGTCAACGCCATACTCCTTTAGTAAATTCAGCTTCGTTTACCAGTCAACCGAACTGCAAATGATTCGCCACAGGCGCGCGTGTCGCTCGCGCCCGTGCAGAAGAAAGGTTTTTGCTTATGTCTTCGAGAGTTTCTCTATCCTCATGGCGCGGGCGCGCGGGCGCGTCGCTGTGCGCGCTGTTGCTGCTGGCGTGCGGGGCGGCCGGTCAGGGTTACCGGAAGCCGACGCAGTCGGTGCTCGACGTGCTGAACTCGCCCGTCACGCCGTCGGTTTCGATCAGCCCGGCGCGCGATCAGATGTTGCTGGCGACGGGCGTGCGCTACCCGCCCATCAGCGACCTGGCGCAGCCGATGCTACGGCTCGCCGGTTATCGCATCAACCCGAACACGAACGGGCGGCATCTCGCGCCTTATTTCGTCGCGCTCACTTTGAAGCGGATCGCGGATGGGGCGGAGACGAAGGTTGACTTGCCGCCGGGCGCGCAGGTGGGTTCGCCGCAGTGGAGTCCCGACGGGAAGCGTTTCGCGTTCACGAACACGGTGGCGAACGGGATCGAATTGTGGACGGGCGACGCCGCTTCGGGGCGCGTGACGAAGATCAAGGGCGTGATGGTCAACGCGGCCTACGGCGACGCGCTCCAGTGGATGCCGGACAGCCGCACCCTGCTCGCGCAACTCATCCCGGCCACGCGCGCCAAGCTCACGCCCGCGTCGAACGTGCCGCGCGAGCCGAACATCCAGGAGAGTTCGGGGCGCGCCGGCCCGGTACGCACGTACCAGGATTTGCTCAGGACGCCTTACGACGAGGAATTGTTCGACTACTACGCGACGGCGCAACTCGCGCTCGTCGATACGCAGGGGGGCGGGCGCGTGACGAACCTCGGCCAGCCCGGCATCTACAACACGGCCGCGCCCGCGCCCGACGGACAGCACCTCCTCGTCGCGCGCATCAGACGCCCTTACTCGTTCCTCCACCCGGCCAACGATTTCCCGCAAGAGGTCGAGGTGTGGGACGCGCGCGGCAAGTTGCTCCACAAACTGGCGAGCACGCCTTTGCAGGATCAAGTGCCGATTGACGGCGTGCCGACGGGGCCGCGCTCGCACAGTTGGCGGCCGACCGAACCGGCGACGCTCGTGTGGGTCGAGGCTCTGGACGAAGGTGACCCGAAGAAGAAAGCCGCGCACCGCGACCGCGTGTTGATGTTGAAAGCTCCGTTCACGGGCGCGCCCGCCGAGTTGATGAAACTCGAAGACCGCTATGCCGGCATGCAGTGGTTCGAGCGCGGCGGACTCGCCTTCGTCAACGACTACAACCGCGACACGCGCCGCGTCCGCACGCAGCTCGTCAACGTGGATCAGGCGAGCGTCGCTCCGCTCGTCGTCTGGCATCGCAACGTGCAGGATCGCTACAACGATCCGGGCGCGCCCATGACGCGCGTGCTGCCGAACGGCCACCGCGCGATTATGCAAAGCTGCCGCAACACCGCGATGAGCGAAACCTGCGAGGAAATATTTCTCACCGGCACGGGGGCATCGCCCGAAGGCGACCGCCCGTTCCTCGATCGTTTCAACGTCAAGACCCAAAAAACGACGCGCCTCTTTCGGAGCGACCCCAAGAGTTACGAAACGGTCGTCGCCTTGCTGACACCGGACGCCTCGCATTTCATCACGCGCCGCGAGACGCCGATCCAGCCGTCGAATCTCTTCGTGCGGATGCTCGGCTCGGGCATCGGCGGGACGGTGGCCGCGGGCGAGGCCGCGTTGGTTTCCGCCTCGCAGCCTTTGACGAACTTCCCAGACCCGACGCCGCAACTGCGCGACATCAAGAAGCAACTCGTCACCTACAAGCGCGCCGACGGCGTGCAACTCTCCTTCACGCTCTACCTGCCGCCCGGCTACAAGGAAGGCACGCGCCTGCCCACGGTCGTCTGGGCGTATCCTTTGGAGTTCAACGACGCGGCCACCGCCGGCCAGGTCTCCGGCTCCACTCAACGCTTCACGACCATCGGCGGCCCTTCGCATCTCTTCTTCCTGTTGAACGGTTACGCCGTGTTGGATAACACGACGATGCCCGTCGTCGGCGACCCCGAGACGGTCAACAACACTTACGTCGAACAGATCGTGCAGAGCGCGAAGGCGGCGATCGACAAGGCCGTGGAGATGGGCGTGACAGACCCGGAGCGCGTGGGCGTCGGCGGCCACAGCTACGGGGCGTTCATGACGGCGAACCTGCTCGCGCACAGCGATCTGTTTCGCGCCGGACTCGCGCGCAGCGGCGCGTATAACCGCACGCTGACGCCCTTCGGCTTCCAGAGCGAGCGGCGTATTTTGTGGGAAGCGCCGGAGATGTACATCAAAGTCTCGCCGTTTATGAACGCACACAAGATCAAGGAGCCGATCCTCCTGATCCACGGCGAGGCCGACAACAACACGGGCACGTTCCCGATTCAGTCCGAGCGCATGTATCAGGCCATTCGCGGCACGGGCGGCACGGTGCGTCTCGTCATGCTCCCACTCGAATCGCACGGCTACGCCGCGCGCGAGACGACCGAACACGTGCTCTACGAAATGCTCGACTGGTTCGACCGGCACGTGAAGAACGCGCCGCCGCGCACGCAGGAGCAGAAAGCGGCCGCCGCCAAATAACGCCCCGCGCGCAGCGGGCGGCGCGGAAGTCCGTTACGCCCGCAGCGCGTCCGGCAGAATAATAATGACGGCACACCGAAACGGCGTTTCCCACACGGGGAACGCCGTTTCCGCTTCTGTGAATCGCAACACCGCCCGCCGTAATAACGTAACCACCCATCGTAATAATGTAACCACCCGCCGTAATAAGATACGCGCCTATCGTCATCGCATACGCATCCGTCGGAATGACATAACTACGCATGGTTATGTGATGACGATGGGTGGTGCTGCGATGACGACGCGTTGTCATGGCAGCACGATGCGTTGCCGTAACATTCGCAGGGGGCGAGTTGATGAACACGGCGGCGTGCGATTGAGGGGGCGTGTGAGACTCAAGCGGGCGTCGCTTGAGGTTGCCGCTTAACGTTGCCGCCGGACGTGGTAGGTCGGAAACGTGCCGTACTTCTTCGCCAGCGGCGTCTGCCCGACGTAGTCGCAGGTGAAGCCGCGGACGCGCCCGGCGGCGGCGAGCGCGGCGAAGGCCTGACTGGCGTAGACCTGGCCGGGCGGCGTGATGGGTTCGAGGCGGGCGGCACGGCTAACGTGCGTGCCGATGAAGTTCGGCCGCCCCGTAACAGGGTCGGTGCAGGCGTAGACCGGCCCGGCGTGGAGCGCGATGCGTAGACTTAGGTCGGCGGGTAAGCCGTGCCGTGTCCAGTCGGTGGCGCGCAACAGGTCGCTGAGGTCGAGGGCGAAGCGTCCGGCGGCGGCCACGTCGGCGAAGACGAGATAGAGGCCGTCGCCCCAGGTGTTTTTGAGGAGCGGCGCGGGTTGGAAGCGCGCGACGAGCGAGCCGACCGCGCCGAGAAAGTGCCGGACGAAAACGGGAATCTGCGCCTCCGTCAGCTTGCTGAAGTTGACGGCATCGGCAAAGAGCAGCGCGGCCAGTTGCGCGTCGAAGCCGTCGGCCGCGTCCGCCAGAGCATCCGCGCGAACTGCGAGCGCGGGCGAAGCGTGCGGCGGCGCGTCAAGTGTGCGAGGACGAACGAGGCCGCTCACATCTATCAACTCGCCTCTCACGTCCGAGCCTTCGGAGGGCGAGGCGACGGCGGCCGGTCGCCCTCCGGCGTCGGTCGCGTCGGAGGCGTCGAGGAGCGCGAGCGGGACGAGTTCGGTGTCGAGTTGTTTGGCTCGCATCGAGGCCAGCCCGTGCAAGAGGAGGCGTGAGTATTCGCCGGACATGCCCCCGGCCGCCATGTTCTGCTCGGAGGCGGCGACGACGGAGGTGACGCGGCCGAGGACGGAGGCGTACAGCGCGCCTCTCTCCGCACGCGCTTCGTCGTCGCCCGCGCGTTCGGCCGCGAGCAGTTCGCTCAGACGGCAGGGCAAGACGGCGTGCGTCTCGCCGCCCGCCGCGTGCATCGCTTCGAGAAACGGCGCGTCGTAGGGCGCGGGCACGGCCGCATAGCCGACGCCCGCGTTCATCTCGGTCAGGCGCTCGAAGATCATTTGATGCACGGACGCTTCCGCCTCCGGCGTCGCCAGCCGACCGGACGCATCGCCCCCGTCGAAGACGACCACTTTAGGCACGGGCAGATGTCGTTCGACGAAGGCCGGGTCGCCGCCGAGATATTCGATGATGAGCCGCGCGTTGCGGCGGGTGGAGGCCAGTTCGCCGGGTTGCCTGTGGCCGTCCGCCAACGCTTCGTCGTAGCGGCGCGCGGCCTCCGTCCAGTCTTCGGAGACGAGCGCGGCCTCGCCGAGCGTCGCCAGCGTCCAGTAACGCTCCCCGCCCGTCTCCGCCGTCCGGCGCAGGTCGGCGAGGCACAACTCGCGCACCTCGGAGGCGAGCGCGCGGGCGTGTTCGCGCCGTCCCGACAGGAGGGCGATGGTGGCGGCGTTGATGCCCGTCCAGTAGCCGCCGGTCAAGCGGTAAGCCTCGGCGTAAAACTTGTAGGATTGTTGCAACTGCCGCTCGCGTTCCGCCGGAGCGTCCGCCTGCTGCCAGAGGTCTTTGTGCGTGCGCGCGAGCATGCCGACGGTCTCTTCGTCGCGCTGTCCTTCCTCGTAGAGCGCGAGCAGCAGGGCATTGGCGCGCTCGGTCGCGCCGAGGCGCGTGAGGGCGTGCGCCTGTAGTTGACGCAGGCGCAGGTCGCCAGGCCAGGGCTGCAAGCCTTCGGAGACCACGTCGTAAGTCAGGATCGACTCGCCGAGTCGCAGGAGACGCGCGCCGAGGCGTCGATAGACTTCCGGGCTGCGCGCCCAGCGCGAGGGGTCGCGCACCTGCCAGATGGCGAGCAGGGCGTTGAGGTTGAGCGCGCCGGGTTGCGCGAGCGTTTCCAAGACGGCGTTGACATCGCCTGGGGCGTGCGTCGCGTCGCCTGCGTGGGCGGCGCGGGCGGGCGGCTCGATGCGGTAGCCGAGCGAGATGATGGTCTTCAGAGTTTCGAGCGCGGTGTTGCGGTCGTATTGCTTCTCGACCTCGGACAACTCCTCGTAGGAGACGAGGCCGGGGTGCTCGCGGCGTTCGTCGTTGCGCTCTGCGCCGTAACGCCAATGCTCGGAGACGCGCTGCCGCGCCCAGATTTCGTGCGTGTTCTTCGCCAGCAACTCGGTCAGTTCGAGCACGTCCGCAGGGAGCGTGACTCGCGAAGTGTCTATGGGGCGTGGTTTGTATTCCACAAACTTCTCCTGACGGATAATAGTTTCAAGTTTCAGGTTTCAGGTTTGAATGTTTTTGAACCTGAAACTTGAAACCTGAAACCTGAAACTTCACAGCGGCTTGACGGCGGTCAGGCCGTAGAGCGTTTCGGCGGGGATGAAAGTCCATTCGGCGGTCGCGCGTTTGACGGCTTCATCGCCGAGATCGACGACCATGTAGCCGAGCGCGCGGCGGACGCGGACGCGTTCCACGGGCGCGTCCGCGTTGTTTTGTTCAGCCCAGCGCAACCAGCGTTCGGCGCAGTCAATCGCCCACGGGTGCCAGAGGAAGCCGACGCCCTCTTTGCCCGTGTACTCGCGCCGCTCGTGGTCTATGTAGACGGCGGAAAACTCTGCGCGCCCGATGGGGAAAGTGAAATCGCGCGCCGTCATCGGCACCAGGTGGCGGGGAATGTTGTGCAGGATGGCGGGCGGCACTTGATAACCCGTCTCCTCCTGCGTGCGCAGGAGCAGCGAGTAGATTTGCAGCGTCAGCCCGTCGAACGTCTCATACGCGCCTTCGCCCGTGCCGTGCCAGCCGGGCGGCGCGGTCGTCGTGTCGTAGTCGTCGATCAACCATTGCGCGGTGCGTTGCAGCAACTCGTCGCGGCGCGATGCGCTGCCTTCCCACGGCAATTCGGCGCGGCGCATTTCGAGCAGGGTCAGGAGGGCGAGCGTGGTGGTGTAGGGATTGGCCTCGCCGGGGTCTTTCTGCCGGGGAAACATGTTCCAGCCGCCGTCGTCGCGCGGGCGATAAAGTTTCAAGACCTCCTGCGTATAGGCGAGATGCGCGAGCAGGCGTTCGCGTTCGGCGGCGTCGAGCAGGCCGGGGCGGGCGAGGGCGGCGGCGAGCGCGGCGGTCGTCCAGAGGGCGGGTTCGGCGAGCGTGTCGGTGTCGCCCTGGTGCGAAGTCCAGCCGTACTTCACGCCGTCTCGCTCCACGGCCACGCCGGGCGCGAAAGGCATTTCCAGATAGGGCAGCAGCGCGCGCAGTTCGTCGTCGGTGGCTTCGGGGATGCGGAACATGGCGAAGAGCGATTGCGAATGGCTCCACGTTTCGACGTTCAACTTCGCGCCCGGTTTGAGCGTCGCCTTGATCCAGCGCAGGTCGCCCTCGGTGGTGCGACCGGCGTTGAGCGCGTCGAACAAGCGGCGGCGCAGGGCGGCGGCCTCGCGTCGTATCTCCGGCATCTCTCTCGTGGGGCGCAGGAGGGACGAGTCGTGGCGGTCGAAGAAGGCGCGCAGACGTTCGCCTCCGGGGACGGCGAACCCCTTGTCGGCCATCGCCACGTAGGCCAAGACCAGCAGGACGAGCGACCCGAAGACGCCCGCCGCGACGCGCAGGCGTTGTTGCCGGA
>DASVVO010000081.1:0-187838 GCA_036386515.1 Pyrinomonadaceae bacterium
GTCCCGGAGGGACGATTGAATGGTGATGAACATTCAATCGTCCCTCCGGGACTCCATACTTTATCTTGTACCTTATCCCCGGCGATAAATCGCCGGGCTATTATCAATCGTCCCTGGCGGTACTCGTTCAAACAGCTTCTAAAGAAAGTTTGTCGTTCATCCGTCGTTCATCCATCCTTCATCCATCCTTCATCCGTCGTTCATCCGTCGTTCATCCATCGTTCATCCGTCGTCCATCGCCATCGCTCCGCGTTCGGCGTCCTGCCTTCGTCGTTCGCTTAGTCGATGATCGGCGATGACTGAGAGGCGGGTTTGCCGCCGGTGTCGTCGCCGCGCAGAGAGCCGGTCTGGTCTATGTAGAAGGAGCGGCGTCCGAGTTTGGGGTAGGCGGTGGGCGTGGCGGTGGCCTCGTAGCGGTCGCCGGAGGCGGAGAGCTTAACCGCGTAGCCGCTCGTCTCCGACCAGTCCGAGTCGCCCGGCCCGGAGCTGTCGCCTTTCTCGGCCGTGAGTTCTTCGAGCGTGCCGTAACGGCCGTGGCTCTCCTTGTAACGGGTCTGCGCGTCGTGGAGCATGCGCAGTTTCCATTCGGCCGTGTACTCGTTCGCGCGGATGGGGGCGAGTTTCTGGCTGACGAGTTGGCTGGCCGCGAACAGCGAGAGGAGGTTTTTCGGCAGCCGGAGTTCGTGCATGAGGCCGTCGGATTCGCGCGTGGCGAGGTGCGTCACCGCGCCGGGTTCGGGGTTGAGGCGCATGAGGTAGGCGCGGATGGCCGGGTCGTCGATGTCGTCAATGGAGCTGGTCACTTCAGAGAACATGCTCTTGAGCAGCGCGCTGGCGAGGTAGACCTGCCCGATGCCCTGCCGGGACTGCCAACTCGTCGAATCGCGGAAGCGCGCGCTGGCGGCGAGCGTTTCGCCGCTGTTGTAGGCATCAGTGACGCGGCGCATGGTGGCCGCGTCGGGCGCGCCGACGAGGAAACGATCGATGAAGGCGAGCGTGCCGTTCGAGAAGGTGAGCACTTCGACCTGCCCGTGCTTCTCGACGATGCTCTGCTCGGTTGCGCCCGCGAAGCCGATGGCGTTCAGCACGCGCGGCAGGAGTTTCTGCAAGCTCTCCTTGTCGTTCAAAGCGACGACGACGATGGGGCCGGAGGGCGGGGGCGGCGAATCATCTTTTTCGCTCCGGCGCACGGCGCGACGGCCGAAGAATTGATTGCCGGGCATGCCGATGGCGATCTCGTTGCCGAGCGCGGCGATCAGTTCTTCGCGGATGCGAAAGTTGTTGGTCTTCTCGAACGCCGTGAGTTGTTCGCCGAAGCCGCCTTTGCCTTCTTCCTGCGCGGCGGCGAGATCGACGATTTTCATCATGGAGGCGAGATAGTCGTACATCTGCGGCAGGTCGAGCGAGATGCTGAGGAAGATGTCCGTGTCGGCGGGCAGCACCGTCGAGGCTTCGGCGGCGATGGGCGGGCCTGAGAGCAGCACGGGGAGGAAGGGAATCGGGCGCAGCGGTTGATCGCCGGAGAGGTCGATGAAGAGGCCGCGCACGACGAGCGCGTCACCGTCGAGCGACGCCCCGACGCCGATTGCCTCCGACCATGATTCGTTACTCGCGCCCCGCCCGTTGAAGGCGAGCGACGAGAGCGACTGCGCGAACTGCCGCGACTGCTCGTGCTGCCGTTCCTCTTCCAACTCCTTCTCACTCTTCGGCGTGGGCGTCGGCTCCGGCGGCGTCTCGTCCGCGGGCGCGACGTTCGCGTTCGACGTGTTCGTGTTCCCGCCCATCGTGACGGAAAAGTTCGCGTTGCCGTTCGCGTCCGTGCGGATGTTCGTATTGCCCCCGCCGCCGAGCACGGCCACCGTTTCGTCCTCGACGATGAGGTCGGAGTTGCCTTGCGCCCCGCCCTTGCGCGCCTCGGCCTGCCGTATCTCCTCCATCCGCCGGTACTCTTTCTCCAACGCCTCGTTGCGCTGCTTCATGCTGTTCGTCATGCGCGTGGGGTGGAAATAGACGAACAGCGTGTCGGAACTGAAGCGCGTGCGCGCGGCCTGAAAGTCCGCCTCGTTGACGAGCAACGCCTCATCCGTCCCGTGTAAATCCTTGAACGTAAAATTCGTGTTGCTCATGGCGATGAGACTGCCCGCGCGCTTGATTTGAAACGGGAGCGCGGCGGGCGAAGCTGACCGCCGCCCGCCACCCGCGTTCTCCGTCGCAGCCGCCTGCGTCCGCGCGCGACGGCGCGTGCGCCGACGCGGGGTGTCAGAGGTTTCGAGCGTCGCGTTCGTCGTCAACGTCGTCCTCGCCGGGGCGATGTTTGGCGGCTTGATGTTGGCGGCGGCGAACTGCCTCAACTCGGGCACGAATTTTCGCGCCTCCTCGGCCGAAGGCATTTCCAGGGCGAGCAGCGTTTCCGGCAAGCCCGCGCGCACGGGCATCGTGGCGAACATCAAACGCGCCGTCAGCAGCGCGTCGGCGTGCGCGTCGATGAAGTTGTACAAGGCCAGCATCTCGTCGGGCGCGCCGCTGCCTTCGAGGTTGAAGGGCGCGAGCAGTTGCTTCATCTCCTCGGAGTTGGCATGACGGCCGACCGCGCGCAACTCCGCGTAGATGCCGTAGGCATCGGCCGATAGCAGCGTGTCGAACGTCACGGCGGGAGTTGGTTCGGCGGCGGGCGTCGGCCGCGCCGGGGCTGGCCTGGCGGGCGCGGGCTTCGGGGCGGGACGCTGCGCCCGGATGGGAGCGAGCAACAGCGAGACGGCCAACACGACGAGCAACGCGCCGCGAGAGCGCACGGAGAGGGGGAACTTCATGGGCTGTGATTCCTTAGATTGAATTAAACGACTTCTCAAGGTTAGTAGCGACAGCAAGGACGACCGCCGGAGCGCGCGTGGATTATGACAGGGAGCGGAGAAAAGATAAATGATGAAGTGAGAACGCGAAAGGCGGAAAACAGGAGACAGAAGTCAGGAGACAGGAAACAGAAGTCAGGAGACAGAAAGGAACCGGGCACACGTTTTATCCCAACACCCGACCTCAGACTTCAAACTTCAGATTTCAAATTTCAGATTTCAGATTTCCGACAACTGACTCCTGACTCCTGACTCCTGACTCCTGACTCCTGACTTCTGTCTCAGGCTTTTTCCAACCCGGCATACTTTTCGATCAGCTTCTTCTGACCGAAGCCGGGGAAGCTGATGGTGAGTTTGGCGGCGTCGCCCGTGCCTTCGCGGCGCAGGACGAGGCCGCGCCCGTACTTCGCGTGCTTGACGTGCGCGCCGGGCGCGAAACCGCCCGCGTCGTTCGTTGCGGGTGTGGTCGAAGATTTGCCTGCCTCCGCGCGGCGTTTGATGGTGGGCGACGGCGGCGGCGTCGCGCTGCGCGGGTTCACTTGCTGACCGCGCTGGCGGAAAAATTCGGCGATGGAGTCCGCGCTGTTGTAGGTCTTGCCCTCGTAAGGTTTCTCGGGGCGCGCCGCGCCGCCCGTCTGGCCGCGCAAGGCGCGCGCGGCGTGCGCGTTCTCCAGCCGGTCGGAACTGCGCGCGAAGGAGAGCCAGGAGGGGCCGCGCGACAGGTCTTCCATCAAGTCGAACGGCATCTCGTTCAAAAACTGCGACGGCTCGGACGCCAACTCTTCGCCGTAGACGCGCCGCTTCATCGCGTGCGTCACGTAGAGAAACCGCTCGGCGCGCGTGATGGCGACGTAGCAGAGCCGCCGCTCCTCTTCGAGTTCGGCCGGGTCGGTGGCCGAGCGCGAGTGGGGGAACAGCCCGTCTTCGAGGCCGACCATGAAGACGAGCGGAAACTCCAAACCCTTCGCCGAGTGGACGGTCATCAACGTGACGGGCGCGTCGCGCTTGTACTGATCCGTGTCGGAGACGAGCGCGGCGGCGTCTATAAAGTCGCGCAGGCCGCCGCCCTCTTCGCGGTCGTAATCCACGGCCGCGTTGACGAGTTCCTGCAAGTTCTCCAGACGCCCCTCGGCCTCTTCCGTGTTCTCCGACTTCAAAGCGTCCGCGTAACCCGAATCGAGTATGGCCGCCTTGACCACTTCCGACGCCGGTTCGCGCTGTGCGACCGAGACGAGGTTCGTGATCATGCGCTGAAAGTTTTTGAGCGACGACGCGGCGCGCGCCGCGAACCCCTTCGTCTCCTGCGTCGGGTCGGTGACGATGGCGAGCGTCTCCCAGAGCGAGACGCCGTAGTCTTTGGCGCGGCGGTCGAGTTCGTCGAGCGTCTGTTTGCCGAGGCCGCGCGGCGGCGTGTTGATGACGCGCATGAGGGCGATGGAATCGTGCGGGTTCATCGCCAGTTTGAGGTAAGAGATGATGTCGCGCACCTCGGCGCGCTCGTAGAAGGAGAAGCCGCCGACGATGTTGTAAGCGATGTTGGCGCGCCGCATCGCCTCTTCAAACACGCGCGACTGCGCGTTCGTGCGATACAGCACGGCCGCCCGCAGCGCGGGATCGACGCGGCGATGCTCATCTACTTTCGCCGCCACAAAGCGCGCCTCGCCCTCCGCATCGAAAGCCTGATAGTAGCGAATGCGCTCGCCCGCCGGGTTCGATGTCCACAGGTTCTTGCCCTTGCGCTCCGTGTTCAACTTCACGACCGCGCCCGCCGTGTCCAGAATGTTCTGCGTCGAGCGATAATTCTGCTCCAACCGAATCGCCTTCGCCTCCGGGTAGTGCTGCTCGAAGTTCAAAATGTTCGAGATGTCCGCGCCGCGCCATTTGTAGATCGAGTTGTGCGTGTAGATGTGGTTGGCGACGAAATTATGCGTGCGTTCGACGTTGAAATCGTAGATGCGTCCGCTATAGGTTAAGCGTTCGACCGCGACCACCTCGTCCTGCTCGATGCCGTCGGGCGTATGCACGAAGACGCGCATGCCGGGGAGGACATGCGAGGCGGGGGTAAAGTGAAGCGAAGTGCCGTCGGTAAAGCCCGCCTTGAGAATCAAGTTGACGCCGCCGAGCGCGGAATCAACTTTCCGGTGCAAGGCAACGATCTCTCCAAAGTCTCCCGTCGTGGCGCGCACGCGCCAGCCGTTGCGCTTGTGCGGTGTCGGGTTAAGTCCGATTCGGCGCAGACGCCCCGCGTCGTCCATGTCCGAGCCGAGCACTTCGCAATAGTGCAGCGGGTTATGGCGTCCGTCCTTGCAGAGCGTGACGCTGAAATTGCGCCGCCGCGTGAGCGTGGTGCATTTCGGCGTGTGGTGCGGGTGCTCGAAAGACATCCTCTTAGCGGCGAGCAAAGCCCGCGCTCCGCGCTCCGTATCGACTCCGGCGAACAGACGATCAATGGAAGCCTGCGGCATCCTCGTTCCGGTGACGGCCTTGAACATGACGGTCGGCAAGCCGTAGGCGGCGGCGTAAAAATTCTCCCAGTAACACGATTCTTCTTCGGTGCGGCACGCTTCGATCACCCAGAGGGCGTCGGCGCTTTCCTGCGTGCTGCGTTGGATGAAGCCGATGGTTTTATGAGCCGCGCTCGCCGTACGATAACGCCGCGTGACGCCCAGACGGAAACCGACGCCGCGCTTGTACATCAGGTAAGTGAAGAACAAGTCGTCGCCGTCAGCATCGTCAACCATGTAGCGCGCGAAATGCACGTGCTCCGGCGTGGTCGTCAGTGAGAAGCCGCGCTTCGTGCTGATCTTGACGACCGGCTGATTGATAACCCGACGCTCGGTCACTTCCGCGACGCGGCTGAATTGCGTTTGACCGCCGCCCTTCGCGCTCAACACGCTATCGCCGACGCGCACCTTCTCCGCGCGCAAAGTTCCGCGCCGGGTCTCGATCATCGTGCCCGCGACCACACATTGATCTTCGTCGCCGACGACGCAGACGTTCTGCTGTCGTTCGGTGAGGAAGCGGATGAGGGCGAACTGGAGACTGTTGGTGTCTTGATACTCATCGACGAGGATGTAGCGAAACTTGTCGTTGTAGTAGTCGCGCACCTCCTTGTTTTTGCGCAGGAGGCGGACGGCCTTGATCATCAGGTCGTCGAAGTCGAGCGCGTTGTTGTTGACGAGGCGTTCCTCGTAGAGACGGTAGACGCGGGCGATGGCGGCGCGCTTTTCGTCGCCGTATTCGACGCGCGCGGCGTAAGCGTCGGCGTCCGTGCCGCTGTTCTTGGCGTGGCTGATGGCGGACTGCACCTGGCGCGCGCCGAGGCGGTCGGAGTCGAGTCCTAAATCTTTGACCGCGCCCTTGACGATGCGCGTCGAGTCGTCTTGATCGTAGATGGTGAAGGAGCGCGTATGACCCTCTTCGAGCCGCTCGATGTCGCGGCGCAGGATACGCACGCAGAGGGAGTGGAAGGTGGAAATGAGCGGCGCGCTCGGGAGCCGCTGGTCGCTCAAGAGCCGCGCGACGCGCTCGCGCATCTCGCCCGCAGCCTTGTTCGTGAAGGTGACGGCGAGAATGTGATAGGGCGCAACGCCCTGTTCGGCGATGAGGTAGGCGATGCGATGCACGATGACGCGCGTCTTGCCCGACCCCGCGCCCGCCAGTATCAGCAGCGGCCCTTCCGTCGTCGCCACGGCGACGCGTTGTTGTTCGTTGAGTCCTGAAAGAAAGTCCATAAGTAAAGTGACAGGTGACAGGTGACAGGTGACAGGATGAAGACAGGTGTTAATCCTGTCACCTGTCACCTGTCACTTAATAAGTTTCTGCACCGCCTTGAATTGTTCGTGGGCGGCATCGCGCATGAGTTCGAAGAGAGCCATTTCGATGGAAGAGGGGAGCGCGCCGGATTGTTGCATCTTGTCGAGGCCGGTCTGGCGATTGTGCGCGGAGCGCGCCGTGATGCACTCGGAGAGAAGATGCACGCGGTAGCCGCGCGCGAGCAGGTCGTGCGTCGTTTGGTTGACGCAGACGTGCGCTTCGATGCCGCAGACGAGCGCGTGGCGCGCGCCCACGCGTTCGAGTTCGCCGACGAAACTTTGCGCGCCGCAGGAACTGAAGGCGGTCTTTTCGATGGGTTCGAGCGCGGCGGGCAGCACGGCGCGAATCTCCCCGGCGGTGCGCCCCAAGCCCTTCGGGTATTGTTCGGTGAAGAGCACGGGCAGGCCGAGCAGTTGAGCGGCGTGCGCCATGAGCGCGATGCGTACCGCGACCTCAGCGAAGTCGGGCACGGAGGAGCGAAACGCCTCCTGCATGTCGATGATGATGAGCGCGGTCTGCGACGCGTCGAGCGTGTTCTCGTGTGCCATTCGTGAAAACCTTTCGGGCAGCCATTTAAGCACAGGGAAAAGTGAAAGTGAAAAGGGGAAGGGTGAGAGGAAGGCGGGAGGCGCGCGCGAGGCTCACCGCGACGGATGCGGCAGCACGAAATCGGCGATGCGCTGGCAGGGGGCGAGCGCGAGAGGGGCGCGTGCGGCCTCGGCTTCGCGCCGCAGGCGGGCGCGCGCGTCGGCCTCCCAGGCGAGCGGGAGCGGGGAATTGTCCGGCGCGTCCGGCGCGTTCGGGGCGGGGCGCGCGAGCAGCCAGTAGCGACCGGGGGAGATATGAGCGAAGGCGAACGCGCCGTCGGCGGCGACGCGGCTCTCCGCGTAGCGCAGGAGGTTGTCGGCCTGTTCGCGTTCCGCCGGGACGAGGTGAACGCGCAGCGCGACTCCGGCGGCAGACGCGCCCGCGCCGCCGTTTGCGGCCGCGATGCGACCGCGCACACCCGCCGCGCCCGCCGCGACGTGGAGGTTTAAGCCGGAGAGGCGTTCGCCCGTTTGCAGAGTGAACCCGAGGCGCGCCGGGTCGCCGATTGCCGGGGCGGGCCTGGCGGTTTT
Source organism: Pyrinomonadaceae bacterium (assembly GCA_036386515.1). Classification (GTDB taxonomy): domain Bacteria; phylum Acidobacteriota; class Blastocatellia; order Pyrinomonadales; family Pyrinomonadaceae; genus JAIVJZ01. The sequence goes on from DASVVO010000081.1 coordinate 7,784, forward strand.
GCCGGGAGCGGCGGGCGCGGGCGGCGCATTGTTAGCCGGGGCGTTCGCGAGCGTGACGGCGCGAACGTAGAAGTCTGCGGCAGGGAGGCGCACGAGCAGTTGGTAGTGACCGGCCTTGAGGCCGCGCAAGTGAAATTCGCCTTTGTCGTCGGGCACGGTTTCGCTCGCGGCGGGAAAAAACGCGCTGCCCGGATCGGCGGCGTGGCCTGCGTCCACACGTCGCGCGCTGATAACGCTTTCCGCGGCGCGCGGCGCGCGGGCGGGCGGGCAGGCGAGCTTATCGTCGAGGGCGGCGGGCGGGTCGAAACGCAGTTGGCCGGAGACGGAGCCGAGCGGCGCGAGGGCGAGCGTGATGCCGGTCACGTCGCGGCCGCGCACGCTGACGCGGCGGGGCGGCGAGGCGGCGGCGAGGTCGGCGCGCGATGAGTTGAGACGCGCCAACAGATCGTAGTCGCCGTCGGCGACGCCGTCGAAGGCGAAGCCGCTGTTGCCCGGCAGGAACGAGACGTACTGTTCGGGCGCGGCGGAGGAGACGTGCTTGAGTGCGATGACGACGGTGCCGGAGGCAGGATAATCAGCGGGGAGCGCGCCGGAGATCACGCCGCTGACGGCGCGCCCCGCTTCGCCGCGATAGCGGATGTCAATGCCGGTCATCTCCGCTCCGGCCGGCACGGCCACCTCGGTCGCGGCGTCGCGCGTGGTGGAGGGATAGTAAGTCGGCACGTTCAGGTCGTAGGGCGTGAACGTGCCGAAAGAGGTTCGGCCACCGGCGCGGATGATGTACGCGCCGGGGCGCAGGCCGTAGATGCGATAGACGCCGCGATCATCTGTCTGGCGGGGCTGCCAGATGCGGCCGCTCGCGCCCTCGCGCACCGTGCGCCCATCCGCGTAGCGCACGCGCGTCGCCTCGATAAAGACCCCGACCACCGGCTCGCCGCCCGCGCCCGTCACCGTGCCCGTGATGACGCCGCCCTTGATCATCCTGAGCGTGACGGAATCGCCGACGTGATGATAGACGCGCGCGGAGGGGTGTTCGGACGGATCGGTTTCGAGCATGTAACCGGGCGCGAAGGCGTTGACGAGATACGCGCCGAAGGTGAGATTGGCGAGGGTGAACTTGCCCTCTCCATCGCTCTGCGCCGCCACCGCGCCCGCCGCGCCGCCCATCCGGCTCGCGCTGACTCTCGCGTTCGCCAGCGGTTGCCCGTCTTCGCCGACGACGCGCCCCGTGATCGCGCCGCCCGTCCGGCTCTCGTCCGTTGCGACCTCCGCGCGCGTTTGCGCCGTCGAGGCAATTGGCGCGAGGAGCAGCACGGCGAGGAGGACGAGCGGCGACCAGAGCGCGCCGCGCCAGGTCGGTCGCACGCGCGCGGCGCGGCCGCTTACAGGCCGGAGGCGGCGGGCGGCGTTCAAGGCGTCACCGCCTGCGGCTTTGCGCTCAGGTCGTAGACGAGCGTGACGTTGACTTCGCCCTTCTCCGGCACGGAGACGTTCTGCCTGACGGGCGGGATACTTGCGCCCAGCGGCGCGGTGGGCGTGGGGCGCACCCAGACGTTCGCCTTGAGTTCGTATTCTCCGGGGGCGAGAGCTTCGAGGACGAAGCGGCCGCGCCCGTCAACTTCGACGGCGACGTTTTCCCAGGACGCTCTCACGCCCTCGACGCGCCGCATGGTGACGTAGAGTTGCCCGCCCTCCGGAATCTGCGAGGGCTGGCCGTCTCGCCGCACTTCGAGTTGGCCGCGCACGACGGCCGTGCCGTAGGCGAGGCGCAGGCGCACGTCCGACACCTGTTCGCCCACGCCGATCTCGATGCCGTCGCGCTGCTCGGCCGCGCCGCGCTCGACGCGCAGCAGCGCAAAGCCTCGCGGAGACGAGAAGCCGTCGAGCGTGAACTGCGCCTTGCCGGGCGGCAAGCCCGCGACGTGAAAACTGCCGTCCGGCTGTAAGACCAGGCGCGAAGAGTTGCCCACGGGAAGTTCGTCCGCCGCTCTCGGCTCGGCCGCGACGACGTGGACGTGCAGCGACACCTGCGCGAGCTTCGCGTGCGCGGCGCGATCCGTCGCGCCTTCGATTGAGGCGATGCCGCGCAAAATTGCGCCGCGCCGCACTTTTACGACGAGGCCGTTCAAGTTCTCATCGTCTATCTCGAAGGGGAGGGCTTCGCTGTAGTAGTTGGGCGCGTCCTGCTCGCGCGGGACGACGAAGACGGCGTAGCGACCCGGCGGCAGGTTGCCGAAACGAAACTCGCCGGCCGCGTTCGTCTTCGTGGCGTTCCAGCCGCGGTTGCCGATGTGCTTGTCGCCGGGGCTGATCGCGCCGAAACCGTAGGAGAGGTTGGCGACGGGCTGCCCCGTCTCGGCGTCGAGCATGCGCCCCGAGACCTCGTAAGTTTTGGCGGGCGGCGCGAGCGTGATGTTCACGCCCGTCACTTCACCCCCCGCGGAGACTTCCACGATCCTGGCCTGCGCTTCTTCGGTGGCGTTCGGATAACAGGTGCGCGTGAGATTCTTGCCCATCAGCGCGGCTCTCACCGCTCCGCTCTCTTTCTCCTCTCCCAGGCAGACGAGGTAACGACCGGCGGGCAAACCATACAGGCGATAGACGCCGCGATCATCGGTTTCATCGCGGTAGGCCGCGCCGACGTTGCCTGCGCCGGAGCGCGGGTCGCCGGGATGAAGAAGTTTGAGAGTCTCCGCGATGACGGGTTTGCCGTCGGCGTCCATGACGCGCCCGGTGATGACGCCGCCGCGCGCCAGCGTGAAGTCTTGATGCTCAAGCGTCTCGCCCGCCTCGATGTTGATCGTACGCGCATCGCCCCGGCCGCGCGACGAGAGCGCGCCTGCGGGCGTGTAGCCGGGCGCGAGAATGTAGAGTTGATAACTTCCGGCGGGCACGTTCGCCAGGCGGTAGAAGCCGTCCGCGCCGGTCGTGGCGCGCGCCGCCGCTCTGCGGACGTAACGGTTGAACCCGGCCGGTGTCAGGATGATGCCGACGCCGGGCAGCGGTTGATCGCCGTCGTTGCCGCCGCCGGTGACGCGCCCCGTGATCGTGGCGGTCTCCTTCGTCTCCTTCGTCTCCTTCGGCGCGGCTTGCGCGAAGGAGGCGATGACGAAGGCGTCGAGCAGGATGGCGGCGGCCAGGATGATGTGCGAGAGTGTGCGCATGAGGGCGTGTGCTCCTCTGTGGTGAAGACTGTCGAGGCTGCGGAAGTTGCCCGTCGTCTGAACGCGCCCGGCGCGCCGCGTGACGCCACGCGCGTCCGGTTCTTCGCGCCGCGCTCAAGCGCGCGACCGTCAGAAGCCTGTCGTGCTCCTTCGCGCCTGACGGCGACAGCCTACAACCCGTGCCGCCGCGCGCGCAAGAGGTAAAACCCGCGCGCCGCCAAACTCCGCGCGGCGCATGCGGCGCACGCAGCGCGTTGCACGTCGCGGCGCGGTTGCGAGGCGCGCGCGGCCGCAACTATAATGCGCGTCTATCAGATCGTGAAGCGGCGCGCAAACGTCAGGCGTGCCGACGCGAGAGCAGCCCACGTTCCAAATTTTGAGAGCAGCCCACGTTCCAATTTTTGTCGCCCCCATCTCCGGCATGAGGCGAAGTTTTCGTATCGCGCGACGCGGTCGCCCCGGCGCGCGCATCCCGTTAAAATTTTTCACGTTCCGCCACCTAATTGGAGACCACTGATGAAGAAGCTGCTGTTCATGCTCGCGCTCTGCGGCGCGTTAATCTCACTCAGTCACACGGACATCATGGCACAAGCTAACCAGCACCCACCCGCGCCGCCGACGGCCAGGAAAGTCGCCAAAAGTCAGACCTTTCACGGCGAGACGCTGAACGACGACTACTTCTGGCTGCGCGAAAAAACCGACAAGGAAGTTATCTCTTATCTCGAAGCCGAAAACGCCTACACCGATGCGTTGATGAAAGGCACGGAAGCCCTCCAGGAGAAGCTCTATCAAGAGATGCTCGGGCGCATCAAACAGACGGACGCCAACGTCCCTTACCGGCAAGACGGTTACTACTACTACTCGCGCACCGAGACGGGCAAGCAATACCCCATCTTCGCGCGCAAGAAGGGCGCGCTGACCGCCCCCGAAGAGATCACGCTCGATCTCAACGAACTGGCGAAGGGGCAGAAGTACACCGCCATCGCCACCTACGCCGTCAGCGACGACACCAACCTCCTCGCCTACTCGCACGACACGACCGGCTTTCGCGAATACTTCCTCCGCATCAAAGACCTGCGCACCGGGAAACTTCTGCCCGACGACATCGGCAAAGTCTCCAGCGCGTTTTGGGCTGACGCCAGGACTCTCTTCTACATCACCGAGGACGCCGCCAAACGCCCGCATCGCCTCTATCGCCACACGCTCGGCGACCCCAAAGACAAGGACGTGCTCGTCTACGAGGAGAAGGACGAACTCTATCGTCTCGGCGCGCGCCGCTCGCGCAGCCGCCAGTACATCTTCATCGCTGTCGGCAGTTCGAACAACACGGAGTATCGCTACCTGCGCGCCGACCGTCCGGCCGAGCCTTTCAAAATGATCGCGGCGCGCGAGGGGCAGCACGAGTATTATCCCGACCATCACGGCGACCGTTTCTACATCCTGACGAACGACCAGGGGCGCGGCTTTCGCGTCGTCACCGCGCCCGTCTCAGACCCGCAGCCGAAGAACTGGAAAGAGTTCATCGCGCACCGCAAGGGCGTGACGCTCGAATCCCAGTCGATCTTCCGCGACCACTACGTCCTCTCCGAGCGCGATCAGGGTTTGCAAAAAGTGCGCGTCATCGACCTCAAGACGAACGCCTCGCACTACCTCGAATTTCCCGAACCCGTCTATTCGGCGAACGTCAACTTCACGCCCGAGTTCGATACGACGACGCTGCGCTTCAGCTATCAATCATTCACCACGCCGCCAAGCACCTACGACTACGACATGCGCGCCCGCAAGCGCGAACTGCTCAAGCAACTCGAAGTGCTGGGCGGCTACGACGCGACGAAGTACGGCTCCGAGCGCACCTTCGCCGTCGCCGCCGACGGCGTCCGCGTTCCCGTCTCGCTCTATTACCGCAAAGACCTGCGCAAGGCCGCGACGCCCCAGGCGATGCTCCTCGGCGCTTACGGCTCTTACGGTATCCCGACGAACGTCGGCTTCAACTCCAACCGCCTCTCGCTCATCGACCGCGGCGTCGTCTACGCCATCGCGCACATCCGCGGCGGCGGCGACCTCGGCCGTGAGTGGCACGACGAAGGCAAGATGATGAAGAAGAAGAACACCTTCACCGACTTCGTCGCCGCCGCCGAACATTTGATCAAAGAGAAGTACACGGCGAAGGATCGGCTCGTCATCACGGGCGGCAGCGCGGGCGGGCTGTTGATGGGCGCGGTGGCGAACATGCGCCCCGATCTGTTCAAGGCCATCGTCACCTACGTGCCCTTCGTCGATGTCATCAACACGATGACGGACGCGTCGCTCCCGCTGACCGTGCAGGAGTATCTCGAATGGGGCAACCCGAGCGACAAAGAAGCCTACGCCTACATGAAGTCTTACAGTCCTTACGACAACATCGAGGCCAAAGAGTACCCGGCGATGCTCGTCAAGACTTCCCTGAACGATAGTCAGGTGATGTACTGGGAACCGGCGAAGTACGTCGCCAAGCTGCGCGCGATGAAGACGGACAAGAACCCGCTCTTGATGAAGATCAACATGGGCGCGGGACACGGCGGCGCGTCCGGCCGTTACGACGCCCTGCGCGAAACGGCCTTCGACTACGCCTTCATTTTGCAGCAGTTCGGCATCACGAATTAAAGAGTTGAAGCCGTCGAGCGCGAAATCGCCCATCGTCACCGGAAACTGCTTTTCTCTGGTGACGATGGGCGATTTCGCGCTCGGCGGCTTTTCAGGCTTCGCGGAGGTGGAGCGTGTCCCTGCGCCGGTCGGCTTGCGGGAGCGTGCGCAGGTGCGCCACGTAGCGTTCGCGGTCGTCGTCGCTCATTTCTTCGATGCGGACGCCGACGAGATAGCCTTCGCCCGCGCTCTCTCCGTCGAGTTGCTCGAAGCGCGCGGCCGTGGCGATCAAACTCACCGCGCCGCCGGGGAGTTCGAGCGTGATCGAGAGCCGGTTCTCTTCGAGCGTGAGATAGTCGCCGCCGATGCGGATGGAGGGCACGACCAGATTGAGGCCGCTTTCGCCGAGGTCGCGCGTGCGCCCCGCGAGAGCCGCCGTCGGCTTCGCGCCCGGCTTCGCGCCGGCGATGGAGACGTTGAACGGGATGCGGGCGGCGTAACGCGCGTTGCGGCGATGCGCGCTGCGCCGCTCGGTGACATACTCGCGCAATAACGCCGAGGCTTTGTTTCTTAATCCTTCCATGATCGCGAGGCCTCCTTAAAATGCAATAAGGTGTCGGGATTGGCTCGCGCCGGTTGAAGCGCAACCGGCGACGCGGCTCCAAGGGGGCTAGTATCGGGGAAGACCATCCGGCTGGCGCAGACATCATAACATCGCCCGCCGAGATCGCGGCAACCATCCCGGCGGCAGGTTGATCCCGGCGCGCCGCCGGTTTATCCCGTAACCTGTCCGCGCCCTCCCCGCCGTGCGCGCGTCTGCCGCGTCGCGCCTCTGCCGCCGCCGTCTCGCCGGGGGCGATGAAAAAAACCTCGCGTTGCGCGGCGGGCGCGGGTAATGATATTTTGCTTGCTATTCAGCCGTCTCTAAATTTGTTGTTTCCCGTAAGATTTTTTCATGCCGCCTCGGATTCGTTGTCACTCAACTTGCGCTCCGTTCGCCCCGACCTTCTAGCGCGCGTGCCTGCAACTAACATCCGCTCGCTGCGTACTACAACGACATCGCCTTTTCACTTCAGGAGAAATCACCCGCATGCGCCCATACGCCACGACCATCAAACCGCTCCCCCTCGCCCTGCTGCGCCTCTCGCTGCTCGCGCTGTGTCTGTGCGCGCTCGCGCCCGCGCCGCGCGCGCAGGAAGAGAAGCAGACGGAGAGAGAGGCCGTCGAGCGAGCGAAACAGGAAGAAGCTAAGAAGGCCGAAACCGAGAAGCCGAAAACCGACGAGACGAAGAAAGCCGAAGAGGCGAAGAAGCCCGCCGACCCCATGTCCACGCCCACCTTCGCCGGCTTGCGGATGCGGCTCATCGGCCCGGCCTTCACCTCCGGGCGCATCGTCGGCATCGCCGTCGATCCGAAGGACAAGAGCCGTTATTACGTGGCCGCGGCCTCCGGCGGCGTCTGGAAGACCGTGAACGCGGGCACGACCTGGACGCCCATCTTCGACAATGAAGGTTCTTACTCGATCGGCGTCGTCGTGCTCGACCCGAAGAACCCGCTCACGGTCTGGGTCGGCACGGGCGAGAACAACAGCCAGCGCAGCGTCTCCTACGGCAACGGCGTCTATCGCTCGGACGACGGCGGGAGGAATTGGAAAAACGTCGGCCTCAAAACCTCCGAGCACATCGGGCGCATCGTCATCGACCCGCGCGACTCGAACACCGTCTACGTCGCCGCGCAGGGGCCGCTCTGGGGCGCGGGCGGCGAGCGTGGTCTTTATAAAACGACCGACAACGGCAAGACGTGGAATCAAATTCTGAAGATCAGCGAGAACACCGGCGTCACGGATGTCGTGCTTGATCCCAACAACCCCGACACGCTCTACGCCGCCGCCTACCAACGCCGCCGCCACGTCTTCACGATGATCAACGGCGGCCCCGAGAGCGCGCTCTACAAATCCACGGACGCGGGCGCGACGTGGAACAAACTCACGCGCGGCCTGCCCACTTCCGACATCGGCCGCATCGGCCTCGCCATCTCGCCCGTCGATACGAACGTCATCTACGCGACCGTGGAGGCGGCCGACAAAAAAGGCGGCATCTTTCGTTCGACGGACAGGGGCGGCAACTGGGAACGCCGGAACGAGTTCGACACCACGGCCATGTACTACTCGCAAATCCACGCCGACCCGAAAGAGCTTGAACGCATCTACGTGATGAACGTCTTTGCGATGGTCTCGAACGACGGCGGCAAGACCTTGCAGCGGCTCGGCGAACGCTCGAAGCACGTCGATAATCACTACCTCTGGATCAATCCCGACAACACGAACCACTACCTCATCGGCTCGGACGGCGGCGTCTATGAAAGTCACGACCGCGCCGCGACGTGGGACTTCGTCGAGAATCTGCCGATCACGCAGTTCTACGACGTGACGACCGACAACGCCACGCCCTTCTACAACGTCTACGGCGGCACGCAGGACAACTTCAGCGTCGGCGGCCCAGCGCGCACGCGCAGCGCGTCCGGCATCACGAACGCCGACTGGTTCGTCACGCAGGGCGGCGATGGTTTCCGCTCACAGGTTGACCCGACCGACCCGAACATCGTCTACGCCGAATATCAACACGGCGGCCTCGCGCGCTTCGACAAGCGCACGGGCGAGCGCGTCGGCATCCAGCCCGCCACCGGGCGCGGCGAAGACCCCTTGCGCCTCAACTGGGACGTGCCTTTCATCATCAGCCCGCACCTCCACACGCGCCTCTACTTCGCCGCCAACCGCCTCTATCGCTCGGACGATCGCGGCGACAGTTGGACGGTCGTGAGCGGCGAACTCTCGCGCGCGCTCGACCGCGACAAGTTGCCCGTGATGGGCAGGGTGTGGGGCGTTGACGCCGTCGCGCGCCACGCTTCGACAGCGTTTTACGGCAACGCTTCCGCGCTCGCCGAGTCGCAGCAGAAAGAGGGCTTGATCTACGTCGGCAGCGACGACGGCTTGATGCAGGTGACCGAGGACGGCGGCAAGAACTGGCGCAAGATTGAGAAGTTCCCCGGCGTGCCCGACATGGCCTACGTCTCGCGCGTCGTCACCTCCAACCACGACGCCAACACCGTCTACGCCTCTTTCGACAACCACTGGAACGCCGACTTCGCGCCCTATCTTTTGAAGTCCACGGACGCGGGGCGCACTTGGGTTTCGCTCAAGGGCGACCTGCCCGCGAACGTCCCCGTGCTCGCCATCGCGGAGGATCACGCGAACCCGAATTTGTTGTTCGCGGGCACGGAGTTCGGCGTCTTCTTCTCCGTGAACGGCGGCGCGAAGTGGATTCAACTCAAGGGCAATTTCCCGACCATCGCCGTGCGCGACCTCGCCATCCAGCGACGCGAAAACGATCTCGTCATCGGCACGTTCGGGCGCGGCATCTACGTGCTCGACAACTATGCGCCGCTGCGTCTGGTCTCGGCCGAGATGCTGCGCGGCGAGAGCTTTTTGTTCCCCGTCAAAGACGCGCTCATGTACATCCAGTCGCAGCCCCTCGGCGGGCGCGGCAAGGTCTTTCAGGGCGAATCTTTTTACACCGCGGAGAACCCGCCCTTCGGCGCAACCTTCACCTACTATCTGAAAGAGACGATCAAGACGCGCAAAGTGCGCCGGCAGGAATCGGAGAAGGAGGCCGAGCGTCGGAACACGACCGTCGGGCTTCCGACCGGCGAAGACTTGCGCGCGGAGGAAGAGGAAGAGGCGCCCGTCGTCATCCTGACCGTGACGGATGCCTCCGGGCGCGTCGTGCGCCGTTTGACGGGGGCAGTCACGGCCGGAATGCAGCGCGTGACGTGGGACTTGCGTTCGCCCGCGCCGACCCTCAGCGCGCCGCCCGCGCCCGACGCCGAGGCCGACCCGTTCTTTGAAGCCCCGGCGGGGCCGCTCGTCATGCCCGGCGCGTATAAGGTTTCGCTGGCGAAGCGCGTCGGCGGCGTCCTGACGCCGCTCGGCGCGCCGCAAACGTTCAACGTCGTGGTCGAAGGACAGTCGGGCATGTCGGCCGGCGACCGCACCGCGCTCGTCGAGTTTCAACAGAAGGTCGCGCGGCTGCAACGCGCCGTGGCGGGCGCGCTGGAAACCGCCAACTCGCTCAAGCCCCGGCTCGTCTCGATCCGCCGCGCCCTGCTCGATACGCCGTCGGCGGGCGACAAGTTGCTGGACGACGCGGCGGCGATTGACCGCCGCGTCAACGACATTCTGCGCTCGCTTCGCGGCGACACGACCCTGCGCGCCCGCAACCAGAACACGCCGCCTTCGATCAGCGACCGCGTCGGCCAGATCGTCGGCGAACAGCGGATGTCTATCGCCCGCCCCACGGGGACGCACGCCGCGCAGTACGCCGTGGCCGCGCAGGAGTTCGAAACCGTGCTCGCCTCCTTGCGCGCCCTCATCGAAGGCGACCTCGCCCGCCTGGAAAAGGCGATGGAAGCCGCGGGCGCGCCGCACACGCCGGGACGCATCCCGGAGTGGAGAGAGAACTAGAAATAAGGGATGAGGGCGGAGGGATGAGGGATGAATCAGGAAAAGCGCTCAAGAGATTGAATGCCTTCTTGTTCATCCCTCATCCCTCCGCCCTCATCCCTTCAAAGGGGTAGTTTTATGTTGAAAAGAAAATTTGCCGGGCTGTTGCTGCTGTGCGCCGTCGTGTGCGTGCCGCTCGCGCCGCTCGTCCGTGCGCAGACCACGCCGTTTCTGTCGGACGGCGAGATTCGCATGCTCTCGAATGAAATCTCCGGCGACCGCGCCTTCGAGCACATCCGCTGGCTCACGCACTGGCACCGCGATTCGGGCATGGAAGGTTATTTCAAGGCGGCCGAGTACATCGTCAAAGCGGCGAAAGAGGTCGGGCTGGAAGACGTGCGCTTCGTCGAGCAGACTTTGCCCGGCGTCAACTACACGGCGCGCAGCGCGGAACTCTGGATGACCGAACCCGTCGAACTCAAACTCGCCGACATCGGCGAGCACGCCGTCTATCTCGCCGACGGCAGCCACGACGCCGACCTGACGGCCGAACTCATTTACATCGGCGACGCTTCGGTCGAGAGTCTCAAAGGTTTGGACGTGAAGGGAAAGCTCGTGCTGACGAGCGCGCAGCCGGGCGCGGCCGTGCAGAACGCCGTCTATGCGCGCGGCGCGGTCGGCGTCGTCAGTTACACTACGACCGAGAATAAAAATCCGCTCGACTTCCCAGACCAGATCGCCTGGACGCGCATCGATGCGACCCCGCCCGCGGGCAAGCAGGGCACGTTCGCCTTCGCCCTCCCGCCGCGCAAAGGCGACACGCTGCGTCGCATACTCGCCACCGACAACGTGCAGGACTATTTCGGCACGGGCAAAAGCGCGAAGGGCGGCCGCGTCGTCTTGCGTGCGAAGGTTGACACCGACATCAGCCCCGCGCCCGGCCGCACCGGCTTCGTCGAAGGTTGGATTCGCGGCAGTTCCATACACGACCAGCAGATCATCCTCACCGCGCACCTGCAAGAGGAACAAGGCTCGGCCAACGACGACGGGAGCGGCTGCGGCAACCTGCTCGAACTCGCGCGCACCTACAAAAAATTGATCGCCGAAGGCAAGATGCCGCGCCCCTTGCGCGACATACGTTTCTGGTGGACTGACGAAATCTATTCCGAGTATCGCTACTTTCAGGATTACCCGGACGAGCCGAAGAAGTTTCTCGCCAACGTCCATCAGGACATGACCGGCGCGGATCAATCGCTCGGCAGCCGCGTCCAGCATCTCATCTTCGCGCCCCACTCGCGCACCTCTTACCTCGACGCGATTTTTGAATCCGTCGGGCAGTACGTCATCAACACCAACAACGGCTTTCTCGCCGCCAGTCGCCAGGGCGGCCTGCCGCGCCCGCACACGCGCCCGCTCTACGCCACGCGCGGCTCGCGCCAAGGGTACAACGCGCGCTTCGTCCCCTGGTTCGGATCGTCCGACCATCAGACGTTCCTCGACGGCCCCATCAACACGCCCGCCGTCGCGCTCATCAACTGGGACGACGACTACATCCACTCGTCCGACGACGACCTCGACAAGATCGACCAAACCCAACTGCGCCGCAACAACTTCATCATCGGCTCAATCGCCTACTTCCTCTCTCGCGCCACCGAGCGCGACGTGCCCACGCTCGCCGCCGAAACCTACGCGCAGGGCACGAAGCGTCTCGCCAATGATCTGCGCGTCGCCATGAACCTGCTCAAGGAAGGCCACGCCAACGCGGCGGCGGCGGGCGACAACTGGAAGGAAGCCAACTACCTCGTCGAGCAGGGCGTCCTGCGCGAACAACGCGCCCTCTCGACCATCCGCGTCTTCACCACGCCGGGCAGTAAGGCCACCACCTCGCTCGGCGAACTCGCGGCGAACATGAAACGCAACGGCGCGCAGTTGACCACCGACCTCGAAACTTACTACACGCAACTGCGCGGCGCGCGCCCCGCGCCCGCAAAGTTGAGCGTCGCGGAAACGGAGGCGACGAAGAAGATTCCGCGGAACGTCTCGATCAAAGACTACTTCGGGAATCGCGAGAAGGCGCGCGTCCGCACCAACCTCCACGGCCTCATGCGCGACGAGGTGTTCAACTTCGTTGACGGCCAGCGCAGCTATTACGACATCTATAAGGCCGTCTACGCCGAAGCCGCCGCCGCCGGTTCCTGGTACTACGGCACGGTCACGCTGCAAGATGTCACCGCCCTGTTAGACGCCGCCGTCCGGGCGCAGGCGTTGACCTTGAAATAGCAGGCACTCCGGCATGAATTTTTAAACGCCGGAAGCGCGTCCATAAGTCAGGGGCAAATTAAAAGGCCGCGTGGTCATAAAACCACGCGGCCTTTTGGATATGTGGCGGCGGACGCCGAAGGGATTACGGGGCGCGTGGGCTTAGCCTTTGCGCAGTTCGGTGAGCACCTGCTTGGCGACGGACTTGAGCGTGTCGAAGACGCCGACGCCTTTGTAGGCGACCGCCTCGTGGACGGCCTCGTCTTTGCGGCGCAGTTCGCTCACGAGTTCTTCGGGCGGGATGACGTTCGGCAAATCGCGTTTGTTGAGTTGGAGGACGTAGGGCAGTTTCAACAGGTCGTAGCCGTTGGCCTTGAGATTTTCTTCGAGGTTGTAGAGCGCTTCGATGTTGGCGTCCATGCGCTCCTCCTGGCTGTCGGCGACGAAGACCACGCCGTCAACGCCCTTGAGGATGAGTTTGCGCGAGGCGTCGTAGAAGACCTGTCCGGGGACGGTGTAGAGGTGAAAGCGCGTCTTGAAGCCGCGCACCGTGCCGAGTTCGAGCGGCATGAAGTCGAAGAAGAGGGTGCGGTCGGTTTCGGTCGCGAGGCTGATCAGCTTGCCCTTCGAGGCGGGCGCGGTCGAGTCGTAGATATATTGCAGGTTGGTCGTCTTGCCGCACAACCCCGGCCCGTAATAGACGATCTTGCAATTGATTTCGCGTGATGCGTAATTGATAAACGTCATGGCTTTTAAGTGACGGGCGACGGGTGACGGGTGACAGGAAAGAACAAGGTTTTCAACTTGTCACCTGTCACCCGTCACCTGTCACTAATTGAAGAGACTGTCAATATCATCGTCCGTGATACCGGCGAAAAGTGAATCGTCCTGCTCGCGCTTTGCCAGCGAATCGCGTTCGACATCCTCAAAAATTAAGGCCAGTTCGCGCGCCGCCTGCTTGACGCGCAGTTTGACCAGACCCAGACTGGAACGGTCGTCGAAGACGACGACGAGCAGCGTCCGGCCGATGATGCAGATGTGGATGCTCTCGCGCTCGCCTTCGTGCGATAGCGTCGGAAACTCTTTCTCGCCAATGAGTTGCGCCATGCCGCCGGTCGCCGCGACGTTCCCGGCGGCAAGCGAGGCGAGGCTCGTCGTGTCAATATTGCTCACGTCTCCCTGCACGGCTATCGGCTGGCCGTTTTTGTCCACCAGGAAGACCACGCGCGAGAGCGATTCAGCCCGCAGTTTGTGTAAAACAGACACAATCCGCTCAAACTGTTGCTCACGCATGATCATAGGAGTGTCTGTCATTAGTACAGGCGCTTTCTCTGTTGGGGAGTTCCTAAGGTGGGATGGTCGGAGGCCGCTATCGAGAGTCGCGATTAAAACTTAAGCCAAACATTTTAAAGGAGTTCGAGTGTCGGCCGGAAACGTTTGCCCCCATCCCTCAAGGGTCGCACGAGGGGCGCAACTCCTTTTGGACTCTAACATAAGGCCTTCGCTAACATCAACTGTTTTTCTTTGTTGGCCGCCCCTTCGCTTCGTTCCCGAAAGCTCCCTGATACCCGCAACTTACACTACCACGTTGATTTATGCGATAAGCTGTGTTAAACTGCGGGCGTTTCTTGACCCGCCAGGGGAGTCATTTTGATAATGGAGCTTCGCATGAGCGAATCTGTCAGCAAGAGCGCTAAAAGACCATCCTCCCGCCCGGTCACACGTAGCGTCTCCGGCGTGTCGACGGCAAAAAATCGCAAGTTGGGCGCGAAGACCCCGGCGCGGCCGCAGCCGCTCGCCAAACGCTCCGCCGCGGAGAAAGCCCCTGTTCGCAAAGCCACCAAGACGGCGGTTGCCGCAACCACGAAATCCACGAAAAAGAGTTCCCGCGCCGCCTCTGCGACGAAGACCAAATCGGCGGAGCGTCCCAAAACCGCCAATCCGAAGCCGCGCCCGGCGGCCGCCAGCAGTAAAACCGCCACCAAGACTTCGACCACGACTTCAACCAAGACTCCGCTTAAAACCCCTCAGCGCCCGGCCGTCAAGGCTACAGCGGCGGCGGCGACGAAGCCGCCCAAACGCAACGCGCCCGCCCCGGCCGCGAAGAAGCAACCAGCCCGCACGACGACGGGCAAGCCCGCCTCCGCGCGTCCGACGCCGCCTCCTCCGCGCCAGCCGACGCTGGACGAGGCCGCCGCGTTGCGCGCGTTCGAGCGAGCGCATAAGGAGTTCGTGCGCGGTCGTTTTTCCGAGGCGCGGCTGTTGTTTCGCGCGCTCATCGAGCAACATTCGGGCGTGGCCGAAGTGACGGCGCGCTCGCGCACCTATCTCGCCATCGCCGAGGCGCGCATGCGTTCGGAGAGCGCGATGCCGCGCAACGCCGAGGAACTGTATGACCGCGGCGTGATCGAACTCAATCGCGGCGATTTTGTGGCGGCGCAGGAGATGTTCGAGCGCGCCCTCAAACGCGACGCCGCCGCCGCGCACATTCACTATGGCCTGGCCGCCACGCGCGCGCGTCTCGGCGCGGTCGAATCCGCCCTCCAATCCCTGGCGCGCGCCCTCGAACTACAACCCAACTTGCGCGTCCGCGCGCAACACGACCCAGACCTCGTGCCGTTGCGCAACGAGCCGGAATACGAGCGGCTCATCTTCGCCTCCCGTCCCTAGTTGCCGCCGTTGTCGGCGTCCATCTCCTCACTTGCTGTCACGTTCCATTTCCGACGCGCCGCTTTGCATTTCAAACGCGCCGCTTTGAAAGCCTCCGGCTTTTGAGTATGATTTCAAAGCGCACGGTCACTTTGCCGTCGCGTGAAGCGGGGAGAGTGAGATTTTGCACGTGTCCGGGATAGAGCGCGGTCTGAAATTGGTTGCCATCGGCGGCGGCACGGGTCTCTCGACCGTGCTGGCCGGTTTGAAGCGACTCGTGGACAAGCGCGACGGCGACGGGCAATGGCTCGACGCGCTCGCGGCCATCGTCACCGTCTCGGACGACGGCGGCAGTTCCGGTCGGCTGCGCGACGAACTGCAAATCCTCCCGCCCGGCGACATACGCAACTGCATGGTCGCGCTCTCGGAAGACTCAACCCTCATGGGTCGCCTCTTCCGCTACCGTTTTCGCGGCGAGGGCGACCTCGGCGGCCACAGTTTCGGCAATCTCTTTCTCGCCGCGCTCACCGACGTGACCGGCGACTTCACGGAGGCCGTCCGCCTCTCCTCCGAAGTGCTCGCCAGCAAGGGACGCATCTACCCGGCCACGCTGAACGACGTGCGCCTCGTCGCCGAACTCGAAGACGGCCGGGAAGTCTTCGGCGAAACCAACATCACGGCCTCGCACGGCACGATTCGCCGCCTGCGCCTCGAACCGGAACAATGCCTGCCGCTGCCCGAAGCGCTCACCGCTCTGCGTGAGGCGGACATCATCACGGTCGGGCCGGGGTCGCTCTACACCAGCCTCCTGCCGAATCTGCTCGTCTCGCGCGTCGCCGAAACCATCGGCGAATCCGAGGCCGTCAAAATTTTCATCTGCAACTTGATGACGCAGCCCGGCGAGACCGACGGCTACACCGCGCGCCAACACTTGCAGACAGTGAAGCGTTACGCGCCCGCCATCAACTTCGACTACGTTATCGTCAACAACCGCCACATCAGCGACGAGCAGGCCGCGCGTTACCGCGCCGAGGGCGCGCACCAGATCGGTTTGACCGACCACCTTTTCGAAGCAGAGTTCAGCCACGAGGCCGAGATCGTCCGCGCCGATTTGCTCGACGAGGGCGAGAAGGTGCGGCACAGCCCCGAAAAGCTGGCGCGCGTCATCGTCGCCTGTTACGAGGCGTCGGCGGCCGCCCACGCGCCGCGCCCTTTCCACAGTCTCGCCTGAACGCTTGAGAACATAATGGACAAACAGCCGCCCCCGCCGAACCCACAGGAAACGCCCGCGCCGCCCGCGTCGCCGACGACGACCGCCACGCCGCCCGCCGCCGCGCCGCCGACCGCGAGCGCGCCGCTCGACGTGCTCATCCTCGCCGCCGGACTCGGCACGCGGATGCACTCGCGCACGGCCAAAGTCCTGCATCAACTCGGCGGCCGCCCGCTCATCGCGCACGTCTGCCACACGGCCGCCGCGCTCGTCAAGGAAGGCCGCCCCGTCCACATCGTCGTCGGGCATCAGGCGGAGGAAGTGAAAGCGGCGGTCGTGGAAGAACTCGGCGCGAACGGCGCGATCTTCGTCACGCAGACGGAGCAGCGCGGCACGGGCGACGCCGTGATGGTCGCCCGCGACGCGCTCGCCGGCGCCAATTCCACGCTCCTCGTGCTCTCCGGCGACGTGCCGCTCATGCACCACGAGACGCTCGGCGCGCTCGTCCACCAGCACCGCACGCATCGCGGGCGCGGCGCGGCCTGCTCCGTGCTCACCGTCAAACTCGAAGACCCCACGGGCTACGGGCGCATCGTGCGCGACGCGGACGGTCGTTTCGAGCGCATCGTCGAACAGCGCGACGCCACGCCCGAGGAACGCCAGATCAAAGAGATCAACGCCGGGATTTATTGCTTCGAGACGCGCGTTCTCTTCGACGCGCTCGCGCGCGTGCAGCCCGCCAACGCGCAGGGCGAATACTATCTGACGGACGTGCCCGGCATCCTTCGCGCCGACGGCGAAGACGTGAGCATCTTCACGCACACGGACGCGCGCGAAGTCTCCGGCATCAACACCCGCGTCGAACTCGCCGAGTTTGAGCGTCTGCTGCGCCTGCGCACGCTGCGTCGCCTCATGCTCGACAGCGGCGTCACCATCATCGACCCGGCGCACACCTACATCTCGGCGGAAGCCCAAGTAGGCCACGACACGATCATCTACCCCGGCGTCCACATCGAAGGGCGCACGAACATCGGCGAGGGCTGCGAGATACGCTCCGGCACGCGCATCTCGAACTCGCGCGTCGGCAGCGGCGTGCGCATCAAAGACCACTCGGTCATCGTTGACTCCGACATCGCCGACAATTGCTCGGTCGGCCCCTTCGCGCACCTGCGCATGAACGCGCAACTCGAAGAACAGGCGGCCGTGGGCAACTTCGTCGAGATGAAGAAGTCGCGGCTCGGCCGCAAATCCAAGGCGATGCACCTGACCTATCTCGGCGATGCCGACATCGGCGCGCGCACCAACATCGGCGCGGGCACGGTGACGTGCAACTACGACGGCGTGAACAAACATCCGACCGTCATCGAACAGGACGTTAAGATTGGTTCGGACACGATGCTCGTCGCGCCGGTCACGGTCGGCGCGCGCAGCGTCACCGCCGCAGGTTCGGTCGTCACGCGCGACGTGCCGCCCGACACGCTCGTCGCGGGCGTGCCCGCCACGGTTAAAAAAGACCTCCGCCCCGCCGCGCCGCCTCCCGCCCGCAGCGCGCCCGAACCGGCGGAAGAAGAAACAACAAAAGCAGTGACGGGCGACAAGTGACGGGCGACAAGTTAAAACGGAAATTGTTTTTAACTTGTCGCCCGTCGCTTGTCGCCCGTCGCTGCTTTCCTGAAAGGAACGCAATACATGTGTGGCATTGTCGGATACGTGGGTAACAAACAGGTCGTGCCGGTCATCATCGACGGGTTGCGCAAACTCGAATATCGCGGCTACGACTCGGCCGGCATCGCCGTCGTGGACGAAGCGCACACGCTCGACATTCGCCGCGCCGAGGGGAAGCTGCGCAATCTCGAAGAAGCGATTCGCCTCAAGCCGCTCGACGGCACATACGGCATCGGCCACACGCGCTGGGCGACGCACGGCCGCCCGACGGAGGAGAACGCACACCCGCACCGCGATTGCACCGGGCGCGTCGTCGTCGTCCACAACGGCATCATCGAAAACTACCTCCAACTCAAGGAACGCCTGCGCCAGACCGATCACAACTTCGTCACCGAGACCGACACGGAAGTCATCGCCCACTTGATCGAAGAGTACCTGCGCGAGGAAGAGACGCTGGAACGCGCCGTGCAGCGCGCCGTGCGCGACCTGCGCGGCATCTTCGCGCTCTCGATCATTTCGGTTGACGAGCCGGACTTGATCATCGCCGTGCGCCAGGGGCCGCCCGTCGTCATCGGACTCGGCGACGGCGAATACTTCGTCGCCTCCGACATCCCGCCCATCCTGCAACACACGCGCGACGTGTTCTATCTCGGCGAACGCGAGATCGCCGTGCTCACGCGCGACGCCGTGCGCGTCACGGATTTCGAGGGCGATTTGCGCGAGCCGCAGCAGCAGCGCATCACCTGGGACCCGATCATGGCGGAGAAGGGCGGCTTCAAGCATTTCATGCTCAAGGAGATTTACGAGCAGCCGCGCGCCGTGCGCGACACCGTGCAGGGGCGCATCTCCCTCGACACGGGGCGCGTCTATCTCGACGAGATGAACATCACCGAGGCCGAGTTCAAAAGTTTCGACCGCGTGATGATCGCCGCCTGTGGCACTTCCTGGCACGCCGGGCTGGCGGGCAAGTACATGCTCGAACAATTCGCGCGCGTGCCCGTCGAGGTTGACTACGCCTCGGAGTTTCGCTACCGCGATCCCGTGATTAACGAACGGACGCTGCTCGTCGTCATCTCGCAATCGGGTGAGACGGCCGACACCATCGCCGCCCTGCGCGAGGCGAAAGAACGCGGCGCGAAGATTCTCTCGATCTGCAACGTGCAGGGTTCGATGATCACGCGCGAATCCGACGGCACGATCCTGACGCACGCCGGGCCGGAGATCGGCGTCGCCTCGACGAAAGCCTTCACCGCCCAGATGATCGCGCTCTACCTCTTCGGCCTCCACCTCGGACAACTGCGCGGCGCGCTCTCCGCCGACGAGGCCAAACACCACGCGCAGGAGTTGGCCGAACTGCCCGTCAAGATCGAACGGCTCCTCAGCGAGTCCGACGCGCTCGAAGAACTCGCGCGCGAGTTTCACCGTTCGACCGATTTTCTCTACCTCGGTCGCGGCATCAATTTCCCCGTCGCGCTCGAAGGCGCGCTCAAGCTCAAAGAGATTTCCTACATCCACGCCGAAGGCTACCCGGCGGGCGAGATGAAGCACGGGCCGAACGCGCTCATCGACGAACGCCTCCCCGTCGTCGTCATCAACACGCGCGAGGAGGGCAACCGCGCCTCCGAACTGCGCTACGAAAAGACCCACTCCAACATCGTCGAAGTCAAAGCGCGCGAGGGTCTCGTGCTCTCGGTCTTAACGGAAGGCGACGAGATGTCCGCGAACGTCTCCGACCACGTCATCGAGATTCCCGCGTCGAGCGATCTGCTCTCGCCCATCCTCGCCGTCATCCCCCTCCAACTTCTCGCCTATCACATCGCCGTCCGCCGCGGCTGCGACGTGGATCAGCCCCGCAATCTGGCGAAGTCCGTCACGGTCGAGTAAGATGCGCCCGCAGGAGGACTCAACGACTATGACTCACGAAGACTTAGAACGGGCTATCGAATTTTTGTTGAAGAATCAAGCAGCCTTCGACGCCAGACAAGCAGCCTTCGATGCCAGACAAGCAGCCTCCGACGCCAGGCAAGCGGCCTCCGATGAAAGATTCGAGGCGGCGCGGGAACAGACGAATCAACAGATCAGCGAACTGGCTGCCTCACAGCAGGGCACGCAGCGTCAACTCGATCACTTAACTAATGTCGTCGCGAGCATCGCCGAGACTACGCGGCGCAACTCGGAAGATATTGACGCTCTGGTCAAACTCGTCGGCGGGCTGGTCGAAGGCCGCAACGGAAAGTCCGGGAGTTAAAGGGCGCGCCTCCTCGCCCCCCTCTCGGGCGGGTTCCCGCGCCCGCGCCGGTTTGTCTCCATAGCTTCTTTCGCGCCGGAAACTTCTCACCTCGAAATCGAACCTGACGCGTGTGCGTGACGGATTTTCTCCCGTCGCGCGGCCTGAAAAATCCCTCGGACACCTCGCCCTCCCGGTCATGGCCTTTGAGTTGCATTGAAGGCGTGGCACGAGTTTATTTTCCGTCAGGCAGTGAATTAATTCCCCGCAAATTCGGGCATTCCCCCTGCCGGAGGCGTCGCGCGGCGTAGTGAAAACCTACACCGGCGCGGAGCGTTTCTGGATCAGAGCAAGACAGAGAGTTTCCGCAGAAGCCGTGGAGGGACAGGTCAGTGAATAAAATCAGATTGACAGTCGCATGGGGCTTGGCCTGCGCGCTCCTGAGCGTCAACTTGTCGGCGTTGGCGCAGCAGGGCGGGCGTCCTACTTCGCCGCCGCGTCGCCAGACAGCCCCGCGTCAAACCACAACGGCGCGTCCCGCGACGACGGCGCGCACGGCGACGGCGGCGACGACCGACACGCGCCTCACCGGACTCTACCGCCTCGACCTCACGCGCAGCGACGACCCGCGCGCGGCCGCCGAGCGGGCAACCACCTTTCTTCCGCTCGAACAACAGGAGCGCGTCGCCGAGAGCCTGACCACGCGCCTCACTTCGCCCGACCAGATCGCGATCGAACGGCGCGGGCAGAGCATCAGCATCGGCTCGACGCGCGCGCCGCGCGTCACCTTCGAGGCCGACGGGCGCACGCGCACCGAGCAGGCCGGCGACGGCCACACCGTCGCGACCCGCGCCGCGCTCTACGGCGACCAGTTGATGATCAGTTCCAACGCCAGCCGCGACCCCGACGACGAGTTTTCCGTCAACTTCGATTCGCTCGACAACGGCGCGCGCCTGCGCGTCACGCGCCGCATCCGCGACGCGCGCGTCGCTCAACCCGTCGTCGTGCAAAGCACCTACAACAAGATTTCCCTGACAGCGCGCTTCAACATCTACGGCGAGCCGGAGGCGGCGCGCACGACGGCGGCCGCGCGCGGAAGAGATGTCCCGCGACCGCGCGCGGGCGAGCGGAGAACCGGGCCGACCGAGCAGGCCAGACAACTGCCGCCGCCGCAACAGCAGCCCCGCCCCGCCCCGCCCGTCATCAGGAGCCGGGAACCGCGCCTGCCCGCGCCCGTGGACGAAGGTTTCGTGATCGGGCGTGAGACGCAATTCATCGCCACGCTCGACAACAGCCTGAGCACGTCGAACGCGCGCGAGGGCGACCGCTTTACGCTGACCGTGCGCGAGCCGTCGGTCTTCGCGGGCGCGGTCATCGAAGGCACCGTCTCGCGCATCGACCGGGGCGGGCGCGTTTCGGGTCGCTCCGAATTGACGTTCAACTTCGAGCGCATCCGCTTGCGCGACGGGCGCACGGCGGAGTTTGCCGCCGAGATCGAGAACGTGCGCCCGCTCGACGGCGAAGGCGTGCGCGTCGATAACGAGGGCGCAGGCTCCGTGCAGGAGAGCGATAGCCGCACCAACCGCACCACGGAGCGCGCGGCCATCGGCGCGGCCGTCGGCGCGATCATCGGGGCAATTTCCGGCGGCGGCAAGGGCGCGGCCATCGGCGCGGTCATCGGCGCGGGCGCGGGCGCAGGCTCCGTCTACGCCCAGGGACGCGACGATCTCGAACTCGGCGCGGGCACGGAATTCATCCTGCGTGCCGCCGGTTCGCGCTAGACTGCGCGCCACCGCCACAATCATAAAACCGCGCCCCGGAAAGTCGGCTTCAAATACGACTTTCCGGGGCGCGGTTTTTGGTGTACAAAGACGACGCGCGAGTCGGAGCCACGCGACCGACGAAGACACATTCGTCGGCAAGTTGAGACGAAGGCGGGGGAGACGGGAAGTGCGGGAGTTGAAAATTTTACCCGCGCGCCGTGCAACTTTTCAGCCCGCCGGGGCATCTGAGATTGCGCGCGTTTATCCATTTCGTTTACGTGAGTTCGCTTCAACCAGTCTCGCGTACAACAAGCAATCTCAAACATTAACTTTAAAGGGACGGTGAGCTAAACATCGCCCCTGTTCGGGTCGCACTTCAACCCCCACTTTCACGGATACCTGTGCCTTCGCCCACACCGGCGTGAAGCCCGCGCACTATCCGCTACGCACTGCACCTTTACCCAGGTAAGGAGAAGATTATGCCCCTTGACAATACCGCCCGCCGGCGGCACGGATGGAAAAGCATCCTGCTGACGACGAGTTTCCTGTTCCTCTTTAGCGCGTGCGCCTCGCTGACCATGGCGCAGGACGCGCCCGCCTCCACCCCCGATTCCACCGCCGCCGCCGCCGATCAGGACGTGACCGTGACCGACATACTGAAACTGCAAGGCCGCGTGCTCGGCGAAGGCCGCAACGCCAGAGCCGTCGGCCAGCATAAAGTGGCAAGCTATCGCGTCGAGGAAGTGACGCTGCCCCGCATGCAGGACGTGAAGATCAAGGGCGAGACGCGCTCGGTCGGGAAGGCTTTCCGCCTCACGATCAAGGGCGGGCCGTTTCCCGTCCGCGCCATGCCGCCCGTCATCTGGTTAGACGAGACGGCCATCGGCTACGGCATCGAGAACGAAGACCTCAACGAGATCACCGTCATCACCTACGACGAATCCACGCTCAAGGAAGGCTCGACGATCTACCTCTCCTACGGCGACAAGCAGAACAAAGAAGACCGCACGGCGTTGCCGGAGAAGTTGAAGCTCAACGGCGCGAAAGGAGATAACCAGTAATGAAGACCTCGCGAATCCACCACCTCATCGCCTTCGCTTGCCTCATGTTATTGAGCATCACGGCGGGCGCGCAAGTCGCTTCCGCGCAGACCCCAGACCCCGGCACGGCCAACCCCAACGTCGCCGTGACGCGTGAAGAGTACAACTACGGCAACTCGGTTTTCCGCCCCGTCGGCTTCCCCATCTCGGTTGAGGTGCGCGCCTCCGTCCACTACCCGACGACACTCGGCAACGGCCCTTATCCGGTCATCGTCTTCATGCACGGACGCCACGCCACCTGCTACCGCAACGCGACCGCCACGCTGCGCTGGCCGTGTATGTCGAACGAACAACCGATCCCCAGTTTTCAGGGCTACGACTACATCGCGCAGACGCTCGCCAGCAACGGCTACGTCGTCGTCTCCGTCAGCGCGAACGGCATCAACGCCTACGATAACAACATGACCGACCTCGGCATGCAGGCGCGCGCCGAACTCATCCAGCATCATCTCGGCCGCCTGAACACCTTCAACACGACCGGCGCCGCGCCCTTCGGCACGAAGTTCGTCGGCAAACTCAATCTCGCCAAAGTCGGCACGATGGGACACTCGCGCGGCGGCGAAGGCGTCGTCAAGCATTACGTCTACAACGCCTCGCTCGGCTCGCCCTACACGGTCAAAGCCGTGCTCCCGCTCGCGCCCGTCGATTTCAATCGCCCGGTCGTCAACAACGCCGCGCTCGAAGTCATCCTGCCTTATTGCGACGGCGACGTGAGCGATAATCAGGGCGTTCACTTCTACGACGATGCGCGCTACAACGTGGCCGGCGATACCGGAGCCAAGCACACCGTGCAGGTGATGGGCGCGAACCACAACTACTACAACACGGTCTGGACGCCGGGCATGTTCCCCGCCGGCACGGGCGACGACTGGACTTACGTCTCCGGCGGCTCCGTGGACGGCCATTGCGGCACGGGCACGGGCAACAAGCGACTCACGGCGGCGCAGCAGCGCGGCACGGGGGTGGCTTACCTGTCGGCCTTCATGCGCGCCTACGTCGGCGGCGAGACGCAGTTCCTGCCGATCCTGACGGGCGAGGCTCCGCCCCCCGCCTCCGCTCTGACGACCAATCTCAACGTCTCCTATCACGCGCCCGACGCGGCCGGGAAGCGTCTCGACGTGAACCGTTTGCTCACTTCGACCAACCTCACGACGAACACCCTCGGCGGCGCGACCACGCAGAGCGGGCTGACCCCGCACGACCTGTGCGGCGGCGCGTCTCCGCAGCCGCAGCACTGTCTGCCCTCGACGCAGGCCACCTCGCGGCAGCCGCACACGGTGCCCTCTGCGCGCGCCACCACGTTGCGCGGCCTGAGCCAACTCCGCACCGGCTGGGGCGCGTTCGGCTCAACCTACACCAACGACTTGCCGCTCGGCGCGCGCAACGTGGGCGGCTTCCAGGCCCTCCAGTTCCGCGTCAGCGTCAACTACAACGACGTGCGCAACGCCGCGAACACCGCGCAGGATTTCAGCGTTATCCTGACGGACGGCGCGGGCGCAACTTCGAGCGTGCGCGTCGGCAGCGTGTCGGCCGCGTTGTTCTACCCGCCGGGAACGGTCGGCCCCGTCCCGAAGGTCTTCCTGAACACCGTGCGCGTCCCGCTCACATCCTTCACCGGGGTGAACTTGTCGGACATCCGCTCCGTCAAATTCAACTTCGACCAGAAGGGCAGCGGCGCGCTCCTCATCAGCGACCTGGCCTTCGCCTCCGCCCCCTAAACACGGCGCGGACGTGTCATAAACCGAAAAGGCGGCGGAGTGAAAATCTCCGCCGCCTTTTTTATTTCCGCCCTCCACGGCCGCGAAGCCGCTCGCGCCTACCGGCAAAAACGATTCGGGCTGTGTCAGGCGCGTCTACCCTTTCTCGCCGCCCGCCGCGAGCAGCTTGCGGATCGTGTCCACCATCAGGAACAAGTCGTGCGGCTTGCGCAGGAATTCGTTCGCGCCCGCCACCTTCGCTTCCCGCTCACGGTCTTCTATCGAGAAGAACAGGATCGGCATCTCCTTGCGGTGCGGCAGCGAACGCGCCAGGGTGATGAGTTGCAATCCTGAACTGGCGGGAAGCATGCTCAGCGGCGGCAACTCGTCGGCCGTCAAAAGCAGGGAGAAGCGTTGCGTGCTGCGCAGCAGCGACTCGGCCGAAGACACGTCGAAGGCGCGATGGGCATGCCAGCCCGCGAGGTCGAACATGTCGGTCATGAAGAGGCGCAGGGTGGTATTACTCTCGACGTAGAGGATGATCGGCTGTCTCAGGGAAACGTCCCACAGGTGCGGCACGCGGCGGCAAGGGTCTATATCCATGTGCATGATGTTCTGCTAAGATGCGCGGGTTCGGTAATTGAAATTGCGACGGCTAATGCGTAGCTCACCTCAACCTCAAGCTCAAGCGAGTGATGAGCATCGCCGTTGAGTCTGGAAGGCCAACTCTCTCGGCGACTTCGCTACGCAGTCACACTTTATACGCTGTTGCGTATCAAAGCAAGTGCCGACGTGTAATTTGCGGCTTATCAGGAGGTGTGTCCTGATGGGCAACGCACGTCCCAAACCCGCACGTCTTGCCGAAAAGCTACTGGCGATTCGGAACGCTCTAGGACTTACTCAACCGGAGATACATAGCCGCTTAGGATTGGGAGACTCGATCACATACCATCGAATCTCAGAGTTTGAGACGGGAAAGCGCGAGCCGCACCTAAAGATTCTCCTTCACTATGCACGCATCGCAGGCGTCCACATGGAAGACATCGTTGACGACGAGTTAGACTTACCCGAAAAGCTCCCCGGCAACGTGAGATACGAAGGCATCAGAAGCAAGACCGTGGCGCGCAGTAAAGCAAAGCATTAATCCTTGCGTAAGCTGTTCCGTCATTCGCGTGAAATCCTAACTCTCTTCCTCATCTCACAGGAGACAAAAAATGGCTACTAAGAAATCTTCTAAAAAAGCGAGCGCGAAAAAGAGAGCGAGCGGTAGAGCGGCCGTCGCTAAAGGGCGTAAGTTTGAAGATGAAGTGGCCGACCTGTATCGCCTGCAAGGGGCAGACGTAAAACAGGGAATCGAAATCTGTCAGAAGAAAGTTGATCTTCTCGCTACCTTCTCATACCCCGTGCTGCATCGCGTCATAGTCGAGTGTAAAGATGAAAAGAAAGCCGTTGATGCGAACCAGCGCGTGATGCAATTTCATGGCCTCTTGACTAGCGCGAGACGATCAGGCGAGGCCGAGACGGCAGAAATTATCACGAGAGTTCCTTGGGGTGACGCCGCGAAGGGGTTTGCGCATCGTGAAGGAATAGGCTTACTGACTTACACGGAAAAAATATCGAAGCTGATAGATTTCACCCAATACCTGAAAGATTTAGTCAACCGATTCGAACGCACCGACCCCTTGCGACCAGGCGAGCCGCCACTTGGAAAATATTACGTTGATTTGAGCGCGGAACGTCTTGTTGATGCTAAACCTCAGAAGATTCCAGTAATCAACACCTTTATCAATAAATGGCTACAACAGAGTGATGCACAGCACTTAACTATCTTCGGCGAATACGGCGCGGGCAAATCTTCGCTCTGCCAGAAACTAGCGTGCGACCTTGCCGCTTCATTTCTACAAGACCCAAATTCCAGCAGAATTCCCATCCTGCTAAACCTCCGAGAATTCATTGGCAAACTCGACATAGAAGCCTACATCACCTCTTTTCTAGACCGCGAATGCAAGGTGACGAATCCGAAGATAGACCTCTTCAAAAAAATGAACGACGCAGGGATATTTCTGATCATCTTCGACGGCTTCGACGAGATGGCCGTCAAAGTTGACGCTGACACGCTGGAATCTAACCTTCTCGAAATCGAAAAACTCGCCATCTCGCCGAATAGCAAAGTTATTCTCACCAGCCGCCCAGAGTATTTTGTCAGCGCAAGGGAAGAAGAGGAGGCTATCAGTCCTGAATTGAACCTGCTTCCAAGTCGTAAAACTAAGTACGAGCCGCTAAAGATTCTCCCATGGGATGAGACTCAAGTGGAAGAGTTCTTGCAGAAGCGCGTCCCTTTAGTTGAAGGAACAAAGCACCCTTGGGCTTACTACCGTGATCGTATCAAGAAGATTGGCAGCCTGTCCGACCTGTCTCAACGCCCCGTACTACTCGACATGATCGTAAGGACGTTACCGTCCTTGATTGCTAGCAATACTCCTATCAACCTCCCAAATCTCTATAAGACTTATCTTATCGGCGAAATTAAGCGGCAGAAAGTATTAAAGAAGAGAGCTTTCCTAATCAGTGAAGTTGATCGGCTCGCGCTGCTTCAACTCATAGCCGTAGCTATTCACATCGGCAATATTCCGACTATTAATTACACGGTCGCGCGAAATCGCATAGAGCAAACTATTAACCCTCCCAAGTTTGAACTTGAAGCGCACACGCGAGACTTTCTGACAAATTCATTTCTGATTCGTAAGGACGATGAGTACCATTTTTCTCATAAATCTATTCTGGAATATCTAATCGCTGCACAATTAAATGAAGAGATTCAAAAGGGCATTCCCGATGTTTTTGGCTGCGTCCTCTTTCGTTCTCGACGGGTGCTGGTTGATTTCTTAAAGGAATTTGAGCCTGATGCCAAAATTCTATTGAATTGGATTGAACTTACTAAAAAGAAATCGCATGAAGGTGGGAAGTTTGTAGGCAGTAACGCCGCGACTCTCCTTTGCGAATTATCTAAAGAAGCATTGGCTGGCAAGGATTTGTCGGGAGTAAATTTAACTGGAGCAAATCTTAAATTTGCTGATCTGAGAGAGACAATCTTAACTGGAGCTACTATGAACGGCTGTTATTTGTTGGGTGCTCAATTTCTTGAGAAAGATTTGACCTCGGTAAACATTTCAGCAAGTCTAATTACATTCTATATAACAAACACAAAAGTAAGGTTTAAGTCTCTATCAGAGATAGCCACTATTATAAACAAAAATTTTTCAGCACTTCGTTTACATTTTCAACGCATAGAACAAGGGCGCAACGGAAAGCAGGTTTTAAAATTCTTTAGGATAATAAAAGGAGTGGATGAATTGAAAGCTGTAAAGAATATGTTGATTAGTAAATGGTCATTAGATGTTGCGGTGTATGCTGACGAACTTGAGCTAATGATGAATAGTTGATTTTGTTAGGTAGAACTTTTAGTTAGCAGGACACCAACATCAAGACTACTGCATCATTCGATTGATTTGATCATCAGGAGGCCGTCGCCGCCGTTGGAGTAGTAGCGGGGGAGGCGTTGGGTGACGGTGTAGCCGAGGCCGCGGTAGAGGCTCTGCGCGCCGCTGTTGACGGAGCGCACTTCGAGGCGGATGGTGCGGACGTGGCGGCGGCGGAAACTCTCTTCGGCGCGCAGGAGCATGCGTTCGGCGATGCGGCGGCGGCGGTGTTCGGGGGCGACGCCGAGCGTCGTGATGTGGCCGGTGTGTTGCGGTTCGACGAGGCCGACGATGAAGCCGACCATCAGACCGTCGGGCGTGACGGCGCGGTAGGCGACCGATTCGGGCGAGGTCAGCAGGTATTCGAAGGTGTCGCGGCTGTAGGCTTCGCCGTCCACGAAGCAGCGTTGGTCGAGTCGCCAGCATTCGTCGAGTTGGGAGATGGTGAGCGGGCGGATGTCGTAACGCTCCTCGGGGAGCGTGGGCGGGGCTTCCGGCGCGTCGCCGACGGCCGACCCGACGCCGTTCTCCGCGTCGCCGTGCGCGGCCGCTTCCTCCGGCGTCGAAAACAGACGCGAGCGAATTTTTTTCAGCACAGCCATAAGAACGGTGACAGGTGACGGGTGACGGGTGACAAGTTAGAGCCGCGCGCCCGTCGAGCGTGATTTTATCTTGTCACCTGTCACTTGTCACTTGTCACTTGCCACTTAAATTATCTTGTCACCTGTCACTTGTCACTGGTCGCTTAAATTATCTTGCCACCTGCCGCCGGTCACGCGTCACTTAAAGAATGAGCATGCAGTCGCCGTAGCTGTAGAAGCGGTAGCGGGCGGCGACGGCGTGGCGGTAGGCGGCGAGCGTGAGTTCGCGCCCGGCGAAGGAGGCGATGAGGACGAGCAGGGAGGAGCGGGGGAGGTGGAAGTTGGTGACGAGCGCGTCAACGATTTTGAACTCGTAGCCGGGCGTGATGGTGAGACCGGCGGTGTGCGCGCCGGGCGTCAGGCGGCGCGTGTCTCCCGCTGCGGCGGCGGCGGATTCGAGGGCGCGCACGGTGGTGGTGCCGACGGCGATGATGCGCTCGCCGCGCGCCCGCGCTTCGTCGAGCGCGGCGGCGGCCTCGGGCGTGATCTCGTAACGCTCGGCGGCGACCGTGTGCTCGCTCAAGTCGTTCGCGCGCACGGGCGCGAAGGTGCCGTAGCCGACGTGCAGCGTGATCTCGGTGACGGAGACGCCGCGCGCGCGCAGGTGTTCGAGGGTGCGGGGCGTGAAGTGGAGTCCGGCGGTCGGGGCGGCGATCGCGCCGCGACGGTCGGCGTAGATCGTCTGGTAGCGTTCGCGGTCTTCCGCCGGTTGCGCCTGAGTCGCACCCGCCGCAGCGGGCGCATTAGTCGTAGTAGTCGCGGGCGGGCGTTTGATGTAAGGCGGGAGCGGAACCTGGCCGAACTCGTCGAGCAGCGCGTCGAAATCGCCGGTGCAGTCGAACCTGACGGTGCGGCGGCCTTCGTCGCCCGCGTCGATGATCTCGGCGCGCAGCCGCCCGTCGCCGAAAGATAATGCTTGGCCGCGCGCGAGACGCCGGGCGGGGCGCGCGAGCGCGTCCCAGACGCCATGAGCGCGCTGCTCGATGAGAAATAGTTCGACCTGCCCGCCCGTAGGTTCGCGCCGCCCGACGAGGCGCGCAGGGAAGACGCGCGTGTTGTTGACCACCAGATGATCGCCCTCGCGCAACTCGGCGGGCAAGCGGGCGAAGGAACTGTCGCGCCACGTCGCCCGCGCGCGATCCAGCACGAGCAGCCGCGAGGCGTCGCGCTCGGCGAGCGGGGCTTGCGCGATCAACTCTTCGGGGAGTTCGTAGTCGAATTCGGAAATCAGCATCGCGAAAAAATAAGGGGAAAGGTGAAGGGGTAAAGGGTAAAGGAGAAAGGCGATCCGGTTGACGAGTCTGCTTCCGCCGGCTCCCGCCCGCTGTGCTTCTCCCTTTCCCTTTACCCCTTCACCTTTCCCCCTGCTTTAAGACATGGCGGGCGTCTCGCCGTCCTCGCGAAGCGCGTGCGATTCGTCGTGCGCCGTCGAGTGCTCCTGGTGAAAGACGACGGAGAGCTGCGCGCCGAACAGGAGGATCAGGCTCGACACGTAGCTCCACGTGAGCACGGCGACGACCGCGCCCACCGAGCCGTAAATCTGGTCGTAGTGAAAGTAGTGCAGGCTCGACGCGAAGATGAACTTCGCCGCCTCCCACAACAGCCCGGCGACGACCGCGCCGGGGATCGAATCGCGCAACTCGACGCGCCCGCTCGGCATGAAACGATAGACGAGCGTGAACAGCGCGACCGTGACGGCGATGCTGACGAGCGCAAAGACGATTTGCCAGAAAGCGTTGCCGACCAGGCTCAGCACCGGCACGCGTTGCAGCACGCGCAACGGCAAACGCTCGGCCAGTTCCTTGAGCGCGACGAGCAGATAGGTGACGACGATCGAGACGATGAGCAGCACGCCGACGCCGCCCATCATGCCGAGGGTGAGTCCGCGCCCGTGCAGAAACGCGCGCGGCTTCGTGCCCCACAGGCGGTTGATGGCGCGCTCCATCACGTTGAAGACCCACGAGCCAGCCCAGAGCGTGACGATGATGCAGGTGACGATCACGCTCGTGCCGACGTTCTCCAACGAGCGAACGGTCGTCCGCAGGAAATCGCGCGAGCCGGGATAGGCTTCCACGGCGCGCGTGAGCAGTTCGCTGCCCACGTCGAAGTAGTTGCTGAAGGCCAGCAGCACGAGCAGCATCGGGAACAGCGTGAGCAGCCCGAAGTAGCTCATGGCGGCGGCGGGCGTGAAGAGGTCGTTTTCGTGGAATTGATGAAACGAGTGGCCGAAGATGTTCAGCCACGGCGCAGCATTGCGCACGCCGAAATGTTGGCGGGTGTATGAGCGAAGGCGTTTCATAAAGCAAGGATGAGGGATAAGGATGAGGGATGAGGGATGAGGGATGACAATAAAGCATTCAAGCGGGTCGGCGCTTTTCTCAATTCATCCCTCATCCCTTATCCCTTATCCCTTAGTTTAGACGCCGAACAGCCCCGGACTCTCCGGCATCCGGCTCAACCCGAAGTGCTCGTAGGCGAGACGCGTCGCCATGCGCCCGCGCGGGGTGCGGTTGAGGAAGCCGATCTGGATCAGGTAAGGCTCGATGATCTCTTCGATGGAATCTTTCTCCTCGTGGACGGAAGCGGAGATCGTGCCGAGGCCGACGGGGCCGCCGCTAAACTTTTCGATGATCGTGAGCAGCAACTTGCGGTCAACCTCGTCCAGCCCGTAGGTGTCAACCTCCATGCGGTTGAGCGCGTCGCGCGCGATCTCGCCGGTGATGTGTCCCTCGTAATCAACCTCCGCGAAGTCGCGCACGCGGCGCAGCAGCCGGTTGGCGATGCGCGGGGTGCCGCGCGCCCGCCGCGCGATCTCTTTCGCGCCGCCTTCGTCGATCTCAGTGCCGAGGATTTCCGCCGAGCGGCGCACGATCAGTTCCAACTCCTCGTGCTTGTAAAAGTCCAGATGAAAGACGATGCCGAAACGGCCGCGCAAGGGTGCGGTGATGAGACCGGCGCGCGTCGTCGCCCCGACGAGCGTAAACTTCGGCAAGTCCAGTTTGATGGAGCGCGCCGCCGTGCCCTGCCCGATCATGATGTCGAGTTGGTAATCCTCCATCGCCGGATACAAGACCTCTTCGATGGCGGGATTGAGGCGGTGAATCTCGTCTATGAAAAGCACGTCGCCTTCCTGAAGGTTGGTCAGGAGCGCGGCGAGGTCGCCGGCTTTTTCGATGACGGGGCCGGCGGTCGAACGCAGTTCCGCGCCCATCTCGTTGGCGACGATGTTGGCGAGCGTCGTCTTGCCCAAACCGGGCGGCCCCGTCAGGAGGACGTGATCGAGAGCCTCGCGCCGCATCGTCGCCGCGCGGATGAAGATGCGCAGGTTGTCCGTCGCCTTCCGCTGCCCGATGTACTCGGCGAGCCGCGCCGGACGCAGCGACAACTCAAACTGTTGTTCCTCATCCGTCGGAGCAGGCGAGCGAACACTGGCTGGTTCGAGTTCATCAGACATAAAAGCGGAGGTCAGAGGTTAGAGGTCAGAGGTTAGTAAGAATCAGTTCGCGCTTTTTAACTGACCTCTGACCTCTCACCTCTGACCTCTGTACTGTTCATCCTTTCGAGAGCGATTTGAGACTGCGGCGCAGGAGCAGTTCGACCGAGAGCGCGCCGCCTTCGTGCATCGCCTGGTTGACCACTTTCTCGGCCGCGTCGCGCTTGTAGCCGAGGTTGGTTAGCGCGGAGAGCGTGTCTTCGCGCAAAGTGTCCTCGCTCGGCGCGGAACCGGCATCGCGCGCGGCGAGTTGTTCTTCGAGCGCGGGGTGCGAGAGCGTCGTCATCTTGTCGCGGAGTTCGATCACGAGGCGTTCGGCCGTCTTCTTCCCGAGGCCGGGGATCGAAGTCAGGCGCGCGAGATTGTTGGAGCGGATCGCGCTCACGATCTCGTCGGCGTTCATGCCGGAGAGCATCGCGATGGCGGACTTGGGGCCGATGCCGCTGACGGAGATGAGCATCTGGAAGAGTTCGCGTTCGCGCGCGGTTTTGAAGCCGAAAAGCTGGAGGGCTTCCTCGCGGACGTGCGTGTAGATGCGCAGGGAAATCTGCGCGCCCGGCTCCTCCATGTCGTAAAAAATCGAGACCGGGATGGTCACCTCGTAGCCGACGCCGCCCACATCCAAAATCACACTGGTGGCCTGTTTTGCGAGTAGGGTTCCTGATAAATGTGCGATCATTCTTCGTTCGTATTTCTGCCGAGAGAAGAGATTTCGGGAGCGTCTCTGTGTGCCACGAGATTGTAGTTGAAGCGCGAGACGACGGCAACGAACGACGAACGCGAATCATCAGTGATGAAGCGTGAAGCGGGGATCGATAAAGACGGGTTCCGTCCCCGCCCGATTCACGATTTACGACCGGCGGCTTTTCGGCGTCTTTGGGCGCGCGCCCCGGTCGCGTTATACTGGCGGTCGGAAGAAAAGGAAACCGGGATGAAGTCGGAGAAAATATCTGAGTTGACGACGAACCGGCTGAGCGTCTACCTGCGCTGCCTGAACAAACTGGCGGCCGCCGGGATCAAGACCGTCTCCTCACGCGCGCTCGCCGAACAGTTCAATCTCAACTCGGCGCAGATCAGGAAAGACCTCGCCTACTTCGGCGAGTTCGGCACGCGCGGCGTCGGCTACACGGTCAACGACCTGCGCGCCCACATCACGAACATCCTGGGACTCGGCACCGCGCATCGCGTCGGCATCGTCGGCGCGGGCCGACTCGGCACCGCGCTCGCCAACTACAACGGCTTCCTCGCGTCGAACTTCGCCGTCGTCGCCCTGTTCGACAACGACCGCGAACGCATCGGCCGGACGGTCGGCGAGGCGCACATTAAAATTTACGACGTGCGGCACATCGCGCGCGTGGTGCGCGCCGAGCGCATCGACGTGGCCGTGATCGCCGTGCCCGCGCGCGCCGCGCAGAGGGTGTTGAATCAGGTGATGTCGGCGGGCGTCAAAGCGGTCTTAAACTTCGCGCCCGCGCGTCTCAACAAGCGCGCCGACGTGAAATTGAAGACCGTCGATCTGACGATCTCGCTCGAAACGCTCTCCTACTTTCTCGCGCGCCCGCCCGCCACGAGCACGACGAACCCGCGCAACGTCTTGCCCTTTGAAGAACTCGCGCCGCGCGAAGAGAAAGAGCTTTAACCCGTTATGGCCGCCAGTCGAGGAGTGATTATATGATGTCCGTTTTGAAAAGAGCTTTGCCGTTTATTCTGACGCTGCTCGTCGGCGTCCTCGTGGGGAGCGGCGTGAAGCGCGCCGGGCACGTCGCGGCAACCGACGGCGCGCCGCAGTCGTGCCGGATGCGCCAGCGGCAGTTGATGCTGATGCCGCCTCCGCCGCCTGCCTTCGAGAGCGAGGTCTTGACGGCCAGAGAGGTGACGCGCAAGGCCGTCATTAGTTACAAGCCGGAGCCGCACTACACTCACGATGCCCGCCGCAACAACGTGACGGGCACGGTCAGGCTGCGCCTCGTGCTCGCGGCGGACGGGGCGGTGCGCGACATCGCGCCGCTGACGACCCTGCCCGACGGGCTGACGGAACAGGCCGTCGCGGCGGCGCGCGACATCGAGTTCACGCCCGCCGTGAAAGACGGCCGCGCCGTTTCGCAGTACGCGACGGTCGAGTACAACTTCAATATCTATTAAGCCGCAAGCCGGGAAACGTCATGGATGAGCGAACGGCGCGACGCGAGATCGTGCGCGTCGGCCAGTTGTTGTATGAGCGCAGTTACGTTGTGTCTTCGGACGGCAACGTGAGCGTGCGCCTCGACGACGGGCGAATACTCGCCACGCCGACGCAGACCAACAAAGGCCGCATGGCCGAAGACTCGCTCGCGCTGACCGACATCGAGGGCCAGCCCTTGAACGACCGCAAGGCTTCGAGCGAACTCGCCATGCACCTGCTCATCTACCGCGAGCGGCCTGAGATCAAAGCCGTCTGCCACGCGCACCCGCCACACGGTTCGGCCTTCGCCGTCGCGGGACTGGCGATCGATCAGCCGATTCTGTCGGAAGTGATTTTGACTCTGGGGTGCGTTCCGCTCGCCGAGTACGGCACGCCCTCCACGGACGAATTGACCGCCGCGATGCTCCCGCTCGTCAAGCATCACAACGCGCTCCTGATGGCGAATCACGGCGCGGTCGCTTACGGCGAAGACGTGTGGCAGGCCTTCGACCGCCTGGAGACTCTGGAGCACACGGCCAAGATCACCATCCTCGCGCGCGCGCTCGGCGGCGCGAGCAATCTTCCGCCCGACGCGATCGAGAAATTGATCCACGTCCGCGAGCGCGCCGGTTATCTCGACGAGCGCGCGCGCTGCCAATCCTGCGGCTACCTGCACGAGACGCAGATCACTTGCGCGACCGGAGAACGCCCGCCCGCGCCGCCCGCACGCGCGTCGAACGGCGGAGCGGCGACAACAAACGGCAAGATCAGTCTGACGCGCGAAGAGTTGATCGAATTGTTGACCCAGGCGGCGCGGTCAGGCTCGGGCGGGTCTTGAAACCCCGCCGCCGCAAATTGCGGATTCGGGGTTGATGGGTTAAGACTGTTGGCGACATTTTCAAGGTACGCGATTTAACGATTCACGTTTGACGAGGAGAGAGCGAATGGCACAGGAAGCACTCGGAATGGTCGAGACGAAAGGTCTCGTGGCGATGATCGAAGCGGCGGACGCGATGGTGAAGGCCGCCAACGTAACGCTCGTCGGTTACGAAAAGATCGGCGCGGGATTCGTGACGGCGATCGTGCGCGGCGACGTGGCGGCCGTGAAAGCCGCGACGGATGCGGGCGCGGCCGCCGCGCGTCGCGTCGGCGAACTCGTCAGCGTCCACGTCATCCCACGCCCGCACGGCAGCGTGGACGACGCCTTGCCCATCGGCACCAACAACTGAGGCGGCGACGAGCGTTCAGGCGACCAGATGAAAACTCGTCTCGTCGCCTGAACGCCCGTCGCCCGTCACACGTCACCCGCTTATGATTATCGCGCGCATACTCGGCACGGTCGTCTCGACGCAGAAGGACGAGCGGCTTCGAGGCAAGAAACTCTTGATCGTGCGCCCGCTCAATCTCGACGGCTCAGACACGAGCGGCTTTCTCATCGCCGTGGACACGGTGGGCGCGGGCTACCACGAGCGCGTGCTGGTCGTCGCCGGTTCGAGCGCGCGCCTCGCCGAAGGCATGAAGGACGCGCCCGTGGACGCGGCCATCGTCGGCGTTATCGACACGGTGGATTACGTCAACGATTAAGAGCCGTCAACTCCCAACCGTCGGCCGCCGGCTTGAACACGGAGCGGAAGCGAGTGGTTCTAAGTCTGCGCGGCGGCTGTCTGAACGGCTGACGGCAGAGAGTCTCTTATGCAACTGGCGCGCGTGATCGGCACGGTCGTGGCAACGGTGAAGAACGATTCGCTGGAAGGGCGCAAGCTCCTCGTCGTGCAATCGCTCAACGGGCGGCTTGAGCCGCAGGGCGCGCCGCTCGTCGCGCTCGATGCGATCGGCGCGGGCACGGGCGAGTTGGTCATGTGGTGCCGGGGCAAGGAAGCGAGCTTTCCCTTTCGACGCGAGGACACGCCGACCGATTGCACCATCATCGCCATCGTCGATTCGGACGCACATGTGACACGGGAAGGACGCTAGACGGCGGATGATACTTGCGCGCGTGATCGGGAACGTGGTGGCGACGCAGAAGAACGAGCGTTACGCGAACGCGCGCATCATGTTGTGCCAGCCCGTGAGTCTCGAAGGCGAGGAGATCGGCGCGACCTTGATCGCGCTCGACTCGGTTGATTCCGGCGTCGGCGACACGGTGCTCATCGTGCAGGAAGGTTGGGGCGCGTCCACCGCGGCGACGAAAGAGCCGGGCGCGGCCATCGATTCGGCCATCGTGGGCGTCGTGGATTACATAGACTTGTTGGCCGAAGAGGATAAAGGAGTGAGACGTTGAGCGCGAAAGAGCAAGACCCGGTTCGCTCGCTGGCCGAGCGCATCGCCGACCGCCTCGCCAAAGGCGACGCGCCCGCCAGCGGCAACGGCGGCGCATCCCCGGCGCGGCGCGACGCGAGCGCGAGCGTCAGCGATGAACTGGCCGCGCTTCGCGCTTCCGTCTCCGAGATCGGGCAGCGACTCAGGCAGATCGAATCCCACGTCTCCACGAACGATGCGCCGCGCCCGGTTGCGCGCCACGGCGGCGACGACGCGCGCCAACAGTCGCCGCAGTCGTCGCCGCCGCCGCCATCTCAAATTCGCTCGTCACCAACCGGCCACACCGCTTCGCAGGCAGACGGGCACCCCGCGCACTGGTTGAGCGGCACATATGTCCCGGCGGTGCATCCGAGCGAGGAGCGTTTCGGCATCGACGAAGCCGTATCGGAGTTGGTCGAATTCTTCGAGCGCGAGAAGGTCTGCAACGTCGAACCGGGCGGGAAGCCCTGCGACCATTGCGGGATGTGCAGTTCGCGCGGGTTCTGATAGTTTTAAGCGAATGTCGGCGCGGCTCGGTCGCACCCGTCAGAAAAAATCGGAGGCCGCCGGCAAACTACCGGCGGCCTCCGATTTTCCTTATGCGCTCTTGATCGAGCCGCGCCGTCCGGGCGCGCCTAATCCTATTTGCTGTTGCCTTGATTGCGGCGCATCGTGTTCGGGTCGATGCGCGGAGCCTGGCGCGCGCCCTCTTCGGCCTTGAAGTAAGGCTCCTCTTTGAAGCCGTAGAGTTTGGCCGCGAGCACGGTGGGGAAACTGCCGCGCGTCGTGTTGTAGTCCTGCGCCGCCGCCGTGTAGTCGTTGCGCGAAGTCGCCAGGCGGTTCTCCGTCCCCGTCAGTTCGTCCTGCAACTTCAAAAAGTTCTGGTTCGACTGCAACACCGGGTAGGCCTCTTGCAACGAGAGCAGCCGCCCGATGGTTCCGCCGAAACTGTTGTTGGCGGCGATGATCGCTTCTTTCTGTTCCGGCGATTTGTCGCCGCCCTCGCCCTGCGGCTGCGCGGCCGTCGCGTTCAACAGGCGCGAACGCGCCTCCGCGATCTGCCCGAAAACTTCCTGCTCCTGCACGCCGGCCGACTGCGCCGCCGCCACTATGTTCGGGATCAAATCCGCGCGCCGCTGCAACTGATTTTCCACGCCCGCCCATTTAGCCCTGACGTTCTGCTGCTTCGATTGCAGTGTATTGTAGCCGCACCCGCTGGCCGTCATTGATACAAAGACCACTAAGGCCAACTGCAAAAATCTTCTCTTATTCATTACTCTCTCCTTATTCAACTAAAGAATAGACAGCCCGGAGACCACCAGCAAGCAACTTTTGATCCCC
Organism: Pyrinomonadaceae bacterium; assembly: GCA_036386515.1. GTDB lineage: Bacteria > Acidobacteriota > Blastocatellia > Pyrinomonadales > Pyrinomonadaceae > JAIVJZ01. The sequence goes on from DASVVO010000081.1 coordinate 46,051, forward strand.
TTAATTTCTACGCGCCCAATCTCAACTCATCGACCGCCTCCGTGACGATCTCGATCTGTGCCAGATACGAAGCGAACAATTCGTGCGCCTCGGCCTCGCTCGGCGCGCGCGCCCCCTTCTCGCGCAGGGCGAAGATGCGCTCGAACGGATCAGGGTTCAACCCGAAATGCCTGACCGCCGCCCGCACGCAATCATGCTTCAAGATGGGCGGCTCCGCGACGCCGTGCAGCATCAGCGCGGGCGCGAACAGCGCGGCGAAACTCGTCAAACTCTCGCCCATCAGGTCAGTCAACTTCTCGACCGACACGGAGGCCGGGATGTAGAGCCGCCGCAGTTGAATCAACTTGCTGCGCAGTTCGTACTCGGTCTGATGACGCAGGTTGTGATCGTGTATTACGAGATCGGTGAACGGATCGTTTCCGTAAAGCACGACGCGGGCGCGCTGCATCTGGTGAAACTCAATCGGGAAAACGTCGGCCGCGTCGCGCAACTCTTCCGTCGTGAAATAGACCGGCAGCGGATGACCCAGACGCCGCCATTCGCGCAAGGGCGGTTGCGCCTGTCGCAACTCCTCGGGCGTGATGCGCCTGAGCGCGATCAGCAGGTTGTAGTCGGAACTCTGGTCGATGTGATCGCCCGCCGCCGCCGACCCGTACAACACCACCGAGGCGAGGTTCTCACCGTGCGTCGCGCGCAGGTCGCCGATCAAATGATTGAAAGCCTCTTGCGCTACCTTGTTAGCCATCTGCACTCCTCGAAACTAGAAGCTGTCAGTTGTCCGTGGTCAGTTGTCAGTTGTCCGTTGTTTTTGTCTGTCATCGACGGTTAATTTGTTCAATCAAAACTTCAAAGGTTAACGTAGTAAGACACAGGCAACTGACAACTGACCACGGACAACTGACAAAGCTTTTTACCAACTGCCGCCCGAGCCGCCGCCGCCGAAACTGCCGCCGCCGCCGAAGCCACCGAAGCCGCCGCCGCCACCGCCGCCACCACCGCCGCCGCCGAAACTGCCGCCGCCCCAGCCGCTCGAACCGCGACCGCTGCCGCTGCTGAGAAGCGAGTTGAGCAACAACATGCTCAAGCATCCGCTGCCCCCGCCCCCGCGCCCCCGGCTCGACAGCAGAAAAATGATGACGACCAGAATGATCAACCCCGTGCCGCAGGTGGAAAACCCGCCCCGGCTGCGACGCGTCCGTCGCGTCTGCGCGGCCGGGCGATAAGCCTGGCTCTGGTCGATGCCTTCCAGGCTGAAGCCGCGTTTCTCGGCCAGCGTCGCCACGTAGGTCTCGGTCGCGTCGGTGATGCCGCGCGAATAGTCGCCCGCCTTGAAGGGCGGCACGAGGCGCGCGCGTTGAATCTGCCCGGAGAGGCTATCGGTGAGGTCGCCTTCGAGATGCCGGCTGATGTGCGTGAAATATTTCCGGTCGTTGATCGCCACGAGCATCAACAAACCCTTGCTTTCGTCCTCTTTCGCCCCGATGCCCCAGCCGCGCGCCACGGCCAGCGAGTAGTCGAAAATGTCCTGCTCGCCCGTCGTCGGCACGGTCACGACCGCAAACTCGATGTCGCCCACCGTCTTTAAGTTCGTCAGAATGGTTTCCAGCCGCTCCTCGGCCGCCGGTTCGATGACGTTGGCGTAGTCGTTGACGAAGCCGGTCGGCGCGGGAAGCGGCGAGGTGGTCGTCTGGGCGCGCGTCGCGTCGAGGCCGCCGGACAGGCAGAGGAGCGCGAAAACTATGAGAGCGGGAAATGTTCGTCGGGTTCGCATGGGATAAATTGATAATACAAGGCGCGGGGCAAAAGGTAAAAGCCAAAAACGGCCGCGGCACGCAACCCGCCGCGCGTGCGTCGCGCGGGAGACGAGAGTCGCGCCGCCCGCGCCTCTCGATTTCGCCCACGCCCCTCGCCTCAGCCTTCCAACAGTTTGTGGAAAAGGTAAAAGAGCGCGACGCCCGCGAAGACCACAATCGAGACGACCGGATTCTTCCGCTCCATGTGATTGACCTCTGGAATGAGATCGCTCGCCGCGACATAGAGCGTCACGCCCGCCGAAAAGGGCAGGGCATACATCACCGCCGCGCTGATGCGCGCTTGCAGCAAGGCCACACAGAGCACGCCGCCGAGCGTGGCCGCGCCGATAATCAGCGTCGCCAGCAGCGCGCGGCGCGGCGAACGGCCTGACGCCAACATGATCGACGCGGCCGTAAAACCTTCCGGCACTTTGTGCAGCAGCACGGCCACGAAGACCAGCAATCCCGCCTTAAAGTTCACCAGAAAAGCCGCGGCCACGGAAACACCGTCGAAAAAGGTGTGAATGGAGAGGCCGGCGATGGCTGTATAGGCGGCTTTCGGTTGGAGCATCGCCTCCGTGTGGGTTTCCTCGCCGAAATGAAAATGGGGCGCGATGGTGTGTTCAAAAAGATGGATCAGCAGGTAGCCGAGCAGCAAAAGCGTCATCGCGCCGAGCACGGCGTGATTGATCTCCGCCGCCCCCTCAGCCCACAGACGCACGACTTCCGGCAAAATCTCCAGAAAAATCGCGGCCAGCATGAAGCCCGCGCCGAGCGCGATCAGATAACGCAGGATGTGCGCGTCGCGCAGGCTCGTGCGCGGCCGGGTGAGCAGGAGGCCGCCGAGGACGTTGGCGAGTGCGACGAGCGCGCCGAAAAAGATAAGTCCGCCGAAGCTGGTCATGCAGAAACGTCGCGGTCAGGGATGAACTGTGAATGTCGGATTACGGCGCGCAACTATACAGGATGATGCGTGAAAGTGACAGGCGGGATTTTAAGCAGTTGAGTCCCACAAGCACCTATTTGACCTGTCGCTTAAGCAGTTTGGCCGCCGGGAGGGTCTTAAATGCACGAAATGGTGCTTAAAATTATCCATGCGACAATGTTTTTGGTCTTGACAGTGTCCGGTAATGGAGCGTAGTATTCGCGTCGAGTGGGAGAAAGTGGCTAGAAGTGGACTCTTCAGAGCATGTTGGCGTAAACGGTTTAAGTTATACTTTAACTTTTAAGCAATTCTCGCCCCAGCCGAACGCCGAAGCCCTATGTTAAGAGGAAATTACACGGCGCGCATCGATGCCAAAGGGAGACTCAAAGTGCCGACCACTTTCCGCCGCCACATACAGGAAACTCAAGGGGCGGAAGTTTACGTGACCAGTTTAACAGGTGAGAGCGTGCGCATCTACCCACTGGCCGAGTGGGAGGGCATCGAACAGCGGCTCGCGCTGCTGCCCTCGATGGACACGGCGCGGCGCAAGTTTCTGGATCGCACGAACTATTACGGCCAGCAGACGACCATCGACGGACAGGGGCGCGTGCTCATCCATCCCCTGCTCAGAAAAAGCGCGAGCGTGATGGGCGAAGTGGCGGTGCTCGGCTATTTGAATTACCTGGAGGTCTGGGAATTGGAGCGGTTCCAGCAACGCCTGCTCTCAGACCCCTACACCGAAGAGGACGAGGCGTCAATCGCGCGCCTCGGAATTTGAGGAAGAAAGCGACGGGTGACAGGTGACGGGTGACAAGTTAAAACCGACTGCCTTCATCTCGTCACCTGTTACCTGTCACCGGTCACTGTTTTTCTGTTCTTTGAACGACTTCACGGGGCGGTGGTGATGTTTGCATCAGGTGGGGGGCCGGATGCGCCCCATCGCCCCGTGTTGCTGGTGGAAGCGGTCGGCTATCTCGCGCCGGAGCGCGGCGGGCTGTTCGTGGACGCGACGCTCGGCCTGGGCGGCCACAGCGAAGCGTTGCTGGAAGCCTCGCCGCTGGTGCGCGTCATCGGTATCGATCGAGACCCGGAGGCTTTGCAGTTTGCGACGGCGCGACTGGCGAGCTTCGGCGAACGATTTCGCGCCGTGCATGCGAACTTCAAAGAGATCGCGGGCGTGTTGGCCGACGCGGGCTGCGGTGCGGTGAGCGGGGTGCTGGCCGACCTCGGCGTCTCGTCGCTACAGTTCGACGCGGCGGAGCGGGGCTTCAGTTTTCGCCACGACGCGCCGCTCGACATGCGTATGGATGCGCGGGGCGACGATGAGACGGCGGCCGAACTGCTGGCGCGCCTGCCCGAAGAGGAGATCGCGCGCATCATCTTCGAATACGGCGAGGAGCGTAAGTCGCGCCGGATCGCGCGCTGGATCGTCGAGCGACGCGAAGAGGGGCGGGCGATTGAAACGACCGACGAATTGGCCGCACTTGTCGCGCGAGCCGTCGGCTACAAGCGCACGGATCGCATCCATCCGGCGACGCGCACGTTTCAGGCATTGCGCATCGCCGTCAATCACGAACTCGAAGGGCTGGAAGCATTTCTGGAAGCCTCCATCGATCTTTTACAACCGTCCGGCCGTCTGGTCGTCATCAGTTTTCACTCGCTCGAAGATCGCATCGTGAAGCGTGCGTTGCGCCGTTTGGCGGGGCAATGTGAATGTGATCGGCGTCTCCCCCTCTGCGCGTGCGGCGCGCGCCGCGCCGTCGAAGTATTGACCCGGCGGCCTGTCATCCCCTCTGACGCGGAACTGAACGAAAACCCTCGCGCCCGCAGCGCGAAGCTCCGCGCCTGCCGGAAACTCGAAGCCGTCGCTACCTGAACGCGACTTGAAAAATTTTTACAGACCGCGCCTGACACGCCCGGTCGCACGGGTCTGAAACAGTCCCTATTTTGTTCGGAGACGGAAACGGCGATGAAGAGATTCCCCCAACAAAATTTCAACCACGGCGTGCGCCGCGAACGCGACACGCGCTCTCTCAGGCGTCAACTCGTGATGCTCGCCTGCGGTCTGGTCATGGCCGGCGGTTTCGTCGCCGCCGCCGGGCAACATTTCGCTGCGGTGCGTTACGGCTACGACGGCGAGAAACTGCGCGCCGAGCGGGCGCGCCTGATGGCGGAGCATCAACAACTGATCTTGCAGATCAACGCGGCGACCGCCCCGGCGTCGCTCGATCGCGCGGCGCGTGAGATCGGGATGCAGCCGGCGCGGCCGTCGCAGATTAACCGGGCGCGCGGAAGCAGCCCGGCCGGACGCGCGGCCTCCGCGGCGTTGCCGCCCGCGCCGAAGAATTCACGCACGCGTTCCGTGGCGCACTGATGCGAGTGTGTGATGACCTTAACCCGGAATGCTTCGAGTTCGCTCCCCTCGTCAACCCCCACACGTTTCGGCTTCGAGTTCTCCGGGCGCAAATTTTTCGATGTCGGATTCGGATAGGCGCGCGGCGCGGATCGTTTGAAAAAGTTGTCTTCCATGATGCCCGAACGCTCTAACGCGAAAACTAAAAACAGACCTGACGCCTCGCGCCAGCGCGTCTCTCTCGTCGTCCTCCTGCTCGTCCTCTGGATGCTCGCCATCGGCGCGCGCCTCGTCTACCTCCAGGTCGGTCAACACGAACAACTGAGCGAACGCGCGCGGCGGCAGCAGCAGCAGTCGGCGCAGACGAACGCGCTGCGCGGCCTGATTCTCGACCGCAACGGGCACGAACTCGCGCGCAGCCTCGACGTGGATTCGTTCGTCGCCGTGCCGACGGAGGAAAAGTTCGATGCGCGCGAGACGGCGAAAAGGTTTGCCGCCGCGCTCGGTCTCGACGAGTCGCCGCTCAGGGCGCGGCTGGAAGAGGCGCGGAAATCGAAACGCCAGTTCGTGTGGCTGGCGCGGCAAGTTGACCCGGCACAGGCGGCGCGCCTGCACGAGTTGAAACTCGCGGGCGTGCGCTCGGTCAAAGAGCCGAAGCGTTATTACCCGAACGGCGCGCTCGCGGCGCACGTGCTCGGCTACGTCGGCACGGACGACGAGGGCTTGGCCGGCATCGAGCTTTATCAAAACGCCTCGCTCGGCGGCGAAGCGGGCAAGACCGTCTTTGACAAAGACGCGCGCCACAAAGTCTTCAACAGCGTCGAGGTCGAGGCGCAGCCCGGCCAGTCAATCGTGCTGACGATCGATCAGAACATCCAATATCAGGCCGAGCAGGCCGTGGCGGCGGCGATGGAGCAGACGCGCGCCAAGTCGGCCACCGCGCTCGTGCTCGACCCGCGCACGGGCGACATCCTCGCGCTCGTCAACGCTCCCACCTTCGACCCGAACGGCGCGCGGAAGATCAGCGAAGAGGTGCGTAAGAACCAGGCTTTGCAGAACATCTACGAGCCGGGTTCGACCTTCAAGATCGTCGCCTATTCGGCCGCCATTGAAGAGAAACTCGCGCGCCCGACCGACCTGATCGATTGTCAGATGGGATCGATCAACCTGCTCGGCCGCACCATCCGCGACACGCACGCCTACGGCACGCTGACCGTGACGGAGGCTCTGGCGAAATCGAGCAACGTCGCCGCGATCAAGTTGGGGCTGCGCGTGGGCAAAGAGCGCATGTACGACTACATGCGGCGGTTCGGCTTCGGCGAGCGGACGGGCATCGAGTTGAAGGGCGAGACGCGCGGCATCGTGCGCAAGCCCGAGCAATGGCATCCGAGTTCGATGGGGTCGGTCGCCATCGGGCAGGAAGTCGGCGTCACGCCGATCCAGATGGCGGCGGCCTTCGCGACGATTGCGAACGACGGCGTGCGCGTTGCCCCGCACCTCGTCAGGGAAGTGCGCGACGCGAACGGGCAGGCCGTGCAACGCACGACGCCGGAGACGCACCGCGTCCTGAGCGCGGAGACGGCGCGCACGCTGCGCCCCATGCTCGAAAGCGTGACCGTGAGCGGCACGGCCAAGCTCGCGCAACTCGACGGCTACACGGCGGCGGGCAAGACCGGCACGGCGCAGAAGATCGACCCCGCCACCCGCGCTTACTCGAAGACGAAATACGTCGCCTCGTTCGCAGGCTTCGCGCCGATTGAGAATCCGGCGGTCGTCATCATCGTCGTGATCGACGAACCGGCGGGTTCCTATTACGGCGGCACGGTGGCCGCGCCCGTCTTCCGCGCCATCGCCGAGAGCGTGCTGCCTTATCTCGGCATCTCGCCAGACACGGAATTTAAAACCCCTGCGGGCGGCGACGATGAACTGGCCGAAGCGACGCGGCACGCCGCCGGCACGGCCGGAGAAGCGGCCTCGGCCACGCACCACGCAACGGCTTCCTCCGAAGAGTTGGCCGCGCAGGCCATGCTGCCGCAGGTGGTCGAGGGGCGCGGCGGCGCGGCGGGCGGCATCCGCGAAGTGGTTTACGCGGCGGCCACCGAGCGCGCGTTGCTGATGCCCGACGTGCGCGGCCGCAGCGTTCGCGAAGCGGCGCGCATCTGCGCCCAACTCGGACTCGAACTCGAAGCCCACGGGGAAGGCCGCGCCGTCGGGCAAAGTCCCGCCGCGGGGTCGCGCGTCAAGGCCGGTCAGGCCGTCAGCGTCGAATTCGGAAGAAGCGATTGAGGTCGTAAAATTGCGTTCGCCGAACGTGCTCGCGCCGCCGCCGGCGCGCCCGCGGCAACAGAGAAATCGGTAACGGAGCGATGCGATGACAGTTCCCCCGCAAGATAGTCAGCAATATGAATTGAGACGTAGAATCGTAGACTGCCGGGAGCGTCTGCGGCGCAAGCGGAACCCGCGCGAAGCGAGCCGCCGCGCAGCATCGGCCGCGTCGGCCGCGCCGCCGACGCCGACGCGTAAACAAGAAGTGCAAAGGAAAAAATAGCAGCGTGAACATACGAACGGCGTCTCAGTTGATACGTGCAGATCATTCGGGCACGGGCGAGGCGCGGGAGTTCTTTGACAAAGAGTTGACGGGTTTTTCGATCGACTCGCGCACCGTCGTCGAGGGCGAACTGTTCTTCGCCCTCTCGGGGGAAGACTACCGGCGGCACTTCTTCACCGCCACTTCCTTCGACGACGCGCACCGCTTCATCCCTTCCGCCTTCGCGCGCGGCGCGGCGGCCGTCGTCGCGCGCCGCGCACGCGTCGAGGGCGACGCGGAACTGCAAGCGTTCGGTCACCGTCTCTTATTAGTTGACGACGTGATCGACGCCTTGCAGCGAATCGCGCACGGCGTGCTTGAGGCTTGGGGCGGCCGCGTGGTCGCGCTCACGGGCAGCGCGGGGAAGACGACGGCGAAAGACTTGACGGCGCACGTTCTCAGCGCGGCCGGGCGGCGCGTGTTGAAGACGCAGAAGAATTTCAACAACGAACTCGGCCTCGCCCTCTCGATCTTGCAGATGGAATCCGGCGGCGCGCGTCCGGCGGATTTCGACGTGGCGGTGCTGGAGATGGGGCAGTCGATGTTCGGCGAGATCAAGCGGCTCGCAGGGATTGCGCCGCCCGACATCGCGGTCGAGTTGAACGTCGCGCCGGTTCACCTGGAGTTCTTCGAGTCGGTCGAGCATATCGCGGCGGGCAAGGCGCAACTCGTCGAAAGCCTGAAACCGGGAGGCACGGCGATTCTCAATGCCGACGATGCGCGCGTCGCCGCCATGCGCGACAAGCACCAAGGCCGCACGCTCACCTTCGGACTTGAAAACGCGGCCGACGTTTCGGCGGACGAAATCGAAAGCGCGCGCTTCGGCCTCAGTCGCTTTCACTTGCGGACGCCGCTCGGCGAAGCGAACGCGCAGTTGCGCTTGCCCGGTCGGCATAACCTGTTGAACGCGCTCGCGGCCGCCTCGGTCGCCACCTGTTTCGAGATCGCGCCCGGAGAGATCGCAGGCGCGCTCTCCACCGCGACCGCTTCGCAGATGCGCGGCGAGGTGATCGAATTCGCCGCCGGGTTCAGCGTGATCGACGATTCCTACAACTCGAACCCGCGCTCGCTCCTGAGCATGGCGCGTTCGGTGGCGGAAGCGGGAGGGACGGACGGCGGCGCGCGGCGCACGTTCGTCGTCGCGGGCGAGATGTTGGAGTTGGGCGAGACGGGCGCGGAGTTGCACCGCGAGGCGGGGCGCGAGATCGCGCGGATGGGCGTTGACGTGCTGTGGGGCGTGCGCGGTTTGGCGGCGGAACTCGTCGCGGGCGCACGCGAGGAGGGGATGGCGGCGGCGCGTTTTTTTGCGACCACGGAGGAGGCCGCCGCCGCGTTGCCGGACGAGGTGCGAACGGGCGATCTGCTGCTGGTGAAGGGATCGCGCGGCGTGCATACGGAGCGGATCATCGAAGCGTTGCGCGGACAATATGAGGAAGGGACGAGGGATGAGGGATGAGGGATGAATAAGAAAAACATCCAACGCCGTTGGGGGATTTTGTTTTTATTCATCCCTCATCCCTCATCCCTCATCCTTCAAAACGGATGATCTATTACATCTTCTACCAGTTGATTTTCGAGCGTTCCGGCGGGCAGTACGCGGAGTCGGTCTTCATCCGGGCGCTCAACGTCTTCCAGTACGTCACGTTTCGCACGGCCTACGCCACCGTCACCGCGCTGCTCATCTCGCTCGTCTTCGGCGGGCGGATCATCCGGATGCTGCGCGAGATGAACGTCGGGCAGCAGATCAGGGAAGAGGGGCCGCAGGCGCACATGGCGAAGCGCGGCACGCCGACGATGGGCGGCGTCCTCATCATCGGCTCGGTGCTCATCTCCACGCTCCTCTGGGCGCGACTCTCCAACATCTACGTCTGGATCGTGTTGATCTCGACCGCGCTTTTCGCCGTCGTCGGTTTCATGGACGACTACGCGAAGGTGGCGAAGCGGCAGAGCCTGGGGCTGACCGGCAAGCAGAAACTCGCCGCGCAGTTTTTGATCGCCGCAGGGGTCTGGGCGGCGCTCTATTTCTTCACCGACTACACGTGGAATCTCAGCTTTCCGTTCTTCAAACAGACGGACATCTCGATGATCACGAACATCGGGGCGTGGCTCTACCTGGTCTTCATCATCGTCGTGCTGACCGGCGCGTCCAACGCGGTGAACTTGACGGACGGCCTCGACGGGCTGGCGATCAGCGTGACCTTCATCGCGATGGTCGCGCTCACGGCCTTCACCTATGTCAGCGGCGACGAGCGTTGGGCGCGGCAACTGTTTATCGATCATCGCCGCGAGGTCGGCGAGTTGACGGTCTTTTGCGGGGCGATGGCGGGCGCGTCGCTCGGCTTCCTGTGGTACAACGCGCCGCCCGCCGACGTGTTCATGGGCGACGTGGGCAGCCTCGCCATCGGCGGCGCGATCGGGACGATCGGCATCCTGACGAAGCAGGAATTTATCCTCGTCCTCGTCGGCGGCGTGTTCGTTCTCGAAGCGATCTCGGTGATGCTGCAAGTCTCCTTCTTCAAGATGACGAAGCGGCACACGGGCACGGGGCGGCGACTCTTCAAGATGACGCCGCTGCATCACCACTTCGAGATGCAGGGCTGGAAGGAGTCGAAGGTGGTCTTCCGCTTCCTGATCCTCGCGATCCTGTTCGCGCTCCTGAGTCTCTCGACTTTGAAATTGCGGTGAGGGAAAGCGTCAGTCGTCCGTGGTCAGTTGTCAGTTGCATGTGCTGACCGAAGGAAGTGGCTAAAGATGGAAGCGAACAACTGACCGAGGACGAAAACAACGGACGACTGACAACTGACCACGGACGGCTTTTAATTGTGGAACTGAGCGGCAAAAAAGTTCTGGTCATCGGCGCGGCGCGCAGCGGCGTCGCGGCGGCGCGTTTCCTGGCGGCGCGCGGCGCGACCGTGGCCTTGAACGACCGCAAGCCGGTCGAGGAGTGGACGGACGAGGCGCGCGCCTTGAAGGCGGAAGGCGTCGGCCTGCTCGCGGGCGACGTGCCGATGTGGCTGATGGATCAGATCGAACTCGTCGTGGCGAGTCCGGGCGTGCCGCCGAAGAATATTCCGCTGCGCTACATGGAGAGGGCGGGCGCGGAGGTGATCGGCGAAGTGGAACTCGCCGCGCGCCACCTGCGCGGGCGCATCTGCGCCATCACGGGCACGAACGGTAAGACGACGACGACCGCGCTCGTCGCCGAGTTGTTGCGCGGCGCGGGATTGCCCGTCGGGGTCGGCGGCAACATCGGCACGCCGCTCGTCACGCTCGTGGACGCCTCGCGCGAGGACGGTTGGACGGTGGCCGAGGTGTCGAGCTATCAGCTTGAGACGATCTCCGAGTTTCACCCGGCGGTGGCCGTCGTCCTGAACCTGATGCCCGACCACATGGATCGCTACGAGACCCTCACCGACTACGGCGCGGCCAAGCACCGCATCTTTCGCAACCAGACGCCGGAGGACGTGGCGATCCTGAACGCGGATGACCGGATCGTGGCTTCGTGGGCTTCGGGCTTGCGCGCGCACGTCACGCTGTTCAGCGTCGAGCGCGAACTCGAAGAGGGATTGTTTTTGAGAGACGGGCGCGAGTTGGTGTCGCGTTCCGGCGGAGCGGAGCGCGTGTTGATGACGCGCGACGAGATGCAGTTGCGTGGCTTGCATAACGTCCAGAACGTGTTGGCCGCGCTGGCCTGCGGGCTGGCGTGCGGCGCGTCGCCGGATTCGATGCGCGAGACGGTGCGGAATTTCAAACCCGTGGAGCACCGGCTGGAACGGGTCGGCGAAGCGGGGGGCGTGGAGTTTTATAACGACTCGAAGGCGACGAACGTTGACGCCGCCCTGAAGGCTCTCGAAGCGTTCGCTGAACACGCCGGGCAGATAGTTTTGATTCTCGGCGGGCGCGGCAAGAACGCGCCCTACGCGCCGCTCGCGCCGCTCATCGAGCGCAAGGCGCGCGCCCTCGTCGTGCTCGGCGAAGACGCCGCGCGCATCGAGAGCGAGTTGCAAGCGCACGCGCGCATCATTCGCGCGACGGAGATGGCGGAGGCCGTGCGGCGCGCCTTCGAGGCCGCGCAGCCCGGCGACGTGGTGCTGCTCGCCCCGGCGTGCGCCAGTTGGGACATGTTCGATAGTTTCGAGCACCGGGGCAGAGTGTTTAAGGACTGCGTCCTTCAAGGGATGAGGGATGAGGGCGGAGGGATGAATATGAAGGACGAGGAGAGGTTTGATTTTCATCCCTCATCCCTCATCCCTCATCCCTAGTGTTTGTTATGGCAAGAAAGCTACAAGCTGACGAGTGGTTGTTTGCGGCGACGGTGGGGCTGGCGTTGTTCGGCGTCGTGATGGTCTACAGCGCGTCGGCCGATCTGGCGTTCGCCGAAAACGGCACGCAGTATCACTACGTCAAGCGGCAGGCGATGTGGACGGTGGCGGGCTTGCTGGCGATGATGGGCGTGATGCACTTCGACTACGGGCGGCTGCGCGACCGGCGCGTCGTGGCGGGGCTGCTCGCCGGCACGGTCGTGCTCCTGCTCGCGGTCTTCCTGTTCCCGCGCATCAACGGCGCGCACCGCTGGATCAGGCTGCCGGGCGGCTTCAGGCTGCAACCGTCGGAGTTGTCGAAACTCGCGCTCGCCATCTTCCTCGCGCGCTTTCTCGAACGCCGCGCGGGCGAAGAACACGCGCTCTGGAAGACTTTCGCGCCGTGCGTGTTGATGACCGGCCTGCTCGTGCTGCTCGTGGCGGCGGAGCCGGACTTGGGGACGGCGATGATGCTCGGCGTGACGAGTTTCGTGCTGTTGTTCGCGGCGGGCGCGCGCTTGTTATATCTGGGCGCGCTCGGGGCGGCGGGCTTGGTCGGCATCGTGTTTATGATCGTGCTGTTCCCGTGGCGGATGGGGCGCGTGACGGCTTTTCTCGACCCGTGGGCTGACGCGCAGGGGACGGGTTTCCAAGTCGTGCAATCTCTGATCGCCGTCGGGTCGGGCGGAGCGGAGGGACTGGGTTTCGCCCAGGGGCGACAGAAGATGCTGTTTTTGCCGTTCGCGCATTCGGATTTTATCTTCGCGGTGGTGGGCGAGGAGTTGGGGCTGCTCGGCGCGCTGACGCTGGTGGCGGTCTTCGGGCTGTTCTTGTGGCGCGGGGTGCGCGTGGCGCGGCGCGCGCCCGACCGTTTCGGGATGCTGCTCGGCTTAGGGATCGTGGTCGGCATCGTGGCGCAGGCTTTGTTCAATATGAGCGTCGTGCTATCGCTCGTGCCGACGAAGGGCATCCCGCTGCCGTTCATCTCCTACGGCGGCTCCTCGATGATGTTCACGCTCATGAGCGTCGGCGTGCTCTTGAACATCTCGCAGCAGGGCACGGCGCAGGGCGACGCCGCGACGATGCGCGGTGATGTGGCGACGAAGGGCGTTCCCGCCAACACGCCGCGACGCGAGCGCGCGCCCGTCACGCAGGCGTGGCGGCCGGAAGGGCGGAGTTGAGTTTGACGATACGCGCTCTCTTCGCCGCCGGGGGCACGGGCGGGCACATTTATCCCGCGCTCGCCGTGGCGAAAGAGTTGATGAGCCGACATCCACAGACGGTGGTGCGTTTCGTGGGCACGGCGCGGGGGTTGGAGACGCGGCTCGTGCCGCAGGCGGGCTTCGAGTTGTCGCTCATTGAAAGCGCGGGGCTGACGAACATGGGACTCGCGGCACGGCTGCGGGGCTTGTGGCTGCTGCCGCAGAGTTTCGCTGCGGCGCGGGCGTTGATACGTGAGTTTCGCCCCAACGTCGTCATCGGCGCGGGCGGTTACGTGACGGGTTCGGTGCTGTTGACGGCCGCGCTGCTGCGCATCCCGACGCTCGTCATGGAGTCGAACGCCGTGCCCGGTTTTACCAACCGTAGGCTCGCCCGGTTCGTAGACGCGGCGACCGTCTCGTTTGAAGCGACCGCGCCCTACTTTCGCGGCAAGGCGATTGTGACCGGCAACCCGGTGCGCCGCGAGTTCTTTGACATTCCGGCAAAAATGCGCGACCCTTCGCGTTTTTCTTTGCTGCTCTTTGGCGGGTCGCAGGGCGCGCGGGCGGTCAGTCAGGCATTGGTCGCGGCCTTGCCGCACCTCGCCGCGCACCGCGACGTGCTGCACATCACGCACCAGACGGGCAAGCTGGATTTCGCGGCCGTGCGTGAAGGTTATGAGCAAGCGGGTTGGGCGGCGAGCAGCGAAGTGCGCGAGTACATAGACGACATGGTCGGGGCGTTCGCCGCCGCCGACCTGATCGTCTCGCGCGCCGGGGCGACGACGGCCGCCGAGTTGATGGCGGCGGGCAAGACGGCGATCATGATCCCGCTGCCCGGCCAACTCGAACAACGCCGCAACGCCGAAGTGTTGCAGGAGGCGAACGCCGCCCGCATGATCCTGCAAGAGAACCTGACGGGCGAAGCGTTGGCGCGAGAGATCGCCGAATTGATCAACGACCCGGCGGAGATCACGCGCCGCGAAGCGGCGAGCCGCAAACTCGCCAAACCCAACGCCGCCGGGCTGACGGTGGATTTGATTGAAAAGCTGGTAAGCAGAGGTCAGAGGTCAGAGGTCAGAGGTTAGTGAAGGCAGTTTGCTTCTTACTAACCTCTAACCTCTAACCTCTAACCTCCAGCCTCTAGGCTCTGTTTATGTTTCATCGCATTCAACACGTTCATCTGGTCGGCATCGGCGGGATCGGCATGTCCGGCATCGCGGAGGTGTTGTGCAATCTCGGATTTAACGTATCGGGTTCGGACTTGAAGCGTTCGGGGGCGACGGAGCGTTTGGTGGAACTGGGCGTGGAGTTCAACGAGGGACACCGCGCGGAGAACGTGGGCGATGCGCAGGTGGTGGTTCGTTCGACCGCCGTGCGCGACGACAACGCGGAACTCGTCGAGGCGCGCGAGCGTTCGATTCCGGTCATCGCGCGGGCGGAGATGCTCGCCGAGTTGATGCGGCTCAAGCATGACACGGTGGCCGTGGCCGGGTCGCACGGGAAGACGACGACCACTTCGATGATCGGGATGGTGTTGGGCGCGGCCGGACTCGACCCGACCGTCGTGGTGGGCGGCGTGGTCGGGGCGTTCGGGTCGAACGCGCGTTTGGGCAAGAGCGAGTTGATGGTGGTCGAAGCGGACGAGAGCGACAGGTCGTTTCTCATGCTCGCGCCGACCTTCACGGTCGTCACGAACATTGATCGCGAGCACATGGATTATTACCGCGACATGGAAGACATGCAGGACTGCTTCATCAGGTTCGTCAATAAAGTGCCGTTCTACGGCGCGTCGGTGCTGTGTCTCGACGACCCTTACGTGCAGGCGGTCATCCCGCACGTCAAACGCCGCCGCATCACCTACGGGTTGAGCGCGCAGGCCGACGTTTCGGCGCACGGCATCCGCTTCGACCTCCCGTTCGGCTCGCGCTTCACGGTCTGGCGCGGGCAGGAAGTGATGGGCGAAGTGACGCTGCACGTGCCCGGTTTGCACAACGTCTACAACGCGCTGGCGGCCATCGCGATCAGCTTCGAGTTGGAAGCGCCGTTTGAAAAGACCGTCGAGGGTCTGGGCGCATACACGGGCGTCAACCGCCGCTTCCAGTTCAAGGGCGAGGCGCAGGGCGTGCTCGTGGTGGACGACTACGGCCATCACCCGACGGAGATTCGCGCGACGCTCGCCGCCGCCAAGATCGGCTCGTCCGGCCGTCGCATGGTCGTGCTCTTTCAACCGCACCGCTACACGCGGACGCAGGATCAGATGGACGAGTTTGCGCGCTCGTTCAACAACGCCGACGTGCTGCTCGTGTCGGACATCTACGCGGCGAGCGAAGACCCGATCGCGGGCATCACGGCGGAGACGCTCGTCGAGGCCGTGAAAAGCTACGGTCACAAGAACACTTTCTACGTCGGCTCGCTCGACACGGCCGTCAAAGCCCTGCTCAGCGAGGCGCACCACGGCGACATGGTGATCACGCTCGGCGCGGGCAACGTCTATCGCGCGGGCGAAGAGTTGATCGAACTGCTCAACAAAAACGGCGACGGCGCGGGCGGCGAAAACGGCGGCGACAAATGACAACCATGACGGCCATGACGCACAGCACGACGATCAGCCCCGGCGAGCGCGACGCGATGATCGCGGAGATCGCGGTCAGAGTGGGCGTGCCAGCGGCGCGCGGGCGGCGTTTCGCCGAGTTGACGAGTTTGCGCGTTGGGGGCGCGATCGATTGGGTGTTCGCGCCGGAGACGGAAGAGGCGGCGGCGGCGGTCGCGGGTGAACTGGAGGCGGCCGGGATCGCGTGGCGCGTGCTCGGCGCGGGCAGCAACGTCCTCGCCGACGACGAGGATCATCATTACGTCGTCGTCAGCATGCGCGAGGTGAAGGGCACGGCCTTGTTCGAGGGCGAGCGCGTGAGCGTGAGCGCGGGTTATTCGCTGCCGCGCCTGTGCGTGGACGCGGCGCGGCGCGGCCTCGCCGGGATCGAAGGACTCGGCGGCATCCCCGGCACGGTCGGCGGCGCGCTCTGGATGAACGCGGGCGCATACGGGCACGAGATCGGAAACGTCGTGGAGACGGTGCGCGTGGCGCGCGGCGGGCACGTGGTAAACGTGCGCGGGAGCGAGATCAGTTGGAACTACCGCCACACCTCTTTCCGCGAGGGCGAGTTGGTGTTGGGCGTGACGCTCAGGTTGCGGCCGGACGACTCGGCGAAGATCGTGGAACGGATGGCGGAAGTGAAACGCCGGCGGATGGAGACGCAGCCGCACGGCGCGCGTTCCGCCGGGTGCTTCTTCAAGAATCCGCCGGGCAGCGGTTTGAGCACCGGGAAGATGATCGACGAGATAGGGATGAAGGGCGAGAAGCGGGGCGGCGCGGTCGTCTCACCCGTCCACGCGAATTTCATCGTGACCGAGGGCGACAATGCGCGCGCCTCCGATGCCCTCGCGCTCGCCGAAGAGATCAGGGAGCGCATCCGCCGCGAGCGCGGCATCGAGTTGGAGTATGAGGTCGAACTGTGGCGGAGCGGCAACGCGCGCGAAGCGGCGGCGGCCGAGGCTTCCGGCGAAGAGACGGCGGACGGACGGAATAAAGCGGGCGAAGCGGAAGGGCGCGGCTGACGACCGGCGGAAGGCAAGCGGTTTTTTGTCGCCCGCCGCCCGACACGCGTTACTTTAGGAGCAGCGATGTTAAGAGAGCAAGTGATCACACCCCGCGCGGGACGCGGCGCGCAAGGCGGCGGAAGCCGTGGCCGCGCCGGAGAGATCGCGCAGCAACGTCCCGTCAAACGCGGCGGGCGCGGTAGTGTCGGTAACGGCGGCGCGTCGGGTCGCCAGGCGGCAAAGGGCGTCTCGCCGTGGAGCAAGGCGCTCGCGTGGATGCCGCTTGTGGGCAAGACCCTGCTCGCGGTGTGCGTGGGAGTGGTCTGCTTCACGGCTTACCGCACGGCGGCCTCCTCTTCGTTCTTCCAACTACGGACGGTGGACGTGAGCGGCGTCTCGCAAGGCTCGGAGGATCAGATCAAGGCCGTGGTGCGGCGCGCGGGCGCGGCGAGCGGAGTGTGGCAGGCCGACCTCTCGACGCTCAGCGCGGAACTGGAACGCCAGCCCTGGGTGCGTCAGGCCGTCGTCTCGCGCGTGCTGCCATCGGGCTTGCGCGTGCGGATCACGGAGCGCACGCCGCAGGCGGTCGTCCGCACTTCGGCGGGGCGTTTCGTCTGGGTTGACGATGACGGCGTGTTGACGGGCGCGGTCGCGCCGGCGCAGAACGCGCCCGCCTTCTTCATACGCGGCTGGGACGAGTCGGGCACGGAAGCGGGGCGCGCGGAGAATCGCCGCCGCGTCGAGAAATATCTGGAACTCGCGCGCGAGTGGGAGGCGGCCGGGATCGCCTCGCGCGTGAGCGAAGTGAACCTGGACGATTTGCGCGACGTGCGCGCGCAGTTGACCGGCGACGATTCGCAGATCGAGGTGAGACTCGGCTGGGACGATCTGACGAAGCGGCTCCGGCAATCCCTGGAGGCTCTCGACGAGCAACGCTCGACGCCGCGCGGCGCGCACATCACCTACATTGACATGACGCAGGGCAAGCGCGCCGTGATCGGCTTCAAAGCGCACGCGCTCAACCAGGGCGGCGCGGCCGCGAGCGACCAACCGGACGAGCGCGCGACGAACAACAACAGCACGGCCGCACCTGAGACGACGCCTGCAAGCGTCGCGGCCGACAGGAACCGTCGCGCGGCGGAAGCGAAGAAGCCGGCGGCGCAAGCGAGTGATAAGCCGCGTCCGCCGGTCGAGAAGACGGCGAAGCGTAAAGAAGACAAGAAGCGGCCGGGCGCACGGGACGAGGGCGGCGAGCGCACCGCGACGGGGCAGACGCGCGGCGGGATCGAGCGGCCGCGCCGCGTCGGGCGCAGCGGCTAGGCGCGCTGAGTCGCGTTCGGAACGAAATGGGGCGGGCACGGCGCGGCGGCGGGGCGCGTGCCTTTGGAGAGGGGACGTAAACGCATGGCGAAACGCGGAGCACACACGGTCGGCTTGAGCATCGGCACGAGCCGTGTGACGTGCATCATCGGTGAGCCGGGCGATGCGCCGGGCGCGCTCGACATCGTCGGCATCGGCGAAGCGGAGGCGCGCGGCCTGCGGAAAGGCGTCATCGTCAACCCGGAAAACGCGGTCGAGGCGATCAAGCACGCGGTCGAAGTCGCCGAGCGCATGAGCGGCCTCGAAGCCGAAGAGGTCACGATCAACCTGGCGGGTTCGCACATCATGGGCTTCAACGGCCAGGCCATCGTCGCCGTTTCGGGACGCGACCGCGAGATCACGCCCGACGACGTGCGGCGCGCCATCGATTCGGCCTGCGCCATTCAACTCCCCGCCGGGCGCGAGATCGTTGACCGCCTGCCGCAGGAGTTCATCGTTGACGATCAGGACGGCATCAATGATCCGGTCGGCATGATCGGCGCGCGCCTGGCTGTCAAAGTCCACATCGTGACGAGTCCCGTCACGGCGCGGCAGAACGCCATCAACGCCGTCAACCGCGCCGGTCTGGTCGTCTCGGACATGGTGCTCGAACAGTTGGCCGCCGCCGAAGCGTCTCTGACGGAAGAGGACAAGGAGTTCGGCTCCGCGCTCGTCGATATCGGAGCGGAGACGACGGGACTGGTCATCTACCAACGCGGCGCGGTGCAGCACACGGCCGTCTTCGCGCTCGGCGGCTCGCACTTCACCAACGACATCGCGTTCGGCCTGCGCACGCCCATCCCGGAGGCGGAGAAGATCAAGCGTTCGGCCGGTTACGCGTCGAGCACGGGCTTAAGCGAGATGGAGCGCGGGGAACTCGTCGAGGTGCCTTCGGTGGGCGGGCGCGGCCCGCGCCAGTTGTCGCGCCAGATTTTGTGCGACATCTTGCAGCCGCGCGCCGAAGAGGTCTTGATGCACGTGGCCGACGAGATACGCGAATCGGGATGGGACAGGCAGTTGTCGAGCGGCGTAGTGCTGACGGGCGGCGGCTCGCTCTTAGGCGGGATGGTCGAGGTGGCCGAACAGGTTTTCGATGCGCCCGTGAGGCTCGGCTATCCCGAGCGCGACCGTTTCGGCGGCCTCGTCGAAGACATCCAAACTCCGGCGTGGACGGCCGCCGCCGGGCTATCACTCGTGGCCGGGCGCGCAAACGCGGTCGAAGCGCGCGCGACCGGCGGCAAACGCGGGGCGACCGGCGGATTGACCGCCTTCGTTTCAAAATTTCGCAATCGTTTTAGTAGTATTTTCTGACAAGTTGTTGTATGCTGCCGCGCCAGCCGGCACAAGATGTTGTCCGCAATATATGGGTGTCACCGGCGCGCACAGCCCAAAATAGCCGCACAGGGTCTCCTGTCAGCGGCGGGCGTTCACAGAAGAGGAAAGGACTTATACGATATGACACCGGAAAGCCGTCAGCCGGGCAGTGGCATTAATATTTTCATAGACGACGATCCTCCGATCACCGGCGCGCGCATCAAAGTGATCGGCGTGGGCGGCGGCGGGGGCAACGCCGTCAATCGCATGATCGAGGCTGGAATAGAAGGCATCGAGTTCCTCGTCGCCAACACGGACTTGCAGGCGTTGAAGCGTTCGCGCGCGCCGATCAAGATTCAACTCGGCGGCAAATTGACGAAGGGCCTGGGCGCGGGCGCGAATCCCGACGTGGGCAGGAACGCCGCGCTCGAAGACACGGAGAAGATCATCGAGGCTCTGGAAGGCGCGGACATGGTGTTCGTCACGACCGGCCTCGGCGGCGGCACGGGCACGGGCGCAGCCCCGATCATCGCGTCGCTCGCCACGGAGTTGAACGCCTTGACGGTCGCGGTCGTGACGAAGCCGTTTCACTTTGAGGGCAAGCGGCGCATGCAGCAAGGCGATCAGGGCTTGCGCGAACTGCGCGAGTGTGTGGACACGGTCATCACGATCCCGAACGAGCGTCTGCTCGGCAACGTGAGCAAAGACATGTCTCTGACGGACGCCTTCAAGATGGCGGACGACGTGCTCAGGCAAGCCGTGCAGGGCATCAGCGATCTGATCACCGTGCCCGGCCTCATCAACCTCGACTTCGCCGACGTGAAATCGATCATGGCCGGGATGGGCATGGCCTTGATGGGCGCGGGGCGCGCCAGCGGCGAAGACCGCGCGCTCAAGGCGACGCAGGAAGCGATCTCTTCGCCCTTGCTGGAAGAGGCGTCCATCAACGGTGCGAAGGGCGTGCTCATCAACATCACGGGCGGCCTCGATCTCACCCTGTTTGAAGTCAACGAAGCCTCTTCGATCATCCGCGAAGCGGCCGACGAGGACGCCAACATCATCTTCGGCGCGGTGATTGACGAGAGCATGCGCGACGAGATGAAGATCACGGTCATCGCCACGGGGTTCGATAAAGAATCGGCCGACGCCGGTCTCGTCCACAAGCAGAACATGATGCCCGCGGCGCAGCCGCGCTACCTGCCGCGCACCGACGAGTTGCCGTCGCGCAACACCGTCTCCGGGCAAGTGCGCTCGGATGATCTCGACGTGCCCGCCTTCATCCGCAAGAAGGCCGATTGAGCCGTTAGCCGACGATTGCCGGCGGAAAGATTGAGCCGTGAGCGGATTCAGCCGACGCTGATTCACTCACGGCTCTACTTCATTTCCGCCGGAAGCGGCGCGCCCGCGCCTCACGCACCTGACGCTTGCCAAACTAACGTTGCTCGTGTAGCATGTCGCCCATTCCTGACAGGATTGTAATTCAACTAACGAGACAATAACCGTTCTCGTCTTGCAAACGACCACCGCCTGTAAAAGCAGGCGCATCCAAGCGCGCCATTTGTTTGGCAACTCGTCCGCAAAGAGTCGGGGTATTCAAAATTCAGCGCGCCGTTATCCTGCTTGTAAGACTGTTGGAGGCATAAGTAAAAAAGTGAATCGCAAACTTATTCGACCGACTTTGGCCGACGTGAAAAATCGTGAGCCAAACACCCAAAACGAACGCAACGACAGATATAGCGATGGCGGCGGCGCATCCCGCACCGGGGGAACGCCTCGCCCCGGCGGCAGCGGCGGCGCGCCCACGCACCAATCGCGCCCCCCGCAGCAATCCGCCGACCGGGGCGACCGTGGCGGCGGCGGCGGAGCCTCCTCCGCGGCGGCCGCCCAAGGCCGTAAGCGCATCCCGCCTTCGGAAACCAACGCCGAAATTTTCTATTACAAGAAGCAGATGGACGCCCACACGCAGATGGTGATCGTCCTCAACGACGACGAAGAGATCGTCGGCACCATCGAGTGGTATGATCGCGCCGCGCTCAAGATCAATCGACAGGACGAGCCGAACATCCTGCTGCTCAAGCACAACATCAAGTACATGTTCAAAGCCGAAGACCGCGACGGCGGCGGCGACGACGGCGGCGACGCGTCCGACGGCGACGAGGGAGCGGAGAAGAGTTAGCTGACTCCTCCCCATACTGTTTGAAACGAAACGGGCGCGCGGCTGTTGTGGCACAAGCAGCCGCGCCCGCTCGTTTGCGCATCCTGCCATGAGCGAGATCAGGCACAGCACCACCGACGCACGGCCGGACTCCGACGCCCGACGCCGACCCCGCATCGGGATCACCATCGGCGACCCGTCGGGCATCGGCCCCGAAGTCGTCCTCAAGGCCGTGGCCGAGGCGGAGGTCAAGCGCGTCTGCGCGCCGGTCATTATCGGCGACGCGCAACTGCTCGCGCACACGGCGCGCCGTCTCAATCTACAGTGCGGCTATGAGGTCGTGCGCCGCGATGAACCCCTGCCCGCACGATTCGACGCTCCGCTCATCTATCATCTCGACAACATTCGCGCGGACATCGAACCCGGCGTGGAATCTTCCGACGCGGGACGCGCCTCGGGCGAGTACATCGAAGCGGCCGTGGAACTGTGCATGCGCGGGAGCCTCGATGCGATCTCGACCGCGCCGATCAACAAGCGCGCGCTCTTTCTCGGCGGCTACAGTTTCCCCGGCCACACGGAATTTCTCGCCCACCTCACGCACACGCCCGAAGTGGCGATGGCCTTCGTCGCGGCCAACTTGCGGATCGTGCTAATCTCGACGCACGTCCCTCTGGCCGAGGCCATCCGGCTCGTGCGGCGCGAGCACATCGAGCCGGTCATCAAGCTGGCGAATCGAGAACTCAAACGCTGGGGCATCCGCGAGCCGCGACTCGCCATGGCCGCGCTCAATCCGCACGGGGCGGAGGGCGGCCTGTTCGGCGTCGAAGAGTCGTCGGAGATCGTGCCTGCGGTGGAGGCGTGCCGCGAGTTGGGGATTAACGTGGCGGGGCCGTTTTCGGCGGACACGGTTTTCCTGCGCGCCTCGCGCGGCGAGTTCGACGCGGTGGTGGCCTGTTATCACGATCAGGCGATGATCCCCGTTAAGTGTCTCTCGTTCGGCGAAGCCGTCAACGTCTCGCTGGGGCTGCCGTTCATCCGCACCTCGGTCGATCACGGGACGGCGTTCGACATCGCGGGGCGCGGCGTGGCGGAACATTCCAGCATGGTGGCGGCCATCGTCCTCGCCGCCGAATTTTCGCGCATGGAAGACAGCAATCAGGAGGCAGTGACAAGTGACAGGTGACAGGTGACAAGTTAAAACAAAAGGTTTGTCTTCAACTTGTCACCTGTCACCTGTCACTTGTCACTAAAAGAAATGGCAGAGCAAACTTCACAAACTCCTCGCCGCATTCTGGTCGCCGACGATGACCCGGCCATCTTGCGTCTGGTTAAAACGCTCGTCGAAAAAGAGGGCTACACCGTGGTGACGGCCGCCGACGGCCGCGAAGCCTACAAGATTCTGCAAAACGACACCAACTTCACCGCCGCCATCTTCGACGTGGTGATGCCGCACATCCAGGGGCCGGAACTCGTGCGCCACATGCGGACGGAAAAACGCTTGATGAAAATCCCTGTGATGATGATGACCGCCGAGCAGAACCCCAAGCACTCCTCCGAGAGTTTCAGCGCGGGCGCGATCGTCTTTCTCCCGAAGCCCTTCACCGCTTCGCAACTCCAGGTCATGCTGCGCGTCTTGATCAGCAATGCGGGCGGTTAGAGTCTCGCCCCCGGTCGAAGCGTCCCGTTTGCGCCATCCCACATCGAGCAGGCCAACGTATGAGAAACCCAACCCGCCGGACGATGTTTAGCTTGAGCGTCTGCGCCGCGCTGCTGTGCGCGTTCGCCGCCGGGAGCGCGCGTCGCCCTGCTCTTGCCGTCGCGGCCGAGAAGGCCATCAAGAAGGACGAGGCGCGCAAGCTGATCGCCGCCGCGTCGCTGCTCGAACTCAACAAAGAGGCGGTGACGATCAGGGAAATCTCGCCGCCCGGCGTGGGCGCAACCGTCTTGGCGGGCGTGAAACTGGGCTTTCGTTTCGTGCGAGACGAAGCGGGCGCGTGGCGCGTGGTGGAGGTCAGGACGGGCGACCGCCAATGGGAGCCGTTCGATTTGCTGGCGCGCGCGCTCGGCGCGGAGCGCGTCGCGGCTGCCCGCACGGAACTCGACGCCTTCGCCGCCCTTGCCGCCCTCGCCAAAAATAAGAGCGCGCCCGACGGCGATGCTAAGAGCCTGACCGGCGGCGGCGACGCGCCCGCGAGCCAGGCGGCCGACAACGCGCGGAATGAGCCGCCGAAAGAATTGAGGCGCGGCGCGCTTTCGGTCAAGAATCCTGAAGCCGCGCTCGCGCCGAGCGGTTCGTCGGCGGTGGTCGAGTTGGAAGTCGAAACGTCCGTGGACTTCGCGCGCGACGCGCGTGGCCGCTGGCAGGTGGCGCGCGTGCGCGTCGGCAGCGGCGACGGGCGCGGCTTTGAAGCCTTCGACGCTTTCGCCCGCGCGCTCGACACGGAGAAACAGGCGCGCGCCCGCGCCGACCTCGAACATCTGGCCGCCGCGCTCGAAGAGTACCGGCGCGCGCGCGGGTTCTACGTCGTGGCCGAAACGGCCTCCGATCTCGTCAATCATCTCAACCCGCGTTACACCGCCGCCTTCGTCCGCTTCGACCCCTGGCATCGCCCCTACGAATACGAAGGCGCGCGCGAACGCTTCACCCTCCGCTCGCTCGGCGCGGACGGCAAAGCGAACACGGCCGACGACGTGACCATCAGGAAGGGACGAGGGATGAGAGATGAGGGATGAACAAGAAAGCATTCAAGCAAGTGAGTGCTTTTCTTACTTCATCCCTCATCCCTCATCCCTCATCCCTCATCCTTCATCCCTTTCTTCTTGACGCTTCAACGGCGCGTCTGTTAGCTTCAAATAGTGGTCTGTTTACGGTAAGGGCAGACCGGATTTTGTTGTCTCACGCCCCGCGCCGTTCGTGCCGTCGGCCGCGCGCTCGAAAGAGCGTCCGCGAGGTTCGCGGTTCTCCAACCGGACGACGCCCGCCCTCAAGGAGTTTAGTTTTTGCTAACGGGACGCAAACTGCTGCTCGCCGATGATTCTTTAACCATTCAAAAGGTGGTGAGCCTGACCTTCGGCGATGAAGCCATGGAGGTCACGACTGTCGGCGGCGGCGCGGAAGCTCTCGAAAAGCTTGGCGAGAGTTTGCCGGACATTGTTCTCGCCGACGTGTTCATGCCCGAGCCGAACGGCTATGCGCTCTGTGAACGCATCAAGACGAACGCACGCACGCGGCACATTCCGGTGCTGCTGCTCGTCGGCACGTTTGAACCTTTCAACGAAGCGGAGGCGCGCAGAGTCGGCGCGGACGAAGTCTTGACCAAACCTTTTCAATCCATACGCGATCTCGTCAACAAGGTCGGCGGCCTGCTCGGCGGCCACCCGGAAGAGAAGACGCCCGACGCCGAACGCGCGCCCCACGAGGCGGACGAGGCGACGCGAGACCTCTCACCCTTTGCCGACGCCGCCCGCGCCGCCAACCCGGCGGCGGAGACTCCGGCAAACCCATCCACTTCCAACGACGCCTTCAGCGATTTCGACATGGACGACGCAACCATCCAGACGACGCCCGCCGCCGCCTTCGACGCGCATCACGCCGCGCCCGACTTCTCCGAGATCAACGAAGAAGAACAATTCAGCGACCGCGGCGAACTGGAAGAGGGGTTCGTCTTAAGCGACGACGATGCGCCCGCCGCGGAGGTCTACGCGGCCACGGCCTCGGCGGCCGCGTCGGGTGCGCCCGCCGGTTCCGCCGTCGTTGCGCCCGCCGCCGAGTCCGCCTTCGACGCGCACGCCTCTCGCGCCGCCGAAGCCGACGACGCGCTGCTCGAACTCGGCGATAGCGCGCCCGCGCGCGCCGCCACCGACGAAGCCGACGACTTCATCCTCGACATTGGCGACGAAGATTCATTCGACTCCCCCGGCTTCGCGCCCGCCCACGATGTCGCCGCCGAAGCCGACCTGTTGTTCGCCGGGCAGGCGCAGACAACCGAAGCGCCGGAAGTCTTCGCCATGTCGGAAGTGTCGGCGGAACCGGACTTGTTCTCCGAGTCGTCATCGTCGGCGGAAGCGGAGATGCCGTCGTCATCGCCCGCCTTCCCGGTCGCGGAGAGCGCGCCCGCGCAACTCGCGGAAGAATTGGAGTCGTCGGATGCGCCGGAGATTTCGGTCTCGCCCGCGCTGCTGTTCGCCAACGAGCCTGCGCCGGACGCGCTCGATGCGGAAAGTTTCCCGGAGCAAGACGAAACTCGGCTCGCGCCGGACGCGCCCGCCTGGGACGGGGAGCCGGTGGCGGCCAGTATCGTGGCGCACGCGGGCGGCATCGCGCACGTCGAGTCGCCGGTTGAGAGCCGGACGGCGGAGCCGTCTGGGACGGATGTGAACGAAGCGGCAGCGGTCGCGTTCGCGTCGGGTTCGCCCGCCGTATCCGAATCGGGTCAAGCGGCGGCGGCGACGCCCGCGTCGTCTCTATCGCCTGAAATGCTGGATGAGGTGGTGCGGCGCGTCGTCGCGCACCTGTCGGAAAAGGTCGTGCGCGAGATCGCCTGGGAGGTCGTCCCCGATCTGGCCGAGCGGCTCATCAGGCAACGCCTCGAAGAAGAACAAACGCGCCCGCAATAGCCGGGGGCACGCGCTAAACACACGTAACGGATCGAGTTCGACGCGGAGACAGTCAAACCGCCGGACTCGATCCGTTTTTTCTTTAGCCGACGACCATTGGCGATCAGCTTTCAGCCATCAGTCGAAAACGGCCGCCGATTCCTTTACAATACCCCGGAGCAAAAAATTCAATGTATCCAAAGGCCGGAAGCTGACGGCTGAGAGCTTATAGCTCACCCGAACACATGGACATCCCGAAGACTTACGATCCGAAACAGGCCGAGGAACGCCACTACGCGAACTGGGAGACGCAAGGCTGTTTCGCGCCGGAAATCAACCGCGACCCCACCGCTCCCGTCTATTCCATCGTCATCCCGCCGCCGAACGTCACCGGGTCGCTGCACATGGGACACGCCCTCCAGCACACTTTGATGGACGTGCTCACGCGCTTCAAACGCATGAGCGGCTACCGCACGCTCTGGGTTCCCGGCGAAGACCACGCGGGCATCTCCACGCAGATCGTCGTCGAACGCGAACTTAAAAAAGAAGGCACGTCGCGCCACGAACTCGGCCGCGAGAAATTTTTAGAGCGCGTCTGGCAATGGCGGCACGAGTCCGGTTCGCGCATCATGCAGCAGATGCGGCGCGAGGGCGCGTCCGTGGATTGGTCGCGGCAGCGGTTCACGATGGACGAGCGTTTGTCGCGCGCCGTCGGCGAGTTTTTCGTGCGCTGCTACGAGGAGAACTTGATCTATCACGGCGAGGGCATGATCAACTGGTGCCCGAAGGATCAAACCGCGCTCTCCGACCTCGAAGTTGACAAGGAGGCGCAGGCGGGAAAACTGTACTACCTGCAATATCCCGTTAAGGGGAGCGACCGCCGCGTGACGGTGGCGACGACGCGCCCCGAAACGATGCTCGGCGACACGGCTGTGGCCGTCAACCCGGCGGACGAACGCTACCGCGACCTCGTCGGCGCAACGCTCGAATTGCCGCTCGCGGGGCGCGCCATCCCGGTCGTCGCCGACGACTTTGTAGACCCCGCGTTCGGCACGGGCGCGGTCAAAGTCACGCCCGCGCACGACCCGAACGATTACGCGATGGGGTTGCGCCACGAGTTGCCGCTCGTCAAGGTCATAGACCAGCACGCGCGGATGACGGCGAAGGCGGGCGCGGAGTTCGAGGGACTCGACCGCTATGAGGCGCGCGAAAAAGTGATCGCGAAGTTTGAAGAGTTGGGGCTGTTGGAGAAGGTGGTTGACTACGAGTTTTCGATCTCGAAGTGCGGGCGTTGCCGCACGGTGGTCGAGCCGCTGATCTCTTTGCAGTGGTTCTGCCGTCAGGCGGAACTCGCCCGCCGCCCGCTCGAATTGATGCGCGAGCGACACGAGCCGCGCTTCGTGCCCGAAAATCCGTATGAAAAAGTTTATACGAACTGGCTCGAAAATCTGCACGACTGGACGCTCTCGCGCCAACTCTGGTGGGGTCATCGCATCCCGGCGTGGTACACGGAGGACGGCCGCACCATCGTCGCGCGAAACGTGGAAGAGGCGCGCGAACGCGCGGGCACGGACAAATTGACGCAAGACCCGGACGTGCTCGACACGTGGTTCTCCTCCGCCCTCTGGCCGCTCTCGACGCTCGGCTGGCCGGACGACACGCCGGACTTGCAGACCTTCTATCCCACGTCTGTGCTCATCACGGCGCGCGACATCATCTTCCTCTGGGTGTCGCGCATGATGATGACGGGCGTGAAGTTCACGGGCGAGCGCGCGTTCGACGACGTGTTCATCACGGGCACGATCTTCGACAAGCACGGGCAGCGCATGTCGAAGTCGAAAAATAACGGCGTTGACCCGTTGGAGATTTTCGACAAGTACGGCGTGGACGCCACCCGTCTCGTGCTCGCGTCGATCGAGACGACCGACACGCGCTGGAATGAAAACCAGGTCGAGTCGTATCGCAACTTCGCCAACAAAATCTGGAACGCCGCGCGCTTCTGCCTGATGAACTCGGAGGGCGCGCGGGTCGGCAGCGGGTTTGCGGAGGAGCGCGATAGTTGGGCGTTGCATGATCGCTGGATCGTGTCGCGCCTGAACCGGACGGCACAGGTGGTCGGCGCGGCGATCGAGAAGTACGAGTTTCATCTGGCGGTGCAGACGCTCTATCATTTCTTCTGGGACGATTTCTGCGATTGGTATATCGAACTGACGAAGGCGGAGGTGACGGCGGCGGAGGAATCGCCCGCGCGCGCCGCGGCGCGCAGCCGCGTGCTCACCGTGCTCGAACAAGCTCTGCGCCTGCTGCACCCGTTCATGCCCTTCATCACGGAAGAACTCTGGCAAATGCTGCCCGGCATCGGCGAGCGACAACTCCACCCGGCTTACGCGGGCGCGCCCGCGACGATCATGCTCGCCGCTTACCCGCAAGGGCAGGAGGAGTTGATCGACGAACGCGCCGAAGGGGAAGTGAGGGCGATCATCGAACTCGTCTCGCGCGTGCGGAACATTCGCTCGGAGATGAACATCAAGCCGGGCGAGGCGGTACCGATTTTGGTCGGCGCGCCGGAGGCGAAGTTGCGCGCGGTGTTCGAGGCGGGCGCGCCGCAGATCGCGCGGCTCGTGCGCGCGTCGAACATTTCGATCACGGAAAATTTGGACGCGCCGCGCGCCTCGGCGCGGGCGGTGCTGGCGGGCGGGGCGGAAGTGGCCGTGCCGCTCGAAGGGTTGATCGACTTTGCGCAGGAGCGCGAGCGTCTCCGCAAGGAGGAGGAAAAGTTGGCGAAAGAGGCGGAGCGTTTGCGCGGCCAACTGGGGAACGAGAATTTCGTCGCGCGCGCGCCCGCCGAAAAGGTCGCGGAGTTGCGGCAACGCATGACGGACATCGAGCAACGAACAGGTGCGCTCAGGCAGAGCATGGAGGCGTTCACGCAATGAAGTGGCTCGACGAAGGTGCGCTCTTTCAACAGATCGGCGCGTTTCTCAGTGAAGATTTGGGGCGCGGCGACATCACGACCCAATCCACCATCACGCGCAACGCGCACGCGCGCGGCCGTTTCCTCGCCAAAGAACCGCTCGTGATCGCCGGACTCGAAGCGGCCGAGGCCGTCTTCTCCACGCTCGACTCGCAGCAACAACTCGAAGCCTTCTTCTCCGACGGCGACGAGGTGGAGGCGGGCAAAGTCATCGCGCGCACGAACGGTTTCGCCGACGTACTGCTCGCGGGCGAGCGCGTCGCTTTGAATCTACTGCAACGGCTCTCCGGCATCGCAACGACGACGCGCGCCTTCGTGCGCGAGGTCGAAGGAACGAACGCGCAGATCGTCGATACGCGCAAGACGACGCCGGGTTTGCGTATGCTGGAAAAGTACGCGGTGGAATCGGGCGGCGGGCGCAATCACCGTTTCGGTTTGGACGACGGCGTGCTCATCAAAGACAATCACATCGCGCTCGCGGGGGGCGTGGGCGCGGCGGTCGAGCGCGCGCGCGCGGCGGTCGGCCACCTGCACAAGGTCGAGGTCGAAGTCTCAAGTGAAAAAGATTTGCGCGAGGCGATCAAGAGCGGCGCGGACATCCTGCTGCTCGACAATCTGACGCCGGAGGAGACGCGGGCGCGCGTCGAACTCGCGCGCGAGTTGTCGCCCACAGTCCTGCTCGAAGCGTCGGGCGGCATCCGTCTGGAGAACGTGCGCGCCTACGCCGAGGCGGGCGTTGACCTCGTCAGCGTCGGCGCGCTGACGCACTCGGCGCGGGCGATGGACATCAGTTTCAAGATTCAACCGGGCTAAAGGCGGCTCGCCGAGCAGCAGACGTTTGGAACTGCGTGATGCGTCAGGCGTGTAAATAAAGTTGTCAGTCGTCAGTTGTCCGTGGTCAGTTGTCAGTTGTCAGTTGCTCGTGGTTATCCACGAAGTGATTAAAGATTGAGTTGAACAACTGACAACGGACAACTGACAACTGACCAAGAACAACTGACCAACGGACAACTGACCACGGACAAAGAGCCATTCGATAGGAGTTTGATAATGCGAAGTCGTTCAAGATTGAGGTCGGTGGCGGCGTTGGCGTTGCTGTCGGCGTTGGCGTGGGGGGCGTTCGAGGCGCAGTCGCAGCAGCAGCGCAGGCGTCCGTCGCGGCGGGCGTCGAACCCGGTGCGCCCGGCCGCGTCGCAGCCGGAAGCGACGCCGGATTACGAGCCGCGCGTCGTCAGCACCGCCGAGGAACAGGCGGCGCAGGAGGGTCGCACGTCGCCGGCGACCGGCCGCACGCGACGCCCGCGACCGGCGG
The DNA here is from genome assembly GCA_036386515.1 of Pyrinomonadaceae bacterium. GTDB lineage: Bacteria > Acidobacteriota > Blastocatellia > Pyrinomonadales > Pyrinomonadaceae > JAIVJZ01. Next base: position 76,519 of record DASVVO010000081.1, read on the forward strand.
CGACGCCCGAATCCGACGAGACGCTCAAGACGATGCAGAGCTTGTTGGACGAGTTCGGAAAACTCAACAAGAAGGTTGACGAACTGGAAAAGGAGCGGCGCACCGATCTGATTCAGGAACGCCTGACGCGCGCCGAGCAGCGCGCCGAAGGTTTGCAGACCCAACTGCGCGACGTGTTGGAGAAGGAGTCGAATTTGCAGGCGCAGATGGATCGGGTGGACGAGCAGATGCGCCCCGAAAGTATCGAGCGGCAGGCCGCGCTGACCGGCACGTTTCGCCCCGATGAGTTGCGCGACACGATCCGCCGCCAACTCGACGCCGAGAAGCGACGCCTCCGCACGCAACTCGACGTGCTCCAGGGAAGCCGCACGCGACTCGAAGCCGCGCTCAACAACGCCGACCAACTCGTCGGGCGTCTCCGCTCGCAACTGGAAGACGCGACGCAACGCGAACTCGAAAGCGGCGACGCGGGCACCTTCAACGCCCCGCGCCCCACGCCTTCGCCCACGCCTTCATCCACGCCGCCGCCACGGTGAAGGGATGAGGGCGGAGGGATGAGGGATGAATCAGGAAACCGCTCAACGTAAGCGAGTGCTTTCTTCATTCATCCCTCATCCCTCCGCCCTCATCCCTTAATTCTTATGGGTACGATCTCACAGGCCGAACTTTATCGTCTGATCGCGGAGCGAAACGCGCGGGGCGAGCGTGTGGTGGTGGCGACGGTGGCGCACACGCGCGGCTCGACGCCTCAGCGGCGCGGCGCGAAGATGCTCTTCTTCGAGAACAATGATGCGGCGGGCACGGTCGGCGGCGGTTGCATCGAGGCGGAGGTCTGGGCTGAAGCCCGCGAGGCGATGCGCACGGGCGCGGCGGGCTTGCACAAGTTCAGCCTCACGGCCGACGAGGCCAGCGAAGAGGGGATGGTCTGCGGCGGCACGATGGAGATTTTCATAGACGTGTGGGAGGGAAGCGGGGAACAAGGGAACGGTGAACAGGGGAAGGGGTAAAGGGGAAGAGTTCATAGAACCGCCTGCGAGTTAAGCTCAGGGCGCAAACCCCTTTCAACGCTTTCACCTTTATCCTTTACCCCTACCCCTTTTCCCTTTATCCTTCATCCGTTTCCCACGGAGGTTTTTCTATGCCCGCATCTTTCATGGAAGATTACAAGGCGAAGCACCGGCACCCTTTGAACCGACTGACGCACAGCATCGGCATTCCGTTGATCGTCGTGAGTTTGCCTCTGTTCTTTTTCAGTTGGCGCATCGCGCTCGCGCTGTTCATCGTCGGGTGGGTGTTACAGTTCATCGGCCACTGGATCGAGGGCAACCAGCCCGCGTTCTTCCGCAATCCGATTTACCTGCTCATCGGGCCGCTGTGGATCGCCCGCCGCGCGCTCGCGGCCGTGGGGCTGGCGGCGAAACCCGTCGCCGCTCCCAACTCTCCCGCCAAACGCGCGCCCTGAAGATGAACGGCATGGCCGACGGCTTCGACGGCGCGCAGCATCTCGCCGAATCGATCGCGCGCGTGCTGGAAGACGGCGCGGTCGGCGTTCTCGCCACCCTCGTCGAAGCCTCGCCGCCGCACCGCGCGGGCGCAAAATTACTCATCGACAGTTCGGGCGAATTGGCGACGGGCGGCACGAACGAACGCGCGCTCGATGAATCGATCGCGCGCCGCGCCGTCGTCTTTCTCAACTCGCGCGCCGAGGCGCAGACTTTCCCGGTCGCCGAGTTTGCGCCGGAACTCGCGGCGCGAGGCGGGGCGCGTGTCTTGTTCGAGCGCATCGAGGCGGAGCCGCGCGTCGTCGTGTGCGGCGCGGGGCACGTCGGCGCGTCGCTAGCGCGACTGGCCGTGGCCGTCGGCTATCGCGTCACGCTCATCGACGACCGCGCGGACTTCGTAACCCGCGCACGCTTCCCCGAAGCAGGCATCGAACTCGTCGCGGCGGCGGAAGGTTGGGAGCGCGCCGTGCAAACATCTGTGGGCAAGGGGCGCGGCGTGTACGTCGCCGTCGTCACGCGCGGTCACAACGAGGACGAGGAGTGCATGCGCGCCGTCGTCGCCGCGCGGCCGGATTACGTCGGGATGATCGGCAGCCGGCGACGCACGAACATCGTGTTGGAACGGCTGCGCGAAGCGGGCGTCGGGGTTGAAATTTTAAGAGAGGTGCGCGCGCCCGTGGGGCTGGACATCGGCGCGGTGTCGCCGGAAGAGGTTGCGCTCGCGGTGCTCGCGGAGATCGTGGCAGCGCGTCGCGGCGGCACGGGCGCGCCGCTCTCCGCCTGGCGTCGAGAGTGAAGGGGCGGGGAAGTTTTGCCGACGTTGAATCACGGAGAGTCGTTCGTCTCCGCCGGGCATGGCTCAAGTGAACGCGTGCCGCCGGAAATAGTCATCCTGAAGCTGCGGGCGTGAGGTCGGAGTCGGCCGCGCTCTCCGTCCGCGTTTGCTCGCGCATCGTCAAACTCGCTTCCAGTCGCTTTCGTTTCTTCCCCATGATCAAACCGTGGACGGTCATCACCGGGCCGATGCTCATGTAGATGAAACCCGCGAGCGCGACGAAGCCGCGGGTGCCCCGGCTGGCGAGCGCAATCGAGAGCAGGCCGATGCACATGTGCAGGATGTTCTCATCCAACTCGGTTCGCGTGTCCAGCACTTCGAGCGGGTTCAACTCCAACTCGGCGCGCTTCGCGTAGGCGCGCCAGTAGAGCAGCGCGAAGACGGCGAAGACGGCCACGTAGCCGATGCTGAAGACGATCATCATCCGCCCCATCTGGCTGTTCTCGACGGCCGCCACCAACTCGCCCGTCGGCAGCCGCACACGGTTGTCCACGCCGAGCGCCATGTTGACGAGCAGCGTCCAGACGAATTTCAGCGGGTAGACGTAGAACAGCACGACGAACAGCAGCGCGGCGTTTAAGACGAACGTGAGCGCATCGTTCAACCCGTAACGGCGGAAGAATTTGTACTGCTGGTACCAGACGAGGATGAGCATCGCGAAGGAGACGGCGAAGGCGGCGAAGCCGCGCATCATCTCCATCAACGCGTCGAAGGTGCGCGGCACTTCGAGCGAGACGACGAGCAGCGTGATCGCGAAGCCGAACACCGCGTCGCTCAGAGCCTCGATGCGCGACACCTCGCGGCCGCGCATGCGAAACTTGCGGCTGATTCCGATCTCGCTCTCGATCAACTTTTCGCGAATCATCCCCTCTCCTTCGCGCCGCTCGGATGCGGCCGCGCCGCCGTCGTGTCGGCGCGGGCGGCAATGCTCACGGGAGCTATTTCTTCTTCACCGTGAGATATTTCCGCGGGAGCGGGTTCGCGGCGTCTTCGGCCTGCCAGAAGATCGTCACGACCCACCAGCGTTTGCCGTCGTTCATGAGTTGAATGCTGTTGATGCCGCGCACGAAGGGCTTCGGGTCGGCGGTGGCGTGGCGACCTTCGTAGACGCTGAAGATCTGCGCGATGCTGCCGAAAGTCTCTACGTGATTGGCGATTGACCGCTCGAAGAATCCCTGTTCCTCCATGAACTTGCCCGACGATGCGATGAACTCTTCGGGGGTGAGAGCGCGCGTGGCAAATTCTCCGGTCGGGCGTTTGAAGGTCGGGATGAGGCGCGCGCCGGGAACAAAGAGCGAGCGGAAACGATCCCAGTTGCGCGGCTTGCCCTTCGCGCCGGAGATGGAATCGTAGATGGCGGCGAGGATGGCATCGAGCGAATTAACGTCCGCCGGGTTGGCGGCCGGCGGCGTCGGGGCGGGCTGTTGGCCGGTGGTCGTGGGCTGTTGCATCTTGAGAAAGAGTTGCGGCCGGGAAGTCGATTGCGCGTGCGCCGGTTGAGTCGTTGCGTGGCAGGCGAACAACAGCAAACAGCCGCACACGACGAACGGGCTGAAGCGCGCTGGCAGACGTGTCATAATATTCTCCTGAAGCTGGAAGATGAAAGCAGAAACACCGGGGCGCGAATTTTCGCATGCCCGCGATTAGACCACGACTCGCTGCCCGCCCGCAAAACTTCCGCTCCGGCGCGGGCGAAAAGTTGCGACATTTCCCGGCGGCGGTTTGAGTCGAACGGCCGCCGGATGGTATCAAGTTAAATCATGCCTGTTCTGGTTGAGCCAAACGCCGGGTCGTCAACTCGTTCGAGCGAGATGTTTCGCGCGCTCACGCATCGCAACTTTCGCCTGTTTTGGGCGGGCGCGTTCCTGTCCAACATCGGCACGTGGATGCAGACGGTGGCGCAGGGCTGGCTCGTCCTGCACCTCACGGACTCGGCTTTCTGGCTCGGCGTTGACGGCTTCGCGGCCACTTCGCCCGGTCTCGTCCTGACGCTGCTCGGCGGCGTCTTCGCCGACCGCATCGACCGCAAGCGTCTGCTCATCTACACGCAGGCGGGCGCGGGGCTGACCGCCCTCGCGCTCGCGCTCCTGATCGCCACCGGGGCGGTTAGCGATGCGGGGCACGTCTGGATCATTCTGGTGGCCTCGTTCATCACGGGCTGTTGCTTCTCGCTCGCGTCGCCTTCGTATCAAGCGATCACGATTGACCTCGTCGGGCGCGAAGATTTGACGAACGCCATCGCGCTCAACTCGACGCAGTTTCAACTCTCGCGCGTCGTCGGCCCCGCGCTCGCCGGAGTCGGCTTCCAACTCTTCGGGCTGGCGGGCTGCTTCTTCGTCAACGGCCTCTCCTTCATCGCCATCATCATCGCCCTCTCGCTCGTGCGGATCAAATCGCCCGACGGGACGACGGCGGCGGCGCGCAACGCGAACGGCGAGCGGCAGACGATGTGGCGCGATTTGACGAACGGTTTCAGCTACGTGTGGAGCCGCCCGCGCGTGTTCGTGCTGCTGTTGATCTCGGCGGTGGCGAGTTTATTCGGCGCGCCCTACATGACGCTGATGCCTCTGTTTACGCGCGACGTGCTCGGCCTCGGCGAAACCGGCCTCTCGGTGATGATGGGCGTGGCGGGCGCAGGTTCGTTTCTCGCCGCGCTGATGCTCACGTTCCTCGGCAATTTGCGCCGCAAAGGTCTCTACGTACTCGGCGGCTCGGCGGCGTTCGGCCTGTGCCTCGTCGGGTTCTCGCTCTCCAGAAACGTCACGTGGTCGCTCGTGATGCTGTTCGGCCTCGGCTTCTCCATCGTCTGCTCCATCGCCGTGACCAACATGCTGCTGCAAAAACTCGTGACCGACGAGATGCGCGGGCGCGTGATGAGCATGTTCATGCTCTCGTTCATCGGCGCGTGGCCGATCGGCAGCTTCATCGCCGGGGTCGCCGCACGCCGCTTCGGCGCGCCCCACACGCTCGCCGCCGGCGGCATCGTCATCGTTCTCTTCAACCTCTACGTCGCCCTCCGCAACCCGCGCCTGCGCGCGCTCGACTGACAACCAGAGCCGTGAAGCGTATAACAGCCCTCAATCGTCAGTCGTCACAGGTGATAGAGAGAAAACCTGTTTCCTTACATTCACGATTCACGCTTCGCGGCTTTTAACCTTCGTTCCGCAAGAAACCGGCGCGCGGGCGTTCTAGAGTAGACGGGCGGCCGGCCTGGCGCGCCCGCCCGTCAAATTGAATTTTCGAGGAGACCCCTTATGCGCTGCCGACAAATTGCCGCTTGCCTCTGTTTCAACGTCCTGATCTTCTTCGCCTTCGCCGCCGGGGCGACGCAGGCGCAGGGCATCATCGTGCCCCGCCCGTGCGAGACGTGCCCGCGCCCGCCGCGCCCGCCGCAGTTGCCGCCCGCGCTGCCCGTCAAGTCGATCAAGCTCGACACGAAGATCAGCGCGCAGGTGGCGACCACGCACGTCGAACAAATCTTCCGCAACGACTCGGACGCGACGCTCGAAGGCACCTACTTCTTCCCCATCCCGGAAACCGCCTCCGTCTCCGAATTCGCCATCTGGGACGGCGACCGCCGCCTCGTCGGCGAAGTGCGCTCGCGCGAGGAGGCGCGGCGCATCTACGATGCCATCGTGCGCAAGCAACGCGACCCCGGTCTGCTCGAATACGCCGGGAAAGACTTGTTTCAGGCGAGCATCTTCCCCATTCCGCCGCGCTCGGACAAGAAGTTGGAGTTGACCTACACGCAGGTGCTCAAGGCGCAATCGGGCACGGTCTCCTATCGCTACCCGCTCGGCACGAATCACAACCTCGCCTCGATCGGCCGCGTGTCCGGCTCGCTCGACATCGAAGGCAACCAGCCGCTGCGCAACATCTATTCGCCGAGCCACGCCGTCGAAGTGCGCCCGTCGCAAGGCGGCCAGCGCGCGCGCGTGTCGTTTGAGACGGCCGGGGCGGGAGGGCGCGAACAGCAGGACTTCCAACTCTTCTACACGCTCTCCGGCGAAGACTTCGGGATGTCGCTGCTGACGCACCGCGAGCCGGGCAAGGACGGCTATTTCCTCTTGATGATTTCGCCGAAAGACAACTGGGCGGAGAGCGAGTACACGGCGAAAGACATCGTCTTCGTGATCGACACCTCCGGTTCGATGGCCGAGGAAGGGAAGATGGAAAAGGCGCGCGCCGCGATGCTGTTCGGCGTCAAGACGCTGCGCCCGGAAGATCGCTTCAACGTCATCTCGTTCGCGGGCGAGGAACGCTTGATGGAGGGCAGCCTCATTCAAGCGGACGAGCGCGGCCGGGCGCGCGGCATCGCGTTCGTCGAGAAGTTGCGGCCGACGGGCGGCACGAACATCAACGGCGCGCTCGAAGCCGGACTCAAACAGTTCGACACGAGCGACCGGCCGAAAATGCTCGTCTTCATGACGGACGGCCTGCCCACCGTCGGCGTGACGAACCCGCAACGGATCGTGGAGAACGCGCGCGCCGCGCGGCGGACAAACACGCGCCTGTTTACGTTCGGCGTCGGCTACGACGTGAACACCGCGCTGCTCGACACGGTGGCGAGCGAGAACGGCGGCACGGCCGATTACGTCGAGCCGAAAGAGGACTTGGAGTTGAAAGTCTCGAACTTCTTCGCCAAGGTCAGTTATCCCGTGCTCACCGATCTCGCGCTCGACATGGGCGGCGTCGAAACCGACCTCGTCTACCCGCGCGCGCTGCCCGATCTCTTTCGCGGCGCGCAGGTGACTTTGATCGGCCGCTACCGCAACGCGAGCGACCTGCGGGACGTGCGCCTGCGCCTCTCCGGGCGGAGCGCGCGCGAGCGGCGCAGTTTCGCCTACGAGAATTTGCGCTTCCCCGCCAATTCCGACGACAACGATTTTCTCCCGCGCCTGTGGGCGACGCGTCGCGTCGGCTGGCTGATGGAACAGATGCGCTCGAACGGCGAGGCGCGCGAGTTGCGCGATGAAGTGGTTGACCTCGGCACGCGCTACGGCATCGTCACGCCTTACACGTCCTACCTCGCGCTCGAACCCGGCGCGGTGGTGACGGACGCGGACGCCGCCACCCGCACGAACCGTGATTCGGGATTTATCACCAATGGTACCGCCAACCGCAGGCCGAGACCGTCGCCGCAGCAGGCGCGCAAGACGGGAACTTCGGGCGGCTCGGTGGGCGGCGCGGGCGCGGGCGGCAACGTCTCGACCGCCCCGGTGGATGCGAGTCCGCCGGTGCTCATGCCGACGCCCATGCCCGCCCCGATGCCGACGACGGGCGCGGCGGCCGTCAGGGACAGCAAACGCGAGCGAGCGCGCCAAGAATCCGTGCGCGCCGAGGAAGACGAGTCTTCAGCGGCGGCGTCAGCCGTGATGCGCAAGGTCGCGGGCAAGACCTTCTACCTGCGCGACGGCGTGTGGACGGACGCGGACTACAAGGCGGACGCGAGTGTGCCGGAGACGACGCTCGTCTTCGGCAGCGACGCCTACTTCGAACTCCTCAAACGCGAGCGCAAGCTGGCTGAATTCTTCGCCCTCGGCGAACGCGTGGTGGTCGTCTACAAAGGACAGGTCTACCGCGTCAACGCCGCGCCCTGAGAAATAGGGAAAGGGTGAAAGGGGAAGGGGCAAAGGGGAAGGGGCAAAGGGTAAGGGGTAAAGGGGAAGGGCGAAGGAAAGCGTTCAATCGGTTGAGCGTGGTTTCTTTTCCTTTCCCCTTACCCCTTACCCCTTACCCCTTCCCCTTATGCCTTTAACCTCCCACCTGCCGCCTTGTCTCACAGCCCCCGGTTCGTGTAAAACAAAAGCCTCTCACCGAAAAATCGAGCCGGGGCTGTCGCTCTCTGCAAACTGGGTTCGGAGAAAACTGTCGTATGAATAGCGAGAAAGTCGTCGTCGGCCGCCGTCGTGGCCGGAGGCGTGCGTTCGCGGCGTCGTTGGTCGCGTCGTGCCTGTCGGTCGTCGCGCTGGCGTTGGCAGTGGCGGCGGCGGGCGCGCAGCCGCAACGAGGCGAAGGATGGACGGGCACGCGGCACGGCGCGGCGGGCAGGGATTTGAACGCCGTCTATTTCACGGACGGCAAGCGCGGCTGGATGGGAGGCGACGGCGGACTCGTCTATCGCACCGAAGACGGCGGGCGCACGTGGGTCGGGCAGCCCGTCGGCACGAGCGACCAGATCAACGATCTCTACTTCCACAACAAAGAGGACGGCTACCTCGTCGCGGGGAGCGGCATCTACGTCACCTCCGATAGCGGGCGCACGTGGCGCGAGGGGCGTCGGTTCAGCCACGCGGATTTCGGCGGCGGCACGCCCGAACTCTACAGCGTGCGCTTCGCGAACAGGAAGAAGGGTTGGATCGTCGGCTCGATCAGCCGCCGCGATGTCGTCACGGACAGCCTCGTGCTGTACACGGACGACGCGGGCGCGACGTGGCGCAGGCAACTCGTCCCTTCGCGCGACGAGTTGATCCATCTCGCCTTCGCAGACGACAGACGCGGCTGGATCGCCGGCGACAAAGGCACGATCCTCGCCACCACCGACGGCGGTTTGAATTGGTCGCGCCAGCGCACGGGAACCAACGCGACGATCTATCACGTGCATTTCGTTGACGACGATCACGGGTGGGCGGTCGGCGAGCGCGGCACGATCCTGCGCACCACGAACGGCGGCGCGACGTGGGCGGCGTCCGTCCTGCCGGGGCTACAGCCGCGCCCGACGTTCTTGAGCGTTAAGTTCGCTGGCAAGGAACAAGGTTGGATCGTCGGGCGCGGCGGCCGTATCCTGCGCACGGACGACGGCGGGCGCACCTGGCTGCAACAGGAGAGCGGCACGAAGCAGCACCTCTACGCCCTCTTCATCGGCAAAAAGCAGAACTGGGCGGTCGGCGGCGACGGCATGGTCTTGCAGTACGAGCGGTGACGGTAAGGGATGAAGGCGAAGGGATGAGGGATGAATGAAACCAACAGGCGAGCGATTCGCGGGGAGCGGCGGCGATGAAAGACGCCCTCGAAGACTTCCGGCGGACGATCGAAACGGCGGCCGCGCGGCTCGGCGCGCTCGACGAAACGGAAGCGCAAACGCCGCGCGCGGCGGGCGCGTGGACGCCGAAAGAGATCGTCGGGCATTTGATAGACTCGGCGGCCAACAATCACGCGCGGTTCGTGCGCGCGCAGTTCACGGACGATCTCGTCTTCCCCGGTTATGCCCAAGAGGAATGGGTGCGCGCGCAACGCTACAACCAGGAGTCCTGGACGCTGCTCGTCGAACTCTGGAAGACGTACAACCTGCATCTGCTCCACGTGATGGCCTGCGCGCCGGAGGAGACTTTGCGGCGGCCGCGCAGGGAACATTCGCTCGACCAGATCGCCTGGCGGACGGTTGACGCGAATCAACCGGCGACGCTCGAATACCTGATGCGCGATTACGTGGCGCATTTGCAGAGTCATCTGCGGCAGATTTTCGGCGAGGCCGGATGAGCGCGGGCGGGAGAAGAATTTAAAGGCGGGAATGAGAAGGGCGCGACGATGATCACCGTCGCGCCCTTCGCGTTTACGTCTCCGGCCGTCTATGCCCCGCGTCTCATTTCTTGCCCTGCAACTCCTTGAGCAGTTCCTCGCGGAAGTAGCCGACGGGGATCGTGCCCTGTTGCATAAAGAGGACGTGGAAGTCTCTGGGCGAGAAGCGTTCTCCCGCGATCCGGGCGGCCTCCTGGCGGAGGGCGAAGATTTGATCTTTGCCGAGGCGATAGGTGATGGCCTGCGTCGGCCATTTGGAATAACGGAAGATGGCGCGTTCGGCCGAGTCGCAACTGGCACGCTTGGCCGGTTTCGCCGTCGCCGCCCCGTCGCGGCAGGAGCCGGGCTGGAAGTCCACCACTTGCGAGAAGAGATCGACCGCCTCGGCATAGGACATGCGCCCGGTGTGGATGCCGGTGTCGATGCGGACGCGCAAATCGCGGTAGAGCTTGCCCTTGAGTTGATAGAGGCGTTCTTCGGGCGAGTAGAAGCCGGTGGGAAATCCGGGCTGGGGGTCGGCCATGAGCGCTTCGGAGTAGAGTCCCCATCCTTCGGCGGCCATCGAATCCTGCCACATCGAAGACGAGTCTTCGACCGCGCCGGGCGTGAGCCAGCGCGCGGGCGCGATGCGGTCGCGGTATTGGGTCATCACTTTGTAGTGCCAGTCGTGGCCGGGAAAGCCTTCGTGCGCGGCGAGGTCTGCGAGCGAGGCGCGATTGTTCTCCCTGAGCACGGCCTCGTCGTCGCGGCCGGAGGTCGTGACGTAGAAACGGCCGACGCCGCTCGTTTTGAAAGGCGGGGCAGGGTAATAGGCCGCGCCGTCGATCGAGGCGCGCAAAGGGGGCGGCGTTTCGACCACTTCCAACTTGTAATCGGCGGGCACGTCGAAGACGCCCGACTTGCGCCCGTATTCGACGAGGCGAAAGGCGGCCTCCTCATACCACTTGACCATCTCCGCATCCGACTTCGGGTAATCCTTGCCGAGTTCATCGAAGACGGCGAGCACGGCGGCCTCGCCCGATTCGGGCAACTGCATCGCCTTGCGCCGCCCGATCTCGCGCGCGAGCGTGATCATCTCGCGCTGGGTGGCGTTGACGATCGCCATCGAGTCGTCGAAGAGTTTCCCGGCGGTTGTGTCCGGCATCCGCAGGTTGTTCCTGAGCGCCCAGTTGTACTCCTCCTCGCCCAGCGCGAAGCGGTCGGCGCGAAACTGCGCCTTGACGTTCGACGCGCCCGGCTTGCTCGCGTCGTCGAAGAAAGTGCGCGCGACGTAATCGCGCAAGGCGCGATAACCGGCCGCCGCGCCCATCGCGGCCTCTCTCACCTCCCGCAAGAGCGCGTCGCGCCCCGCGCCCGGCGCGATGCGTTCGGCGGCGAGGTCGGGCAGCGTCCGCTCGAAATAGGTGGCGGTTGATTCGGCCGTCGTGATGCCGTTGCGCAGCAGCATCCGGTGGTCGGGCGTGTTGCCGGATTTCACCCCGGCGGCGAGTTGTTCCTGCGCGGTTTGAAAATATTTCGGCACGGCTCGCAGGCGTTTGACGACGAGCGACCACTCTTCGGACGTGCCGTAAGTCTTCTCGCCCGTCTGCGTCATTCCTTGCAGTTGCCAATCGATCGCGCGGAAGGGTTCGTCTGTGTAGGTGTCGAGGGCGCGCTGCTGATACTTGCGGACGCCGTGCTGGCGCAGCAGGAAGCGGATTTGCGCGAGCGCGACTTCGCGATCGATGCGAAGGTTCGACGAGAGCGTGCCGGGGTTGATAGCGACGAGGGCTTTTTGCGTGTCGGCGAGCCAGCGGTCTTCCGTGGCGATGGCGGCGGCGGAATGATCGCGCAGGCGGCCGTCCGCTTCGCGCAAGGCCGGTTCGAGTCCCGCGCCGCCGAGATAGGTGTTGACGGTCGGGTTCCGGCGCAGGAATTCGCGCACGTAGGCGTCGTGAACGCGCTTGAAATTCCGGTCGCCGCCGGTGCTGCTGGAGACGTTCGGGCGGGCGGCCTGCGTCTGCGTCGCCTGCGGCGGTCGCGGCGTCCAGCCGGAAGTTAAGACGAGCGCGGCCGTGAGTAATAAAAGTTTTCGCATTTTTCGTCTCCCACTGAAAACGCTGAAGGCCATCAAAATCGAGGCGGGGCGGGACGGAAATATTTGGGGCAACCTGCCGCCCGCGCGCGCGCATCAGAATTGGCGAGCATAGCAATGACCCAACGAATCGCCGGGGGGCGATTCACAAAGTTGGGCGATTCTCCTGTGGTTTCCGCCCGGTGTGAGAGCACACACCGGGCGGTTTTTTTTGTGTCTGTCAGCAGTCAGTCGTCCGTTGTCAGTTGTTTTTGTCTTGGTTAAGTTGCCGCCTTCATTTTTAGCAGCACGCTTGAGCGGCACTAAAACAACTGACAACTGACTACTGACCACGGACAACCGACTACTGACCCGTTTTCCATCCCGTGAACATGAGCGGCGGGACGATGGGCATGTTGGTGCGGATCGTGCCGCTCAGGTTGTCGCCTTCGCGGCGGCCTTCGATGGTGGCCTGAATAGACATGCCCTTGATCCTGAGCGCGACGGCGGCATTGAAAATGTCGCCACTCAGCGAGAGGGAGTCTAAGTCCGCTTCGCCCCAGGACGAGATCATCCGCCCGCGCAAGCCGCCGCCGTCCTCTTCCACGTTGAGCGTCGCCGTCTGCGGCCCCAAAGGCGACGTGATTTCCAATTGCCATGACCCGACGAATCCCGCCTGATCTCCTGTTGCTGATCTGCTCATATCACTCCATTAGTTGTAGTTTCGGCGACCTCCGACAACGACGGCGGCGCGTTTTTGCGCTTCCCCGCGTTATCGTAAATCTCAATCTCTTCGGCGTAACCTTTGATGTCATCGGCGAGCGCATCGGCGTCGCCGACGACGACGATGGCGGCGCGCTCGGGCGTGATGTAGCGGCGCGCGACGCGCTGCACTTCCGCGCGCGTCACCGCGCTCACGCGCTCGCGGTAGGTGTGCAGGTAGTCGTCGGGCAGATTGTGCATCTTGATCTGGATTAACTGGTCGATCAAACCGTCGAGCGTTTCCAGCCGGATGGGGAAGATGCCCGTCAGGTAGTTCTGCGCGTCGAGGAGTTCCTTCTCGGTGACGAGGTCTTCGCGGATGCGCCCGAGTTCGTAGAAAAACTCTTTGAGCGACGCGCCCGTGACGGGCGTGCGCACTTCGGCGACGGCGCGAAAACTCCCGGCGGTGCGGCGCGCGTCGAGGCTCGTGTAGGCGCCGTAGGTGTAGCCTTTGTCTTCGCGCAGGTTCATAAAGATGCGCGAGGAGGCGTTTGCGCCGAGCACGGTGTGCATGACGAGCATCGGAAAATAGTCGGGGTCGGTGCGCGTGATGGCGGTGTTGGCGATGATGATGTTCGACTGCGCCGAGCCGGGGCGATCCACGAGGTAGAGCGTGCGATGCGCGCGCGCGGGCGGGGCGGGGAACTCCGACGCCTCCGTCTCGCCCGGCTGCCACGCGCCGAAGAGTTCTTCGATGCGCCGGAGCGCATCGTCGCGGCGGATGTCGCCGCCAATGACGAGCACGGCGTTGTTCGGGATAAAGCGGCGGCGGTGGAAGCCGACGAGATCATCGCGCGAGATGGCCGTGATGGATTCGGGCGTGGCCGAGACGACGCTGTAAGGGTGTTGGCCGTAGATGACGCGCGCGAGTTGTTCGTTGGCGAGGAAGGAGGGCTGGCCGCGCTGCGCGATCAAGTTTTGGAGCGCGTTCTGCTTCGTCAGTTCCAACTCGTCGGCGGGAAACGAAGGGCGCAGCGTGATGTCGGCCATCAACTCCAAAATCTCGTCGCTGAACTGCGAGAGCGAAGAAGCGGCCACGGTCGTGTTGTCGGAACTCGCGCCCGCGCCGAGCGTCGCGCCGAGGCGCGCCACGTCGTCCGCGATGCGGCGGCTCGTGCGCGTCTCGGTGCCCTCGTTGAGCATGCCGGTCAGCACATCGGTCAGGCCGGGCAGGGCGGGCGGGTCGTGCGCGTCGCCGGTGCGGAAGGCGAGCCGGCAGGTGACCAGAGGCAGGCGCGGATTCTCCAGGAAGACGACGCGCAAGCCGTTCGGCAGCGTCGCCTCCACGGGCGCGGGCAGATTCAAAGGGCGCGGCGCGAGCGGCGCGGGCGGCTCACGGCGAAAAGTTTCGAGTTCGGTGTCGGGCATCATAAGAAAACGGTGACAGGTGACAGGTGACAGGTGACGAGATAAGGACGTGTTCTTAGTTTTAACTTGTCAACCGTCACTTGTCGCTTGTGACTTTGGCGATCGGCGTCTCCGGCGTTTCGGTTGGGGGGATGGGTTCCGGCGTGGACGGGCGCGGCGGCACCTGGGGCGGCGGCGCGCCGGGCTGTTCCGCTTCCGGTTGCGCGGCGGCGGCGGCGGCGGCATCGGCCGCCGGTTCCGCCTGCTCCGTGCCTTCGGGCGCGGGGATGATTTCGATGAAAGCGTGATTGTCCGTGTGCAGGTAGCGCGCCACCACCTCCTTGATTTGCGCGGGCGTGACGGCGAGGTAGCGTTCGATCTCGGTGTTGACGAGGCGCGGGTCGCCGTCGTAGAGCGTGTACTCGGCGAGCCGCTGCGCGCGGTACATCGTCGTCTGGCGTCCGCGCACGGCATCGTTCAAGAGCGAGTTGCGCAGTTTCTCCATCTCCTCCGCGGTCGGCCCTTCGGCGGCCAGGCGCGCGATCTCTTCGTTGATGGTGCGGCGGATGTCGTCGGTCGAGCGGCCGGGCTTCGGGATGGCGAACAGGTAGAGCGACGAAGGGCCGCGGCGTTCGCCGATGCCGCCCTGCACGGCGACGACCGACTCGTCGCCCTTCACGAGTTTTTGATAAAACCGCGAACTTTCGCCTTCGAGCAAAAGTTCGCTGGCGAGCGTTAAGGCGTAGGCGTCGGGGGTGCGGCGCGCGGGGGCTTTCCAGCCGAGCATCAGCGCGGGCAACTGCGCGAACGGATCGCGATACGTCTCGAAGGGCGCGGCCACCTCCAACGGTTCACTCACGTCAACTCCGGGCGGCGTGGACTGGCGCGGGATGGTGGCGAAATACTTCTCGATGAGCGCGCGCGCCTCGGCCGAATCGAAGTCGCCGACGACGACGAGCACGGCGTTGTTCGGCGCATAGTAGATGCGGAAGAACTCGCGGATGTCTTCGATGGTGGCATCGTCGAGGTCTTGCATCGAGCCGATGGTCGAGTGCGCGTTGGCGGGATTCCGGTAGACGAGTTCGTTGAGGCGCAGGAAGGCGTTGGAGTAAGGGCGGTTGTCGTAGTTGAGCCGCTTTTCTTCCTGCACGGCGTTGCGCTGGTTGTCGAGATTCTCCTGCGTGACTTTGAGCGAGCGCATGCGGTCGCTCTCCAGCCAGAGGGCGAGCGGGAGTTGATCGGCGGGCAGCGTCTCGTAGTAGTTGGTGCGCTCGCTCGAAGTCGTGCCGTTCATCGTGCCGCCGGAGTTGAAGATGTACTGAAAGTGCGCGGCCTTCGGCACGTTCTCCGAGCCTTGAAACATCATGTGCTCGAAGAGATGCGCGAAGCCCGTGCGCCCCGCGCGTTCGTTGCGCGAGCCGACATCGTAATAGACGCAGACCGACACGACCGGCACGCTCCGGTCTTCGCTGAGCACGACGCGCAGGCCGTTCTCCAGCGTGAACTGTTCGATGGGAATGTGCGGCAGTGTGAAACTTGCGGACAAATTAAGACCTCAATATAAACGGAAATGATAAATGACGGTGACGTACTGCGAAACGGGGCGACCGTCTTTGCGCGCCGGTTCAAATTTGATGCGCCGCGCGGCTTGAACGGCTTCCTCCGTCACGCCGTGTGGCAAGCCTTCGAGCACCTCCACGCGACCGCCCACTTTGCCGTCCGCGCCGAGGATGATGCGTAGTTTGACCTTCCCCTCCACCCCGTAGCCGCGCGCCCCGCTCGGGTAGTCCGGGTTCGGCTTCGACTTGACGACGGCGCGCACGGAGACCTCCCTCCCCGTCAGCACCTTGTCTTCGTCCGCACGCGCCTCGTCGCGCGCCGCGTCCTGCGATTCGCCCTTCGATTCGCCCTTCGATTCGTCCTTTGATTCGTCCGCACGCGCCTCGTCCCTCGACTCGTCTTTCGTGTCGGACTTACCGGCGCGCTCATCCTTCGGCGGCTCGACGCGCCAAACGCGGCGCGATTGCGCGAAGGCGTGCGACGCCGCACCGGCGGACGCGACGACGAGGATGACGATCAGGCCGAAAACGCGTTTCATAATTCTTGACAGGCTTTTGAAGGCGAAAGCGCGGGCGCGGGTTGCTAGCCTCGCGCGCCAAACTTTACGTCTGCGGGGGCGTGTTGATCATGCCGCGCAATTCGGCGCGCAGGCGTTCGATCTCATGGAGCTTCTGCTGCACGCGTTCAAAGAGCGGGGTCTGCGATTTGATGCCCTCGTCAATCAAAAACGCGGCCGCCTCGGCGCGCGAGCGAAAGACGCCCGCCTGCACCAGGTTCTCCAACTTCTCCTGCGCCTCGTGCGAGACTTTGACGGCCACCACATAATCATCCTTCGCCGACATGGCGCGCTCGATGGTGCGGCTGATGTCGCGCCCGATGGAGGAGAGCGATTCGGGAATGCGCGAGGCGATGTCGCGCACCGAAGAAGAGACGCGTTCGCGGTCGGCCGCGTGTCCGGCTTCATCTTCGTCGTCGCGCAGCATCAGGTCGTCGATGATCTCGCCCTGGGCGGCGGGGTCGTGCGGGTGGTGCGGGTTGTTCGGATCGTAAGGACTGCTCATAGCGAAAAATCTCCTTCACTCCGGCTCGCGCCCCGTGGCGCAAAACTGCGACGGGCGCGGGCGCACTGCGTTTGCAATTTGCTTGGCTGATTGCTGCCGGCCATTTTAATTTATCGGAGGGAAAGTAACAAACAGCCATTCCCGAAGAAGAAGGGGAAAGGGTAAAGGGTAAGGGGGGAAGGGAAAAGGAAAAGAAAGAACCGAATGTGCCAAAGTCACATTTTACCCTTCACCTTTTCCCCTTACCCTTTACCCTGGTCGCTTCGCCCATCCGAGAAATTGGATGCCCGCGCGCGGGGTCAAGACGCAACCTTGCCGCCCTTTCACTCATCCAGTACTATACAAAAACTGCCCCCGGCGGCGCGTCGCACACGGCGGCCACGCTTCCGGCGCGCCCTGGTTTTCGGTCTCAGCGGAAAATGGTCTTGAGAGGTTTGTCCGTAGTGAAACAAAAAATATCATCCGCCCTCGTCGCGCTCCTGCTCGTCGCGCTGTCGCTTCCCACGTTCGTCTTTGCACAACAACCCGCGCCCGGCCGCACCGGCGCGCAGGGACAGCAGCAGCAGATGCCGCCCAACGTCGCCCCTTCCACTCCTTCGGGCAGGCGCGCTCGCCCGCGCGTCCCGGCCGCTTCCGGCGCGACGGCCGCCATCGAAGAGGACTTCGCCGAGGCTCTCAGCATCGTGCAGGAGAACTACGTGGACGGCGTGAAGATCGATTACAACGCCGCCTTCAAGTCGTCCATCATCGGCATGCTGCGCTCGCTCGACCCGCACTCGAACTACTACGACTCGAAGGAATTCGAGGAACTGCAAGCCGACTGGCGTTCCGAGTATTACGGCATCGGCGCGACCATCGGCGACCGCACCATCGGCGGGCAGACCGACACCTATATTCTCGCCACCTTTCCGGGCGCGCCCGCCACGCGCGCCGGTCTGCGTTTCGCCGACCGCATCGTGGAAGTGAACGGCGAGACGATCAAGGGCAAGAATTCGAGCGACGTGCGCGACCGTCTGCGCGGCCCGAAGGGTTCGAGCGTCAAGGTCACGGTCGAGCGCGCCTCGACGAAGGCTCTGGAGACGGTCGAGATCACGCGCGACGCCGTCGGCCAGCCGACCATTCCCGATTCCTATATCATCAAGCCCGGCGTCGGCTACGTTGACATGACGCGCGGCTTCAATCGCAGCACGGCCGAAGAGTTCGTCGCCGCGCTCGAAGATTTACGCAAGCAGGGCATGACCTCGCTCGTGCTCGATTTGCGCGGCAACCCCGGCGGCCTGCTCGATCAGGCCGTCAAAGTCGCCGAACGCTTCTTGCAGCGCGGTCAGGTGATCCTGTCGCAGAAGGGGCGCGTCGAGGGCAGCCAGCGCACCTATGAGTCGCGCAACAGTGCGCCCGACAACGTGCCGCTCGTCGTCCTGGTCAACCGCAACTCCGCTTCGGCTTCCGAGATCGTGGCGGGCGCGTTGCAAGACCACGACCGCGCGCTCATCATCGGCGAGACGAGTTTCGGCAAGGGACTCGTTCAGAGCATCATCCCCATGGAATACGGCACGGCGG
The DNA here is from genome assembly GCA_036386515.1 of Pyrinomonadaceae bacterium. Classification (GTDB taxonomy): domain Bacteria; phylum Acidobacteriota; class Blastocatellia; order Pyrinomonadales; family Pyrinomonadaceae; genus JAIVJZ01. The sequence continues at coordinate 94,717 of DASVVO010000081.1, forward strand.
TGACGCTCACCTCCTCGAAGTACTACACGCCTTCGGGTCGCCTCATCCAGCGCGACTATACGAACGAAGGTCTCTACGATTACTACACGCGCGGCGGCGTCGGCAGCCTCGACGAGGAGAAGAAAGCGGCGGCGGCCGCCAAGCCGACCGGCCCTGAAAGCCTGACGGACACGGGGCGCAAGGTTTACGGCGGCGGCGGCATCGCGCCCGACGAACCCGTCAAGCCGCGCCTCATCGAACCGGCGCAGCAACGCCTGATCGACCCCGTCTTCGCCTTCGTCCGCGAACTCGTCAACGGTCGCATCAAGGGTTTCGAGGATTACAAAATCGCGCGCGCCATTGATTACGAGCACGACGTTAAGGCCGACGAGTATCCCATCACGGATAACCTGTTCAAAGCTTTCAAGACCTTCGTTGCGAACGACGAGACCTTCAAATTGAAGGACGCGCAACTCGACCGCAGCCGCGACTTCATCGCGCGCCACCTGCGCTATGACATCGCCACCGCCGCCTACGGCACGGTGACGGCGTCGCAGGTGCAGATCGTGGACGACCCGCAGGTCGCCAAGGCCATCGAAGTGCTGCCGCGCGCGAAGGAACTCTCCGTGGCCGCGATGCGCGGGCGCAATCCCGAACGCAAGGCGTTTGAATAAAACTCGCTCGCTTGATCGGCGAACAAATGAAGAGGCCGTCAACTCTTAAAGTTGACGGCCTCTTCGCTTTTACTTGTCGCCGGGCGCGCTTCGGCGGCGGCTGCCATTTGTTTATTACTCTCCGCCCGTCTGATCGTGCGGCGCATCGACGGGCTTGGATTCGGGCGAGCCTTTCTGGCGCAGCCAGATCGTCAGCAAGACCATCAGGCCGATGGAGAAAAACTCGCTCTGCCAGTTTTGCAGCGACTCGAACCAGAAGCGCGAAGTACCCATGTAGGCGAACGCGGAGACGTTCTGCGCCCCGCCGCCGCCGTGTGCTAATTGATCCTGATTGTACTCGCCCGCGCCGCCCACGGCGTGTAGATAGAAGGTGAGAAAGAAGAGGATGAGAAACGTGAGGCCGAGCGAATTTTCGTAGAGCTTCAAGACGAAGCCGCCGCGCCGCACCGGCCACGGCGCATCCTTTTTGTCGCGCGCGCCGCGCGGGTCGCGGTCTACGGCCTCCTGCTTGTCGGGGTCTTTCGATTCGGCGGAGCCTTTCTGGTAGAGGAAGATCGTGAGCATGATGAAGACGTACATCTGGAGAAACTCGCTCTCCCAGTTCTCCATCGTCGCTTCGAGGAAGTGCGGCGTCGCGAGGTAGGCGGCGTAGCCGACGGCGGGCTGGCCGTGCTCCTGCTGTTCGTTGTTGTATTCGCGCTGCCCGACGACTGACTGGCCGACGATGAGCGTGAAGAAGAACAACATGAACAGCGCGAGCGATAGCCCGTTGTTGCGAAAAAATCGCGACATACCCATCCTCCCGTAACAGTGAATGTTGATCCGGTTAGTTTAAACGCACGCGTCAACAGCGAAGGCTTATTCTCTTACTCTTGCTTCGCAAACTGCCGCGACTGCGGTTGCGCGTTCGGTTCTTCGCCCGCATCAGGCCGCTTTAGTTCATCGAAGTCGATCTCGGTCGAAGGCCGCGTGTCGGCCTTGAGCACGCGCCGCATGTGTTCGAGCGCGTGGCGGTTCTCTTCGGCGTCGGCGGAGGCGACGCAGTCGGAGGGAATGACGAGGTGGAAGTCGCGCATGTAGGCGTCGTTGGCGGTGAAGAGGACGCAGATGTCGCCGGTGAGTCCGGTGAGGACGATGATTTTGACTTGCAGGTATTCGAGCAGCGTGTCGAGCGTGGTGGAGAAGAAGCCGGAGTGCTTGGGCTTGAGGACGAAATAGTCGTCCTCGTCCGGCTTGAGCAAGGAGGCGACGGGCTTGCCGCACACGTCTTCTTCGAGACAATGTTTGAGCAGCTTGTTGAAGTCCGACTGCCAACGCCCGAAGTTGTCGTTGACGTAGATGACGGGCACGCCCGCCGCCTTCGCACGCCGCTTCAGCGCGGCCAACTTCTCGGCCGCGGGCAGCGCATGTTTGAGTAGTTGCGCGCCGCTGCTGAATTCGAGGTCGTTGATCACGTCGATCAACACTAACGCCACTTCCGCCTTGTCGGGCACGTTCCCGTGGAGGTCTTCGTTTTTCGCCGGCACGCTTTCTTATCTCTCCCTGTTTGCACGTCGAATCAAATGGCCGTTGAGAGGTTCATATTAACCGAACCGCCGGCAAAAGGGGGAGAGAAAAAGATGCCGGTGGTCGGTTGTCCGTAGTCAGTTGTCAGTTGTTCAATCAAGTTTTCAGTAACTCACTTGACGACCATGAAACAACTGACCACTGACTACGGACGACGGACAGCCTTACACGTAGGCGGGAGCTTTCGCCACGCTCCGCTTGCGCCAGGCGGCCAGCAGCGCGCCCATCGAGAGGAAGGCGACGAGATGGTAGGCGATGTTGATGAGGAAGAGGCCGAGCGGCCGAAACTCGAAGAAGACCGTGTTCAGGTTGGTCGTTACGATGAAGCCGAGCCAGAGCCACAACCCCGTCTTCGCTCCGGCGGCGGCCGTCTCCGCGTTCGTGTAGCGCACGAGGTGCGCGAGCACGTAGGCCGCGACGAGCGAGGCGAGGAATGCCAGCGCGAGTTGCGCGCCCGCTCCCTCGGCCTCGATGCGCGCGACTTGCTCCGGCGTCCAGCGCATGATCTCGATGAACTTGCGCCCGAACAGGAGCGGCGAATACCAGAGTCCGCCGAGCGCCCAGTAGAAAACCGCAGAGGCGGCCACCGCCGCGTAGTTGATCTTCATAGCATTTGTCTCCAAATTGAAGTCGGGTTTGAACTAGCTCACTTGGCTGACGGGTCGAACTGCATGATCCCGAAGAGGTTGCCTTCCGTGTCCTCGCAGTAGGCGATGTAGCCGATGCCCGGCACCGTGCCCTTCGGCATCACGACCTTGCCGCCGTGTTCCGTGATCTTCCGCGTGTAGTCGTCAACGGAAGGCACGTCGATGGTGTTGGTGGCGGAGGAAGTGGTCGGCAGCGGGTTGTCGGAGCGTTTCATCAGACCGCCGTTAATGCCCGGCTGATTCCCGTCGCCCGTCTCCAGCAGCCAGTAACTTTGCGGCCCGTCCCACAGTTGCGTCTTCCACCCGAAAACCTCGTCGTAAAACTTCACGGCGCGTTCGGGGTCGTCCGCGCACAATTCGAAATGTATCACTCTCGGCATGTTCAATTTCTCCTTTTTCGTCCGGTAAGTTTTAGTCGATGCGGAACTCCGCGCAACTTCGGTGTCGCGCGTTTCGCTTAAACGCGCCGCGCGCGACCTGTTGAGGACACGCGACGGCAAGATCGTGCGAGGTGATGATGTTTGCACTTCGCGCCCCGGCGCGGCGACGCGCGAGGGCCGACGGTGTTGGCGCACTAGCCAAACCGGGAGCGAGGGTTCTTCGTTTGTGGCGAGGGTTGTGGCGCGACTATCGAAAGCGAGTCGCGTTCAGTCGGCGAAAAGCCGTGTCGGCTTCCGTTCGCCCGTTAAGTCCGGATCGTTAAAAGCGCGTGCCGGCCTGCGGGATAAAAAGAAAGGTGAGTTACCCCTTTGTTGATAACTCACCTTTCAACGCGCCCTGTGTTCGTTCTCCACCCGAAGGATGGTTCGGATGATCTGTAAACTCGCCCGACGGGCGCAAATTGGCGTCAGTGAGCGGCGAGCCACTCGTTGAACACCGCCGACTCTTCCTGTTTGCCGCTCCAACGGGCGCGATTCTTGCCCGTCAGCGCGAGCACCATGGCCTGGTGCTGCCCGGCGCGGTCGCCGAGCCGTTCGAAGTAGTTATAGAGACGGTCGATCTTCTGCACCGACTCGCGCGCCGCTTCCACGGTCTTGAACGAGAGCACGTTGCGGAAGAAGCGCGTGTAGACGTTCTGCTCGCGCCCCGTCGTCGTGTAGAGATCGAAGTAGCCGGACAGCCGCCCGGCGGACTGCAACACCTGCGCGACGTAGGAGGGGCGCGCGCCGACTTGTCTGACGATCCGCGCGATGTCCGTCGTGCCCGCTTCGTAGAGCGCGAGAATCTGTTCTTTCTTCGTGCGCGCTTCGGCGTCGTGCTCGACGCCCGCTGCCTCCGCGCCTTCACTCTCGACGACGGTTGCCGCGGCTTTCTCCTCGTGCGTCGCCCCGGCGTATTCGAGTTCGAACGTCAACGGCGGTTCCTGAATCAGTTCTTCTGTCGTCATCGTCAACCTCTTACTTCCCGGAACCGTGGCGCGCGGGGCAGGTTCGATTACTCGTTGCCGCCCCGCCGCTTCTCGGCTCCCCTTGGGTTATGCGTTTAGCTCGCGCGGCGCATCGGCTGTTGCTGCTGCTCCGCAGCACCGCCCTGCAAGTTCTTCAAGTGGTCGATGAAGGATGATGCGGCCTTCTTCGACAACTCTTCCGTGCGGCAGCGCAAGACGGCCTGGCACTCCTCTTCGACCTCCACGTTCGCCTCGCGGGCGAGCGCGCGGATCATGCCGAGTTGCTTCGGCGTCACGAGGTCGCCCATGGACTTCGCCAGCGGGTCGCGCGGGAACTCGTGCTGCGGCGCGGAACCCGTCTGCTCGATCACTTCCGACTCGCGCTGGTACAACTCGCGCCCGATGCCGAACTTGATGGCCGCGCGCTTCAGAGCGTCGTGCTCGGCCTTCTTGATGCCGGTTTCGTTGTCGGCCGTGCCGGTGCCGATGCCTTCGCGCGTCACGCCGTCAATCGAGATGGCGACCGTGACGGCGACCATGTCGCCGATCTGCACGATGCCGCGCACGGAGTGCGACCAGGTGGGCGCGACGCGGTCGAGAAAGTCGGCGACCATGTGCCACTCGACGTATTCGACCATGTGCGTGTTGCCGTTGCGGTCGCGCCAGCCCTCGCGCGTTTTGATGAACTTCGGATCGATCGGCTGTCGCAGCGTGCGCAGCGTGTTCGTGAAAGCGAGCGGCACGACCGGCGCGCTCAAAGCGGCGTGTTCTTCCGCGGTGACGAAGTCCAGATCGTCTTCCGGCTCGCTCACGGCGGTTGCTTGTCTCTTACTCATCTCTTCTTGCTCCTCTTCCTGTTTGTGATCCGCAAGCGAACTCACCGGCGGGGCAAACGCGGTGGCGGCGATAGTTTCGCCGCCCGCGTCCGCCGTCTCCGGCTCATCCTGCTCCCGTCCGAAACGCGTCGCCGTCGTGGTGTCGGCCTGCGGGGCTTCCGCCGGGCGCGCGCGCTTCTCGGATGCGGTCGAGTTAGTGTTGGGCGTCTCCGCCGTTTCCGTGGCCGCCACGCGTGCGGCGGCGGTCTGCGGCGGCTGTTTCGTCACAGCCTCCGAATTTTTAGCGAGCAGCGAGTGCTTGACGGCGAGGACGTGCTCACAGCGAAACGTCGGGTCTTCCACCGACTGCTCTTCAAATTCCAGACAAGAGCAACGCACTTTGCCCGCGTCGTCGCGCCAGACTTCGTAGCTGCTGCGCTTGCCGCGCAGGGACGGCGTCGTCACGCGGAAGCGGTCGCCCTCGCGCGTCACCAGACCCATCGCCGCGATGCCCTGCGCGCGTTTGTCGCGCATGATCGCCTTCTTGTCGGTCGTCGTGTTGGTCGCGGTTGCTGTTGTCATGGCTCTATAACTCCTTCAAAATTCCTGTCCCACTCCTGTCACACTTAAGCCGCCCGCTCGATGGGCATTTCGCTCACCGTCGGCTGCGCCTGCTTCGGGGGCTGCACGGGGTTCATCGCCCCGGCGGCGCGCTCCGTCAGACGGCGTTCGAGGTCAACGATGCGCGCTTCCAATTCCTCCACGCGCCGACCCTGCCGGTGTACCGTCTTGAACAAGCCGTCGAATGTTTCCCAGATGTGATCGCTCATTTCACCCTCTCGCTGTTCGTCGCTGCCACAGAGTTTGAAACTCTCTGTTTCATACGTGAAACAGTGTACCATGAGACATATTTTGTTGCAAGCATAAAACAAGGTCTTGCGTCTGGGATTTTACTGTGATATGTTCTGGGCTTAAGAGGAGGGGCGTGTGCTCGCTCTTACAGAGGCGGGGAACACGCTAGAAGGAGGCCAAAAATATGGCAGAAGCAGGAAAAAGTTTAGTAAATACGGTGGAACTGGGGCGAGCTATTCGCCGCAAACGCGAGGAAGCGGGCTTGAGCCTGCGCGACGTGGCGACTGAAACGCAGGTTTCGGCCTCGACGCTCTCGCGCATCGAAAACGGCACGGGCAAACCCGACGCCGACAACATCGCGCGTCTCACCGCGTGGCTCGACATGCCGATGGAGCGCATCATGAGCGGCCGCCAGCCCGACGCCGGCGGCAACGACCCGGCCAAGGCCGTCGTCTACTTCCCGCACGAAGCGACGCCCGACATCGTCGAAGCGCACCTGCGCGCCGACCGCAACCTCTCGGCCGAAACCGCCAAAGCCCTCTCCGAACTCTTCCGCGTCGCCTACGCCCAGTTCAGCCACCCCGGCGAAGACCCGCGCACGCGCAACAAGCGGAAGTAACCGGCAAGCTCAGTTCTCAAGTTTATCAGGCGCGCAACTCACTAGAGTTGCGCGCCTATTCGTTTTAATACAATTTACAGCGTAGATTCAGCGTCACAAAGTGACAGGTAAGCAGGTATAATCGAATCTTCAAGAAATGCCTGGTGCCGATATACACTTTAGAGAGGCTGTTATGAGCATACAATTTATCTTGAGCGAATATTTAGATTCGGCGATAGCGGGGGCGGAGTATGACAAATTGGAGGATGGCAGTTTTTCCGGTCGAATCGCGGCGTGTACGGGCGTGGTGTCTTTCGGTGCGACGTTGAGAGAATGCGAGGAAGAGTTGCGTTCCACCCTGGAAGATTGGTTATGGCTGGGATTGAAGTTGGGGCATGAGCTTCCGGTGATTGACGGGATAGACTTGAACAGGGAGCCAGTCTATGAGTCGCTGGAATCCGTGTAAGCGTTGCGCGAAGTCGAAGTCATCACCGGTCGTCAGATAACAGCCAAGGAATGGGATAAGTTGTCCTGATAGCGGCTGGCGCAAGGGCGGAAACGTCATGTCTACTCAACCTAAAACGTTATTGACCCCGGAGGAATATCTCGCCGCCGAGCGAAAGGCCGAGACGCGGAGCGAGTATTTCGCGGGGGAAGTGTTTGCGATGGTGGGCGCGAGTAAGCGACATAATCTGATTGCGGCGAACATCATCCGCGTGCTGGGTAATCAGTTGCTTGAGCGTCCGTGCAATGTTTATCCGAGCGATATGCGTGTGAAGGTGAGTGCGACGGGGAAGTACACGTATCCCGATGTCGTGGTGGCGTGTGAGCCGGAGTTGTTTGATGATGCGGAGAATGACACGCTGCTTAATCCGGTGGTGATTGTCGAAGTTTTGTCGGCTTCGACGGAAGCCTACGACCGTGGGAAGAAGTTTGAGCAGTACCAGCAGATCGCGTCGCTGACGGAATACATTCTCGTCGCTCAAGAGCCGTACCGGATCGAGCAGTACGTGAGGCAGAGCGACAAGGAATGGCGATACTCGGAATATCACGATGAGGGAGACGTGATAAGGATTGGCGTCATCGGCTGTGAGATTGCCTTGAAGGACGTGTATGCCAAAGTTACGTAAAGCGCGGAAGTGGTTGGTAAGTGGGTATAATCAACAGCGGAACTTACTCGATGGAGGCGGCGCATGAAATATCGTGTGTTGATTGAGACGGACGAGGATGGAGTGTTCGTGGCGGAAGTGCCGTCGCTGCCGGGCTGTGTGTCTCAGGGGGCGACGAGGGAAGAGTCGCTCGTGAATATCAAAGAGGCGATTGCGGTTTATGTAGAGAGCCTTGAAGCGCATGGCGAGGCTGTGTTGTGAAAGTTCGCCATTCTTGCTTTTATAGCTACTTTGGGAAGTGAAACAGCCCGCCGGGATAAGGATCAGCAAGACCGTGGACGAGACGAAATTTCCGCCGACGTTTAAGGGACGCCAGTATGAGGTGCGGGCGATGGGGTTGCGCGAGTTCGCGGGGTTGCGGCGCGACGACGAGTCGCTCGACCCGTTCGCGCTGGCGCACTTCGCGAAGTTGATGGTGATTGACTTCGAGCAGGTGCAGGGGTTGTCGGATGAGACGCGGGAGCATTTGCTGGGGGTGGGTTCGGATGCGTGGTCGGGCGGGACGTGTTCGCGGCCTCTGCCGAACGGGTGGCGTCTGGTGTTGTTGAACCCGAAGCACGGGGCGGCGCGCAACAACGCGACGCTGATGGAGGAAGTGTGTCACGTCTTCCTCGGACATAAGGCGAACCGTCTGTCCATCGTCGCGCAGAACAAACAGGGGAAGACGGTGGCGCGTGATTACAACGAGGCGGACGAGGAGGCGGCTTACGCGGTGGGCGCGGCCGCGCTCGTGCCCTACTCGTCGCTCAGGCGATACGTGCGCGCGGGTCGGACTTCGACGGAGATCGCGCGGCGTTTCAACGTGAGCCGCGAGTTGGTCGAATACCGCATGAAGGTGTCGCGCCTGTGGGGCGAGTATCGCGCGCGCCACGCGGAAGAGGTCGAGGCGCGCTGGGCGGCCAGGCAGGCTTACGCGAACAACAGCGGCCATGCCCGCTGATGCGCCTGCGGGGCGCGAACGTCTGCTCGCCCTGCGCGACGCGATCAAGCGCGCCATAGACTATCGCACCTTTTACCTGCGCTACTGTCCGCACGCACACCTCTCAGGCCATCGCCTGCAAGCCCTCTGTCCCATTCCCGCCCACGCGCACACGGGCAAAGGCCACCCGAGTCTCTCCGTAGACCTCGCGCGCGGTCTCTTCCATTGCTTCTCGCGCGACGAGGGCGGCGATGCGATCCGTTTCTACGAATTGATGCACGAGGTGAAGTTCGGTCGCGCCGTGGTCGAACTGGCGCGCGAACTCGGACTGGCCGAGTCTCGCAGCCGCATTCGTTCGCTCGCGCAGCGCGCCGCGCCCGACGAGGTGGCGGCGTCGGAACCCGAACCCGAACCGCTCGGCGCGGAACGCCTCGGCGCGGTCTGTGAAACGTTCCTCGCGGCGTGCGGCGCGGAAGACCAGGCGGAAGGCTTAGGCTACCTCGCGCGGCGCGGGATTGATGCCGCGACGGCGCGGCGCGCGGGCGTCGTCTACTTTCCGCGACGCGCTTACCGGCGCGTGTTGCGAAAGATGCAAGCGGCGTTTCCGCTCGAAGAGTTGCAGCGGAGCGGCTTGTTCAACGCGCGCGCGCACCTGACGTTTTACCGGCACCGCCTGTTGTTCCCGTTTCGCGTCGAGGGGCGCGCCATCTATTTGCAGGCGCGGACGACCGCCGCCGGGGTCGAGCCGCGCTGGCACAACATGCGCGGCGTCGTGCCCTCGCTCTACAACGTCGATTGTCTGGACGAACTGGCGAGCGGGAGCGTCGTCTATCTCGTCGAGGGATTTACCGACACGTTGACGCTGCTCGCGCACGGCTTCGCGGCCGTGGGACTCGTCGGCGCGGGCGGCTTGAAAGCCGAATGGCTCGCGCCGCTCGGCCGCTTCCGCGTCGTCGCCGCGCTCGACCCCGATGCGGCCGGGCGACGCGCCGCCGAACGCTACGGCGAACTCTTCGCGGCGCGCGGCCTCGCGCTCGCGCGCCTTCCGCTTCCCGCCGATGTCAACGATTTCTTCCGGCACCGGCCGGCGGCGGCGTTGGAGTTCGCGTTGTTGACGGAAGCCGCCATAGACGAGAATGAAGGATGACGGGAACGCTCCGCCCGCTTGGGTCGTCTTCCGATTGATCCTTCAGCGTCCGACTTCATCCTTGCTCTGCCGCGTCCTTCATCTATAATCTGGGTTCGGCGTCGGCGCGAACGCGCACGCGCCGGTTGGCGGAAGCTCGGTGGATGGTGCTTGCTATGACGGAACAGATCACGGATGCGGCGGAGACGGCGGCGAAGACGAACTTAACCGTCGTCGATAAGCTGCGGATGTTGCTCGACATCACGAAGAAGATCAGCCGCTCGCTCGACGTGGACGAGGTGCTCGAACTCGTGATGGACACGCTCGGCTCGCTCCTCCCTTACGATGCGGCGGGCATCTACATGATCGAACGCAACCCGAATGCGGACGGCGCGGGCGACGACCTCGGCGCGCTCAAAGGTTTCAGCACCACCTCCGTGCGCGGCTACGACATCAGCGAATTGACCGAACTGCACCTCAAGGTCGGCGAAGGGCTGCTCGGCTACGCGGCGCAGACGGGCGAACCTCTCATCGTGCAGGACGTGAGCCTTGACCCGCGCTACGTCAACGCGCGCCGCTCGACCTGCTCGGAGATGGTCGCGCCGATCATCTCGAACGAAGAAGTGATCGGCGCGTTCGACCTGGAAAGCGACCGGAAGAACGCCTACACCAAAGACGACCTGGAAATCCTGATGCTGCTCGCCTCGCAAGTCGCCATCATCATCGAGAAGGCGATGCTGCACGAACAGTCGGTCGAGAAGAAACGCTTGCAGGCGCAACTCGAAGTCGCGCGCCACGTCCAACTCGAACTCCTCCCCTCGCGCGACCCCCAACTCGAAGGCTTCGACATCAGCGCGTACAACTTTTCGACCGAAGAAGTCTCCGGCGACTATTACGATTTCGTCAGTCTCTACGAGGATCATCTCGGCATCGTGATCGCCGACGTGTCGGGGAAGGGCGTGCCCGCCGCGCTCTTGATGGCCTTCCTGCGGGCATCCCTGCGCGCCGCCATCCACATCGGCTACGCGCCGAACATCTCGATGTCGAAGGTCAACTACCTGCTCTGGGAATCCATCGAGAACAACCAGTACGTGACGGCCTTCTACGGCGCGCTCGACGCGACGAACCGCACGCTCGCCTACGCCAACGCCGGGCACAACCCGCCGCTCCTGATGGACGCCGAAGGCCAGGCGCGCTTCATCGAACGCGGCGGCCTTCCGCTCGGCATGTTTCGCGACACGCGCTACTACGAATACTACCTGCCCATCCAGCCCGGCCAGATCATCCTGCTCTATACCGACGGCATCACCGAGGCCACGAACGGGCACGGCGCGGAGTACGGGCGCGACCGGCTCGAACTCAAGGTGAGAGAAGGACGCGAGTTGAGCGCGCGCAAGCTGATCGACTTCCTGCACGCCGACGTGCTCGCATGGACGGACGGGCGCGGCGCAAGCGACGACGTGACTTTCGTCGTCGTCAAGGCTCTCTAGCCGGAGCGGCGAGAGAGAGAGAGTTCGGAAAAGCAGAACGGGGGCGACCTGTGTGCAGGTCGCCCCCGTTCCGGTTAAACCGGCGGTTGGAAAATCAGTGTGCGGTCGGTGAACTGTGCGCGTGGTCGCCGCCGGGGGCGAGCGCGGCACGGTAACGGCCGTAGTGAAACTCGGATTCCGTCTCGGTGAACGCGTAAACGTCAAAGCCGTAAGCGTCGAAGTAAGCTGCCAAGTCATCGGACGAGCGGAGAAAAATTTCGGGAGAATAACCCGCCTCTTCGCGAATCTCCAGCAGGCGCTCAACCACCTCCAGCGGAGCAAATACTCGCACAGGGTCTCTGTAGGTTGCCATAACCTAAGCGCCTCCTTCCGGTCAATTCGGGATGCCCGCAAAATGCGTCGAGCGCATCCCGTGCCTTGCCTCCAATTTGATGTACGCCTGAAACGGCGCGGTTGTTTGCCCGCCACATATTTTTTTCGTTTCAGGCTTTACGAAAGTTTGCTCGGAACGGTACAGTAGTAAAGTCCTGTTGCCGGCGGCCAGCCAAAAGCCGCAGGCCATCAACTCACGGACGCCAAACCGCCCGACATCGATCTCGTCAATCCATATTCTCGTATCCGCCCGCGAATTTTATGTCCACTCAAATGCCGCCCGCCGCGCAGACAGCGGGCATCCACGCAACCGACGGGGCTGCGACGCCCGCCCCCCTGAATTTCGTCCACGTCCTGCAAACGATGCTCTCCGCCTCCGGCAAGGTGAGCGACCTGATCTTCTCGCCGGGGCGACCGCCGCAGGTCGAACTGCTGGGGAAATTGCAGGGCGTGCCCTATCCCGGCCTCGAAAAGCTGACGCCCGCGCATACCTCCGGCATCTCCAAGATCATCATGGGGAAGAATCCGGCGGCCGTCGAGAGCCTGGAAAAATTCGGCTCGGCTGACGTTTCTTTCAGCGCGCCCGGCCTCTCGCGTTTTCGCGTCAACATCTTCATGCAGCGCGGCACGCACGCCATCGTCATGCGCGTCATTCCGCCCGACCCGCCCGGCTGGAAAGACCTCAACCTGCCGCCGCAACTCAGAGACATCGCCGAACTCAAGACCGGTCTCGTCCTCGTCACCGGCCCGACCGGCTCCGGCAAATCTTCGACCCTCGCCGCCGTCATCGATCTCATCAACGAGGAGAAGTACTACCACATCGTCACCATCGAAGACCCCATCGAATTCCTGCACCGCCATAAGAATTCGACCATCCACCAGCGCGAACTCCACTCGGACACGCCCGACTTCGCGCGCGCCCTCCGCGCCGCCCTGCGCCAGGCGCCGAAGGTAATCCTCGTCGGCGAGATGCGCGACCGCGAGACGATCGAAGTCGCGCTCGAAGCGGCCGAGACCGGCCACCTCGTCCTGTCCACCCTGCACACGATCGACGCCTCCAAAACCGTCGACCGCATCATTGGCGTCTTCCCGAAGAATGAAGAGTCCTCGATCCGCGCGCGTCTCTCGCAAACCTTCCGCTACATCGTCTCGCAGCGTCTCCTGCCGCGCGCCGACGGCAAAGGGCGCGTCGCGGCCATCGAGATTCTCAAATCCACGGCGCGCACGCGCGAATACATGGAGCGCGGCGAGTCCGAAGGCCGCTCGCTCGTCGATGCGATGGAGCAGGGCGAGATCGAAGGCATGCAAACCTTCGACAACGTGCTCGAAAAGTTGATCCGCAACGGCACGCTGAACAAAGACGAAGCCCTCTCTTACGCCTCCAACCAGGGCAACCTCCGCCTCAAACTCGCGGACTTCGGCGGCGCGCCCGAAGCCCGACCCGCCGCCCCGCCCGCGCACAATAACGGCAACTCGATGCTCGACATGCTCGATTGATGAAGCAGGGTAAGGGGTAAAGGGGAAGGGGGAAAGGTAGAAAGCAAGCGGCGCACTTTAAACGCGCCTTCTTGTTTTTACCCTTACCCCTTCCCCTTTACCCCTTACCCCTTCCCCTTTACCCCTTCCCCGTCCCCCGTACCCATTTCCCTTTCACCGATCCGTCTTTCCCGTCTCGCTCCGGCATCGCGAAGCGGCGTTGGCGCGTCTAAACTTTGTATGCGGACAAGGTTTAACCGGCGCGCTATTTTTGTGTTCATCATGATCTCGGCCATCGGCTCGGCGTTCGTCGTCGCCTCGTGCGGCAACAAACGCCCGTCGCGCCGTGGCATTCCGGCGGCGGCGGCCGTCGCGCCCGCGAAGCGTGAGTTGACGCCGTTGCCGGTGCGGCCGCTGTCGGCCGCGCTGGAAGAGGTGCGCCGCCGCGTGATGCCCGCGGTCGCCGCCACGCGCGAACTCCCCTGGCAGCGCGACGCCGGGATGAGCGAACTGACCGGCTGGGAGTACGGCACGCGCACGAGAGAGTTGGCCGACACGCTGGCGGGCGATGAATTGCGCGCCCTCAGCCGTCTCGCCGTGGCGGGCGGGATGCTGCCCGAAGGCACAGACCTCGCCACGCTCGCCGCGAGTTTCACGGCCGTCTCGGCGGGCGCGGCCTACTCGCCGCTCCACCAGCGCGTGCTCATCCTCGCCGGTCAAGGCGCGGACGCCCCGGCGCGCGACGAATCGCTCATCACACACGAGTACGTCCACGCGCTTCAAGACCAACATTTCGACCTGCTGCAACTACTCGCCGCGCGCCCTTACAATTTCGACCGCGCGGAGGCGGCCTTCGCGGTCGTCGAAGGCGATGCCATGAACGTGCAGCGACGCCGCGAGCAGACCGACGCCGTCTGGGCGCGCCGCACGCTCGAAGAGATCGGGCGGTATGAAGACGCGCGCTTCGGGAGCTACCGCCGCGAGATCGGCGCGTTCTTCCCGCCGCTCCTGACCGAGACTTTCATCTTCCGCTACCGCGAAGGCACGCGCTTCGTCGAAGCCGTGCGCCGCAAATCGGGAGCGCGCGGCGTTGACGAACTCTTCCGCCGCCCGCCCGCTTCGAGCGAGCAGGTTTTGCATCCCGAAAAATATTTCGCACAGGAACAGCCGCGCGCGGTGACTTTAGATGAGGCGCAATTCGCCGCGAACGACTGGACGGTCGCAGCCACGACGCCGCTCGGCGAACTCGGCGTGCGCGGGCTGCTCTTGAAGTCGCTTCCGGCGGCGGCGGCCACGCGCGCCGCGTCGGGGTGGGGTGGCGACCGCGCCTATCTCTTCGAGCGCGCCCGGAGCACGCCGCTGTTCGTCTGGAAGACGCAATGGGACGAGCCGGGAGAGGCCGCGGAGTTCTTCCGCGCCTACAACGCGCTGTGCGACAAAACCGGCGCACAGCGCGACGGCGCGCACAATTCTTCGCAAGTCACCTGGCGCGACGGTGCGCTCCACACGATGGTGCGTCTCGAAGGCGACCAGGTCATCATCACGCGCGGCGCGGATGCGGACGCGCGCGGCGCGCTTGAGTTCGCGCTCCGTTAGTCCGTGGCGATCTTCCCCGCGAGGCTTTGCCTGAAAACCGCCTCTTGCCGGTTCGCCGGCGACTCCGAAAGTCAATTTTATTTGCGCGGCGCGATCTCGTTGGCGGCGATGAGGGCGGATTGGGTGACGGCGGCGAGGCCGTGGCCGGGGAAAACCGTGTCGCCGACCGTGTATAAATTCGGGAAGGGCGTGCGGTGCGTGAAGGCGTTTGCGCCGGAGTGGGGGAGCGTCTGCGGGATGCCGCCGACCATGCCGAGTTTGCGGCGCGTGGTTTCGTAGAAGGTGCGCGGCGTCGCCGTCTCGATCACTTCCACGCCCGCGCCGAGTTCGGGGCAGGCGGCGTGCAGGCGCGCCCAACACGCTTCCAGCATTTGCTGATCCTGGGTCTCGTGCGCGTTCTCGTCCGTGTGATAGGCGAACCAGTCGGCCGCCTCCGTGTAGAGCGAGACGGTGACGGCGCGTTTCCCGGCGGGCGCGCGCTCCGAGTCCCACGCGGGCGATGCGCTGAACATGAACTGCGCGTGCGCCGCATCGTAAGTTTCGCCCGCCTGCCAACTGTCGAGCGCGAGCAGGCGTTCGGCCGGGAGACGCCGCACGGCTTCATCGTCCGCGCCGAGATAGAGCAGGTACGCGCCCCGTCCCTGCGCCGACTTCAGACGCGCGCGCAACTGTGTGGGCGTGCGCGACGCGCCGACGAGCTTGCCGTAAGTGTCCCAGACCGTGAGATTGCTGACGACGGCGCGCGTGGCGCGGACGCTCTCGCCGCTCAAAAGCTCGACTCCGGCGACGCGTCCTCCGGCGTCGAAGGCGAGGCGCAGCGCGGTCGTGTCGAAACGAACGCGGCCGCCGCTCAGTTTGATGGAATCCTCAAGCGCGCGCGCGAGCGCGGACGCGCCGCCGCGCAAGGCGTAGAGACCGCGACGCGGCAGGTCGAGCGCGACCGCCGCGTAGAGGTAAGCGCATTCGTCGCTCGCGCAACCGGCATAGATTTGCAGTTGCGCATCGACGAAGCGGCGGAAGCGCGGGGAAGCGGCGGCTAGATGTGCGGCCGTCGTGTGTGTTTGCAGGGCGAGGATGCGCGAGGCGTGCCGCGCCTCGGCCGCCAGGAGTTTCACGCGTTGCAGCTTGCCGAGCGTGGCGAGTTCGGGCGCGCGGCGTGCGCTGCGCTGCAAGGCGTCGGCGATGGGCGCGAGTTCGCGGTAGAAGTTGATCGCGGCCTGAGCGCATTCGGGAAAGGCTCGGCTCAACTCCGACTCGAACTCGCCAACACTATGGTCGCCCTCGACGCTCACTCCGACCCTGACCCCGGTCGCGTCGGGCAAGCGCACGACGTAAGCGGGTGCGACGGGGCGCGCTTCCGGCGCGGCGACGGGCAACTCGGAGAAGACGCGCGCGTGGATGTCGTCCGCGCCCCAACCGGCGTAGAGTCCGGCGGTCGTCTCGAATTGATAGCCGAATCGCTCGAACGTCGTCGCGCAGCCGCCGCCCGCCGTCTCCTTCTCCAACACGCACACGTCAACGCCGCGCGCGGCGAGCAGCGCGGCGGTCGTCAAGCCGCCAATTCCCGCGCCGACGACGACCACCTCGTGTGTCATGGTTCTTTATATCCGGCCGATGAGCGCGTGCGCGAGCGCGTCAAGCAACATTCCCGGCGGCGCGGACGGCTGCGTGGGCAGCAGCGTTTTCAGGTAAGGCTGGGCGACGATGATGATGGCTTGAATGCCGTTGAAGGCGGTATGGATGACGAAGCAGGGAAGCAGGCGGCCGGTGTGAGCGCGCACCCACGTCAGCGTGAAACTGAGGACGACCACGGCCGCGATCACGCCCAGGTTGTTGCGATACTGCATCAAGTGGACGGCCGCGAACATCACGGAGACGATGCCGATGGCGGCCTTCGTCCCGGCGGCGCGTTGGAGCGGCGCAAAGAGCACGCCGCGATAGATCGTCTCCTCGACGATCGGCGCGGTGGCGACGGCCAGAAACGCGATGCTCAACCGCGCCGCGTGTGAACTGGCGATGATACGGTCGATATCGGTTTCCTGCCCGCCGAACATCGTCGCCAGCATGATGCCGAAAAGCCACAGGCCAATCGCCAGTCCGACGCAAGTCCAAAAACCGAAACGCTTGCTCCAACTCCACCCGACGGCGGTGCGAAACGGGCGTTTGCCGAACCCCGTCACCACCGCCCACGCCATGCCGAAAGTCAACAGATGCGTCGGAACCATCGCCGCTATCGAAAACAGGATCAGCGTCGGGTCGGATTCCAGCGCGCCCAAACTGGCTGCGTCCAGCGACGGCCGCCGCACGAGCACGTAGACGGCCAGAGCCAACACGCCGCCCACCACGAGCATCCCCACGCTCGCAAACCAGAGGCCGAAAGCCGCCATCAGTCCCCACGCCGGATCGTCCGGGTGCGGTTCAGGCGCGGCCGTCGAAGTTTGCGCGCCGGATAGATACGGCGTCGCCGGCGTCTCTCCGGCGAGCGCGTTCGGCACGGTGTCGGAAGCAGGTTGGTGCGGAGTTTCGGTCGGTGTGTCCACGATGATTTCGAGTGTAAGAGACGGGAGGATGAGCGTCAACCGGAAGACAGGCAAAGGAAGGGTAAAGGGGAAGGGGTAAAGGTGAAAGGGAGAAGGCAAGCGGCGAACGATCAGCGCGCCTTTTTGTTCTTTACCTTTCCCCCTTCCCCCTTACCCCTTCCCCTTTACCCCATTCCCTGTCCCATCCGCGCCGCGGCGAGCGTGAGGCCGATGATGGTCTTGGCGTCTTCGATCTCGCCCGCCTCGATCATCTCCAAAGTGCGCGCGATGGGCAGCCGGATGATCTCAAGGTTCTCGTCGTCCTCCGGGTTCGGTTTGGTTTCCGTCAGGTCGGTGGCGAGATAGACCCACATCTTTTCGCCGCAGAAGCCCGGCGAGACGAAGAACTCCGACAGCTTCTCCCAACCCCCGGCCACCAGCCCCAACTCTTCCTCCAACTCGCGCGCCGCGCACTCTTCCGGCGGCTCGAAATCGCCGCGACTCCCCGCCGGGATTTCCAGCAGGTACTTCACCGTCGGGTGGCGATACTGCCTGACGAGTGAAACCGTGTTGTCGTCATGCACGGCGACGATGGCCGCGCTGCCGGGATGGCGCACGACCTCGCGCTGGTATTCGTGCCCCTCTTCGCGCACCGTGTCGAGCGTCACCGTGAAGATACGGCCGCGATACACGTCTTCGCTCGCCACCACTTCGGGAGCTTCCTTGCCGGATGTGTCCATAGTCTCCTTCGCCTCGCTCCGCTGATTAAAGCGCGCTCGATTGAACGAACCGCGCGCTCTCTCTCTACTGTGGGCAATCTAAAACTTTATGCGTCTCGATTCAACCTCCGCCCCGCGCCGCGATGAGGCTCTTGACTTCGCCGACGAGATACAGCGACCCCGTGACGCAGATGACGCCCTCCGGCGGCGTACACGCTTCGGCCGCGCGCAGAGCATCCGCGGGCGACTCGGAGAGCGACGGCGGCCGTGTGATGTCACGCGTCGCGGCGAGGCGGCGGAGCGCGTCGAGCGTGGCGGCGCGCGCATTTGTCGGGCGCGTGAGGATCAACTGCGCGGCGGCCGGAAAGAGCGTCGCCGCGATCTCGTCCAAATCCTTGTCGCGCATCGCGCCGAAGACGAGCGTGACGGGCGCGCTGATGAATTCGTCGAGAAAGTCGCGCAACGCGAGCGCCCCCGCCGCGTTGTGCGCGCCGTCGAAGAGCAGGGCAGGCCGACCAGCAATCAACTCAAGGCGTCCGGCGTGCGCGGCGGTTTCGAGTCCTTCGATGATGTGTTCGCGCGTGACGGGAAAACCGCGTTCGCGCAAAACTTCCGCGAGGGCGACGGCGACGGCGGCGTTCGTCGCTTGATGACGGCCGCGCAGGGAGAGGCGGACATCCGCGTAAACGTCAGCCTCCGTCTTGAACGTCACGCGCAGGCGGCCGGACGCGTCCGCGTCGTGCGTGCGGATGTCGCCGCCGGCAAAGCGCGGCGTGACGCCGCACTCGCGGCAGCGCGCGAGGATCACGTGTCGCGCCGCCTCAGTTTGCGGCGCGACGACGACGGCGGCCGCGCCAGCGCGGATGATAGCGGCCTTCTCCGCGGCGATCTCTTGAAGCGTGTCGCCGAGATACTCTTGATGGTCGAGGGCGATGGGCGTGATGGCAAGCACGTCGGCGCGTGCTGACGTAGTCGCGTCGAGTCGGCCGCCGAGGCCGGTTTCGAGAATGGCGAGTTCCGCGTGCGCCTCGCGGAAGGCGACGAGCGCGATGGCCGTCAACTGCTCGAAGAAGGTGGGGAGCGCGCCCGTCGCATTTTTTAATCCGGTTGCGGCGGCGCGAACTTCCGCGGCGTGGCGGGCAAACTCCGCGCTCTCCAGGTCGTGCCCGGCGAGGCGGATGCGTTCCGTCATCGAGACGAGGTGCGGGGAGGTGTAGAGACCGGCGCGCACGCCGGAGGCGCGGCAGATGCTATCGAGCATCGCGGCGGTTGAGCCTTTGCCGTTCGTGCCCGCGATCTGGACGGCGGGATAAGCGCGTTCGGGAGACCCGAGCGCGGCGAGCAGGCGTTCGATGTTGTCGAGGCCGAGTTTGATGGCGAGGGTTTCGTGGCCGAGACCGAGAAGATATTTGACCGCCTCGTCGAATGATGGAAGCCCGGAGTGCGGAGTGGAAGGCATAGCTATGTCATCCGCGCCCCGAACCCGGCCTTCCGCGAAGGAAGCATCAGCCTTCCGCTAATCGTCAGTCTTTAACCTGGGCTTCCTGCTTCTGGGGCTTGGTCTCGGCCGGTTGTTCTTCGAGCACGGCCTTGGCGGCCACGGCGTCGTAGCCGTTCTGGCGAGCGGCGAAATTGATGTCCACGTCGAGCTTCGTCGCGCCGATTTCGGGGTTCACCATGAAGTCGAGCAGTTTGATGATCAGGGAGCGCATCTCGCGGCGGTCTACGACGGCATCGATCATGCCGTGTTCGAGCAGGAATTCGGAGCGTTGGAAATCTTTGGGCAACTTCTGGCGAATGGTCTGTTCGATGACGCGCGGCCCGGCGAAACCGATGAGAGCCTTCGGTTCGGCAATGATCACGTCGCCGAGCATGGCGAAGCTGGCGGTGACGCCGCCCGTCGTCGGGTCGGTCAGGACGGAGATGAAGGGCAGGCGCGACTTGTCGAGTTGCGCGAGCGCGGCGGAGATTTTCGCCATCTGCAACAGCGAGAGCGTGCCCTCCTGCATGCGCGCGCCGCCGGACGAGGTGATGGTGATGACGGCCGCGCGCTCTTTGATCGCGCGTTCGACCAAACGCGTCACCTTCTCGCCGACCGCCGAACCCATCGAGCCGCCGAGGAAACTGAAGTCCATCGCGCCCGCATAGACCGCGTGGCCGCCCAACTTGCCGCGCGCATTGATCACCGCTTCGGGCAATCCGGTCGCACGCTTGGCCTGTTCGAGTCGTTGCGGGTAGGGCTTGGTGTCAACGAAGTTGAGCGGGTCGTGGGAGATCACTTCGGCGTCGAGTTCTTCGTAGTCGGCGTTGTCGTAAAGGATGGCGAGGCGTTCGCGCGCGCCGATGCGAAAGTGGTGTCCGCAGGGCGGGCAAACTTGCAGCGAGTCTTCGAGGTCTTTCTTGAAGAGGGCGGCGTCGCACTCAGGGCACTTGCGGAAGACGCCTTCGGTCTTCACGACGCGCTCGTCCACCGGAACCACTTCAATCTTCTGTCCCTTTTTACGGAACCATGTCATAGGCGCAGAGTATAAACGAAGAACAGGGGGCTGTCAGTTGTCCGTCGTCAGTTGTCCGTTGTTTTACGTTTGACCCGACTTGAATTTTAATCTTTAGAATGCAGGCTACGCGAGCACATGCAACTGACAACTGACGACGGACAACTGACAGGCTTTCTATCTTTCCGCGTTGAGCGCGCCGTGGGTCAGCGTGGGCGGCAGTTGGCCGGTGGGCGTGTTGCTGCCGCCGAGCGTGGGCGACTGGTCGGACGCCGACCCGTTGCCGCCGCCGTTGCCGTTCGCGCGCAGCTCGACGGCCTCGACGAGCAACGCGACGATGTTGCGCTCGGTTTCGTCCCAGTCGCCGGTCAGCGTGCAGCCCGCGGCGTTGCGGTGGCCGCCGCCGCCGAATTTCTCCGCGACGCGCGCCACGTTCACGTCGCCCTTCGAGCGCAAACTCGTGCGATAGACGCCCGGCGCGGTCTCCTTCAAAAACGCGCACGCCTCCACCTCGCCGACGCTCATCGGGTAATTGACGAAGCCGTCCGAATCCTCGTCCGAAGCCCCGGCGCGTTCCTGCATCTCCATGGTTTGGCGCAGGCAGGCGACGCGCCCCGTCTCATCGTGGCGCGCGGTCGGCAGCACCTCGCTCAAGAGTTGGAGCTTGCTCCACGGGTAATTGTTGAAGACGGCCTGCGACACCTTCGCCGGTTTGACGCCCGCGCGCAGCAGTTCGGAGGCGACCTTGAAGGTGCGCTCCGTCGTGTTCGAGTAGTGGAACGATCCCGTGTCGGTGACGAGCGCGGTGTAGACGCACTCGGCGATCTCCTTCGAGGGGCGCACGCCGATGGCCTTGCACAAGTTGTAGATCATTTCGCCGACGGCCGAGGCGGTCGAGTCGATCCAGTTGATCGTGCCGAAGAGGGAAGTCGTCGCGTGGTGGTCTATGTTGATGACGAATTGTTTATCGAGACCCGCGAGGCCGGGGCGCGTGATGTCGGAACATTCGATGACGAAGACAGCGTCGTACTCGCGGTCTACGGCCGGGGTGACGCGGATGGTTTCCGCGCCCGGAAGTTTGTTGTAAGAATGCGGCACGGGGTCGCGCATGATGACTTCCGGTTCTTTGCCGAGCGCCTTGAGCAGCCAGTAGAGACCGAGCGACGATCCGAGACCGTCGCCGTCGGGACGAATGTGCGAGGTGATGGCGAAGCGTCGCTTCGCCTCAATCAATTCGACGACTTGAACAAGCATGATCTTCAAGAAGGGATGAGGGATGAGGGATGAGGGATGAATCAGGAAAGCGCTCAACTCACTTGAATGCTTCTCTTGATTCATCCCTCATCCTTCATCCCTCATCCCTCGTTATCTCCTCTCCGGTTTCCGTATCGGCGTCGTCGTCGTCGGCCGCGTCGGAAGGGGGGGCGTCGTGGCTGAGTCCTCGGAGGATGTCGTCCACGCGCGCGGCCTTTTCTTCGACGGTGTCGCGGATGAAATGTATCTCGGGGGCGCGCCGCAGGTTCAGGTTGACGGCGAGTTGGCGGCGGACGTAGGGCGCGGCCTTGCGCAAGGCTTTGAGCGCGTCCGTCGTCTCCTCTTCCGTGCCGATCACGGTGACGAAGACCCGCGCCTCGCGCAGGTTGTCCGACATGCGCACGTCCGTCACCGTGGCGATCGCCACCCGCGGATCGTCCAACTCATAGCCGACGATCTGCGCGATCTCCTCGCGCACATGTTCGGCAACTTTCTCCGGCCTTCGCATACGACAGGGATGAGGGATGAGGGATGAGGGATGAATAAGAAAATCTCTTTCATCCGGTTTTGTTCATCCCTCATCCCTCATCCTTCATCCCTTCATTAAAGTTCCGTCGCGGCCACCTTCTCGACGATGTACGATTCGATCTGGTCGCCGGTTTTCACGTCGTTGAAGTTTTCGAGCGAGATGCCGCACTCGAAGCCTTCGCGGACTTCGCCCACGTCGTCTTTGAAACGACGCAGGGAGGCGATGCCGCCCTCCCACGCGACGACGCCGTCGCGGATGAGGCGCGCACGCGTGTTGCGACGAATCAGGCCGTCGATGACCATGCAGCCCGCCACCGTGCCCGCGCGCGGCACTTTGAACACGTCGCGCACTTCGGCCTTGCCGAGTATCTTCTCCGACTCGATGGCTTCGAGCATGCCGATCATGGCCGCGCGAATCTCCTCCTCCACCTTGTAGATGATCGAGTGGAGGCGGATGTCTACGTGTTCGAGTTTCGCCAGTTCGGCCGCGCGCACTTCCGGCCTCACGTTGAAGCCGATGATGACGACCGCCGAGTTCGACGCGCCCGCCTGCGTGGCCGAGGCGAGCAGCACGTCCGACTCCGTGATCGCGCCGACGCCCGAGCGCACGACGAAGACCTTCACGGCGTCCGTCGAGAGCTTCGTCAGCGTACTCTTCAACACTTCGACCGAACCCTGCACATCGGCTTTCAACACGACGCGCAGTTCTTTGACTTCCTTCTCGCCGAGTGCTTCGATGCCGCGCTTAGTGGTTTGCAAAAGCGTGTTCTGGCGCGTCACCATCTGGCGATGCTCCGAGATGTTCTGCGCGCGCGTGATGTCGTCAACTACCTGGAACGACTCGCCCGCCTGCGGCACGCCTTGCAGCCCCAGCACCTCGACCGGCGTGGCCGGGCCTGCTTCCATGATGCTCGCGCCCTTGTCGTCGAACATGGCGCGCACCTTGCCGAAGACCTGACCGGCGATGAACGGGTCGTGGACGCGCAGCGTGCCCTGCTGGACGAGAACGGTGGCGACCGAGCCGCGACCGCGATCCAGTTTCGCTTCGAGCACGACGCCGGAGGCGCGGCGCGTCGGGCTGGCGCGCAGGTTGAGAATGTCGGTCGTGAGCAGGATGGTTTCGAGCAAGGTGTCCAGGTTCTCGCGTTTCTTCGCGGAAACTTCGACCATCTCGATCTCGCCGCCCCACCCGACGGCCTGCAAGCCGTGGCCGGCCAACTCCTGGCGCACGCGATCCGGATTGGCGTCCGGCCGGTCGATCTTGTTGATGGCGACGATGATCGGCACGCCCGCCGCGCGCGAGTGCTCGATGGCCTCGATGGTCTGGGGCATGACGCCGTCGTCTGCCGCGACGACGAGCACGACCACGTCGGTCGCCTTCGCACCGCGCGCGCGCATCATCGTGAAGGCTTCGTGGCCGGGCGTGTCGAGGAAGACCACGCGGCGCATCTCCGCCGGGTTGTCGGGATTCTTCACCTGCACGCTGTACGCGCCGATGTGCTGCGTGATGCCGCCCGCCTCGCCCGCCGCCACGTCCGTCGTGCGGATGCCGTCGAGCAGGGAGGTCTTGCCGTGGTCAACGTGTCCCATCACGGTGACGACGGGGGCGCGCGTCAACTCAAGGTCGTCCGCACCCGTCTCGATCAACTCCTCGAACTCTTCCTCGACCTGCATCTCTTCAAACGGCACGAAGGTCACTTCGTAGCCGAAGCGATGGCCGAGGTCAACGGCCACTTTGTTGTCGAGCGGCTGATTGATCGTGGCGAACACGCCGCGCTGCAAAAGGAGCGTCACCACGTCTTTCGGCTTGATGCCGATCTTCTCGGCGAACTCTTTGACGGTCGAGCCTTCGACGATGCGCGCGACTTTAGCCGTCCCGACCGCGCTCGCGCTGCCGCCCGCGTTGAGCGTCCCGGCGATGCGTTCTTCGAGCGTGAGGGCTTTGGGCGGCGTGACGAAATCGCGGTCGAAGCGTCCGCCGCGACCCTTGAAACCGCCGCGCGCGTCGCCTCCGGGCGCGCCGCCGCGACCGCGTGCGCCCGCGCGTGGGCGCGGCCTGCGCGCATCGGCGGGCGGAGTGTAGACGGTCTGCGGGTTCGCGCTCTCGCCCGGCGTGCCGGTGGCGCGCGGCGCGTTGCGGTCGCCGCCGCCACCACCGCGCGCGCGTTCCGCTTCGCGGCCGCGACGGTCGCGCTCGCGCGGCGTCGGCTGCGCGGAAGGAGGCGGGGTCGGCGCATTCACGCGCTCGCCCGGTTTGATTCCCTCGTTGATGGCCGTGGTGCTCAGGCGCAGAACTTTGACCTGTTTCGAGGGCGGAGGAACGACGGCGGCGGTCACCGGCGGCGGCAACAGTGCGGACGCCCCCGGCGCGACGGGAGTCAGCGGCGCTTCGCCAATCTGTTCTACGCCGGGCGCGGGCGCGGTCGCTTGCGCTTCGTTCGCCGCGATCGGCATTGGGCCGGGCGGCGAGTACTCGGCGGCCGGTTCGACGGCGACGGGCGCGCCCGTGATGGATTGCTCGGTCGCGGGAGTTTCAACTTGAGTCGCGGGCGCGCTCTCGGCCTGCGCCGGGGGTTCGACGCGCGCGGCCGGCGGGAGCGGTTTCTTGACGAGCCGCGCGACACCCTGCCTTGCCGCCATACCCTGATCCGGCGTCGTCGCGCTCGCGTCCGCGCCGTTCTGGTCGAAGGCTTGCGGCGGCTGAGCGCTCTGCTCGGCGACGGGCGGCGCGACGGAGGCGTGGATGTCTTCGGCCTCGCCGGATGCATCTTCAGCCGCGACGGCGGCGGTCGGAGCTTTTTTGACGACGCGAATGGCGCGCGGCGCAACCGTCTCTTTCTTGGGGAAATACTTGTTGCGAATCTTCTCCGCCAACTCTTTCGAGACGGTGTTCGAGGGCACGCTCACGTCAACGCCCTCGCGGCGCACCTCTTCGATGAGACGTTTCGATTCGAGCTTGAGTTCCTTGGCGAGGTCGTAAATACGAACTTTGGACTGGACGGTCATGCACTTCCTTCTCGACGCTTTGGTAAAACGGCGTCGCGCGCTTTAAAGGTTGAAGGACTCTCGCCCTCCGGTTACCTCTGGAACGGCGCGCGACGCTTGCGAGGCGTCGGGACACATGCCGCATGAGGCCGTCTAAGGCGAGTTGCCGCAGGCCGCGCCGCCCTTTGGAGCGACGCGCCGGCGGCGGTTATTCCGCACTGCCCGAAGCATCTTTCTGCTCATCGAGGGCTACGGCGTCTTGGTCGTCGTTCGTCTCCACCCGGTAGACGGGCGCGGGCGCGGACGACACCTGCACTTCCGGCGCGGACACTTCGGTCGCCGAGACCGTCGGCGCAATCGGCGAATCATCCTCGACGGGCGGTTCGCCTTCGTCGGCCGCTTGCTCATCGGCGATGAGGGCGGCATCGGTCGAGGTCATATCGGGCGAGGGCGTGATGGTGTCGGCGCGCAAGTCGCGCCCGGCTTCCTGCAACACCAACTCGTCCACCGACATCTCTTCGACTTCCGTCGAAGCGACCGGGTCGGCCGACTCGACGGCCAGAACGTCCGGTTCGGCGCGAAACGGCGCGCCCTCGCGCACGGCCTCGTCGTAGCCTTCCGCGATCATCGCGTCCGAAGGTTCGACTTCGCCGGGATCGACGTTCGGGTCGAGTTCGATGGAAGCCGCGTGTTGCTCGATCGCGTCGTCCGCGCCCGCGCCGTCTATCGCGTCGGCGAGTTCGCCGGCGGCGGCTTCGGCTTCCAACGCGTCCGCGCCGTCTTCGCCCGCCTCGTCGCCCTGCTTGCTGCGTTCGCGCGCGGCGACGACGCGTTGCGCCGAATCGAGAATCGCCTGCGCTTCGTCGAGCGAGATGTCGAGATACTCGGTCAGGTCGTCGAGCGAGGTGGCGGCCAGCGTGTCGATGTCTTCGATGCCGCGTTCGCCGAGCGCGGCGGTGGTGGCGGCGTTCACGCCTTCGAGCGCGGTCAAGGGAACTGCGCCGCCCGAAGCGATGAGCGCGCCCATCTGCTCGGCAACTTCTTTCTTGAGTTCCTCTTCGCTGCGGATGTCGATGTTCCAGCCGACGAGCTTCGTCGCCAGCCTGACGTTCTGCCCGCGCTTGCCGATGGCGAGGCTCAATTGATCTTCGTTGACGATCACTTCCATCTGCCTGCGCTCGATGTCCGTGATGCGCACCTGATTGACCTTGGCGGGCGAGAGGGCGTTCGCCGCGAACACCGAAGGCTCGTCCGACCACTCGATGATGTCGATCTTCTCGCCACGCAATTCCCTGATGATCGCCTGCACGCGCGAACCCTTCATGCCGACGCACGCGCCCACCGGGTCAACGTCGCGCTCGTTGGAGGCGACGGCGATTTTCGCGCGTTCGCCCGGCTCGCGCACGGCCGACTTGATGATCACCGTCTCGTCGTAAATCTCCGGCACTTCCATCTCGAACAGGCGGCGCAACAGTTCCGGCGAGGTGCGCGAGACTTCCACCTGCGGCCCCTTCGCTTCCTTCGCCACGTCGTTGATCACGACGCGGATGCGCTCGCCCTGCCCCCACTGTTCGCCGCGCGACTGTTCTTTGCGATAGAGAATCGCCTCGACCGTGCCGAGATCGACGATGATGTCGCCGCGCTCGAACCGTTTGACATAGCCGTTGACGAGGTCGCCGACCTTGTCGATGTATTGCTCGTAGACGTTGGCGCGCACGGCGTCGCGCACTTTTTGGAAGAGAATCTGCTTGGCCGTCTGCGCCGCGATGCGTCCCATCTCCTCCATCGGCAGGGGCAGTTGCAACTCGTCGCCCACGTCCACCTCGTCGCCCGCCAACTCGCGCGCTTCCTGAATGGACATCTCGCGGCCGGGATTCGCCACCTCTTCGACCACTACCTTGGAGGCGAATAACTCGATGCCGGTCTCGTTCGACCACTCGACGGCGATCTCCTCGCCCGACTTGAATTGCTTACGCGCCGCCGCGCGCACCGCTTCCTTCATCGCCTCGACGACGAGTTCGCGGTCAATGCCGTGTTCTTTACACAGCGCGTCAATGCTCTGCCCGATGGATGCACTCATAATTTTTTTAGAGGTTAGAGATCAGAGGTCAGAGGTCAGTAAAAATCAGTTCTTGTTTTTAAACTGACCTCTGACCTCTAGCCTCTGACCTCTGCTTTTATTCAGTTGTACTAACTCTGGCCGCCCTGCTTGGCGGCCTTTTCGCGTTCGGCCGCGATCCGAAATTCTTCTTCCACGTCGATTTCGAGGTTGGCTTTGACCACGCTCGCCACGGGCACTTTGACGCGCCCGCTCGTGTTGTCTTCAAACACCACCTTGTCGCCTTCGACGCCGACGATGCGGCCTTTAAAGTTGCGCTGGCCGTTGACGGCCTCGCGCGATTTAATCTTGGCGAGACGCCCGGCGAAGCGTTCGTAGTCCGCCAGTTTGTAGAGGCCGCGTTCGAGGCCGGGCGAGGACACTTCAAGCGTATAGGCCGAATTGACCCAGTCTTCCACCTCCAACACCGTCCCGACGTGGTGGCTGACGGTGGCGCAATCCTGGTGCGTCACGCCTTCCGGCTTGTCGATGAAGATGCGCACAGCCGCGTTTCGCCCGAGCACGCCGACTTCCGTGTGAACGTGTTCGAGTCCGTGTTCGACCGTCACGCGCTCGACGATCTCGCGAATCCGCCCTTCGATTTCCGCCGCTTCCATCGCCCGTTTCCCCCGTCCCCTTGATACTCAAAAAAGCCTGCGCCCAAAATAAAAAGTGGGCGCGAACCCACTGGACAACGCCACCGCGCTCCGAGCAAGAGACGGATTATAAGGGGAAACTCGAAAAAGGGCAAAAGCAGAGCGCGACAAAAACCGGGTAAAGGGGAAGGGGTAAAGGGAAAAGCGGGTAAGTTCCTTCAAACTTCGTCGTTTCGCGCTCCGAGCGGGTTTTAACCTTTCCCCCTTCCCCCTTACCCTTTACCCTCTTACACCTTACCCCAATTTCGCTTTGACGATCTCGCTCACCACGCGCCCGTCGGCCGCGCGCCCGGCGAGACGCGCCTGCGTCGCCTTCATCACCGCGCCCATCTCTTTCATCGAGGCCGCGCCCGTCTCCGCGATCGCGGCGGCCACGGCCTGCTCGATCTCCTCGCGCGTCGCGCCCTGCGGCAGATAAGCCTCGATCACGGCGATCTCGGCGCGCTCCTTGGCCGCCAACTCCGCGCGCCCGCCGCGTTCGTACTGCTCGACCGAATCCCGCCGCTGCTTGAGAAGCGACTGCAACATCTTCGCCAACTCCTCGTCGGTCAATTCGCCGCCCTTATCGATCTGGCGATTCATCATCGCGGCCTTCACCATGCGCAGCGTCGAGAGGCGGGGCGCATCCTTCGCGCGCATCGCCTCGGTCATGTCGTCAATGATTCGTTGTTTCAGGCTCATCGTTTCCGCTTTCGGCCGCCGGCCGTCAGCTTTCAGCCGGAGGAAAGCCGCGCCGCAGCGAGTTTATAATTTAGACGCACACCAAGCTCATCACCCACAGCTCGTCAATTCAACCTTCCGGCCGCAATTCTAAGCCTCCGGCTGACGGACGATGGCGGCCGAACGATTAGCTCCGGCCGTGCCCGTTCGCGCGCGCGAGATGTTCTTTGAGGAAACGTCCCGTGTGAGAGTTTTTAACTTTCATGATCTCGGCGGGCGTGCCGGTGGCGACGACGTGGCCGCCCGCGTCGCCGCCTTCGGGGCCGAGGTCGATGATGTAGTCGGCCGTCTTGATCACGTCGAGGTTGTGTTCGATGACGAGGAGCGAGCCGCCCGCTTCGACCAGGGTGCGGAAGGCGGCGAGCAGTTTATTGATGTCGTCGAAGTGGAGGCCGGTCGTCGGCTCGTCGAAAATGTAGAGCGTGCGCGCGCCCGTGCGTTTCGAGAGGAAGGAGGCGAGCTTGATGCGCTGCGCCTCGCCGCCGGAGAGCGTGGTGGCCGATTGGCCGAGCCGCAGGTAGCCGAGTCCCACCTCGTCGAGCACGCGCAACTTGTTCGCGATCTTGTTCACGTCGCGGAAGAAGGTCAGAGCCTCGCGCACGGTCAGGTTGAGCACGTCGTTGATGCCCTTGCCGCGATAGCGCACGTCGAGGACGTTGGACTTGAAGCGCGTGCCCTTGCACTCTTCGCAGACCAACTCCACGTCGGCGAGAAACTGCATCTCGACCGTCACCGTGCCGTCGCCCTCGCACACGTCGCAACGCCCGCCCGGAACGTTGAAGGAAAAGTAAGAGGCGTCGAAGCCCTTGGCCTGCGCGTCGCGCGTCGCGGCGAAGACCTCGCGGATGCCGTCGTAAACCTTGATGTAGGTGACGGGGTTCGAGCGCGGCGTCCGCCCGATGGGCGACTGATCGACGAGCACCACGTCGTCTACGCCCGCGCCGCCTTCGAGTTTCTGAAACACGCCGACGTGCCCCTGCCATTCGCCGCGCTGTTTCTTCAAACCGGCGAACAGCACGTCGTGAACGAGCGTCGATTTGCCGGAGCCGGAAACGCCCGTGATGCAGACGAACATTTCGAGCGGGATGTCCACGTCTATGCCCTGCAAATTATGCTCGCTCGCGCCGCGCACAGAGATTTTCTTTTTCTTCGCCGCGGTGCGCCGCTGTTTCGGTTCTTTGATCTCCACCTCGCCGCGCAGGTATTTGCCCGTCAGCGTCGCCGAATCCTTCAACAGCCCGGCGAAGTCGCCCTCGAAGACGATGCGCCCGCCGAGTTCGCCCGCCGCCGGGCCTACGTCCAGAATGTGATCGGCGGCGCGCATCATGTCCGGGTCGTGCTCGACGACGAGGACGGTGTTGCCGATGTCGCGCAGATTGTGCAGCAGGCGGATGAGCCGCTCGCTATCGCGCGGGTGGAGTCCGATGCTCGGTTCGTCCAGCACGTAGAGCGCGCCGACGAGAGCCGAGCCGAGGTTGGTGGCGAGTTGGATGCGTTGCGCTTCGCCGCCGGAGAGCGTGGAGGCGAGCCGGTCGAGCGTGAGGTAATCCAGACCGACATCGACGAGGAAACGCAGGCGGCGACGCACTTCAAAGAGCACCTTGTCGGCGATGGCAGCCTGCTCGTCGGAGAGTTGGAGCGTGTCGAAGAAGACGGCGGTTTCCTTGATCGGCAGCGCGCAGACTTGCGGCAGCGTGCGCTCGCCGACGAGCACGTCGCGCGCCTCCTGGCGAAGGCGGCCGCCGCGGCACTCGGGGCAGCGCGTGTAGCCGCGATACTTGGCGAGGAAGACGCGCACGTGCAGTTTATATTTCTTCGTCTCCAACCACGCGAAGAAGCCGTGGACGCCGCCCCAGTGTCCCTTGCCTTCGACGATGGCGCGCTGCTGGGGGCGCGTCAGTTCGGCGTAGGGCACGTCGGTCGGGATGCCCTCGGAGCGGGCGAAGCGTTTGAGTTCCGTGCGCGCCCATTCGTGCTGCGGCTTCGTCCAGGGTTCGATCGCGCCCTCGTCGATGCTGAGCAGAGGGTTCGGGATCACGAGGTCGATGTCGAGTCCGATGGTGTTGCCGAAACCCTGGCAGGTGGGGCACGCGCCGAACGGGTTGTTGAAACTGAAGAGGCGCGGTTCGGGCTGCGCGTAGACGGTGCCGTCGTAACGACACTCGAAACGCTCGGAGAATTTCAGCGCGCGCGGCGGGTCTTCCGCCGTCTGGACGTAGGCGGAGCCGTGTCCTTCGACGAAGCACGTCTGGAGCGAATCGGTGAGACGGCTACGCACGTCTTCGCGCGCCACGAGGCGATCCACGAGCACGTACACATCTTTGAAATCGGCGCGGGTGTAGTCGTCGGGCGAGCGCAGTTCGAGAGTTTCGCCTTCCGTGTAGAGACGCGTGAAGCCGCGCTGCATGAGGCTCATAACGTGCGCCGTCACCATCTGGCGACTGAGCGCGCCCGCCGCCTCCTCGCCCGTCTTGCTTTTCTTCGCGCGCGCCTTCGCGCCGCTCTTCTTCTTCGTCGCGCCGTTGCCGTTTAGCTCAGACTCCACCCGGAGACCCGCCTCGGCGGGGAAGAGGACGTAAAAGCGCGTCCCGGCGGCGAGCGCGGCGAGAGTTTCGGCGGCGGCGGAATCCGGCGAGTCTTTGTGTACCTCGCGCCCGCAGATGCGGCAGATGGTCGTGCCGACGCGCGCGTAGAGCAGGCGCAGGTAGTCGTAAACTTCCGTCTGCGTGCCGACCGTCGAGCGGGGGTTGCGGGTGGAGTTCTTCTGCCGGATGGCGATGGCGGGCGGAATGCCGCGCACCTCGTCCACGTCCGGCTTATCCATGCGTTCGAGAAACTGCCGGGCGTAGGACGAGAGCGATTCCACGTAGCGACGCTGCCCTTCGGCGTAAATCGTGTCGAAGGCGAGCGAGGATTTGCCGGAACCTGAGACGCCCGTCACGACCGTCAGGCGTTCGATGGGGATGGTGAAATCTACGTTCTTTAAATTGTTGACGCGCGCGCCGCGCACGATGATCGCTTCTTCAGTCATGTTTCACTTCTAATGCCGGGACGCACAGCCGGCGATTTCGTCACCCGGCGAAACACACATGATAACCCGTTTCGGCGCGCGAACGAAACGACGGTAAGGCCACAAGAAAAAGTTCACACTGAAAGCACACGGGCGCACGGAAAAGGCGCGCGCGGGTTGAATCCGCTCAATCGGTCTCAACCGACGGGGGCTTAACTTTGCGCCCGTGCGCCTTACAATGTGAAAAGTTTTTTCCCGTCGCTCACCAGCGCGCGTCGTAGCGCGCCAGCCCGGCGCGCCAATCGGAGGAAGCGGTTGCGCCGAGCAGCGGGAGCGAGCCGTCGAAAGTGAGCGGGGCGTCGGGCGGGCGGCGCATGCGGTAGGTGCGGCCGGTGGGGGAACTGACGGAGAGCGTGATCTTTTCGGGTTCGATGCGGACGACGGTGGCCGTGCGCCAGTCTTTGCGACAGCGCAGGATGAGGTGCGCGCCGAGCGGGAGCGCGGCGAGCGTCGCCGGAGTCGTTGCGGCGGCTTCAACCGTGGCTGCAATCGCCGGAGATGAATCGAGGCCGCCGGGAGCGAGCAGCGCAACTGCGGCGGGTGCGTCGTCCGGCGGCCTCTCGAAGGTGATGCTCAATGTTCGTCGCGTCTATACTTCGAGCGGGTCTTCAAAGGGAAGATCGGGTTGGCTCGGGCTGTTGCGGCTGACGGCGTAAGCGCGCATCGCCGTGGTGAGAATCAGCACGGCGATGCCGATCCAGATGAGCGACCAGAAGATGGCCGGAATGCCCGTCGCGTCCGCCATGTTCATGGCATCGGTCTGCTGGTTCGTCGCCACCGACATCCACAGCACGTTCTTCAAATCGAACACAGCGTTCAGCACGCACTGCACGGCCAGGAAGCCGACGAGAAAATTGGCCGCGCGCAAGCCCGCGTATTTCGCCGCCGCCAGAAGCCCGGCCGAGATGGCGACGCCCGCCAGCACCGTGAAGGGTTGCAGCGACAGGTTTGCGAGCGGCGCGATGAAGCCGAAGACCACCGTCAGGCCGAGAATGACGAGGGCGGAGCCGACCAGCACGACGCGCGCTTTGACCTTGCGGCGCACCAGCCACAGCAGGAGCGCGCCGAAGGCGATCGTGCCGAGATAGCCCGCGCTCGAAATCAGGAAGCGCGAGAAGAACCCGCCCTGCGGCGTCAGCGTCTCGGTCAGCCCGCTCGCGTCGATGGCGACGCTCAGGCTTTGCACGGAACTGCCGGTGACGACGGCGGCCAACGCGTGCCCGCCTTCGTGGATGAAAGTGACGAAGAGACGGAACGGGTAGGTCAAAAAGCTGGTGTAGGGAAGAAACCAGAGCGCCAGCGTGATCAACGTGGCGATGAGCAGCGTCCGCGCCTGCGGGCGCGCGTCGTGTGCGATCTTCATTCTCATCATTTTCATCTCGAATTCTCCGCTCGACCAACTGCCAAACTTTCCCGCTTCCGGTAAAACTCATTCTACGACGAAGGGCGGAAAAACGTAAAAGTAAAAAGGTGAAAGAACCGGCACGGCGCGCGCTCATTACCGAAGGCACAACTATAAACGCCGCCCGCAAATCTTAAGTTCCGCCCGTTTCACCCTTCACCCTTCAACCCTGCCTCTCGTAATCGCCCGACTTGCCGCCGGTCTTGCTCTCCAGCCTGACATCCGTGATCGTCATCGCCTTGTCTAACGCCTTGCACATGTCGTAGACGGTCAAGGCCGCGACCGAGGCGGCGGTCAACGCTTCCATCTCGACGCCGGTTCCGGCGCGCGTCGCGGCCTCGGCTTCGATAAGGACGCCCGCGTCCTCAAGGCGCGCGCGCACCTCGATGTGCGTGAGCGCGAGCGGGTGGCAGAGCGGGATGAGTTCGGCGGTGCGCTTGGCGGCCATGATGCCGGCGAGGCGCGCCGTCTCCAACGGGTCGCCCTTCGGCGTGCGGTGCGCGCGCACGGCCTCCACCGTCGCCGCCGACATCAACACGCGCGCCGACGCCACGGCGCGCCGCGTGGTCGCCTCCTTCGCGCTCGTGTCAACCATCGCCACGCGCCCCTCCGCATCCAGGTGAGAAAGTTTGCTCATGTGTTCGCTCCTTTGACGGCGTGGACGATCAAAGTGTTCCCGCCGAGCAGAATTTCGTCTGACTGTAACTCCGCCGTCCAACGCTCGCGCCTTTTGTCGGCCGGGGCGAAGCGCGCGATGAGACGGATCAAGGCGACGAGCGGCCGGTAGAGCCAGAGGTGCGACTTGGGCTTGTCGCGGTAGAGCCTGTCGATTTCAAATCCGTACTTTTCGAGCGTGTAGCGAAGTTCGCCGTAAGAGATCGGGTTGATGTGCAGAGCCATCTCTTCCAGCGCGCCGTGTTGCGCGCGCACGCGTGCGAGGGCTTCGCGCGAGATGGGTTTGAAGTGCGAGGTGTAGCCGTGGAGCAACCACTTGATGCGCTCCTCGATGTTGAGGATGTTGGGGACGGTGACGACGAGCTGGCCGCCCGCGCGCAGCAGCCGCGCGAACTCGCGCACCGCCTGTTGCGGATTCTCGATGTGCTCCAACCCCTCGACGCAGGTGATGAAGTCGAAACTCTCGTCTTCGTAGGGCAGCGTCGCGGAGAGGTCGCCGCCTTTGATCTCGACGCCGGGCAGGCGAAAAATCTGCGGGTAGAGGTCGCAGCAGCGAACCGCGAAGCCCGCGCGCGCGAGCCGGGCGGCGAGCGCGCCCTCGCCCGCCGGAACGTCGAGCAGCAGCCCCCGCGCCGTCTGCGCCGCGAGCACTTGCGCCACCGTCTCGTGAATCGCTTCGTGCGCGAGCGGCACGGCGGCGCGATTGGTCTCCGCGTCCGCCGCACGGTCATGCGGCGACGCGGTTTCGGTCAACGGGGTCGTGCCGGTCTCGCCGAAATTTTTCATGCGGACAAACTAAACATCAAAACGTGACTGTTAAGCAAGAGTCGCCGCGTCTTTTGCGCGGAAAGGGTAAAACCGCCGCGCCGCCCGCCTCCGTAACTCCCACCAGACGCGCAAGACAATCATTGATAGTCATTGACAGCCGGGCGCGACGAAAATTTTTCCGTTCGATGAGACGCGGTCGCGGCGGGCGCAAATGCGCGGCGGCGTGCGACGGGGCGTGTCATCGAGAGCAATTCCAAACAGTTTGAAGATCGAAAAGGACAAAAAAATGAAGAAGACTTTCCTGAACCTGATGCTCTGCATGTTCGCCGTGGTCGCGACGGGCGCGACCGCCTCGGCGCAGATGATGAATAACAGTAAGAAGATGAACGGCAACCCGACCGTCGGCGGCGCGGCGATGTACAAGACGAAGACAATCGTCGAGAACGCCGTCGAGTCGCCGATTCACACGACGCTCGTGGCCGCCGTTAAGGCCGCCGGTCTCGTCGAGACGTTGTCGGGCAAAGGCCCTTTCACCGTCTTCGCGCCGACCAACGATGCGTTCGCCAAGCTGCCCGCCGGCACGGTTGACACACTCGTCATGCCGGAGAACAAGGCGATGCTCACCAAGATTTTGACCTACCACGTGGTCGCCGGGAAAATGGATTCCAAGAAGATCGCGCAGGCCATCAAAAAGGGCGGCGGCCGCGCCACCTTCAAGACCGTGAGCGGCGACACGCTGACCGCTTCGATGCACGGCAACGGCGTCATGCTCACGGACGAAAAAGGCGGCACGGCGATGGTGACGACCGCCGACGTGTACCAGTCGAACGGCGTCATCCACGTGATTGACACGGTCGTGATGCCTAACTAACTTCCGCGTAGTCTCTCTCTACAGGCAAAAGCGGCAAAGGCGTCTTCGCTTCCACAGCGAAGACGCCTTTCGTCGTCTGTAAATTATCCGAACTTCAACTATGCGGGCAAGCGTACGACGCGCACGATCGTCTCCGCTTCGACCGTCCGCGCGCCCGCCTCGATGATGACGAGCGCGTCGGCGCGCGTGAAGGCGACGAAGTCGGACGAGCCGCCCCAGCGCAGCGGCTCGGCGATGAGCCGCCCCGCCCCGTCGGTGCGGAGCGTGGCCGGGAGATAGCTCGCGCGTTCCGCCGCGCCCCGCGCGCTGCGGCCGAGCACGGCCTGTTCTTCGACGAGCGCGGCCGCGTGCGCGCCCTGCATCGCGCGAATCGCCGTGCGCGCGAACAAGTTGAACGTGACCGAGACGGAGACGGGATTGCCGGGCAGCCCGAAGACGAGCGCGCGGCCGAGACGCGCGAAGACGGTCGGCTTGCCCGGCCGCAAACTCACCCGCTCGAAAAATATCTCCGCGCCGAGTTGGTTGAGCGCGGTCTTCGTGAAATCGTAGACGCCCATCGAGACGCCGCCCGAGAGCACGAGCACATCGGCGCGCTCCGCGCTCTCGCCGATCAGGCGCGCGAGGAGTTCGGCGTCGTCGGCGGCGAAGGGCGCGCGCTCGACGCGCGCGCCCGCCGCTTCCGCGTAGGCGAGCAGCGAATAAGTGTTCGAGTCGCGGATTTGATCCGCGCCGGGCTGCGCGCCGACCTCGACCAACTCCGTGCCCGTCGCCAGCACCGAGACGCGCGGACGCGCGCCCACCCGCACCCGCGCGTAACCGAAAGAGGCCAGCGCGGCCATCCCGGCCGCATTGATGGTCTCCCCGGCGCGGAGCACCGTCTCGCCGCGCGTGACCTCCGTCGCGCGTTTCGTGATGAACTGCCCCGGCGCGGTCGCCCGCTCGATTTCGACGAACGCGCCGCCTTCCGTTTCGCGCGTCACTTCAACCTGCTGGACGCTATCGGCACCTGCGGGCACGGGCGCGCCCGTCATGATCCGCACGGCCTCGCCCGGCCGCAACTCGCCGCGCCAGCCCGCGCCCGCCGCCGCTTCGCCCGCTACTGCGAGGCGGGCGGGCGCGTCCATCGTCGCCCCTTCCGTGTCCGCCGCGCGCACGGCGTAGCCGTCCATCAAGGCGCGGTCGAAGGGCGGCAAGTCCGTGTCGGCCACCACGTCTTCGGCCAGCACGCGCCCGCGCGCCCCGGCGAGCGCGACCGTCTCGGCGGGCAGGCGCGGCGTCTGCGCTTCGATGATGCGAATGGCTTCGGAAACTGGAATCATGCCGGGGAGACGCTAACAAAAACCCGCGCGCTCGAAAAGCCACGGCGGTCGTCTCTTAAGTTCGTTAAAAGACGACCGCTCGCGAATTTCATCATTTTTAGAAGTTGATTACGTGGCTGAATAAGAGCGGCAGTGTGGTCTCGTCAGTCCTGCAAAGCTGTTCCGTGATTGCGGGCGCAGGTTCCTTTGTCATGCAGCCTCAAGTCATCCTGCGCGAGGCATGAGGAAAATCTCCTGACGTGGGGTGAGCCTGAAAACACCAATGGCCTCCCCGAAGGAAGGCCAGGAGTGCTGCGGACACCACATTTAAGTGGCGGAGCCGACGGGACTCGAACCCGCGACCTCCGACGTGACAGGCCGGCGTTCTAACCAACTGAACTACGACTCCGCAAAAACTTCAATAACTTGAACTACAGCGGGCGGTGACGCCTCAAACGGCAACTCGCCGCTAATGGTAGGCACGGTGGGACTCGAACCCACAACCCCCGCCTTGTAAGGGCGGTCGTCTACCATTGACAGTACGTGCCTCTAGTGAAGACGCGCAAACGGCGGCCGCGTCTCACCGTGAAAACTCGTCGCGCTCACCATTGCAGGCCAGCCGCGCGCACCTTTTCAATCTCTGCTCACACCCGCTTCAAAGACCGACGCTCCGCTGCAAAAACCGATTCCACGTTTATTGAGCCGAAGCGAGACCCATCCTAAAAGATGCCCGTCGGCAGTGTCAAGCAGAGCGGCCGTGCGCGAGGACGGCGGCGGCGCGGATGCGCGCGGTCGTTTAGAATTGCGGCGGTGGGGGCGGCGGCTGAAGCAAAGGGTCTGCGGAGTACACGGGTCGGCGGACTTCCCGCGCAGGATGCGCCGGACGAGTGTGAACGCTCCGATGGCGGCGGCCAACGCGGCGACGTACAAGAGCAGCGTCCAGCCGGTGGACATCTCCTCCGGCCACCCCGGAAAGATTATGCCCAGCCCGTAAATGAGGCCGAAACCGAGTCCCACGAAAAGCTCGCCGCCGATCCGGGCGGCGATGCCGGGCAGGCTCCACTTGAGCGCGCTTCGATTTCGCTCCCGCGCCGGCGCGCTCATCATTTTCGGAATGAGGTAGAAGATGAAATATAGTTCGAGCAAGAGAGTCTCCAACTCTACAGCAGCCAAACGGGCAGCGCGGCGTCTTCCCCGCGCCTCGTGCGCGACGATTCATCGGCCGACCCTGGCTCGATCTCTTCGTCCGAAGTTGCCGGGCGCGACGATTCATCGCGCCCCTGTTCGTCGGGCGCGCGCCGCTTCCCGAGCGGGTTGATCAGTACGGCTTCGACTTGATCGTCGAGTCTTCCGATGACGGGCATCGTGTCGCTCCTTTCAGTCATCAAGGGTTTGCGGCTATATTTAACCCACCGATTTTTCCGTGTGAAGTGTAAGTTTATGTCGAACTATCCCTCAAAGCAAAAACGCGCGCGGCTGGCGGCGATAGCCTCGCTGCTCCTGCTGCTCCTATCGGGCGGCGGACAACTCCGCCACCCTTTCGCGCAGACGCCGCCCCCGGCGCAGCCTGCGCCGCAACAACGCCCGCGTCGCGTCGCCGGTGCGACAGGGCAGCCGCCCGCGAAACAGACGCCGCGCGCGACGCCCACGCCCGCTCCGGCCGCCGAGGAGGTTGGCGAAGACGACGTGGTGCGCGTGGAGACGCAACTCGTCACCGTGCCCGTGACGGTGACGGATCGCGCCGGGCGCACGCTCACGAATTTGCGCCCCGAAAACTTCGCCCTCTTTGAAGACGGGCGGCCGCAGCGCGTCGCCAACTTTATCGCGACCGACGCGCCCTTCGAGGTCGCGCTGCTGCTCGATACTTCCGGTTCGACGCGCGCCGAGGTCGGCCTCATCCGCCGCGCCGCCAACGTCTTCATCGACGCCCTGCGCCCCGGCGACCGCATCGCCATCATCGCCTTCAACTCGCAGGAAGACGCGGGGACGAAACTCGCCGCCGTCGAACTGATGACGCACCTCACGGACAACCGCGACGCCCTTCAACAAGCCATCGAGAACATCGGTTCGAGCAACGGCACGCCCTTCTACGACGCTTTGGAGCGGGTCGCGCGCGAAGTTTTCCGCGAGCCGCCGCGCCCGGAGTTGCGCGGGCGGCGCGCGCTCGTCGCCCTGACCGACGGCGTTGATTCGACCAGCGAGGCCGACTTCACAGAGGCGCGCTCACGCCTCCGACAAACCGGCACGCTCGCCTATTTCATCCAGGTCAACACGGAAGATTTCGTCGAGGAGAGGCTGATGAAAGACTGTCAGGACGACGGACGCCTCAGTCTCTCTCGCGTGCAACTGCAACGCTATCGCAAAATCTTCGACCCGCGCGCCGAAGCCGCCGACTACGCCAACTTCTGCCGCATGGGGCCGTTCGAGCGCATGCAGATCAGCCGCTCGCTCTACCAACTCGCCCGCCGCGAGATGCAGGAACTCGCGCGCGACTCCGGCGGCAAGACCTTCAACGCCGCCGACCTGCGCGACGCCCGCGCCGCCTTCGCCCAAGTGGCCGCCGACATCGGCAAGCAGTACAGCCTCGGCTACTACTCGACCAACAAGACGCGCGACGGCGGCTTCCGCCAGATACGCGTCGAAGTGCGCGGCCTGCAAGGCGCGCAAGTCTCCGCCCGCGAAGGCTATCAAGCGCCGAAGAGTTAAAACGTTTCTACCCGGAGGGGATCAATCTTCATGTCCAACGACAATCCATTCGATCGCATCGTCCTCGTCGTCCTAGACAGTCTCGGCATGGGCGAGATGCCGGACGCCGCCGCGTGGGGCGACGCGGGTTCGGATACGCTCGGCCACATCTGCGCGTCGCGCGAGGTGCGGCTGCCGCACCTGCAATCGCTCGGACTCGGCAACGTGCGCCCGCTCGAACATGTCGCGCCCGCCGCGAGTCCGCGCGGCTCCTACGGCCGCTGCGCCTTGCAGTCGAACGGCAAGGACACGACGACGGGACACTGGGAGATGGCCGGGATCATTCTGGACGAAGCGTTTCCCACCTACCCCGAAGGCTTTCCCGCAGACGTGCTCGCGCGCTTCGTCGCGGAGACGGGCGTGCCCGGCGTGCTCGGCAACTACCCGGCTTCGGGCACGGAGATCATCAAGGAACTCGGCGCGGAGCACGTCCGCACGGGCAAGCCCATCGTCTACACCTCCGCCGATTCCGTCTTCCAGATCGCCGCGCACGAAGAGGTCATTCCCGTCGAACGCCTCTATGCGATCTGCCAGGCGGCGCGGCGCATACTGCGCGGCGAGCACGAGGTCGGGCGCGTCATCGCGCGTCCCTTCATCGGCACGCCGGGCGCGTTTCAGAGAACCGAGAACCGGCACGACTACGCCGTCCCGCCGCCGCGCGAAAATTTGCTCGTCGCCCTGAGCGACGCCGGGCTGGACGTGGTCTGCATCGGCAAGATCGCCTCCATCTACGATTCGCTCGGCGCGACGCAGGACTTGAAAGCCAAGAACAACGACCAGTCGATTGACCAGACCATCCGCGCCCTCGCCGCCGACGGCACGCGCGGCCTCGTCTTCACCAACCTCGTCGATTTCGACATGCTCTACGGCCACCGCCGCGACGTGGAAGGCTACGCCCGCGCCCTCGAACATTTCGACGCGCGCCTCCCCGAAATCGAAGCCGCGATGAGCGAACGCGACCTGCTGATCCTCACCGCCGACCACGGCAACGACCCGACCTATCGCGGCACGGATCACACGCGCGAATACGTCCCGCTGCTCGTCTACGGGCGGCGCGCCCGCCCGGGCGTCAACCTCGGCACGCGCCGCTCCCTCGCCGACATGGGGCAGACCGTCGCCGAAAATTTCAACTTGAAACTCGCGGCGGGCGAAAGCTTTTTAAGTGAAATCGCGTGATGGAATCGCGGCGCGCCGCTTTGTGAGCTACGGCGGATAGTCGGGTATGTTTGAGAACATCCTCAACCGGATGCGCGAGAAAGTTCGCGCGCTTCAGTACGTCATGACGCTCCATGCTGAAGAAGAGATGGACAACGATGATTTATCCATCTTCGAGGTTGAGCGAGCGATTCTGGCAGGTCGGATTATTGAACGGCAGAAGGATGTTGAGACGAGCGAGTGGAAATATCTGATCAAGGGCAAGACTGCCGAAGGCGTCGAAGTTGTGGCCGTGTCAAAGTTGAGTTCGACCGGCAAGTTGATTATCATCACCGTATATGTCGAGCAGTGAAGATCAACCGGATATGATGATTTGCGATGTTTGCGGTCAAGGCGGCGCGCGCCTTCGTCATGTGACAAGAAGCTACGGCAAAGAAGCCAGCCTGCTCGTGATCGAGAATGTCCCGATCATCTCATGTCCGCACTGTGGCGCAAGCTATCTCACGGCCGAAACTTTGCACGAACTGGAACGCATCAAACTCCACCGCTCGAACTTTGCCGTCGAACGTCCTGTCGCGGTTGCGGTGTTTGTCTGACTTACCCTTCTTGCTCTCTACCTTAAACATTCACCTGTCACCCGTCGCTAGAGCGTAGGGTCTTTGATGACGGCGATGTAGGGGAGGTTGCGGTAGCGTTCGGCGAAGTCGAGGCCGTAGCCGACGACGAAGGCGTCCGGGATGGTGAAACCGAGATAGTCGATGGGCACTTCGCGCAGCCGCCGCTCCTGTTTGTTGAGCAGGGCGGCGAGTTTGACGCTCGACGCGCCGCGCGAATGCAAATTCGCCATGAGGTAGGAGAGCGTCAGCCCCGTGTCCACGATGTCTTCGACGATGAGAATGTCGCGTCCCTCGATGGGCACGTCCAAATCTTTCACGATCTTGACCTCGCCCGACGAGCGCGTGGACTCGCCGTAACTGGAGATCGCCATGAACTCCACGCCGACGCGCATGTCGATGGCGCGCATCAGGTCGCTCAGGAAGATGAACGCGCCTTTGAGCACGCCGAGCAAGAGGGGATTGCGTCCCGCATAGTCGCGCGCGATCTCCGCGCCGAGTTCCGTGATGCGGGTCTGAATCTGTTCCGCGCTGAACATCGGCGCGAGGTTGTCGTTGGTGAACTCGCTGGGGACGGGAGCGGCTGTAGCTGACAAGGGCGGCCTCCTGTTGGCTGCGTCGGATGCGGAAAATGTCGGAGCTTGAAAGTGCGTATGAAGCGGCGACGCCGTTTGCGCGCGCGCCTCCTGGTGCGACATACTAAAGTAGCCGCTCGCCACAGGTCAATGAAGTCAAGCGGTCAGCCGTCAGTGGTCAGCCGTCAGCTAGCCGCTGACCCGACTTGACGGCTCGCGGCTGACCGGATGTTAAAAGCGACGGCTCGCGGCCGACCGCTAACAGCTAAATCTTATGCCCGAAGAACAATCTACCCGCGACCGCGTGCGCGCCCTCGTGCGCGAGGTGCTCAACAACGCGCTGCCCGAAGAAGGAAGCGAAAACGCAACTCAAACGGCGACGCCTTCATCCGCGAGCGCGCCCGCCCCGCCGCACGCCAAGGCGACGACGGCCGCCGCGCCGCCACCGCCGCCACTTCTGCGCCCCGACGCCAAGGCGACGGCGGCGAGCGCGACGGACGAGAAGCCCATCGCGCGCGACGAATCCTCGAAGACGGTCATCACCGAATCGGACGTGCGCGGCCTCGAACGGGGCGCGCGCCTGCGCGTCGCCGAGAGCGCGCGCCTGACCCCGCTCGCCGCCGACATCGTCCGCGAGCAGGGCATCGAACTCGTGCGCCGCGCCCCGCGTCGCGGCTTGCGCGAGAGCAGGTCAATCGCCGTCGGCGCGGATCACGGCGGCTACCCTTTGAAGGAAGAACTCAAAACTCACCTCGCCGAACTCGGCCACCGCGTCCGCGACTTCGGCACGAACTCGACCGACGCCGTTGACTACCCGGACTTCGCGCACGCTGTCGCCCGCGCCGTCTCGGACGGCGAATGCGAACTCGGCATCATCATCGACGGCGCGGGCGTCGGCTCCGCGATGACGGCCAACAAAGTGCCCGGCGTGCGCGCCGCCGCCTGCTACTCCGTCAAAGTCGCCGTCAACTCGCGCGAGCACAACGATGCCAACGTGCTCACGCTCGGCAGCGGCACGATCACCGCCGCCGAGATGCGCGAGATCGTCGCCGCCTGGCTCACGACCGAGATTACAGAAGACCGACACCGCAAGCGCGTAGCGAAGATCGTGGCGGTCGAGCGTCAATATCGCGCGTGAAGTTTCGATGCCGGATGCGCCGACGCCAAGACCGCAAGTCTTCATCATCGCCGGGCCGAACGGGGCGGGGAAATCCACCCTCGCGCCCTTTCTTTTGCGCGACACGTTCGGCG
Source organism: Pyrinomonadaceae bacterium (assembly GCA_036386515.1). Classification (GTDB taxonomy): domain Bacteria; phylum Acidobacteriota; class Blastocatellia; order Pyrinomonadales; family Pyrinomonadaceae; genus JAIVJZ01. The sequence continues at coordinate 137,781 of DASVVO010000081.1, forward strand.
TGGGCGAATTTGTCAACGCCGATACCATCGCGCTCGGCCTCTCGGCCTTCAGCCCGGAGAGTGTGACCTTCGAGGCCGGGCGCATTATGCTCACGCGCCTGCGCGACCTCGCCCGCGCCCGCGCGAGCTTCGCCTTCGAGACGACGCTCGCCACGCGTTCCTACGCCGCCTTCGTCGCCGCCTTACGGCGTGAGGGTTACGAATTTCAACTGCTCTACCTCACCTTGCGCAGTCCAGAACTGGCCGTCGAGCGCGTGCGCTCGCGCGTGCGCCTCGGCGGCCACCATGTTCCCGAAGCGGTCGTCCGCAGGCGTTTCCGCAACGGCGCGCGCAACTTCTTCCGTCTCTACCGTCCGCTGGCTGATACGTGGGGAATATACGATAATTCCACCCTCGACGCGCCGCGCCCCGTCGCAGTCGGCCGTCGAGACGAGTTTACGAAAGTGCTCCAACCGAATTTATGGCAGGAGTTCCAGAGGCGTTCCGTATGAGAGACAAATACGCCGACCCGACCAGGATGTCAGACGAAACCAAACAAATCGAACACGCCATGCGCCGCGCTGTCCGCGAAGCCCTGCTCATGCACAAACGCGCGGGCAACACCGTCGCCGCTTGGAAGGAAGGGCGCGTGGTGTTAGTCACTGCGGAAAAGATTGCGATTGATAAATAGCGAAGCGGCCATCGGCGGCTCGTAATGCACAAGTACAAAATTATTATCTACTGGAGCAATGACGATCAGGTTTTCATCGCCGAAGTTCCTGACCTACCCGGCTGCATGGCTCATGGCGATAGTCATGCTGCTGCACTCGCAAGCGCTAACGAAGCAATCCAACTATGGATAGATACGGCAGTAGAGTTTGGCAATTCCGTACCTGAACCGAACTGCTGTATTTGAGGCTTTCGTTATTTTCTTATTATTCGTATCGAGGTTTAAGAATAATGCAGCTTTTTAAGGTGAGCACGTCAACAGGAATTACCATACAAGAAGAAATTAAGCATACCCGTTTTAGAGATGTTTTGATAAATAACGCATCTGGTAAGGAGAAAGATTTAGAGAGTTTTTTAGTTCAATATCCCGGTTTACTCAATTTTGGCGATTTCGATCAATCCGACCCGGAAAACACTGATCTGCTTATCATTTCAAGACAACCAACGACATCTACCAGAAAACGCGCAGACCTTCTCGGTATACACCGTGATGGGAGCCTTATCGTTATCGAAGTTAAACGAGACGCCGCAGATGAGCGAAATCGGGTGGAAGGGATAGAGTTTCAGGCAATCCGGTACGCTGCAGCGAGCAGAAAAATGACAGTTGATGCCATCATCGAAACATACGCTAGGTATCTACTAAGTATCCATTTTGAGAAAGAAGCCGCGCACCTAAATGAAATATATCCAGTATTTATCGAAGAGTATAGGCAGGTGGCGGTTGGGAAACTGTGTGAACATTTAGCTGACGAAGAAGAAGAGTTAAGTGAGGAAGATTTGGAGGCCATCATAGACCCAAAGGAAAAGCAAAAGATTTATTTAGTTGCAGCGGATTATGAGGCCGATGTTATTTCAGCTTGCGCTTGGCTACGCGAGCATAATATTGATGTTTCATGTTTCCGGCTGAGACCTTACAGAATAGCAGGTGAGATTGTGCTTGAAAGAGAAAGGCTTATTCCGCCCCCAGAACTTGGTGACTACATGACGGACATATTTGTTTCTCCTGTCATTGGAGGGCAGATTCAGCCGCAAGCCAGGCGTAAGCAAAGTGAAGATAAACCTAGTAGATTAATTTGGGCTGATGATGAAGAAAATCCCATTAACGTAGCGACTTGGCGGGAAATGTTCGCACAAGTTGTAAGAAGAGCGCTTAGCGATGGCCTCTCCCCCGACAAACTTCCTACCAGAGTATGTAAGAACGAAGATGATGCGCAGAGATTCCAAGCCCCAAGATTTTTTGAATCTCACAATGTTTGGATTGATTTACACGGCAGCGCCAGTGCGGTTCAGGGGTTTGTGAGGAAAATTTTGCTGGGGATGAATAAGCAGGGACTACTAACGGTAGAAACTCGAAACGGTAATGTGATCGAGTTTTAACTTATTTACAGTAAATAATAACGGAGCGGTATTCTATGGCATATTCAAACAACGGAGATTTGGAGCATCTGGTCGAACAGATCACCGATGTCATCGTGGCGCGGCTGAACGGGGACGCGGAGGAACAGGCCGCGCTGTGCGGGTGCGGGTCGGCGTGTTTCAACCGTTGCCCGGAGCGGATGCAGCGCGTGGTGGACGCGGGCGCGTCGCGTATCGGGTTGGTGTTGGGCGAAACGGCGTCGGCGCGCGACTGGGCGAGCCTGGTGGATCATACGCTGTTGAAGCCGGAGGCGAGCGAGGCGGACATCGAGCGTTTGTGCGGAGAGGCGGCGCAGTTTCATTTTGCGAGCGTGTGCGTGAACCCGACGTGGGTGCGCGCCTCGGCGTGCCACCTGCGCGGGAGCGGCGTGGCGGTCTGCACCGTGATCGGGTTCCCGCTCGGCGCGACGCTCCCGGACGTGAAGGCCTATGAGACGCGGCGCGCCATCTTCGACGGGGCGCGCGAAGTGGACATGGTGATCAACGTCGGCGCGTTGAAGAGTGGGGATGATTGCGCGGTGGAGTATGACATCCGGCAGGTGGCGGAGGCGGCGCACGAGCAGGACGTGCTGGTGAAGGTGATCATCGAGGCGGCGTTACTGACGGACGAGGAGAAGGTGCGCGCGTGTCTGGCGGCGAAACGCGCCGGAGCGGATTTCGTCAAAACTTCGACGGGCTTCGCCAAGGGCGGGGCGACGGTGGCCGACGTGGCCTTGATGCGCCGCACCGTGGGACAGGAGATGGGCGTGAAGGCGGCGGGCGGCGTGAAGGGGCTGGACGACGCGCGGGCGATGGTCGAAGCGGGCGCAACCAGGCTCGGCGCGAGCGTCGGCGTGAAGATCGCGCAGGAGGCTTCGGGCGTGCGGATGGAGACCGCCAATGTCGCAGGCTATTAAATCGCGGGTGGTGAAACGCCCGGAGGCGGCTGAGAAGATGACGTTTGCACGAGGTTGTCAGGTGCGGCTGCCCGCGCTGCTGCTGTTGCTGCTGCCGGCGTGGTGGCTCGGTTGCGGGCTGGCGGCGCGGGCGCAGTCTGACCGCGGCGTTTCAAACGGCGCAGACCAACTCACGAGCATCCCGCTCACGCTGACGGACAAAAACGGCGCGCCGCTGGCGTTGATGTTGCGCCCGCAGGATGTGCGCGTGCTGGAGGACGGCGAGCCGCAGGAGATCGTCGAGTTGGCGCAACGCGCCGACGCGCCGCGTTGGGTCGTGCTCGGCCTCGATACGAGCATCTCGCAGGAGTACGTCTTGCCCCTGGCGAAAGAGGCGGCGCGTCATCTGTTGGAGCGCGCGCTGCGCCCTGATAAAGACCGGGCGGCGATATATTCTTTCTCCCGCAGCGCGGAGGTCAGGCAATCGCTCACGGGCGAGTTCGGACTCGTGCTCGCCGCGCTCGACCGACTGAGAGTGGAAATACCGCCCGGCAACTTCGGGGGCTTAATCATCATGACGCGACCGCCCGCCGCCGCCGTCGGGCAGCCCGTCGCCGGTTCCACTTCGTTGTGGGGCGGCATCGCGGAGGTGAATGAACAGGTCTTTCCGGCGTCAGACCCGGCCGCGTTTCGCGCCATCGTGATCCTGACCGACGGCCAGGATACGAGCAGCCAAATCAAGAAGGACGAGGCCATCAAGCGTCTGCTCAAAAACGGCGTGGCCGTGTATGCCATCGGCCTCGGCGACGTGAAAAGTTTCGGAGAGGTGGACAAAAGCGCGTTGCGGAGTTTGGCCGAGCGCACGGGCGGGCTGGCCTTCTTCCCCCGACAGCGCGAAGAACTGCTGACGGCTTTAACGCGGATCGAACGCGGGCTGTACGGTCAACACTTCATCAGCTACCGGCCTCCGCGCAAACATCCCCCGGCGACTTTCCACGAACTCAAAATTGAAATCGTTAATCCCGCGCTGCGCAAACAGGGCGTGCGCCTCGCCTACCCGCGAGGACGCTTCGCCGCTCCCGCGCACGACGCACCAGCGGGCGCGAAGCCTTAAGACGCACGGCGCGCGGGCGACTCCGACAAGCGCGGGCGGGCGAACGGCCGCGACACGAAGCGAGAGCGGATACTGAAGATTCGCGCGCCGCGAAAGCGACGACGCGCGACAAGAGAACGCGAGAGAGCGGCCACGACGGGCGATGAACTCGTCGCGGCCGCTCTCTCGCGTTTCGCGTTAGAAGCGGAAGCCGACGCCCGCGCTGAATTGAAAATTGTGTCTGACTTCACCGGAGATCGGGAACTGGCCTACTATCCCCGTCCTGTCTAAGATCGCTCCGGTGGTGTCGCCGTAGCGGATGATAGTGTCGCCCGCGTCGAAGCGCGTGACGATGCGGCGCGAGGGATAGAATTCGAGCACCGCGCCGACATCCGTAGCGAAGCGCGTCTCGCGGTGCGGTATGGAGTCGAAGGCCGCGCCGAAAATCGGGTCGGGCACGCCAGGCCGCACGACGGTCTCTTCCCGCCCCGCGCTGAAACTCGCGAAGCCGGGGCGCACCTTGCCGAAGACGCCGAACTTATCGAAGCGTTTCCCGGCCTTGACGCCGAACAGCCCCTGCGCAATCCGGCCGCCGTTGCGAAAGCCGCGAAAGCGTTGGCGGTTGGGGAAGAAGTCGAACTGCGCTTCGAGAGCGACGTTGTCCGTCAGGTTATAGGTGACTCGACCGCCGAAGCCCGGCTCGGTCGAATTGGGATAATCGCCCAGAGTGAGCGACGAAAACTGTACGCCCACTTCGACCTTCGGCACCTCTTCCCGCGCCTGCGCGCGCGCTTCGCCGGGAGCGGAAAATAGACACAGAAGGATAAGGGCTGCGGCGCAGCCGATTTTGCTGTTCATTAAATTGTCTCCTGCGAGTTCGGTAAGGTTAAGGGTTGCGGTTAGCGAGCCGGCCTTTGCGGTCGGCCGTGCAAACTCGAATGCGTTTCGTCTTGCGCCGGGGCGGAAGCGGCGTCCTTAGCGTTTGGGCAAAAGGTTCTCGATGCGATCCGCGCCGCCGACGAGCACGCGCGGGCGGCGGGCGGCGCGCTTGCGTTGGTCGCCGCGCGCTTCAAATTCGGCGCGCCGTTCGCGCGTGATGCGTCCCAGGGAATCGCGCAGCCATTCGGGCGAAGCCGCGCCGCTCGCGGGCGTCGCGCCCCCATCACCACCTCCTCCTCCCGCGCCCTCCACGATCTGCTCCACCGAATCGAAGTCCGAGACGTAACCGGCATCGTGCAGCACCCACAGGTTCCAGTTGCCGCCGCTCGTGCCGACGACGGGCGCGCTCGAAGTCCATTCATATTCGTCGCCGCCGAGCGTGAACGAAATCTTGTTGTTCTCGATGCGGCCGACTTTCTGAAAGTCGTAGCCTTCGTGCGGGATGAGCGAGAAGATGAAGCGGCCGCGGTCGGGGACGTAAAACCAGACGAGCGCGCCCGCGCACCCGCGCGCGGGCTTGCCGCGTCCACCGCCGCCGCCGACGAGTTCGCCGTTGATGGTCAAACGGTGGTCGCGCACGGCGAGTTCGACGTTGCCGAGCGTGAAGTCGCGCGGGGGCGCGCTGCGGCGCGAGGGCGCGCTCCACAGCCGCGCCCGGTCGAAAGAGACTTTGACGACATCCACGATCTTCACGCCCGTCTGCGCGTTGACGAGCAGGTCGAGCGCGAAGGCGTCGCCGTCTTCGATGAGTTGAGCGTCGGCGGGTCGGGGCAGGGTGGAGGCGTTCTGCCCGGCGCGGTTCGTCGTCGTTGACGGACGGCGCGCGCGCAGTTGTTCCTCAAACTCCGCGCTCATGGGTTTGAGCGAAACTTTAAACTGCTTCGTGGCGGCGACGGGTTCGACGACGAGGTCGTAGCCGAAGACAAAACCGCCGTCCGCGTCCAACAGCACACGGTGGACGACCCGGTTGTCGGCCAGCAACGCCTGCGGAGTCAAAGAGGCTCGAATCTCTTCTAGCCTGGCCGACACCTGGGGCGCGCCCGCCACCGGGGCGGCCTCGATCTTGAAGGCGATGAAGCCCTCGCCGTGCAGCGGCATGACGAGTTGCGCGGGTCGTGCGGCGGCCGCCGCGCCGCTCTGCGCGTGCGCGCGGATGTGGCCGCCGAGCAGCAGCGGCAGCAGCAGCAGCGCGAGGCGGATGAAGTTTGAGAGTGTCGCTTTATTGCTCACGGGCGTCGCTCTCCTTGATGATGCGTAGGTTCACCTCGCCGGCGGGCTTGAAGCCCGAAAGGTTCGGGCGCGGCGTCGGCAGATTCGCGACGGGCGACGGCGGCGCGTTGCGCCGTCCGACCCCGGCCAGGTTTTCGCGCGGGGCGACGCGGCGCCTCTCGTCGGCGCGACGGGGCGCGTAAATTATTTGCGTGACGATCTTCTCCCGCACCACCGGCACTTCGATAAACTTGATCTGCGGCGCGACCTCCGGTCGCCCGGCTGCGGGCGCGGCGACGACGATGGGTTCCGGCGCGGGGCGCGCTATAAGCGCGAGCGCGAGCGCGCCCGCGGCGAGCAGCGCCAGCGCGGCGGCGGCCGCGAGCGGCGCGGGCACGCGAATCGAAGTCGTCAACAGACGCTTCCAAAACGGCGTGCGCGAAGGCGGTGGCGGCGTGCGCGAAGGCAATGTCGGCGGCGACGTGCGCCCGCCCGCTTGCGCGTCTCGCGCCGCGACGTGCAAGCGGCGCGCGAGCGCGGCGTGATACTGAGGCCAGTAGTCGTCGCCGGGCGCGAGCGCGGCGGAAGCCTCTTCGCAGGCGTCGAGCGTGGCGGCGAACGAGCGATACTCCGCGGCGCAGGCGGCGCAACGCCCGACTTCGGCGCGCAGGTGCGCGCGCGACGCGGAATCCGTCTCGTCGAAGATCAAATCGATCAGGCTCTCTTGCGTCTCCCGGCAATCGTGCATCGTGTGCAACTCCCGCTTAACAACTTTTTCTGACGGGCGCAGGCTCGTATCCCGCCTCTCCCGTCGCCGTGACGCCCAAACGCTCGCGCACTTTCAGGACGGCGCGAAACAGGGCTTTCTTCGTTGCGCCCGCCGAGCAGCCGAGGGCGGCGGAAATCTCTTCGTAGGTCATCCCCTCTTGATGTTTGAGCAGGAAGATCAAGCGTTGCTGCGGCGTCAAATCTCCGAGCGCGTCAAGCACGCGCGCGACGAGGAACTGTTGTTCGAGATTTTCCTCCACGCCGCGCGCCGTACGCGCGAGAGGGAACGCAACCTCTTCCGGCCTCGCCCCGGCGTCGCGCTTGGAGGCTTCCCAGGCGTCGAGTTCGACGACGCGCCCCTGCGCCGGGGGGGCGCGCCGCTCGTTGAGGAACGTGTTGATCGTGATCTGCCGCAGCCACGTGTAGAAACTCGACTCGCCGCGAAAACTCCTGAGCGCGCGGAAAGCCTTGAGCCAAACTTCCTGCGAGAGGTCTTCGGCGTCGTGGCGGTCGCGGCAGTAGTGGAGCGCGAGCAGCAGGAGCCGCCGCTCGTAGGAGCGCGCGAGCGTGGCAAAGGCCTCCGCGTCGCCTTCTTGCGCGCGCTCGATCAATTCGCTCTCGCCCAATTCGCTCAAGTCGTTCTCCGCCTCGTTCAAAGTGCGTCGGTAACATAGACACGGCGCGCGAAATTTGGTTGGCCGCGTGCCCTCTCCAGCGCCCGAAAATTTTCCCGGCGCGGGAGAGAGCGGCGAAAATCATCCGCCGCGCGGTTTGTTTCCTCGCGGGCGCGCGGTCATCTTACGCCCGAGCGGGCGCGCTAGCCTCTTGAACGCGCCCTCCTTTGCGTCTATGCTGGACGCACACAAGTTCTTCCAGTTTCAAACAACGGTGAAATAAGTGATGCCATCCGGACATAAGGTGCTGGCGGTCGTCCTCGGCGGCGGCGCGGGCACGCGCCTGTTTCCTCTGACGCACCAGCGTTCCAAACCCGCCGTGCCGCTCGGCGGCAAGTATCGCCTCGTGGACATCCCCATCTCGAACTGCATCAACTCGGACATCACGCAGATTTTCGTGCTCACGCAGTACAACTCCGCGTCGCTCAACCGCCACATCTCGCGCACCTATCGCTTCAGCGGCTTCTCCGACGGCTTCGTCGAGATACTCGCCGCCGAGCAGACGCCCGAAAGCCCGCAGTGGTTTCAGGGGACGGCAGACGCCGTCAGGCAAGTGCTGCCGCACATCCACGACTGGGGCATCGACACGCTCCTGATTCTCTCCGGCGACCATCTCTACCGGATGGACTATCGCAAGTTTCTCGCGCGCCACTACGAGACGAAGGCCGACGTGACCGTCTCGGTCGTGCCCTTCGTGCGCGAGGCGGCCGAAGAGTTCGGCTTGCTCAAGGCCGACCCCACCGGGCACATCCTCGAATTTCGTGAGAAGCCGAAGGGCGCAGCCCTCGAAGAGATGCGCGTGGATACGACCGCGTTCGGCCTCTCGCCGGAAGAGGCCGCGCGCCGCCCCTTCCTCGCCTCGATGGGCATCTACGTCTTCAACTACACGCGCCTGCGCGAACTGCTCGCCGAGAACCCGGCCTGGGTGGACTTCGGGCGCGAGGTGATCCCCGCCGCCATCAAGGACTACAACGTCCAGTCGTATATGTTCGACGACTACTGGGAAGACATCGGGACGATCTCGGCCTTCCACTCCGCCAACCTCGACATGACTTCGCTCCTGCCGAAGTTCAACTTCTTCGACACGGAAGCCCCCATCTATACGCGGCCGCGCTACCTGCCGCCCTCGAAAGTTCACCACTGCGAGATCGTCGATTCGATCATCGGCGACGGCAGCATCATCAACCGCGCGTGGCTCGCGCGCTCCGTGGTCGGCCTGCGCACACGCATCGAGCCGGGCGCGCGCATCGAAGACACCTACCTGATGGGCGCGGACTACTACCAGCCGATCGAGGAACTGCGCGCCGACGCCGCCGCCGGTCGCCCGCTCATCGGCATCGGCCGCGACACAGTGATCCGCCACGCCATCATCGACAAGAACGCGCGCATCGGCTCGAACGTCCGCCTGGTGAACGACGCGGGCGTCAAACACTTCGACAACGAAGCGGCGGGCTACTACATCCGCGAGGGCATCATCATCGTGCCGAAAAACGCGACCGTTAAAAACGGCACGGTGGTTTGAAGGCAGGAGAAGGGCAAAGGGAACGAGGGGAAGGGGTAAAGGAAGAAACCTGTTTTCTCCTTTACCCCTTCCCCTCGTTCCCTGTGCCCTTTGCCCCGCTTTATCTTTCCGCGAACGGCGACCGGCGCAGGACGGGTTGCGAACGGCGGCGGTCGTTGTCGTCGCGCGCGGTGTCGGCGGCGTTGTTGTTGTTCGCGCCCGCCGGGTTGTAGATGTAGCTGTCACGCGCTTTAACGGCGAGGTCTGGGCGCGTGACGCGAACTTTGATGTTGCGTCGTTGGCCGGGCTGCCCCTGCTGTTTCGGGTAATAGCCGAGACTGTACTGGCGGCGCAACTCCTCTGCCACGAGCGAGAACGCGCTCTCGATGTCGCGCGTGGTTTCGGCGCGGTAGACCCGCGCGCCCGACAGACGCGCCATGTCGCGCAGGTAAGCGTCGCCGCGCGCATACTCCTCGCGCGTGCAGCCCGTGCAGTTAGTGCCGCCGCCGCCACCGCCTCTACTGCCGCCGCCCCCCCGACCGCCACCGCCGCCGCCGTTGCCGATGCCGATCGTGCCGCTGGAGAGAATGTCTGTGAGAATGCCGGTGATGCCGCCAGACCTGCGCCGCGACCCGCCACCACCGCCGCCATAGACTCCGCCGCCACCGTAGACGCCGCCGTTTTGCGAGGCCGTGCGCGTGTCGTAGGTGTCGTACTGAACGGGGTAGATGAGCGCGTCGAGTTCTTCCGCGTCCTGCGCGTTGGATTGGTAGGTGGCGCGGCGGCTCGAAGTGTCAACGCCGTCGGTGAAGAGGAGGATGGCCTTGCGCCCCTCGATGCGGTTGAAGCGTTGGTTGATGATGAAGTCCACGGCGTCGTAGAGCTTCGTGCCTTCGCCGGGACGCACGCGGCCGATGGCTTCGCGCAGGCGCGAGCGGTCGCTCGTCGCCTCCGAGAGCACGCGCACCTCGTCGTCGAAGGAGACGACGAGCACGCGGTCTGCGGGACGCAGTTGGTTGACGAAGGAGATGGCGGCGTCTTGAATCTCGGTGAGCCGGTAGCGCGTCGAGCCTGACGTGTCGATCACGAGCGCGACGGTGAAAGGTTTCTCGACCGTGGCGAAATAGGCGATCTCCTGTTCGACGCCCTCCTCCCAAATCCGAAACTCTCCCTGCCGGATGCTCGGCACATACTTGCCCGCCCGATCCATCACGCTCACCGGAATCGTCACGAGCGACGTGTTGACGCGCACGACTTCGTTCTCGTCAACCTCGGTCGTATCGACCGCGGGCGTGTTGCTCGTGCCGGTGCGTTGCCCTGCGTTCGGGTCGATCGCGCCGCCGAGAGTCGGCGGGCGGCGCGGCGCGGTCGTGGTCGCGTCGGGCGCGTGCGGCGCATCGGTGCGCGGCGCGCTCGTTGACACGCCGCCGGACGACGGTTGCCCGACGCGGCGCGGGCGCGGTTGTGCATGTATTGAAGAAACGGAAATTGCGAGCAGGGAGAGGAGTGCGATACAGGCGGCGAACTTTCTCATGGCCTTTTCAACTCCTTAAGTGGACGAACCAGTATACAGCGACCACGAGGCGCGGACTAACCTTTGATGCGCCCGCCGCCCGATAGATGCCCGGAAAATAAGGGATGAGGGATGAGGGATGAGGGATGAATCAGGAAACTATTCAAGCGAGTTAAGCATTCCTTTCATCCCTCATCCCTCATCCCTCGGCTGTCGCTATCGCGTTCCAGATGAAGGGGAACGTGCCCCACGTCTGGGCGCGATGTTGGGGACGGAAGGCGAAGAGGACGACGCGCCCACGGCCGAGCGTCACCTCGGCGAGCGCGATTTTGCCCGCGATCAACTTCTCGCCGAGCAGCCAGCCGGAGCGCAGCGCGTCGCGCTCGGCGTAGCGCGCCACGATGCGGACGCGGTCATTCGCGCCCTCCGTCAACTCGAAGGCGGAACTGTTGATGAAGTAGGCGTCTACGTCGCGCCCGAAGCCGCGCGCGAGCGGGTGCGCGGCGTCAACTTCGAGCCGCAGGATCGAGCCGGGGCCGTAGAACTCCGACGATTTCACGTTTTCGAGCACGTTTCGGAGGGGCAGTTTGAAACGCTTGACGGCGAGTTCCGAGGCGGCGTCGAAGCAGATGAGCGTGCCGCCGTCTTCGACGAAGCGGCGCAAATTATCCACGCCCGCTTCCGTGATGCCGCCCGCGAATTCGGGCGGCGCGGTCTCCTTGCTCCGCCCCTCGACGATCTCGCGCAGGCGCATCGAGGGCAGCACGATCACGTCGTGCCGGGCGCGCAAATTCCCGGCGCGCACGTCGCGGTCGCGCAGCGTCTGGAACGGCACGTTGAACGTGTCGAAAACGTAGCGCGTCCAGCCTTCGTCCATCGAACCTGTCCAACTCCGGTAGAGCGCGAGCCGCACGTCGCGGCGCGCGAGCGGATTTTGCAGCGGCGAGGCTGCGCCGCCCGTAGGGTTCAGCCCCGCGTCGCGCCACGCCTCCGCGCCGTCTCGAATAAGGGTCAGACGCCGTTCGGACGCGGTCTCGCGGATGCTGTGGACGGGCAGCGCGCGCACGCCCATCTGCATCGGCAGCGTCCACCCGGCGACATCGTAGGGACGTTCGGCCTCGCCCCCGGCGGTGCGGCGGTCTGGGTAGATTTGCTTCTCGAAGAGGGTCTTGATGTTGGCGCGGTAGGGCTGCGCGAGAAAGATGAGATAACTGCCCGCCGGGATGACGGGCGGGTTTTGCGCCGAATCGTTATAGACCGCGCCGCGCGCGCCCATCGTCATCACGTGCAACTGGCGTTCGAGACGGTGAACCTCCACGCCCTGCTCGACGAGCGCGCTGACGAGTTTCGCCACGTTCGCGTTTTTGCCTTGACCGGCCGGGATGACGTACCCGATTTCAGCGTCGCCAATGGCGGCGGCCGCCGTGCCTTCGATGCCGCGCCTGCCGAGTTCGTAGAAGTTGCGCAGGTAACGCTCGCGGTATTTCGCGGCCATCGAGAGCACGGCGCGCGAGGCCGTCAACTCCATCCGCATGATGTCGCGCGCGCGCCAGGTGCCGCCCGGCCAGGGGTCTGGAAAGTTGGTGGCGGACTGGAGCGCGCTCGGCATCCCGCGCGAGGAACTGCGCGCGAGTTGTTCGCGCGTCACCTCGACGGGCGACATCAAACGCGCGCTCGCGGCCTCGGTGAGGATGCCGATGGAGTTGTGATAATAGGGCGCGGTGCGAAAGCCGCCGTGCCACCAGGTATCGTAGAGGGCGTTGGTGATCACGCCGCTGCGGCCTTCGGCCTGCAAATCCGCGGCGATCTTGTGGCCAATGAGACCGACCTCGCGGAGCAGGAGCGGCGGGATGTGCGGATTCGGCGGATCGAAGAAAGGTGGGACGAAGAAGCGAGAGCCGTTCGCGCCCTGCTGGTGTACGTCGTAGACTACTTGCGGAAACCACTCGCGCCAGAAGAGACGCGTGATGAGTTGCGTCTCTTTGAGATTGAGCATGAACCAATCGCGGTTGTTGTCGTGCCCGGCGTAGAGGTGATAAAGCTCCGGCGGCTCCGTGCCTTCGTAGGGCGTGCCGAGAGTTTTACGATACCAATCGGCGACGATGTCCACGCCGTCGGGGTTGGCGGCGGGGATGAGCAGGAGGATCGTGTTCTGCAAAATCTCGCGCGTCGCGGCATCTTCGGCCGACGCCAACTCGTAGGCGAGTTGCATGGACATCTGCGAGGCCACGATCTCGGTCGAATGGATCGAGCAGGAGACGACGACGACGGTTTTGCCCGCGCGCAGCAGAGCCTCGCGCTCGGCCGCGCCCGGCGCGAGGCGCGGGTCTGCCAGGCGGCGTTGGATGTCTTGGTACTTCGCCAGATTGCGTATATTCTCTGGCGCGCTGATGAAGGCGACGACGAGCGGACGCCGCCCGGTGGTCTCGCCGAGCGTGCGCAACTGCACGCGGTCGCTCGTCGCGGACAGGCGCGTGAAGTAGTTTACGATCTGTCGCCAGTCGGCTATCGTGCGGTCGTCGCCGGGGGTGAAACCGAGATAGGACGCGGGCGTCTGCGGCGCGTTCGCGGCGCGCGGCGCAACGGGAGCGCGGCGCGTCTGGGCTTGAACGGTTGCAGAGAAGTCGCCGGAGCAGAAAACGAGCGCGAGCGCGGCGACGAAAATAGAGAGTGCGAGCCGGAGAACGGAGCGAGACATGCCTGATTCTCTTTCACCAAAATTATTTGAAACGGAACGTGTGCGTGCGGGCGTCGAGTCTAGCACAGAGGCGAGCGCGCCGCGCACCGCCGCCGCCGCCGCGCCGGAGGAAACGCGCAGCGGCGGCAACAACAGCAGCGCGCGACGTGCGGCCGAGAATGCGCCTGGGCGCGCCACGCTCGCCGGTCGCTTGCATCACTGGTGGATTCTGTTCGTCGCGGGCGCGCTCCTGCTCATCTTCGCGCCGCCCGTGCTGCTGGTGGCGTGGATCGTGGGCAGGCGCGAGTGGCTCTACCCGATTGCCCTGTGGGGCGCGCGGCAATGGCTGCGCCTGAGCGGGATGCGCGTGCGCGTGCGCGGGCTGGAACAACTCGACCCACGGCAGACTTACATCTTCACCGCCAACCATCGCTCCTATCTCGACACGGCGACGCTGTTCGCCTACCTCGGCCGCCGCATCGGGCTGTTCGCTAAAAAAGAGTTGCTGAAGGTGCCCATCCTCGGCTTCGGCATGGGCTTCGTCAACATCATGGCGATCGACCGCTCCAACCGCGAACGCGCGCTCGTCACCGTGCGCGCCGCCACCGAGCGCATCCGCTCCGGCGTCTCCTTCGGCGTCTTCGCGGAAGGCACGCGCGCCCGCCCCGGCGAATTGTTGCCGTTCAAGAAAGGCGCGTTCTACATGGCGGTGGAGACGGGCGCGAGCGTGGTTCCCGTGGCGATGAAGAACACGGATCGGCTGATGGGCAAGGGCGAGTGTACGGCGCGACCCGGCACGATCGAAATGGTCATCCTCCCGCCGATAGAAACCGGCGGACTCTCGACGGACGAGGACGTGAGACGCCTCACCGAGGAAGTGCGCGCACGCGTCGCGGCGGAATTGGAACGAAAGTAAGCGATGCGCCGGAAAGCGTCAGGCCGCCGGGAAGCAAACTGCTTCCCGGCGGCCTGACGCTTGTTCAAAGTGCGCCCGCTTTTCGTCGTTCAGGGTTTCTTCGGCGTCGGGGCGGGCGTAGCATCGGGGATGATGTCCTGGCCTTCCTCGATCACTCTCACCTTGGCGCGCGGCCGCGCAAACTCGGTGAAGGTGATGCGCAGGCGCAGGTGGATGACTCCGCCGTTGTCAAACACCAGTTTTTCGTCCGCGTAGGTATAGGTGGGGAACCAGAACTTGCCGTCGATCTGTTCGCGGTATGTCTCAAACGTCGGATAGCGCGCGTTCTTCTTTTCGGGCACGCCCTTGCCGTGCGCCTTCACGATCTGCAAATCCTGATCGTCAACCCACACGCGCCCCTTGAAGAAACGATCCTTCGTCTTCTTCGGGTCGGGCATGACCTTCGGCTCCACGTCGAAGACGTAGAGATTCAACTCGTCGATCTTCTCCTTGCCCACGTACTTGATGTTGTAGAGGTTGATCTTCGAGGGTTCGAGCGCGAAGGTTTGCGCGCCGCTGAAGTCTTCGAGGTCTTCCGGGGTCAGTTCGAGTTCTTTGAGGGTCGAGAGCGGGAACAATTCGATCTTTTCGTAACGCTTGCCGCTGTCGTCGAAGACGAAGCGCGAGACGCGGCGATACTCGCCCGAAATCTGCCCGCCCATCCCGATGGTCTGCACGATGGCCTCGCGCTTGAAACTGTACTGGTTGAGCGCGGTGCGAAACACCGCCTCTTTGGTCGTGAACTCGCGGATGATGCGTTCGACATCGACGCCCGCCGCCGTCGTCGCGGCCGTGGATGTCGCGGGCACGCCCGTCGAGGCATTCGCGGCCTGCTGCGCCCGCGCGGGCGGCGCGGCGATAAAGGCCGCCAGCACGAGAATCGCCAGGCCGGGGAGTAACAAACGAGAGCTTTTCATAAGTTTTCTCTGAGGAAGTTTTGCCAGATTGAATGCCGCCCGCGCCCGGATGGAGAGCCGAGCGACCCCTTTTGTGAAAATTTAAGATGCGCCAGCCGCGACGAGTGTTGCCAGAAGAAAGCGAGCGGCGAGCGGCGAGCGAAAAGCGGTAGATAACAGTTTTGACCGCCCGGCTGCCTACTACTGCGCGCCGACTCACTTTCTTCTCACTGTACGAATTCGACATTAACGCGGTGCGGAATGACGCCGCACTCCGCGCCCTCGTCGAGGAGGCGTTGGACGGCGGCGCGCCCGCGCGCCGTGTAGTCGAGCGTCAGTTCGTTGACCCACATCCCGACGAAGCGGTCGGCCAGTTCCGGTTCCATGTCGCGCGCAAACTGCATCGCGTATTCGAGCGCGTCGGCGCGATTGTCGAGCGAGTAGCGGATGCTGTCGTGGAGGCACTTCGAGACGCGCGCGATGGTCTCCGCGCCGAGGTCGCGGCGGATGACGTTGCCGCCCATCGGGAGCGGCAAGCCCGTGCGCTCGTGCCACCACTCGCCGAGGTCTAAGACTTTGTGCAGGCCGAGCGACTGGTAGAAAAGCTGTCCCTCGTGGATGAGTAGCCCCGCATCGGCGCGCCCCTCCTGCACCGCCTCGATGATCTTGTCGAAGGGCACGACCTCGTATTGGAAACCGGGCGTGTGGATGCTCAGGGCGAGAAACGCGCTCGTCAACTTGCCGGGCACCGCGACCTTCAGCGACGCGAGTTCTTCCAGTTTGAACTTCTCGCGCGAGACGACGATGGGGCCGTAGTTGTCGCCGATGCTCGCGCCGTGCGGCAGGAGCGCGTACTTGTCTGAGATGTAGGCGTAGGCGTGGAAGCTGATGGCCGTCACGTCGTAGACGCCGCGCATGGCCTTCTCGTTCAAACTCTGGATGTCTTCGAGCACGTGCGTGAAGCGTAAACTTCCGGTGTCGAGTTTATTGGTGGCGAGGCCGTAGAACATGAAGGCGTCGTCGGAGTCGGGCGAGTGCGCGACGGTGATTGTTTGAGTCGTCATAAGCGTGAATATTATTGCTCCGGCAAACTTTCCGAATCGGGATGTCTCTCCTCCGCCTGCCGCAGCAAACGGAAGCGGTTTTTATCGAACAGGTAATAATAGGCGGTGTAGCTGCCGCGACCGTCGTAGCGGTCGCGCGTGAGCACGAGCAGTTTGCTGTCGGCGCGGAAGTTTCGATGTCGTGCGGGGTCTGTCTCGGACGATTCGGGGATGTCCGTGTATTCGAGCGGCGGCCAGTAGACTCTCCCGGTCTTCGCGTCAACCACCGACACCTGCGCGCAGCCCGTGCCGCAGCCCCAGAAGACAACCGTGTAGTGGCCGGCGAAGTTCACCCCGGCGCGGGAATCTTCTCTCAACCGGCTGCGAAACATCCGCGCCCGCCTCGTGTCCAGAATAACCGGGGCGATGCGGCCACGGTAAATTTCCTTCACCGGGTAATCGCTGAAACGCGGCGGCTCGCTTGAGGCCGCCGCCCGCGCCGCCGCGCCCTTCGCGCGCGCACGCTTTTGCGGCAGAGCGTCGGCCGTCAAGACGGCCAGCGACAACAGGATCAGCGCGCCGCCGCGCGCGGCGCGAACGATTCGATTAACTTTGTTCGTCATGCTCAAAAAGAGTTTCGCCGTCGAGTCGGCCGTAGTGAACCACGGCCTCGTATTCGATGCGGACGTTTCCGTCCTGCCGGTGCTCGTCGAAAGCGCGGCGCAGCGCGGCGAACATCGGCTCGTGATCGGGATGCCCCGCAAGCGGCACGTAGGAGGCCGACAACCAGCGGCCGCGCAAGGCTTCATAATCCAAAATCTGTTCGTGCGCGAAACTCCGCGTGCCGTAGCCGCGCGGGAAAAATTCCGCCATCAACTCCCGGCCGGGATGGTCGGCGGCGACGCGTTCGTAGTCCGTGCCGTAAGCGCG
Source organism: Pyrinomonadaceae bacterium (assembly GCA_036386515.1). Lineage (GTDB taxonomy): Bacteria > Acidobacteriota > Blastocatellia > Pyrinomonadales > Pyrinomonadaceae > JAIVJZ01. The sequence goes on from DASVVO010000081.1 coordinate 154,978, forward strand.
CAGGATGCTTTCAAGTTCGCGCAGAAACGGCGTCGTCTCGATCCGGCGCATGTTCCACATCAACACCGCCCAACCGCCCGGCTTCAGGATGCGCGCGAATTCCGCCCGCGCGGCGCGAGCGTCGAACCAGTGGAACGCTTGCGCGGCCGTGACGAAATCAACGCACGCGGGGTCGAGCGTCGTCGCTTCGGCCGCGCCGTTCACGCTCTTGAAATTGGGAAACTTGCCGAGAGAGTTTTCGGCCTCGGCGCGCATCGCGTCGTTCGGTTCGACGGCGTAGACCGTGCGACAACCGCCCTCGCGCAACAATATCTCCGTCCAGATGCCCGTGCCCGCCCCGACATCGGCCACGACCGACGCCGCGCTCAAGTTCAACTCGGCGCGCATGAACTCCACGACCGCCGCCGGATACTTCGGGCGGTAAGCGGCATAGTTCGCCGCGCGCTCCGTGAACCGCTTCGTCGGCTCGGTGTCGAATGGTGTCCCGACCTTCTTCATACGGTGCAGCTATTTTTCTTGCAGTAGTGCCTCGGCGAGCGCGGAATCCGTCAGGCGACCTTCGCCGCTATCTTCAAGCCCGGCTTCAATCGCCTGACGCACGTAAATCTCGTGCATCAGATCGTCCCACGTTACATCGTCAGGCAGCCGTTCAATCAAACGGCGCGCTTCGTCTTTGACACTTACCGCTTCCATAGAAACTACTCCTTGTGAGCCTGCTGCCTGCACTAAACGGCTGCATCTTACGCCGCCGTCATCTCCGCCACAGGGCGGTAGAGCGTGTCGCGCTCGACGGCCTCGAAACCGGCGTCGGCGATGAGCGCGGCGATCTCATTCTTGTTCATCTTCACGTCGTTGTTCGACTCGACCGAATAGCTTTGACTGAGTTCGCCGCCTTCGGTGATCGTGCCGTCGAGGTCGTTCGCGCCGTAGTGCAGCGCGACCTGCGCGAGCCGCTTGCCGAGCATCACCCAGTAAGCTTTGATGTGCGCGAAGTTGTCGAGCATGAGACGCGAGACGGCGATGGTCTTCAACGAATCGACGCCCGAAGGCCCCGGCAACTGTGAGAGCTTCGTGCCTTCCGGGTAGAAGGCGAGCGGGATGAAGCACTGGAAGCCGCCGGAGGCATCCTGCTGCTCGCGCAAGCGCACGAAATGATCCACGCGATCCGCGATGGATTCGATGTGGCCGTAGAGCATCGTCGCGTTGGTGCGAAGACCGGCGGCGTGAACTTTGCCGGAGAGCGCGAGCCAGCGTTCCGCGTCGGTCTTGTGCGCGCAAATCCGCGAGCGCGTCGGTTCGCGGAAAATCTCCGCGCCGCCGCCGGGGCACGAATCCATCCCGGCCGCTTTCAACCCCTCGATCACGTCTTCGTCGCGCATCTTGTAGAAATCGGCCATGTGGTCGAGTTCGACCATGGTGAAGGCTTTCAGGTGCAGTTGCGGATAAGCGCGCTTGAGACTCGCCAGCAAGTCCGTGTAATACTTGAAGGGCAGTTTCGTGTTCAGCCCGCCGACGATGTGCAACTCCGTCGCGCCCTCGGCGACGGCCTTGCCCGCGATTCCGATGGCCTCTTCGACGTTGTGCGTGTAGGCATCCGGCATGCGCGGCGTGCGGTAGAAGCCGCAGAACTTACAATCGGCGTAGCAGACGTTCGTGTAGTTGAAATGACGATTGACGTTGAAGTAGGTGCGCCGCCCGTGCAGGCGGCGACGAACGCTGTCGGCGAGTTTGGCGAGCGCGGCCAGGTCGTCCGTCGCGTACAAATCCAGCCCCTCGTCGAAAGAGAGGCGCGCGCCCGCTTCCACCTTCGCGGCGATGCGGTTCAGTTTCGGGTCGTGTGAAAAATCCATGTTCATTATTTCGCTCTATTAGTCCCAGATTTCCTGTAACTTCAACTCAAGCCCGCGCAGCACATACTCGCCGGAGATCGTCCGGGGGTCGTCCAACTGTGCGACGGCCGCGGCGGGACGATAGACGTAGACCCGTCGCTCCTGCGGGTCTATCAGCCAACCGAGTTGCGCGCCGTTCGCCATGTACTCTTCCATCTTCTGCCGCAGATTTTTGAGCGTGTCCGTGCGCGAACGCAACTCCACGACGAAATCGGGGCAGAGCGGCGGGAAGCGTTCCTGTTCATCTTCCGTCAATGCGTTCCATCGTTCATTAGTAATCCACGCGAAATCCGGCGACCGTTTCGCGCCGTTCGGCAGCGTAAAGAGTGTGGATGAGTCAAAGGGTTGTCCACTTTTATCTTCTAAAGTCCATGCGGTGAGACGCGTTATGAGGATGGCGTTCCGTATGCCGGTTTTTCCGCCGGTGGGAGGCATGATGATGAGGTCTCCTTCGCTGGTGAGTTCAAGGCTCAGGTCGGGGTTGAGCAGGCAGAACTCGTAGAACTCCTGCTCGCTCATTTTCTTTAAGACCGGGCTGAAGTGGAGCACGAGCGGCTCTCGTTCGGCGGTGGTTGAGGTTGTTGTGCTCATAAGTTTATGCCTCAAGTCTGACGGCGAAACGGACGCCGTGGATTCACACTTTTGCGAAGAGGGTTGCGCCGCCGAAGGTGATGAAAAGTATCACGCTCAAGCAGGCGTTCGTCGTGAAGAACGCGGCGTTGAGGCGGCTCAGGTCGTCGGCGCGCACGAGCGAGTGTTGATAGACGAGCAGCGCGCCGGTGGCGACGACGCCGGAGAGGGCGAGCGCGCCGGGCGTCGTCGTCAGGTAGAGCGAGACGAGCGCGGCGAACGCCCCGGCGTGGAGCAGGCGCGAAATCCAGAACGCGGCGGGGATGCCGACGCGCGCCGGGATCGAGCGCAAGCCCGTGCGGCGGTCGAAGTCGTAATCCTGACAGGCGTAGAGCACGTCGAATCCGGCCGTCCAGAGCAGCACGACGAGCGAGAGCAGGAGCGGCACGGGACTGTCGATTGCGCCCCGCACGGCGACCCACGCGCCCGTCGGCGCGATGCACAGGCACCAGCCGAGCACGAGGTGCGAGAGCGACGTGAAACGCTTCGTGTATGAATAGAGCAGCACGCTTCCGAGCGCGACGGGCGCGAGCAAGAGGGTCAGGCGATTGAGCATCGCCGCCGCGACGAAAAAGAGCGCGGCCGAGACGACGGTGAACGTCCACGCGAAACTCACGGAGAGCAGCCCGGCCGGGATGGCGCGCCCGCTCGTGCGCGGGTTGGCCGCATCGTACTTGTGGTCGGCGATGCGATTGAAAGCCATCGCGGCGGAGCGCGCGCCCACCATCGCCAAAGTGATCCAGAGCAACTGCCAGCCGGTCGGCAGCCCGCGCGCCGCGAGCACCGCGCCGAGCAGGGCGAAGGGCAGCGCAAAGAGCGTGTGCTCGATCTTGATCATTTCGAGCGTCGTGCGAATGCTCTGCGCCGTCGTGTTGGTTGATCGGGAAGTCATCGAACTCGTTCGCTCGTTTCAGTCGCCGTCCACGGCGGCGGCGACGGCCGCGTCCTCCGTCGTCATCGTCGCCGTCGGGTCGCCCTGCCACTCGGTGCGCCGCGAATGGGGCACGCCGAATTGATCGAGCACGCGGAAGACGAGATGATCCACCAACTCTTCGATGCTTTGCGGGCGGTGATAGAAGCCCGGACTGGCGGGCAGGATGCGCGCCCCGGCGCGCGCGAGGCGCAGCATGTTCTCAAGGTGAATCGCGTTGTAAGGCGACTCGCGCGGGACGATGATGAGCTTGCGCCCTTCCTTCAAGGTCACGTCGGCGGCGCGGTGAATCAGGTTTGTGCCCGCGCCGGAAGCGATGGCGCCGAGCGTGCCCATCGAACACGGGATGATCATCATGCCGGCCTGCGGGTGCGACCCGGAAGCGGGCGTCGCCGCCATGTTGTCGAGACGATGGAAGCGAATTAATTTCGACTCCGGCGCGAGGCCGACCCATTCGTTGATCGTGCGCGCGTCGCCGCCTTGCAGGTTCGCGCCGAGTTCGACGCGCGCGACCGTGTGCGCCGCCCCCGACATGATCAAATTGATGCGCTCGACCACGCCGCTCGACGCCAGATGAATCAGCGTGCGGTGCGCGTAAAGCGCGCCCGAAGCTCCCGTGATGGCGACAGTCAGTTCCATAAGTCGAGCCGCGCTGAAAGGCGCGCTATCTCACGCCGCGCGGAAAAATGAATGGTAAAGCAAAAGCGCGCCGATGGCTAACGCCACGCAGCCAGCCGCCGCGTATTTCCGGTGGGCGTTTGCGCCCGCCGGGATCATGCGTTCGGCCTGGCCGGGAATCAGCGCGTAGGTCATGCTTTTGAGCGTCATGCCCCAGCCGCAGACGGTGACGATGACGGGCAGGTCAAACACCCACACGTTATGCCCGAGCACGATCAGGAGGCCGAGCGGGAAGGTGAACATGGCGATGATGATTCCCGCCACGCCCGTCGCTTTCAGGCGCAGGAAGAAGTCGCGCCACTGTCGCGCCATGACGATGTGCGATAGCCCCACGGCGAGCAAGGTGATCGCAAAATACCGTTCGATGAAAAGAGCCATGAGTGATCTCCGTCGTTGGTGATAGCGAGCGCGGCCGGACGTGAGACGCCGCCCGCCCGAAGTTTACACCACGCGGCGCGACCGGCCTGCCGGTGGGCTGAAACCGGGGCGATGAACCGGCGGGGCGGCGCGCGGCAAATTGCGAAGGCGCGAGCGTTCGATGCTAGAATGCCGCGAAGGTTTCGACGACTTAAGTTGACGCAAAACAAGATGAATTTACGCGAAATAGAAGAACTGCTGCGCGCGCACCAAACGGGCGACCTGGAGACGGCGGAGGCGGCGCGGCGGCTCGCCAATCTTCATTACGAAGACATCGAGCACACGCGCATCGATCACGCGCGGGCGGCGCGGCAGGGTTTTCCCGAAGTCGTCTTCGGGGCGGGGAAGTCGCGCACGCAAATCTGCGAGATCGTCGAACGCCTCGTGGCGCGCTCGCCGAACATCCTCGTCACGCGCACGGACGCCGCCACCTACGGCGAGGTGCGCAACATCGTGACCGATGCCGAATGGCACGAAGCGGCGCGCCTCATTCGCATCCGGCGCGACCGCACGGAACTGGGCGTGGGCGAGGTCGGCATCGTGACGGCGGGCACGAGCGACATCCCCGTGGCCGAGGAGGCGGCGTTGACGGCCGAGGCGATGGGCAATCGCGTGGCGCGCATCTGGGACGCGGGCGTGGCGGGCATCCACCGGCTCTTTGCCGAGCGCGAACGCCTGCGCGGGTTTCGCGTCATCGTGGTGGCGGCGGGGATGGAGGGCGCGTTGCCTTCGGTCGTCGGCGGGTTGGTGGGCGTGCCCGTCATCGCCGTGCCGACGAGCATCGGTTACGGCGCGTCGTTCGGCGGGGCGGCCGCGCTGCTCGGCATGCTCAATTCCTGCGCCTCCAACGTCACGGTCGTCAACATCGACAACGGCTTCGGCGCGGGCTTCGTCGCCAGTCTGATCAACCGCAAGTGGAACGACAAAGAAGTGGCGAGCGATGAGTAACCGGACACACCGCCGCCGCCGCTTCGCACGTCTCACGCATCGCTCATCGCTCATCGCCCTCGTCGTCGCGCTGGCGACGGCCGGCGCGGGATGCGGCGCGCGGCGCACGCCCGACCTCGAACGCATCTTCGCCCCGGCGCGCGCGCGCAAAGACAAAACTCCCGTCATCGTCATCCCCGGCATCCTCGGCTCGCAACTGATGAACCGGCGCACGCGCGAGGTCGTCTGGCCTTCGGCGTTTCGTTCCTCCACCGACGGCCTGAGTTTGCCGACCATGCCCGACCTCGCCTCGAACCGCGACGAACTCGTCGCCGAGCGCATCGTCGAGACGGCGAAGCTCGCGCGCCTCGCCCCGGACATTTACGTCTACTACGAACTCTTAAACGCGCTGCGCCGCTACGGCAACTATCGCGAAGGCGACTGGGACGATCCCCCGCCCGAAGGCGACCGCGATACCTTCTACATCTTTCCCTACGATTGGCGGCGCGATAACGTCGAGTCGGCGCAGTTGCTCTTTCAACGCGTCGAGGAATTGAAACGGAAACTGGGTCGCCCTGACCTGCGCTTCAACATCGTGGCGCATTCGATGGGCGGCCTCGTCGCGCGCTACGCGGCGATGTACGGCGCGGCGGACTTGCCCGCGGGCGACGAGGCCGCGCCGCCACCCACCTGGGCGGGCGCGCGCCACATCAACAAAATCTTCATGTTCGGCACGCCCAACGAGGGCACGATGGAAGCCTTCGCCACGCTCCTCGAAGGCTATTCGATCAACGAGGGCTTGCGCCGCCGCATCCGCCTGCTCAACAAGCTCTCGCGCGAAGACGCTGTCACGATCCCGTCGATCTACCAGTTGCTTCCGCACCCGGAGGCCGTCCGCTTTCTCGATCAAAACCTCGCGCCGCTCGAAGTTGATTTTTACGACCCTGCAACCTGGCGCAAGTACCAGTGGTCGCCGATCAACGACGAAGAGTTTCGCGCCCGCTACCAGCGCGGCGAGGTGCGCGACGAGGAAGGCGCGCCCTACCGCGCCACGCTCGCCGAACTCGACGCCTATTTCGCCGCCGCCCTCACGCGCGCGCGCCGCTTCCACGCCGCCCTCGACGCGCATGCCGAAGACCCGTCGCAGCCGACGCCGGTCGCGCTCTATGTCTTCGGCGGCGATTGTGAAGAGACTTTGAACGCGCCCGTCATCCTGCGCGACGAACGGCGCGGGCGTTGGCGCACTCTCACCGAGCCGCGCGAATTGCGCGACGCTTCCGGGCGCAAGATCAAACGGCGCGATGTCATCCGCGCCATGTACGAACCGGGCGACGGGCGCGTCACGCGCCGCTCGCTCCTGGGCGAACGGCTCGACGCGCCGCGCCGCAGCCCCTTCTTCAACACGCCGCTCCCCATCGCCTACGGCGTCTTCGCCTGCGACCTCCACAGCGAACTCCAAAACAACAAGACGCTGCAAGACAACGCCCTCACGCTGCTGATTGGCGAAGTGATGAACTAGCAGAACGGACGACGGAGTGAAAAGTAGGGGTCGGAAGACAGAAGACAGAAGACAGAAGTCAGAAGACAGAAGACAGAAGTCAGAAGTCGGAATAAAGCACGCTCCGGCCTTAGAAGCTGTATGAACGAGTCCCGTCAGGGACGATTGATAATAGCCCGGCGATTTATCGCCGGGGATCAGGCGGCAGGATAATGTCTGAGTCCCGGAGGGACGATTGAATGTTCATCATCATTCAATCGTCCCTCCGGGACTCAATGTAAAAGGCACGTTCGCCATCCCAGCCATTAATGGCTGGGCTATTCTCAAATGTCCCTCCGGGACAAACACAGCTTTACTTTTCACACAGCTTCTTACTCCGCCTGCTCCTGAATTCTGTCTCCTGTTTTCTCCTTCATCGTGCATCGTTTAGTTAGTCGGCGAGTTGGCGGCGGGCTTCGGCGAGCGCGCGGCGGAAGATTCGCGCGGCCGTGTCGATCTGTTCGGGCGTGTGCGTCGCCATCACCTGGAAGCGGAAGCGGGCGCGGCCGCGTGCGACCGCCGGGTATTCGACCAGGTTGGCGATCAGTCCGTTGGCTTCGAGCGCGCGGGAGAGACACCGGGCGCGGCGGACGGGAAACTTTTATGTGCGGGAGACGGAACAGGGCGCGGATGGCGCGGGCGGAGCCGGCCACCGAGATGACGTAATTACACGCGACTATAAAACGTCAGATCGTTCCTAAATTGTCAGGATAGATTGTTGTCGGGTCGGAAAGAGCGGTCGAGGCTCTCACGTCCCATTTGAAGCGGGTGCGAGAGTAAGCGAGGCGCGGGGATGTCAAACGAAATCTCGGATGCGTTGCCGCGCCGAATAACTAAACCGGACGCAACTGCGGCGGCCACTTGAGGGAAGAACGCGGGGCGCGGGAAAGCCTCCCCGCGCCCCGCGAAGTTGTTTGTTACGAACCGGCGAGCGCGAGTTGCTGCACGCGCGCGACCACTTCGGCGAGGCTCACGTCCGTTGATTCTTTCGCGGCGCGGTCGAAGAGTTCGACCATGCCGTCCGTGGTTTTCTTGCCGACGGTAACGCGGTAGGGGATGCCGATGAGGTCTGCGTCCTTGAACTTCACGCCCGCGCGCTCGTCGCGGTCGTCGAGCAAGACTTCGAGACCGGCGGCGCGCAGTTCCCGGTAGAGCCGTTCGCCCGCTTCTTTCAACTCCGGCTGCTTGACGTTGGTGACGGTGACGACCACGTCGAAGGGCGCGATGCGGCGCGGCCAGACGATGCCGTCCTCGTCGTGGTGGAGTTCGATGGCGGCGGCCATGATGCGCTCGATGCCGATGCCGTAGCTGCCCATCACGATCGGCACTTCCTTGCCGTTCCGGTCGAGCACCGTCGCGTTCATCGACTTGGAATACTTCGTGCCGAGTTTGAAGATGTGGCCGATCTCAAGCGACTTCGAGACTTCGAGCGCGCCCGCCTCGCAGTTCGGGCAACGCTCGCCCGACTGCACCGTGCGCAGGTCAACCCACTTATCTTCATCAACTTCAATGTCACGCGCAATATTCACGCCCCGTAGGTGATGATCATCTTTGTTCGCGCCGGTCGTCATATTGGTGCGACCTTTGAGCGCTTTGTCAGCAATGATCATCACCTCTGGATACTTGATAAATTTTTGGCCGGTGTCGGGGTGTTTATCGAACGCATGGTTCTTAATTTTTTCTTTTGCCCCCACTGCGCCGAGGCTGCCCGGACTTGCACCCAGCATTGCGCGTATTTCGTCGTGATGTGCTTGCCGCAACTCTGCTCCACCAAAATGATCGGTTAGCTTCGTCTCATTTAGATGATGGTCGCCCCTCAGGAGGACGAGTACAGGTATAGGTCTGTGCTTCAGAGGATCACCCCAACCCTGACCCCCTGTCATAAAGATGAGTGTCTTGATTTGCTGGTTGGCAGGAACATTGAAGGGTGGTTGTTCTAAGTCATCAATAGTGCGGACACCGGGCGTCTCGAACATTTCAGGCTTTGTTAGATGGGAAGTCTCATCCTCGACGTTTGGCAGTCTTGAAGTTGCCTTCTCCAGGTTGGCCGCGTAGCCGCAACTCTCGCAGGTGGCGATCAGGTCTTCGCCCGCGTCGGTCTTGACCATGAACTCGTTCGACGCCGAGCCGCCCATCGCGCCGGAGGAGGCTTCGACGATTGCGAACTTGAGGCCGCAGCGCGTGAAGATGTTGATGTAGGCCGCGCGCTGATCCTCGAACGACTTATCCAACCCGGCCTGATCCACGTCGAACGAGTAGGCGTCCTTCATGATGAACTGGCGGACGCGAAGCACCCCGGACTTGGGGCGCGCTTCGTCGCGAAATTTCGTCTGTATCTGATACCAGATTTGCGGCAGTTGCTTGTAGGAGCGCAGTTCGTGGCGGGCGATGCCGGTGAAGATTTCTTCGTGCGTCATGCCGAGGCAGAGGTCTGCGCCCTTGCGATCCTTGAGGCGAAACATGTTGTCGCCCATCACCGTCCAGCGTCCGGTCTCTTCCCAAATCTCTTTCGGGTTCAGGGCGGGGAGGAAAAACTCCTGCCCGCCGACGGCCTCCATCTCCTCGCGCACGATTCGCATGATCCGGCGCATGACGAGCCATGAGAGCGGGAGGTAGGAATAGATGCCGGCGGCGAGTTGGCGCACCATGCCGGCGCGCAGGAGCAGGCGGTGCGAGACGACTTCGGCATCGGCCGGGACTTCGCGCAAAGTGGGGATGAAAAAGTTTGACCAGCGCATGAGAGTTGTTTCCAGTCTCCTTATCGGAAAAGTGCGACGCTTGCAGGTGAACGGGCATTGTCGCGCAAGCCGCGCGCGCAACGCAAACGGCCGGGCGCGGCGGGCTTGCGGGAACGCCGGAGGCACAAGCACAATGGGCGCTCGGCACGGCGCGAACGAATCGCGGGAAGTTCGGGGCGGATTAGGCACAGGAGCGAAAAGCGGATTCAGCACATGAGCGACCAACTGCGCGTATCTTTCAACAGCCCGCAATGCGGCTGGATGTCGTTCGAGTTGAGAGCGGGCGAGCGGAGTTTGATCAACGCCGTCTCCTCCGCGCCCTACGATTCGTTGCGCGACCTCATCCGCGCGCTGTCCAGACTCCTCGTGGAAGACGCGGACTTGACGGTGAAGTGGGCGTATGACCCCGACGAGGTTGACTTTAATTTTCAAGCGCGCGGCGAACGCGCCGAACTGGAAGTGAAGTGGTACAAAAATCACCTCCGGCTCGAAGGCGCGGGCGAGCGCGTGTTCTTCTACGAGGGCGCGCGGCTCGGCCTGTGTCGTCCCTTCTGGGAGGCTTTGCGCGATCTTCAGGGCGACATGGAAGTGGATGAATTCGCGCGCAACTGGGGGCGCGAATTTCCCGCACCGGAGATGCAGCGGTTGGCCGAAGACATCGCGGCGTACCGGCGCAAACAAGCCCGGCGCGCGGATACGCCCGCCGCTTAAGGTTCGTTTGCGCCGCCGCAAACGCGTGATGTAACATCCGCACGCCGGACAAGCAGTTGCCAACAAACCCTAAACCCACACCGCCGAGGAGAGAACCTATGACCGACCGCCGAAACGCGCCGCTCGCCGACGTTGACCCGGAAATCAGCCGCGCCATCGACCACGAAGTCGCGCGGCAGGCCGAGGGGCTTGAACTCATCGCGTCGGAGAATTTCGTGAGCGAGGCCGTGCTCGAAGCGATGGGGTCGGTCTTCACGAACAAGTACGCCGAAGGCTACCCGCGCAAGCGTTACTACGGCGGCTGCGAGTTCGCCGACGTGGTGGAGCAGGCGGCGATCGACCGCGCGCTCAAGTTGTTCGGCGCGGAGGCCGCCAACGTCCAGCCGCATTCGGGCGCGCAGGCGAACATGTCGGTCTATCTCGCGGCGATCAACTACGGCGATCAGATTCTCGGCATGAACCTCTCGCACGGCGGCCACCTCACGCACGGCCACCCGATGAACTTCTCCGGCATCAGCTACAAGGTGGCCGACTACGGCGTCTCGCCCGACACCGAGCAGATCGATTACGACGACCTCGCGCGCCGCGCCGAAGAACACCGCCCGAGGATGATCGTCTGCGGCGCGTCGGCCTACCCGCGCACGATCGATTTCGCGCGCATCGGCGAGATCGCACGCTCCGTCGGCGCGCGCCTGATGGCCGACATCGCGCACATCGCCGGGTTGGTCGCCGCCGGGCTGCACCCCTCGCCCGTGCCGCACGCCGACTACGTCACGACCACGACGCACAAGACCTTGCGCGGCCCGCGCGGCGGCCTCATCTTGTGCCGCGAGGAACACGCGGCCGAGGTGAATAAGAAACTGTTTCCCGGCGTGCAGGGCGGCCCGCTCGTGCATATCATCGCGGCGAAGGCCGTCGCGTTCGGCGAGGCTCTCGGCGAGGATTTCAAAGAGTACCAGCGGCAGGTGTTGCTCAACGCCCGCGCGCTCGCCGAAGGACTCAAGGCGCACGGCTTCCGGCTCGTCTCCGGCGGCACGGACAATCATCTCGTGCTCGTGGATGTCTTCATGGGCGGCAAGGGCATCACCGGCAAGGTGGCCGAGAAGGCTCTGGAAGCGGCGAGCATCACGGTCAACAAAAACACGATCCCCTTCGACACGAACAAGCCTTTCGTCACCTCCGGCGTGCGCCTCGGCACGCCCGCGCTGACGACGCGCGGCATGACCGAAGCGGAGATGCAGATCGTGGCGCGGCTCATCGCGGAAATCCTCCACGCGCCCGAATCCGAGGACGTGCGCGCGAAGGTCAAACGCGAAGTGGCCGAACTCGCCGCTCGCTTCCCGCTCTACGCGAATCGACTGCGACACGGTTCGCCTCCCGAAGTCGAAGCGATGGGCGCGGATTAACAATATGAACGACGAAATTTCAGAGACCGCAAAGGCAGTCCAAGAAGTAGCTAAAACGACAAAGGCTGGGATTGAGGCTACGAAAAAACTAGGGAGTTTTGTCGCCAGAGTAACAGATGAATCAATTGAAGCTATTACCGGCATGCTTTCCGATAAACTACGCTTCAAACGGTGGGAAAGGCAACTCCGATTGCGTGATAGAGCAATGGAGATAATTGAAGCAAGAGGCATTAACGAGCAATTTCATATCGTTCCTCTCAAATTAGCTTTACCAATAGTTGAAAACGGTTCGTTGGAGGAAAATGACGAACTGCAAAATCTGTGGGCTAATCTCCTTGCATCAGCACTTGATCCCAATTTCAGCGGAGAAATAAGAACAGCTTACATCGACATTCTTAAGCAACTGGAAGTAATAGATGTGCATATATTGAAAGCTATCTATGATAAATACTGCCATCTCTGCAAATCAGATGACTGGTCTACTTGCTCCCCAACGCGAATTCCGATCTCTAGCCAGCAGATAATAGATGAGTTGGGACTTGATGAATCAACGAGCGTCTATGAAAACTCAGCCGACAATCTCATTAGGGTGAGATGCATTGCAACCTTTATGCAAGTTAAAGAAATAAGGACAGGAGTGCGTATGCCATTTCCAATTCAAAGTTACGAAGAAGTCTCAGTTAATAGTCGATACCAAGTTTGCATGACTGCATTCGGCGTTGGCTTTGTTAAAGCGTGTCTTGGGTCTTAATAGTAGCGGAAAATCAAGTATCCTTAATGGCAAGTTGTTTGATAGCGTACACGTAACATCAAAGCCTACCTGAGACAGTTCACGGAGCACGAACGACTGCGGGCGACGCTGCTGCGCCTCTGCGGCGCAATCGTCGCGCTCGCGCCCTTCTACCTGTTCGCGCGCGCGGCGGCAGCCTGGACGCCGCACCCCGTCTACTTCCCCGACGATGCCTTCTACGCGCGCCTCTGCCTGCCCGACGGCCTCGCGCTCTACTGGCACGACTTCGGCCTCTATCGCCTGCTCACCATCCTGCCCTACGCCCTCTTGAACCGCACGGTGATGCGCGCCGGACTCTCGCCCGCGCTCCTCAGTTTGATCGTCGCCGCACTCGCCACGTGCGTCTTTGTGTGGGCTGGCCTCGGCGCGGGTCTCTCCAGGCGGCGCGGCGCGCTGCTCGCCGGGGTGTTGCTCGGCTCGCCCGTTTTGCTTGAGACGGTCAACTTCTGGTCGGGCACGTTGAACTACACGCTCGTGCTGCTGCTCGTCTCGTTGCAACTGCGCGCGGGCGCGTGGGCGCGGCGCGCGACCGCCACGCCGTCGCAAGGTGTTGCGGGCGAACTGTCCAGGGGCTTGCTCGTGACGGGCGGCGGCGCGCTCCTGGCCTTGCTGACTTACGAGATCGCTTTGCCGTTCGTGCTTGCGTCCGTCGCGTTTTACGTCGGCGGGTGGGCGCGCCGGGCGGCCGCCGTCGGCCTCGCGTCCGTCGCGCTCATCGCGTTCGTCGCCGCGCTCGCGGCCGCGGGGTTGTACTGGCCGCAGCGGTTCAACGCGGCGGCGGAGCGATTGACCTCGACCGTGTCCGGGACGGCGTCGCGGGCGAACCACCCGGCGGACGGAAACTCGGCGGCGCAGGCGAATGCGAACGACCGCGCGGGCGCGTCGGCCGACGCCGGGCAACTGCCCGCGTCCGGTTCACAGGCGTCCGGGTCGCTTGTGTCCGAGTCGTCCGAGTCGCTCGCGTCGCCCGCGTCCGCGCTGCCGGTGTCCGCGCCACACGCGTCTGCATCCGAACGCGCGCGGATGTACGTCTCCCTGTTGTTCAGTTTCATCCGCACCGGCTTGCAGTCGTCGCCGTGGTTGTGGACGCTCGTTCTCGCGCTGTCGGGCATGAGCTTTCTGGCGCGACGGGCGGCGGGAGAACCGGCGGGAGAGGGGCGTTTGCCGTGGAGCGTGGCGGCGTGCGCGTTTGCGTGCGCGCTCGTGGCCTGCGTCGGCTATCTCGCGTTGACGAAATCAATGAATGCGCGTTACGCCGCCTTTTTGTTAATCTACGGGGCGGCGACGCTGGCCTGGACGAAAGGGCGCGCGGCTGTTTGCGCGCTCACGGCTTTGCTGCTCGTGCAGGCGGCGGTCGCGGCGAGTCTGCCCGTTCACCTGCGCGATGTCGAACGCGCGGCGCGCGGCGCGGCGCAGTTCTCTGCGATACCACGGGCGGGCGACCTCGTCTCCATCGACGGCCGACTCGCACGAGCCTCCTGGGGTAAACGTTTTCTCGCGCCGCCGTCCGCGGACGCGTTGACCCGGCCGCTCAGCCCGCGCGCGTGCCGCTACCTCGTGCCGTGCGAAGAATGCAAATAACCCGCGCGCGCGGGAAATCATCAAGCCCCACGCGGCATCTAAACCGACGCGCCGCAAGCCTCCGCCGCAGACCAGTGCGCGCGAGACAAACATCGAGGATTCTTAATGAAAGCGATTCACACATGCTCCCCCCTCTCTCTCGCCCTGCTCTGCGTCCTGACGCTCGGAGTTGCTTCGGCCTCGGCGCAACCGGCGAGAGGCACAGCCGCCGCCCCTGCTGCTGCCGTGCCCGCGCCGCCGCCTGCGATTCCGGCCAGACCCGTCGCGGACAAACTCGCCCCGGCCGGTTGGACGCGTTACGAGATCGGACGGCCGACGCGATTCAGCCTCATCCTGCCCGGCGCGCCGAGCGACAGCGCGGAGCGCATGAGCCTCACGCCGAAAGTTGCGGTGACGGTGCGCAACTACATGAGCCTCGGCGCGTCGGGGTTGTACGGCGCGACCTACATCGACGACCTGCCCGCCGCGATCATGAACGCGGCGATGAAGCGCGCCTTCTTCGAGGAGTTCGTCAAAGGCTTCGCGGAAGGGTTCGAGACGCAGATGAACAAGGCGGGCGCGAGCGGGCAGGTAAAAATGTTGGAGCAGCGCACGGCGACGGCCGCCGGGCTGGCCGGTTACGAACAAGATTTCACCTTCGACCAGATGACGGGGCGCGTTCGTTTGGTCTATGACGGGGCGAGAGCCTATGCTGTGTTGTCTTTTTGGAGCGACCCGGCGACGGACAGCGACCGCATCGCCTTCTTCGACTCGCTGCGCGTCAATCGCGGACGCTAGTTTGCCGGTCGCCCTGTTCACAAAGGGTTTTCAAAGCGGTTACCCATTATGGAAGAGATTTTCGGGCGCGGCGGTTTGATCGCGCGCGCCCACCCGGATTACGAATTTCGCCCCGGCCAGATACAGATGGCCGAGGCCGTGCTGCGCGCCTTCGAGGATCGCCGCCACCTGCTCGTCGAGGCGGGCACGGGCACGGGCAAGACGCTCGCCTATCTCGTCCCGGCGATAGCGGCGGCCACGGCGCGCGGCGAGCGCGTCATCATCTCGACGGGCACGAAGAATCTGCAAGAGCAGTTGATGGAAAAAGACATCCCCTTCCTGCAACGCGTGCTGCCCAAAAAATTCACCGCCGCCTACATGAAGGGGCGCAACAACTACGCCTGTCTCCAACGCATCAAGCGCGCCGAGAGCGCGCCCATCCTCGACGGCCTCGACGACATCGACTACTTCGATGAAGTCAGGCAGTGGGCGCGCGATTCGCAGACGGGCGACCGCGCCGAACTCATCCAACTGCCCGAAAACCTCTCCTTCTGGCGTCACCTGGATGCGCGCTCGGAAATCTGTCTGGGGCAGAAGTGTCCCGATTATGATCCCTGCTTCATCACACGCATGCGGCAGCGCGCGCAGGATGCCGACATCGTGATCGTCAATCATCATCTCTTCTTCGCAGACCTCGCGCTTCGCGGTGGCGAGTACGGCCAGGTGTTGCCCGATTACGGCGCGGTCATCTTCGACGAGGCGCACGCCATCGAAGACGTGGCGGCCGAATATTTCGGGCATCAGGTGTCGAACTACCAGGTCGAAGACATGCTGCGCGACCTGCAACTGCTGCCCATCACCGACGCGGACGCGAACAGGGAATTGACGCGCGCGGGCGGGCGCGTCGCGCGCTTCAGCGAACGCTTCTGGCAGGGCTTCCAGGAGACGCGCGGCGAAGAGGGGCGCGCTCCCGTCGTGCCCGGCACCTTCGCGCGCAAGAACGCGCGCGGCGAGATCGAGGCCACCGCGCTCGGCGATTCATACCTCAGTCTCGACGGCGCGCTCAACCGCATGGAGACGACGCTCGACGCCCTGCGCGACCAGCCGCCCGAAGTGGAAACTTTGATCAGGCGCATCCGCGAACTGCGCTTCGGTTTGGAGTTCATCGTCGCGGGCGACGACAAGCGTTACGTCTACTGGATGGAGCGGCGCGGCCGCGGCCTCTTCCTGCGCGCCTCGCCGATCGACGTGTCAACGCTCTTGCAGGACAAGTTGTTCGAGCGCGTCGAGACGGTCGTGATGACCTCGGCGACGCTGGCGAACGCAGGCTCCTTTACCTTCGCGCGCGAGCGGCTCGGCCTGAACGACGAGAAGACCGACGAGTTCATCGCGCCTTCGGGTTACGATTATCAAAATCATGCCGTGCTCTATCTCCCGCCGCGCATGCCCGACCCGCGTTCGCCGCAATGGGCGGAAGCGGCGGCGGCGGAAGTGCGGCGCATCCTGGAAGTGACGCGCGGGCGCGCCTTCGTGCTCTCGACGAGTTTGAGCGGCATGCGCGCGCTCTACGAACGCGTTGCGCCGCAGGTTGATTTCCCCTGTCTCGTGCAGGGCGCGGCCTCGAAGTCCGGCCTGCTCGACCGCTTTCGCACGACGCCGAACGCCGTCCTCTTCGCCACTTCGAGTTTCTGGCAGGGCGTTGACGTGCGGGGCGACGCGCTCTCGTGCGTCATCATCGACAAGCTGCCGTTCGCCGTGCCGAGCGACCCGGTCGTCGCCGCGCGGCAGCGTTTCATCGAAGACGCGGGCGGTTCGAGTTTCTACGAGTACAGCGTGCCGCAGGCGATCATCAGTTTGAAGCAGGGACTGGGGCGTTTGATCCGCAGCGCAACCGACCGGGGCGTGCTCTCCGTGCTCGACCCGCGCCTGCGGACGCAAGGCTACGGGCGACAGTTCATCAAAAGTTTGCCGCCCTGCCGCGTCACTTCCGACCTCTCGGAGGTGGCGCGCGTGTTTGATGAAACCGAGGCCGTTGTTAGATGATAGCGGCTGCCTGCAAGGGCGCGACGCTCTATCCGAAATTTTCGCCGGTGGAGGTGCCATGAGCAAAGACGGACGTGAAGAGAAGGCGGCCTACAAGGTGGTCGTGAGCCGTGAGGAGCGATATTCCATCTGGCCTGCCCACCGCGAGAATGCGCGGGGCTTCAGAGACGCCGGTAAAAGCGGAACCGAACAGGAATGTCTCGCTTACATTGAAAAGATGACGAAGGACGAACGCCCGCCCGCCGAGAAAAAGAAGAAGTAGCGGACAGCGCGGGGCGTTCGTCGATTGCCCGCGCGGAAGCGACGAGGCACAGAGGGAACGACAGCGAACATGAGCGGAATGTTTGAAGTGATGATCGAGCGCAACTTTTCCAGCGCGCACCAGTTGCGCGGCTACAAGGGGAAGTGCGAGAACCTGCACGGGCACAACTATAAGATCGAAATCTTCGCGCGCGGGCGCGAACTCGACCACATCGGGCTGCTCGTTGACTTCGGCGAACTCAAAACCGCCGCCGACGAGATCGTGCAATACCTCGACCATCGCAACATCAACGAACTGCCGCCCTTCGACGTTGAACTCAACCCCTCCGCCGAAAACCTCGCGCGCTACATCCTGGAGCGCGTCGCCGCGCGCGTCGGCGACGAACGCGTGCAGGTCTACAAAGTCCGCTGCTACGAAACGCCCACCAGCGTGGCGACGTACCAGATAGATTAGGAAGGCAGGGAAAAGGGTAAGGGGTAAAGGGTAAAGGTTGAAGACAAGAAAAGCGGGGCGCAGCCATTCGATGCTGCGCCCCGCTTCCTGTTTTTACCCTTACCCCTTCCCCCTTACCCTTTCCCCATCTCTTCTAAGGGGTGACGAGCGCGCCGATGTCTATGTTGTACTTCCTGATCTTCGAGTAGAG
The DNA here is from genome assembly GCA_036386515.1 of Pyrinomonadaceae bacterium. Lineage (GTDB taxonomy): Bacteria > Acidobacteriota > Blastocatellia > Pyrinomonadales > Pyrinomonadaceae > JAIVJZ01. The sequence goes on from DASVVO010000081.1 coordinate 172,917, forward strand.
ACGCGGGCGATAGATGCCGAGGAGGTTGGCCGCCGCCTGCTTATTGCCGCCGGTGCGTTGCAGCGTCTTTTCGATGACGAGTTTTTCGATCTCTTCGAGCGTGAGATTGGGCGGCACGTCCCACGCCGCGCCCTGCGCCGCGCGCTCCGGCACGTTGCCGTTCTCAAACGGCAAATCGACCGGCTCGATCTTGTTGGCCTTCGCCAGGAGCACGGCGCGCTCCAGCACGTTCTGCAACTCGCGCACGTTGCCCGGCCAACTGTGCGAGAAGAGTCTCTGATAGGCAGCCTGCGAGATGCCCGTGATCGGGCGCACATACTTGCGCGCGTACATTTTGAAGAAGTGCTCGGCGAGCAGTTGGATGTCTTCGGTGCGTTCGCGCAGGGGGGGCACGTGAATCGTGATGGTCGAGATGCGATAGAAGAGGTCGTCGCGCAGGAGACCGTCGCGGATGGCGTCGGCGGGCGGGCGGTTGGTCGAGGTGATGAGCCGGAAGTCCACGGCGTAGGTGCGCTCCGAACCGATCTTGCGATAGCTGCGCTCTTGCAGCACGCGCAGGAGTTTGGGCTGCAACTCGACGGGCATCTCGGCGATCTCGTCGAGGAGGAGCGAGCCGCCGGCGGCGTGTTGGATGAGGCCGTCCTTGTCGGCGTGCGCGCCGGTGAACGCGCCCTTCGTGTGGCCGAAGAGTTCCGATTCGATCAGTTCCTTGGGGAGCGCGGCGCAGTTCACTTTGATGAAAGGCTTTTTGACGCGCAGGGAATTGTAGTGGATGGCGTTGGCGATCAACTCTTTGCCCGTGCCCGATTCGCCGACGATGAGGACGTTGGCGTCGGACTTGGCGACCGATTCAATCGTCTCGTAAATCTGCTGCATCTGCCGCGACGCGCCGATGATGTTGAAATACTCGGTGCGCGTCGAAAGATTCCGACGCATCGTCTCGGTTTCGACGATCAACTCGCGATGCTGCACGGCGCGTTCGATGAGCGGCAAAAGCACCTCGAACTCGAAAGGCTTTTCGAGAAACCAGAACGCGCCCGCCTTCGTGGCCTCGATGGCGCGCTGCACCGTGCCGAAGCCGGTCATCACGATCACCTCCGTGGCGGGTTGCGCGTCCTTGATGTGGCGCAACACTTCGAGGCCGTCCATGTCGGGCAGTTGCACGTCGCAGATCGCCACGTGATGCCCGCCGCGGTCGAACAGTTCGATGGCGTCCGCGCCCGTCAGAGCCGTGTCCACCGTGTAGCCTTCCTCAACCAGATTCTGCTTGAGCGAGTCGGCCATCATCGCCTCGTCGTCAACCACCAAAATACGAACGTCTTTACGATCCACCTTTTGCTCTCCTCGGATAAGTATGAGGGATGAGGGATGAGGGATGAGGGATGAAAGAAAGCATTCAAGCAAGTGAGCGCTTTCCTGATTCATCCCTCATCCCTCATCCCTCATCCTTTCTGAGCGGCAACCGGACGCGCAGGGCGTCCGAAGCCTGTTCGACTGTGCCGCCGTGCGCCTGTATCACTTTGGCGGCGAGGGCGAGGCGCAAACCCGCGCCTCCGTTGAAACTGTTGAAAATGTCGTTGTCGCCCGCGTCCTTGAGGCCGCGCCATTCGATGAGGGCGAAAGGAGTCGCCCCGGTCGTCGCTGCGGCCGACGCGGCTCCGGCGGCGATTTCCGCCCGGCGCAGGTTGATAATAGGGGGGGCGTCTTTCGCTGCAAGCTGGCGCGCCCCGGCGTGGATGCTTTTGAGCGCGTCGGAAAGAAGGGGCGCGTCGAAGTCGCCGCGATAGGCGTCGTCGCCGTCGTCGTCGCCGTCCTGCGGCGCGAAGTCGCCCTCGGTGGCGGCGGCGAGCAGGGCGGCGAGGTCGAGGCGGGGCTGGCGTTGGGGGTCGAGCGGGCGGCCGAAACGCACGAGCGTGTTCATGTCGGCGGCGGCGCGTTCGAGTCCGGCCATGATCTTATAGATGGTTTCGAGTTCGTCGGCGGGACGTTCACTCTTCTCCATGCGCTTGCGCAAAAACGTGGCATAGAGTTTGAGACCGTTCACCTGATTTTTCAGGTCGTGGACGATCTGCACGGAGGCGCGCCCCAATTCAATCAGGGCGTCCGTGTCGTGTGTAGTAGCTTTTATCGGCTTCATTTTGCTCAAAAGGCTCGCGCGTCGGGTGCTGCTGCCGGTTGCGTGGAGGCGTCTAGGCTGCGCCCTCCCTGCGAATTGAACCCGAACGATGCGGCTTTTTGTGTTGCGTTTCGATGCGGCATCTTAGCAAAAAATCCGAGTGTTTGCTAGTGATACGTTCGGAGGCCGACGCAAGCTATTTAATAATTTATCCTCGTCGCTTTAATTATCCGCCCTTGTTGACAGGAAGGCTGTGAATGGAAGAGAACGGAAATGCGAAATTGACTGTCCTCGTAGTTGAAGATTTTGCCGATAACCGCTTTATGATGAGACGGTTACTCGAAATGAGCGGTTATCAGGTGGTGGAAGCGGTGGACGGCAAAGAGGCTGTCGAGATGGCCGAGAGCAGCCGCCCCGACCTGATCTTGATGGACTTGAGCCTGCCGCGCCTCGACGGCCTCGACGCCACGCGCCGCATACGCGAACTCGACGGCCTCGCGCGCATCCCCATCGTCGCCGTCTCGGCGCACGACACCAACGATTTTCACGCCGATGCCCTCGCCGCGGGCTGCAACGAATACGTGACCAAGCCCATTGATTTCGACGAATTGGAAGCTCTTTTGAAGAAACTCCTAGCCAAATGAGAGGTCGGAGGTCGGAGGCCGAAGGTCAGTTAAAGACAAAAAGCTGATTTCTTCTGACCTCTGACCTCTGACCTCTCGCCTCTGCCCATGTCCGAACGTTACGCCGCCCTGCTCAGACAGCACGAACCTGCGCTCGTGCGCTCCTTCGTCGATGTCGTCTATACGGATCGCCGCACAGACCTGCCCGCGCTGCTCTCTTACCACCAACTTGTAGACTACCTGCCGGACATTTTCGACGAACTGGCGCAGGTGTTGGATAGCGCTGCGCTCGACAGCGAAATCGCCGAAGCGGTGCGTTCCCTTCGCATGCACTCGCAGGCGCGTTTCCAACAAGGCTGTCTGATTGACGAAGTGGCACGGGAGTTGATGATTTTACGCGATGTATTGCAGGATTTTCTGTGGCGCGAAGGCAGTGTCGCCACGGAGGGAGACATTCGGGAACTGCGCGAGGCTCTGCGGCGAACGCACCTGTTCATCGACGAGTTGCTCGCGCAGGCGGTTTTGATCTACGCGACGAGTTTGCGCCCGCAGGTGCGGACGCGCACCTCCTACTGGCCGCCGCCGCGACGCCGCCGCACGGATTTCCCGGAACACTGATAGAGCCGTGACCAAACATGGCAAGAACTCTCGCAACCCGCTCGACGTGCGTACCAAACTCCTGGTGATGCTCGCCGTGCTCTCTCTGCCCTTGCTCATCATCAGTCTCTTTCAACTCGACAGTTATCAGAAAAGCCTGATCGAACAGGCCGGAACCATCGCGCGCATCAAGGCCGTCGCCGCCGAAGGCGCGCTCGGAGCGTGGTTGGAGAACCGCCCGGCGGCCCTCGCGCAGGGCGCGTCGCTTGCGCCCCAGGCGGCGGCGGAACTTTACGCGCGCCTGCGCCAACACGCCTCGCCCGAAACCGATGCCGCCATCGTCGTCTACGACTCGGCAGGCCGGATCGTGCCCGAGCCTGCGGCGTCCGCCTCGGCCGTGCCGCTCGTGCATTCCGCCGCCGACATTCATCAGGAGAAGTGGAACGACGGCGTCGAGCGTCTGACGAGCGAGCGGCGCAGCGCGGCCTCCGGGTGGAGCGTGGCCGTCGGCGTGCCGCCCGCGCATAACACCCCGGCGGGGCGCGCCTATCTGGTGCTCACGGCGGCGTGGGCTTTGGGATTGATGGCGTCGAGCTTTCTCGCGATCTGGGCGGTCGGGCGTTTCACCAAGCCCCTGCAACGCCTCGCCGCTTCCGCCTCGACGCTCGGCGAGGGACAACTCCACGAACGCTTCGCCGTCGAGACCGACGACGAAGTGGGCACGCTCGCCGCCGGGTTCAACGTGATGGCGTCGAGTTTGGAGACGAAGTTCAACGAACTGCGCACGCAGGGCGCGTTCATCGAAGAGGTGCTCGACAGTTTGCCGCTCGGCGTGGCCGTGCTCGACGCCGGGTTGATCGTGCGGAAGGCCAACAACGCCTTCGCCGGGATCGTCGGGCGCAACGGCGCGTCGCTCGCGGGTCAGGGCTTGTACGAAGCGGCGGCGGGGCTGGCCGTCCTCAGCGAAGTGGTCGAAGACGTGCGCCGCACGCGCCGCGCCTTCGTCAACTACGGTCTTCCGCTCGAACTCGTCGCGCGCACGAACCAACAGCGCAACGAACGCGACGAGGGCACGAAATACTGGGACGTGATTCTCTGGCCGATGAGCGAGCGCACCGAGGAGCGCGGCGACCTGCTCTTGATCCTATCGGAAGTCTCGAAGCGCGTGCGCGCCGAGAAATTGGCGACGGCGGCCTTCGCGGCGGAGAAGTCGCGCGCGGCGGAACTTGAGAGCGTGATCAACCAGATGGACGAGGGCGTCATCATCGTGGACGCGCGCGGCCGTTACCGCGTGAACCCGGCGGCGGCGCGCATCATCGGGCGTCAGCCCGGCGAGTTTCGCGACGGCGTGGACGCGCTCATCGCCGACATGGCCTTGCGCGACCTGCAAGGCAACGTGTTGCCCGCCGAAGCGACGCCGCTCGGCCGCGCGCTCGCGTACGGCGAACACGTCTCCGGCGAGCACGTCCGGATCGTGCGCGGCGAGGACGAGGAAGGCGTGCTGGCCGTCAGCGCAACGCCGCTCACGACCGACGGCGGCGGGCGCGAAGGCGTCGTGGCCGTCTTCCGCGACATCACGCCGGAGGTCAGGCAGTACAAAGAGTTGATGGGCGCGTATGGCCGCCTGCGCGAACACGACCGGCTCAAATCGGCCTTCGTCGCCAACGTCTCGCACGAACTGCGGACGCCGCTCAACGTCATCATCGGTCTGTGCCAGTTGCTCGAACGCGACCGCCGCCAGCCGCTCGCGCCCCTGCAATCCGAAGCGGTCGAGCGCATGGGGCGCAACGCGCGCTCGCTGCTCGAACTCGTCAACGACCTCCTCGACTATTCGCGGCTCGAAGCGGGACGTTCCGCGCTGCACCTGGAGAACGTTGACGTGCGCGCCGTGACGGAAGATGTCATCGGGAGTTTCGCCGCCGAAGCCGGGGAGAAGCGCGTGCAACTGCAAGCCGACGTTTCGCCCGCGCTCGGCCTCGTCACGACCGACCGCCACAAACTCTCGCAGGTGATCACGAATCTCGTGAGCAACGCCGTCAAATTCACGGCGACGGGCACGATCCGCATTTGCGCCGCGCCGCTCGACGATACGCACTGGTTCCTGGAAGTGAGCGACACCGGCATCGGCATCTCGCGCGAGGCTTTGAGTTTCATCTTCGACGAGTTCAGGCAGGTTGACGACCGCCTCACGCGCCCCTACAGCGGAGTCGGCCTCGGCCTCGCCATCACGCGCAAGATCGTCGAACTGCTCGAAGGCGAGATCGCCGTCGAGAGCCGCCCCGAAGAGGGCAGCCGCTTCCGCATCGTCTGGCCGCTCAACGCCCGCCCGCGCACCGGCACCGGCTCGCTCATCCAGGACGTTGCCCTGACCGCTTTCAGCCATGAACAGGCGGCCGACCCCCTTCCGGGGCAGACGAAGTTGCGCGCCCGCACGGGATGAGCAAAAGCCTTGAAGCGTGAATCGCCAACCGTGAAGAGAAGAAGACAGGTTTCCTCTACCCGCGATTGACGCTCCACGCTTCACGGCTTTTGTCTCTATTTACGATTTACGCTTCACGATTTACTATTGCCCTATGTCTGCTAAACCGAACACCGACGCCGACGATGCGCGGCGAAAAATCTTCATCATCACGGCGATTGCGAGCGCGCTCCTGATCGCCCTGCTGGTCTTCTGGGCGACGCGCCCCGGTTCGAGCGGCGCGGGGCAGCAACCGCAACTCGCGGGCGCGTTGCGCGCGGGCGCGCCGGAGTTCGCGCAGGTGCGCGAGTTGTTGATCGTTGACTTCAACCCGGACGACCATGCGCTGGTGTCAACCCGCGCCATCGGCGACGAGGTCATCAACATGACGCCGAAGGTGCGCAACTTCACGGGGCGCACGCTCAATGGTCTGGAGTTGCAGGCTACCGTGGTTGATCTGGCGGGCAATCCCATCCAGCAACGCACGGTCATCGTCATCCCGAACCGCCAGCCCGAACTCGAAAATAACAAAGTGTTGGAAGTGCCGATCAGGATGGAAGGCTTCAAGAAGGACGACGGGCGCGCCAACATCCGTGTCGAAGTGACGGGCGTGAAGTTCAAATGACCGGGGCGGAGGTTGCGTTCAGGAGGCGAGCCGGATCGCTCGCCGGGCGGCATCGAGAGGCAGAGCGGCGCACGACGGGCGGCGACGGCGGTCAGCGTTCGGGCGCGTCGAGCACCCAGTCATAAACTTCTTCGAGGTCGGGTTGATAGCTGGCAGTAACGTGCGCCCCGTCCAGTTGAAGCTGTTTGAGAACTCCCGAGCGCGCATCCGTGAGCAGTTTGAAGTGTTGCCCCTGTCCGTTCCGCTTGAGCCTGACGTTCTCGCCCATGCAGGCCAGACGCTCGACGCAAGTGCCCTCGATCACCCGCCACCCTTCCATCTCGGCGCGCGTGTGCTGCCGCTTGATGCGTCCGTTTTCAAGGAAGGCGATGTCGTCGGCCAGGTCTTCGATGTCGCGCATGATATGCGACGTGAGCAAGACGGCCGGGGCGAAACGCGCGCGCGCCTCGCGCACCTTCTCCACCAGTAGCTTCCTCATCTTCGGATCGACTCCGGCGGTCGGCTCGTCGAGAATGAGCAGGCGCGGGCGCGGGGCGAAGGCCACGATCAGCGCGACCTTGGCCTTCGTTCCTTTCGAGAGAGTTTTGAATTTTTTCGCCGGGTCTATTTCCATCTCCGCGAGCAGCGCGCGGGCGTATGCTTCATCCCAGCGCGGGTAAAACGAGCGGTAGAAGTTGAGCAGTTGGCTAACCCGTAGTTCCTCGAAATGGCGCGGGTCTTCGAGAAAGACGCCCACCTCTTTCTTGATCCGCACCTCGTGCTGTTCCAGTTGGAGTCCGAAGCAGCGTATCTCTCCCGCATCGCGGCGGACGATGTTCAGGAGCGCGTGCAGGATCGTAGTTTTGCCCGATCCGTTCGCGCCGAGGAGAGCCAGCGTGCGACCCTCCGCGATGGTGAACGAAACGCGCAGGTGGAAGCCCCGGTAACGTTTCTCCAGCTCGATTACTTCAAGCGCGTTGGTCACAAACCGACTCGACCTTCCGTTTTATTGCCCGCGCGCGGGCGGCGTGAGCGACTTCGGCGACGCCTCCGCCTTCTTCTCAGACTTCATCAATAACTGTTCCGCGACCGCCAGCCGCGCGCCGAGCGAGACGGGCTTGACCCGCACGGCGCGCGCCATCAACAGCGCGCTCTCCGGGTCGGTGCGCGTCACGGAGGCGAAAGCCAGTTGCAACTCCGTCGAGTCTAATAAAGTGCGCGGGTCGCTGATGGAGGCCAGCGCCATCTGCGCCGGAGTGCCCGACTTTTCCGCTTCTCCCGAATCGACTTTGAGCGAGTTGACGAGTGCGATCGCGCTCTGCAAAAACTCTACCGCTTCGACGGTCGAATAGGCATTGGCTTCGGTCGCCAGCAGCAGCAGGGCGCGGACGCGCAATCCGTCGGGGTTGCTGTTTGCCAGCAGCGTGCGGGCTTCGGTCAACACCATGCGGGTAAATTCCGAGTCGCCTTTTTGGTTGGCGACGCGGGCGAGCTGTGCGTAGTAGACGGCGCGGGCGTTCGGGTCGGACGTGGCGGCGCGGGCGGCGAGGAGAGCTTCCGAGAGTTGGCCTTTCGATAGATGAATCTTAAATTCCGTGCGGTAAACCGCCGACATGAAGGCTTCCTTCATCTCCGCGTCCTTGAGCGACCCGGCCAGACGCCTGGCGGCATCTATATCGCCTCTCGCGAGAGCGACGGGAATCGCCAATTCCGGCTTGTCGGCCGCCGGCTCGTCCCCGCTGATTCGCGCCGAAGTGTACTCGGCCATCCGCGCGACGTTCGGAGGCAAATCGGAGGAAAGCGTGCCCGCCACGCTCGTGAGTTCTTTCGTCAAGTCCGAACCATAGCGGGGCGCGAGGGCGGCGATGATGAGAGCGACCTGGCCCTGGTACAAGCTGCGAAAGCGCAGGTCTTTCTCGCTGTACTTCGCATCCCTGATGAGCGACGCTTCGGTCTCTTGCAGAGACCTGCGCAGCACCTCGTAAGCGGCGGAAAAATATCGCTGGCGCAACGCCTCGTCGGGCGGATGGGTGAGGGCGGAAAGCTCCGCCCCGTAACTGGACGGAAAGACGTAATCGGACAACAGGTGCAAGCCGGGCAAGCTGACGGCCGTCGGGCGCGTCTTCAAAGTTTCGAGCGCACCCCCGACCACGTAGTCCGCCAGGGTGGGACTGTGTTCCCGCAGGCGCGCGAGCGCGCCGAGCGCGCCCGGCGTGACGCCGACGGAGATGACGCGTTCCAGCATCCGGGCGGCCGTGGAGGGATCGTGTTCGGCCAATTCCTGCGAGAGGCGCGAGAGACGGCGAAGCGTCGGGTCGGAGCCTGTGACCTGCGCGCGCAGGGTCAGTTCCGCGCCCGCCTCTTTCCCGCTCGATTCCTCTAAAAACTTCGTCGCCAGCACGGAATCGCGTGCGAACAGGTTCTTGAGGATTTCCGTCCGCGCGTCCTCGCGCTCGTTCTCGGTGTAGCCCTGCCCGGAGGTGGCGTTCCAGAGTTCGCGGAACAAAGCGCGCGCTCGATTGGCATCGTGCAGCCATAAGAGATTGGCCGCGCGCGCGCGAATTTTGACCGCGATGAGTCGTTCCGTTAATTTGCCGCTCTCGTCAATCACGCTCTCCAGTTCGAGGATCGCCTCCCGGCGGGCGGCCAACGCCTGAGCCGTGGCCTTCGCGTTATCTTTCGACGCCGACGGCGCGGAGGCGACGGTGGGAGCGGGGCGCGGCGGAGTCGCCGTTCCTGTGGGGGGGCGCGATTCCTGGCCGGGTATAACCTGTGGAGTTACTGCCAGCAAGAGAATGGTGAGAAAGAACCGCGAAAGACCGCGTCGCTGCTGTTGCATGAGGGGATTCCTTTGTCCGGTGAAGATAGTGAACTTCAGACGTAAGATCGCTTATGTCGAAAAAGCCAGGAGAAGATGAGGCCGCAGCACAGCGAGCAGAACAGTAAGAAAATTATTGTGCTGAAGAAGCCGCCGTATCTCTGTAAGAGCGTGAGCACGAGGCGGGATGAATCCGTCCCGGCCAGACGGGGTGAGAAGAAGAAGGGGAACAGGACGATGAGACTCCCGCAGAGCATGGTGATGAAAGGAAGCAGTTGCGGGCTGATATTCAAGGCCAGCCCAACGGCCACGGTCGAAGTCAGGATAGCCGACGCGGCGATGAAGAGTGGGAAGCGCACGCTGAAGAGGAGCGGGGTCAGCAGGTCGGGCGGGAAAAGTCCGGCCGCATAGAGAGCCGTGAAGATGAGATAGAGCATCGCGACGGGAAACATCGTGAGCAGCCAGCAAGAGGCGACCCGACTCCAAAATAAAACTCGCAGATCGAGCGGAATAACGCGCAGCAGCACGAACGACCCGACGCGTCGCTCGCCTTGAATAAGGAACATGTAGCAGACGAAAGGAATGAAAAAGATGCTGAAGGCGGCGAAGGTGCTCAAGAGCAGAGAACCCGCCGAGATGTTCGTCACCGGCGACGCCAGCCAGCCGGAGCGAGGAAACATCGCCGTCAAGACAAGGAACAGCCCGCCGAGCGCGATATAAGTTAAGACCGAGCGGCGGGAAATATCCTCGTCGAGTACGTCCTTCTTAATCAGGCCGAGGGCGGCGTTGATCGTATCCCCTCTAATCATCGTAAAACACTTACCTCACGCCCGCGCCGACACACTGACCGTCGGCGGCGGCGGGCGAAAACATCAAGAGAGTAGCTGCGCCATGTCGTTAATACGTGGCGCAATCCCGACCGTGCGGGAGCGATTCGGGCTGCGTTTGCATCGTCGTTCGCGCGGTCGGGTGCGGAGGGCGGTTTGGGTCGCCCGGCAATTATTTAGTTGAGCAGGGCGGGTTGAGCATACATCGCTCGACGCGCCGATTGGAGCGTGCGGGCGGCGACATCGCTACCCGGCAGCGTCTTGTGAAGCACCTGCGTCTCGACTGGGGCAATTTGAGTCCCATAGATCGCGCATCCGATGGCGCACAACTCCATGACGGCGACGGTGACCCCGACGCAGATGGCGCAAATGGGCACAACCCCGAAGGCGCAGGTCGCTCCGCACAGGATCAGCGACATCGGGCTGACGCCCCACGACCTCAAACAACCCCCGCTGCAATCCAACCACCCGACCGCCGCAAAAGTGGTGGCGCAAGCCGTGACTTTGGCTTTGCTGCCGGGCGACCCGGAAGGCGCGCTCGCAACGGCTGCGACCGGAGCCGCTTCATCGGCCGAGGTCAGGTCGAGAAGCATTTCGGGAATCGCCGATTCGTCGAGCGCGAGAGGGATTTCGGCGGCGGGGGATGCGACTTCATCCGTCGCGGCGGCGTCGGCGGCTAATTGCCTGGCTTCCCCGTCGCTCGCAAGCGGCGGCAAGAGGGCAACCTTCGCTTCGGCGGCGGTTGGTGATGATGCCTGCGAGGCGTCGGCCGCCGTCAGCGTAGTTTCCAGTCCATCCGGGGCGGCATGTGTGGTGAAGTCAATAAAGGGGGTTCTTTCAACCTGACGCGCCGCGGGCGCGGCGTTCGCATCCGGGGCGGGCGATGCGCTTTTCGCGTCTTTGTCATTCGCGTAGCTCGCGTTGAAGCAGGAACAGGCCAGGATCATGCCGGTCACGAGCAGACACTTCCGCAAATTTTTATGGTTCAAGGGGGTTCTCCTGTGGGGTGAGTGAGGGTGAAGGAGGCGTGCGCTTAATTATCACGCCTTGGAGTTTTGAGGGAGCGCCCGCGAACCTTATGCTGATCTGTCCCGCTTGTCAATGGAGAATCTACGGCGGCGTCGGCCGCGCAACTTTCCGGTTTACTCGGAAGCGTGTCCTCCCTCCGGCCGGACTTCATTACGCACGAACAGTTCTTCGAGCGGGTTGCCGACCGGCTGGACGGAGACGAGCGTTGCGCCCGCGGCGCGCACGGCGCGGAGCGCGGCGTCAACATCGCGCTCGTCGGCAACTTCCAGACGCGCCCCGCCCGGCGTCGGCGTCAGGCGCGCGCCCGGCAGTTGCTCCGCTTCCGCTTTCAAGGCGGCGAGGCGCGCGCCCGCGCAGATGATCTCCATGGCGCGCGTGTCGCCCGCGGCCTGTCGCAGGTCTGCGAGTTGGCCGATGTGCGCGAGGCGTCCGCTTTGCAGGATGGCGGCGCGGTCGCAGAGCACTTCGATGTCGGCGAGGATGTGCGAGCAGAAGAAGACGGTCGTGCCGCTCGTGCGGAGAGAAGCGATGAGGTCGCGCACCTCGCGGCGGCCGATGGGGTCGAGGCCGCTCATCGGTTCGTCGAGAAAGACGATGGCCGGGTCGTTGACGAGGGCTTGCGCGAGGCCGACGCGTTGCAGCATCCCCTTCGAGAACTTGCGCAGTTGCTTGTCCCAACTCTTCTCTTCGAGGCGGACGAGCGCGAGCAGCGAAGCGGCGCGGGCGCGACAGTCGCGGCGCGTGTAGCCGAAAAGCTCGGCGCAGTATTCGAGCAGTTCGCGGGCGGTGAGATAGTCGTAGAAGTAGGGGTGTTCGGGGAGGTAGCCGATGCGTGCGTGCATGGAGATGTCTTCGATGTCGCGGCCGTCGATGCGCGCGCGCCCGGCGGTCGGGTAGATGAGCCGCATGAGGAGCTTCATCGTGGTGGACTTGCCCGCGCCGTTCGCGCCGAGGAAGCCGAAGATTTCGCCCGCTTCGACCGCGAGCGAAAGACCGTCGAGCGCGCGCACCTTGCGCTTGCGCCAGAAGCCCACCTCGTAGTCTTTCGTCAGATTGTCAATCTCGATTGCGGCTGCCATCTTTCATTCTCCATCATTTAATACTTGCGAATGATCTCCGATTTCTCGCCGAGTTCCACGTCGCACGCATCTGGCTTGAGACGGTAAGCGACGCCGGAAGGATCGAGCGGCGCGGCGGATGAATCCATCTGGAAGCGCGCGGCGCGCAAGGCGGGCGCGAGTTCGCGCCAGTCGCGCGCGCAGCGGTCGGCGCGCGCGCGGTGCGCGGCGAGCAGGGCGCGCAGGGCGTCCATTTCGTCGAGCGATTGGAGTTGGAGCAGGCGAGCGAGCGAGAGTTGTTTCATCTGCTCGTCGTCGGTGTGCCGGTACATGTTTTGGTAGATGGCGCGGGCGGTTTCGCGGCTGCCGCCTTTGGTCGCCATCTGCGCCGACATCGAGGCGACCCAGGGCGGTGCGCCGGGAATACGCGCGGCCGCCGCGTATGCCTCGCTCGCTTCATGAAAGCGTTGCTGTTGCCAGTAGATGTAGCCGAGGTATGTGTGGAGCCGCCAGGCACGCGGGTTGGCGGCGATGCCTTTCCTGATGAGTTTGACGGCGGCCTCCACGTCAACGGCCGGAAGGACGATGGCGCCGTACTCGTAGGCGGCGAGAAACTGCGGGTCGAGCGTCGTCGCGTTCTCCAGGAGCGGGGCGAGAATTTTCAGGTTGAGCGCGCTCAGGTCGTCGATCTGGAGCGCGCCCTCATGCACCGACAGCTTGCGCCCGACGTATTGAAGCGTGCGCATCCAATACCAATCGGCGGCCATCGCGTTGAAGCCGAGACTGAGGCGGCGCGCTTGCTCCGGCTTCAGGTACAACTCGTCCGACGTGCGCGCCGGTTGTTGCGCGATGGGCGGACGACGCAATTCGAACCAGCGAGCCAGCCCCGCCGCCGCGGCGAGTCCGCAGACGACGACGGCGACGAGCGCGAACTCGCGCCGCTTGAACCGGCGAGCGCGCCCGGCGGCGGCGTCGCCGGTCGAATCGCGGCGCGCCTCGTCGGCTGCTGTTCCTGTCTCCGGGGTGGCGTTCATTTGAAGTTGCGACGGTTGAAGATGAGGATCGAGGCGGCGAGCAGGACGGCGATGTAGACGAAAGCGTAAACGAGCGCGACGGCGAACGCGGCGGGCGCGGGCGTGAGGCCATGACCCGCGTCGGCGATAACGGTGTAGTGCGAAAGATTGGGGAGCAGGTAATAGAGCGCGCCGAAGAGGATTTTCGCGGCCGTCGTGCCCGTCGAGGCGGCGAGCAGTTTCATGTCCGCGCTGAAGTGGCCGATGACGAAGACGGCGAAGGTCATCAGCGCGGAGAGCGCGGGCGACGAGAAGGAAGAGAACAGCAGCGCGACCGCCACGACGATCATCAACTCGACGAAGATCAGAATGATCGCCGGCCACACGAGGAGCACGAGCGGGTCGTAGCCGCCGCGCACGTAGAGCAGCGCGAGCGAGACGCCCGCCCCCATCACGAGGACGTTGACGGCGAGCGTCAGGCACAGGCCGAGATACTTGCCGACGAGAAATTCGCCGCGCCCCACGGGTTTGGCGAAGATGGCGTAGACCGTGCGCCGCTCCAACTCTTTGTAGACCAGCCCGACGCCGACGAAGATCGCGATGAACACTCCGAAAAGCAGCATCGCGCTCAAAGACATGTCGATGATGATCTTGGCTTCCTGCGCCGCCGAGAGGTCGCCGATGAAGATCGCGCCGCCCGTCAGCAGGAGCACGAAGAAGACGAGATTGTAGAGCACGCGGTCGCGGACGGCTTCGCGGAAAGCGTTGCGCGCGATGGAGGCGATGCGCCGCCACGCGGAGCCGCGCGGTGGTGGCGAAGCGTGGGCGATGAAGGCGGGTTCTTCCGCGCTGGCGTTGGGCGTCGTCGGTGTCAAGGGTTCGGTCAGGGTAAGGGTTTCAGAAAACATGTCCGGTTTGGTCGAAGATGTCTTGAAACCGCGCCGGTCAGGCTGAGCAGACGCGGTTGAGAATATCATAGGGAGCAGCCGCCCGCATGACCGTCCCAATTAAAACTGCGGAGACGGAAACTTAATTCCGCCTCCGCAGAGTCCAGTGGGTTTAGATCGACGTGGGTCGTTAGGTTTACTGGAGCGCGTCGCCGCCGGAAGCGCCGGTGGCGGAGCGGGCGGGAGGCGTCGTGCCGGTCGCACCGTAGATCACGGCCTGTTCGTTGCTGTAGAAGCTGCGCGTGCCGGTCGCCGTGATGCCCGTGCCGCCGGGGACGGCCGTCACATCATACTGCGCCGCCTGCGTGGCCGAAGCCGTCAGGATGCTGGCCTGGGGGATGGCGAACGTGTAGCCGCTCTTGGTGCCACCCATCAGGACGGCGTCGATGAGACCGGCCGTGTTCAGCGCGGTCAGGTTGGCGTAGGACAGGTTCGCGCCGACGGTCGTGAAGTAAGTCGCTTCGGCGGTGTTAAGGGAGCGCGTCGAGGCAATAGCGGAACCTTCGTTGGCGGCGCGACGCGACGCGAGCAGGTTGGGGATGGCGATGGCGGCGATGATGCCGATGATCGCAACCACGATCAGGAGTTCGATGAGTGAGAAGCCGCGTTGGCCTTTGTTCTGTTGCATTTTCTTTAAGTCCTCAAGGTATGGGGTTGATAACGGTCTTGACTACTGGAGGGCGGTGCCGCCGGAGGCGCCGGTGGCGGAGCGGGCGGGAGGCGTCGTGCCGGTCGCACCGTAGATCACGGCCTGTTCGTTGCTGTAGAAGCTGCGCGTGCCGGTCGCCGTGATGCCCGTGCCGCCGGGGACGGCCGTCACATCATACTGCGC